>NZ_CP147012.1:2130000-2730000 GCF_037126285.1 Bernardetia sp. MNP-M8
TCAGGTTTAGTCGGGACCTAAGGATAAGCTGAAGAGCGATTCCGATGGGAAACAGATTAATATTTCTGTACCTCGTTTAAATTGTTAGGGGAGACGGAGTAAATAGTGTAGTGCGTTCTGACAGAAATGGACGTTAAAGCCGAAACGCAAAGGTTTTTAGTAGGTAAATCCGCTAGAGATTGGATTAGGCAATAGTACGACAAACCTTCGGGGGCGTTGATAATCTACATAATAGCTTCCAAGAAAATCCTCGTTAACGTTAATTTAAATAGCCCGTACCGCAAACCGACACAGGTAGTCAAGGAGAGAATCCTGAGGCGCTCGGAAGATTCATGGTTAAGGAACTAGGCAAATTTACCCTGTAACTTCGGGAGAAGGGGTGCCGTCTTATAGCGATATAAGCGGCTGCAATAAAAAGGTCCAAGCGACTGTTTAACAAAAACACAGGGCATTGCGAAATCGTAAGATGAAGTATAATGCCTGACACCTGCCCGGTGCTTGAAGGTTAAGAGGGGAGCTTAGGAGTAATCCGAAGGTTTGAATCGAAGCCCAAGTAAACGGCGGCCGTAACTATAACGGTCCTAAGGTAGCGAAATTCCTTGTCGGGTAAGTTCCGACCTGCACGAATGGTGTAACGACTTGGACACTGTCTCAACCATGATTCCGGTGAAATTGAAGTATCGGTGAAGATGCCGATTACCCGCAACGGGACGAAAAGACCCCGTGAACCTTTACTATAGCTTCGCATAGTTGTTGAATACAGAATGTGTAGGATAGGTGGGAGACTTTGAAGCAGCGTCGCTAGGCGTTGTGGAGTCATTGTTGAAATACCACCCTTTCTGTATTTGTCATCTAACCTCGTGAGAGGGACGGTGCGTGGTGGGTAGTTTGACTGGGGTGGTCGCCTCCGAAAGTGTAACGGAGGCTTCCCAAGGTTTCCTCAATACGGTTGGTAATCGTATGTAGCGTGTAATGGCATAAGGAAGCTTGACTGCAAGACAAACAGGTCGAGCAGGTACGAAAGTAGGGCATAGTGATCCGGCGGTTCTGTGTGGAAAGGCCGTCGCTCAAAGGATAAAAGGTACTCCGGGGATAACAGGCTGATCTCCCCCAAGAGCTCATATCGACGGGGAGGTTTGGCACCTCGATGTCGGCTCGTCACATCCTGGGGCTGGAGAAGGTCCCAAGGGTTGGGCTGTTCGCCCATTAAA
Organism: Bernardetia sp. MNP-M8; assembly: GCF_037126285.1. NCBI lineage: Bacteria > Pseudomonadati > Bacteroidota > Cytophagia > Cytophagales > Bernardetiaceae > Bernardetia > Bernardetia sp. MNP-M8. The sequence goes on from NZ_CP147012.1 coordinate 2,131,212, forward strand.
GTGGCACGCGAGCTGGGTTCAGAACGTCGTGAGACAGTTCGGTCTCTATCTGTTGTGGGCGTAGGAAATTTGCGAAGATCTGACTTTAGTACGAGAGGACCGAGTTGGACAAACCTCTGGTGTATCAGTTGTGGTGCTAACTGCATTGCTGAGTAGCCACGTTTGGAACAGATAAGCACTGAAAGCATCTAAGTGCGAAACTGACTTCAAGATGAGATTTCCCTTAAGAGACGTTAGAGATGATGACGTAGATAGGCAGCAGGTGGAAGTTTAGAAATAAATGGAGCTGAGCTGTACTAATTTCTCAGTAGTCTTTTGTTAGTGTAGGTTTTCCGATATGCAAACGGGAGATCATAATTTTTAAATATACTATACACCTTACTTTGTTAAAGTAACACTTGTTAAAGAACTTTTTAAGAACTTGTGTAAGTTGCATTGGTACTAGCCAGACAATTTACCTAAAGATAAAGGGTGATCATAGCATAGGGGTACACGTCTTTCCATTCCGAACAGAGCCGTTAAGCCCTATTGCGCCGATGGTACTGCGCTATTCGTGGGAGAGTAGGTCATCGCCCGTCTTTATAAGGACAGATACATAAATGTATTTGTGAACGGACAAAGAATTAAGCCTTTTTAATCATAATTGATTAGAAAGGCTTTTTTTGTGGAAAACAGTTTTTATATCATCCTAGTGAAAAAGTTGATGCAATACAAACAAAGAATAAAGACAACTCAAAACTATCCTTCTTACTTTGAGTTATTGGATTAAGTAATAATTATTTTTTACCTTGTATTCTATTTACAATTTATTTTATTTCTTCAATTTTTTTAAAATGAACAAATTTTTTGCTCACCCTATTTTTTTTGTTTTTCTAGTAGTTTTTACATTTTGTAGTTCTGCTACTTTTGCACAAAATATGCGTATTGATAAGGACAAAAATATTATTAATACTCGTGATGAAATTATTCCTGGATATTTTATTCTTGATTTTGGCGTGAGTTCTTTACTTAATGCACCTGACCCTATGGATTTGAAAATTTGGGGTTCATGGTCTGTCAATTTATCTTATATGGGAAATATAAACTTAGGTACGAATGTAAAGTTTTTACCTGGAGTTTCTTTGGCTGTAGATAATTATATGTTTAAAGATGATGTAAGCCTTTTTAGAGGAAATAATGTATTGGGAGAAGAAAAGATACAATTTTATGAGCTTAAGCAAGATGAAATCAAAAAGAGTAAATTTTCAGTGACTTATATAGATATTCCTTTGGAGTTTCATTATATTCCAAATCCTACCAAAAAAGGAGTGCGTTTTGCTTTGGGAGGAAAATTTGGAATTCCTGTTTCGGCAGCTACAAAAGTGAGATATAAAGATGATGGGTCTAATTTTATAGATAAAACTAAAAATAATTTTCTGGTTTCTAAGGTACGTTATGGTGCTTTGGCTCGTATAGGTTATGGCAGTTTTTATTTATTTGGTTATTATGGACTTAATTCATTATTCCAAGAAAATAAGTTAGATTGCGACTGTAATGGAGGAAGCCCAATAACTATTGGTATTACTTTATTTGCATTTTAATACAATTAAACAAATATACATTCGAGTTACCCGAATTTGTATCGTAAATGTTATTACCACCTATGAATTCTAGAGAAGAAAAAGAACAAATTATTACTGATTTTTATACTGCTTTTATGAATAAAGATGCAGAAAAAATGGTAAGTTATTATGATGATGATATAGTTTTTAATGACCCTGTTTTTAAGAATCTGAAAGGAGAAGAAGCTAAAGATATGTGGCGCATGTTACTGGGAAGTGCAACCGATTTAAAGGTTTCCTTTTCAAATGTTGAAGCGAATGGAATTAAAGGTTCTGCTAATTGGGAAGCAATTTATCTGTTTAGTAAAACTGGAAATACAGTTCATAATAAAATAAAAGCTGTTTTTGAGTTTGAAAATGGCAAAATTATCCGTCATACAGACGATTTTGATTTATGGAAATGGTCTGGAATGGCTTTGGGAGTATCTGGAAAGCTGTTGGGGTGGAGTTCTTTTATGCAAGGCAAAATTAAAAATACAGCTCAAAAAGCATTAGATAAATACAGAGCAAGTAAAAAATAATTTATTGACTTAATATCTAAACTACTATGAAAAAACTAAATTATTATCCAATATTCTTTTTATTCTTAGTTTTATTTTCTGCTTGTTCTGAAAATGAATCTAAAAAAGATGATGAAACAGAAAAAATAACTTTAGAATTAGAGTTTTTTGTAAAAGATAAACCTTTGAAGTTATTACAAGAATATCAAAATGACTTAAATCAAAAATACTTATTAGAAAATTTCAAATTCTATTTAAGTAATTTTGAATTTGAATCAGCTTCTACAAGTGAAACTTTCAAAGTAGAAGATTCTTATTTGTTGTTTTCAGCAGATAGAGAAGCAACTACTTTTGAAAGAGAAATTTTGGTAAAAAAAGGAGACTTTAGTAAAATGAATTTTTCTATTGGTGTAGATTCTATCAAAAATACTTCTTTGGATAATACTGGTGATTTGGATATTAGCAATAGTATGGCATGGGACTGGAATACAGGCTATAAGTTTGTTGTTATGGAAGGAAAATATTTGAATGATGTTTCTAATTCAAATGCTTCTATTCCGTTGGTTTTTCATATTGGACTTAATTCAAATTATAAAAAAGTTAGTTTGAGTTTTGATTCTGTCAATGACAAAGGAATTTTCAGTACAGAAAATAAAAAAATTGTTTTGAGAGTAGATTTGAATGATTTTTTCTCTTCTCCTAATCAAATTGATTTTAATGAAGTCAATAACATAATGGGAGGTGGAAAATCAGCTTTACTTTCTCAAAATTATGAAAATGGTTTTGTTACTCTTAAAGAAATTCAATAATACTTCTTTCAAAAAAACTTAAAAAGGCTTTCATATTTATTGTGAAAGCCTTTTTGTTTTGTGATTCACTTTTTTTAGCCTAATTTGTATCAAAATAAACCATACAACATAATTGAATAGCAATTAAAAATTACGAATTAAAAATTATGAATAATCTATTGATAATTTAAAGTTTTTATTTTTATAATTTTTATTCTTTAACCAATAAAAATAAACGAATACACAATGGAAAAAATACTTATTATAGGTGCAAATGGACAACTAGGAACAGAACTTTCGGCTGCTCTACAAGAGAAATACGGACAAGATGCGGTTATTAATTCAGATATAAGAAGTCCACAAGAAGAAAATGGTATTTTTGAAATGCTAAATGTTTTGGATATAGATGCACTTTCTTCGATTGTGAAAAAATATAAGATTACACAGATTTATCATTTGGCAGCTATTCTTTCAGCAAAAGGAGAAGAAAATCCGATTCAGACGTGGAATATAAATATGAATGGTCTTCTGAATGTCTTGGAAATTGCTCGTCATGAGAAATTAAATAAAGTCTATTATCCAAGCTCTATTGCTGTTTTTGGAACTACTACACCTTCGCCTGCACCTCAATATACTTCCATGAATCCTTCAACTATTTATGGAATTAGTAAACGAGCAGGAGAGCAATGGTGTGAATATTATTTCAATAAATATGGAGTAGATGTTCGTTCGTTGCGTTATCCTGGTTTGATTAGCTACAAAACGCCTCCAGGTGGTGGAACTACAGATTATGCTGTTGATATTTTTTATAAAGCCGTAGAAGGAAATGAATTTAGTTGTTTCTTGGACTCAACTACTCGTCTTCCTATGATGTATATGCCTGATGCTGTTCGTGCTACATTAGAGCTTATGGATGCTCCTAAAGAAAGTTTATCTACTCATGAGGGTTATAATCTAAATGCGTTTGATTGTACGCCAAAAGAGCTATATGATGAAATTAAAAAACATACTCCAAATTTAGAGATTAGCTATAAAATAGATGAGTTAAGACAATCTATTGCAGATTCGTGGTCAGATTCTGTAAATGATGATGTTGCTCGTAAAGATTGGAATTGGAAGCATGAATATGACATGGAAAGTACAACAAAAGAAATGCTAATCAATCTAAAAAAGAAATTAGCAGTAGAAAAGTAGAAATAGATTTACACCTATAAGGTTTTCAAAACCTTATAGGTGTGAATATTTTACAATCTATTCGGATTAATAACTGTTGCTTCTCCACTAATGGTAACTTTTCCTGTAGATTTGTCTATAACCTGTGTCTGAACTTTTGCACGATTTTTTTCTCTATTTATTTCTGTGATTGTCATGACAGCTTCATATTCTGTATCGACAAACATGGGGCGCATAAAATTCATAGTCTGATTCATATAAATTGTTCCTTCCCCTGGGAATAGTGTTCCAAAAATTTTAGAAAAAACACTTCCTCCCAAAAATCCATGCATAATCGGACGTTTAAACATAGTTGTTGCTGCGTATTCTTCGTCAAGATGTAAAGGATTGTTATCGCCTGTTACTTCTGCAAAACGATTGACTTGCTCTTGAGAATAGGAAAATGTTAAGCGATATTCGTCTTGTTCGTTGAGTTTTTCTGTGCTTGTTGTTGTGTCAGTGTTCATAAATAAGGTGTTTTTTTGTTTGTGTAAAATTAGTTGAGAATAATAATGTAAATCATTATGGCTTTGCATAAGGAAGTCTTTCTAATCGTTTTGTAGTATGGTAGCTATCCAAACAAGAAGATGTAACTGTTCCTGCTTTTTCAATATCAATATAACCATCTTTTTCAATAATTTCTTCATTCAAAATGACTTCTTGTACGCTGGCTATCAGAAAAATAGTATTGTTGATGACTAAATTGTGTTTTTCTTCTAGTTTTAGTCCGATTCTGAAATGCGATTCTTTTACATAAGGAGCAATAAAATTACTTTCAAAATGAGGAGTTAGCCCTGTCGCTTCAAACTCTGAAGTTTCTTTTGGGTAACGTGCAGCCGTTTGATGTGCTTGTTTGTAAAACTCTTGACTAATATGATTGAAGGTAAAATATTTTGTTTCTTCAATATTTTCTAAGGTATGACGAGGAGAGGCATCAGGACGAATAATAAAACCCATAAGAGCTGGATTTGCTCCCAAATGAAAAACCTGACTAAAAATAGCTAAATTTGTTTGATTATCTTTCGAAATTGTTCCGATAAGTCCGACACTCTTAAAACCTGAAATAGAATTGATAAAATTGGCACGAAAACGAGTTTCCATGTCAATAATTTCATCTTTTGTGATACGTTTGAGAGTGGAATTTTGATGAGACATAATTTTTAGATAAAATATAGAAGAGATTAGAAAATAATTTTTTGTAAGAAAAACAAACTAAATAGCTCTCAGTTAATTATTTTATAAAAAAAATGTTTGAAATACAATAAAAAATTCGTATTCTTCATGATAATTGAATGTTAAATCCGAAATTTTAACGAACTTTGCAAAAATTTTGAAATAGTAATGAGTTGATATTTAATTAAATAAAAGAAAATAAATACTATTTCTGGGTTTTGACAACATTAAATCAATACATATTTAGTAGAATTATAGACTAAGGTAGAAAATTTTGGAAGTAGAATATTGAAAAGTAAACTTTTTATACTAAAACTTCAAGCACAAAATTTTAAAAAGAGAATTGTAATAAAGAATTTTATATCAGAATTCATTAAAAAGTAAATAGAATCTATTCCACAATTATTTTCATGTTTCTATTCTTATTTCTCTATTATTTTCTAAGTACATTTTTAAAACTATTACAACAAAGGAAAGTCAAATTATACTTTCTGATTAAAAAATAACACGTAATTATGATGAATTGGCTACGCAAACTCGTTGGTTTGGGTGGAACAGCGAAAAATCTGACTTCACTAAATGAAGAGGAATGCAAAGAAGAAATAAAATCATTTGCAGAAAAAACAAACCTCAATCTTTTCCAAGGACACGTTCAAAACTTATATAGTACACAACGCATCAAAGAAACATCTGTTTGTCCTAGATGTGAAGCTGCAACAGAGAAAAAAGCAGCTACTTTTGTATGTGCTACCAATACGCTTCCTCAAATTATTATCTCAACAGAAAATCACTTCTGTACAAACTGTAGTTCTGTACTTATAGATGACAAAATTTTACAGAAAACCTGTGAAAAAGGAAAAGTCTATCGTGGAATTATTGGTCTTTATATCAGAGAAAATATCCAAACCTATCAATCACTTAATGAATATATCATTCGTTACCACTATGACCAAAATAGTAAACCAAGTGGTATAAAGATTACAGGGGAAAAAATAGCTGATTATGACCCTAAGATACATGGTTCTAAAGGAACAAAAAGTCAGCATAAAATACCTTCTTCTCCTGTTACTTTGATGGACAGAGTAGAGCGTAGAGATAAAAGAGAAAGTCTTACTGATTCTAAATATAGAAAAAATAGAAGCAATCAGAATGATAATTCTGAAGAAATGACACAAGAGCAGAAAAATAAAGCTGCTCGCTCTGAAAGAGCAAGGTTAGCGATGGAAAATGCTAAGAAAAAAGTGCGTTCGAAACATAAAGCTAAAGAGGATTTTGCAGATTCTGTAAATGAAACTAAACAAGATTTTAAGGATAAAGTAGAGCGTAAAAGTAGCTTTAATCCAAAGAAAAGACAGAAACCTGTTGTAGAAAATCCAAATGAAAAACAAGACGCAAAATTAGAAAAAACAAATAAGCAACAAGAAGCAAAGCAAGAGGAAACTAAAAGTTTGCCTACCAATAAAAAGCAAGCTCCACCTGCTAGAGCTTCTCAACGTAAAAAGCAAACTTCGCCTTCTGATAAAAAAGAAGAAGAAAATATAGCTACTCAGCAAACTGATAAAAATCAGAATGTAGCAGAAGCAAAACAAAGTTCGAAAGTTGAAGCTAATGAAACTACTGAAGAGAATAATACTGCCAAGAAAAATCGTAGATATAAGCAAAGAAGGTCGACTAGAAAAACAAGAAGTAACAAAAGACCTATTCGCAATACAGTAGAAGCAGAGCCAACGACATCTCAAAATGAAGTGAAAAATGATGGAAAAGCTGAACAGAAGGTTGAGCAAAAAATCCAACAAAAAACGGAGCAAAAGAATAAACAACAAGGTGAACAAACCAAAAAACAACAACCTAAGAGGCAGAATGCTCAAAAGCCAAAGGAAGTAGCTCAACAAGGTCAAGAAAAAGCTCAAAACCCAAATCAAGCTCAAAATAAAGAAACTGATAAAGCTGATACCAAAGATAATAAGCAAAATCAGAATCAAGAGCAGCCTAAAAAAGATAATGTAATCGAAAAATTACATCAAAATCTACAAGAGAGTAGCAAAGCATCTGTTGTTCCAAAAGAGGAAAAGCAGAAAGAACAACAAAAAGAAAGTTCTCGTTTGGCTCGTTTGAAAGATGATACAAAAGAGGAAAAAGTTTCTAGACGAAGACCACGTACAAATGTTCGTCCTCCAATAGATTTGGATTTAAAAAATGTAAATCCTCGTCGTCGTTATAATAACACGAAGAAGAAGTAAATTTTCTTAAAAAATAAACCTTATCACGGTTTGTATTAAGGTAGTTCAGACTTCCAGTCTGAACATCAAAAACAGTATTTTATCAAATTCAACAGTCTGGAAGACTGTTATACAAAAATAACCGTGATAACCTTTAATGAAAAAAGCCTTTTCAAAATTAATTGAAAAGGCTTTTTTGATAAACTACTATGTTAAATGTCGATATTTGAAATAGGAATTCTATATTTATTTCATAAAATTCAAACTACGTTCCACAAAATTAGAAAGAGCTTTTCCTTCTAACAAATTTTGAGAAAGAAGAGATAAATCATACGCTTGTTGAGCAATTTGTTTTTGTGCTTCTTCGTCTTTTGTATCTAAGATTTTTTGTACTAACGAATGATTTGCATTTACAATAACATTGTACTGGTCTGGCAGATTCATTCCATACATTCCTCCTCCTCCAGACATCGCCATTTCTTTCATACGGCGCATAAACTCTGAAAGTGTAAGTGTTACAGGCATTTCATCTGTTGGCATTGCTTGTACTTGAACAGTATGATTTTCAGTAACGATTTTCTCAAAAATCTCTTTTACTTTTGTTTGGTCTGCTTCTGATAAAACAGCTTCTAAAACTTCGTCTTTTGCAATAATTTTGTCTGCTGTATCAGAATCAATTCTACGAATAGAAATATTTTCTAATTTGCCTTCTAAACGCTGAATCAAATGCGAATCGATAATCGAATCCATTACCAAAACATCATAACCACGCTTTTGAGCAGAAGAAATAAATGTATGTTGTTTTTGTACATCAGCAGCGTATAACCAAACTTTTTTACCGTCTTTGTCGGTTTGATTGGTTGCAATTTTTTCGTTGTATTCGTCAAATGTAAATGTTTTTCCATCTACATTTTTTACTAATGCAAATTTCTCAGCTTTTTCTAAGAATTTTTCATCTGTTATCATTCCAAATTTTACGAAAAGACCTATATCGTCCCACTTGTTTGCGTAGCCTTCACGGTCATTTTTGAAAAGTTCTTGTAGTTTGTCAGCTACTTTTTTAGTGATGTAACTACTAATACGTTTTACATTTCCATCTGCTTGTAAATAGCTTCTAGAAACGTTCAAAGGAATATCTGGAGAATCAATTACACCATGTAAAAGTGTCAAAAATTCAGGTACAATTTCTTTTACTTCATCTGTAATAAATACTTGACGGCTATAAAGCTGAATCTTATCTTTTGAAGCTGTAAGTTCTTGTTTTACTTTAGGGAAATACAAAATTCCTGTAAGCTCAAAAGGATAATCTACATTCAAATGAATCCAAAATAGTGGGTCTTCACCCATTGGATACAATTTTTTATAGAAAGCTAAATAATCTTCGTCTTTAAGCTCAGAAGGAGATTTTGTCCAAAGTGGATTTGTATCATTGATTTGCTCACCTTCAAATTCGATTGGAATTGGTAAGAACTTAGCATATTTATCCAAAATTCCTTTCAAACGGAAGTTATCTAAAAACTCTTCAGAATCTTCTGCAATGTGAAGAATAATATCTGTTCCTCGTTCTGCTTTAGTAGTTTGTTCTAACTCAAATGAAGTTGAACCTTCACATTCCCAATGCGCTGCTTCGTCTTCTTTAGCTGAAAAAGCACGAGAAATAATTTCTACTTTTGTAGAAACCATAAAAGCAGAATAAAAACCTAAGCCAAAATGTCCGATTATTTGCTTATTGTTTGGAGCATCTTTATATTTTTCTACAAACTCTGCTGCACCTGAAAAAGCAATCTGATTGATATATTTTTTGATATCTTCGGCTGTCATACCGATTCCGTTATCACTTACTGTAATCGTTTTGGCTTCTTTATCAAAAGAAACTTTAACTTTCAAGTCGCCTACTGGGCTAGTTGCTTCTTTATCAAAATCAGCAGAAGAAGACAAGTGTTTTAGCTTTTGAGTAGCATCTACAGCATTGGCTACGAGTTCTCTTAAAAATATTTCGTGGTCAGAATAGAGAAACTTCTTAATGATTGGGAAAATATTTTCCGTATTTACTGATAAATTACCTTGTTCTACGCTCATAATTCTATTAAATTTTATTGTTTGTTCTCTTATTGTTTTGCAAGCACATGCTTACCAAATAGAAAGCACAAGATAGAATCTTGCGCTAGTATTATTTTATATACTAAGAAGTTAGCTAGTTTTATTCCAATCGAATTTTTGAGTTTCTAAATAGATAAAATCGGAAATTTTGTCAGTTTTTTAATCAATAAATGATATTATTAGTACATTAGAGTTTCCTCAAAACCTATTTATTATGCATCACATTATTAAGTTACTTTTCTTTCTAGCTTTTAATATCTTATTTTTTGCTTGTTCTTCTCCCTCTAAAGTTGAGAAAAAAGAACTGACTTTAGAAGAGTTATTAATAAAAAATTGGAAGCTACATCAAGTAGTAGGGACAAATTCAAAAGATGGAACAGACTCTCATATTTTTTATGATGACAAATACATAGAGTTCAGAAAAGACCAAACTTACACTACAAATGCACCAAAATATTTCAAAAAAGAGAAAGGAGTTTGGAGTATTAATGAAACAAGAGATAGCATTTATTTGAATAAAAACACAAACAAACAAATTGTACTTTCTATTTTTCACATTTATGAAAGAGGAATGTCTTTATTGTCTTATGAAGTAGAAAATGAAAAAGATATTCAAGGACAGCTTTATTCATTACAGTTTAGAAGATAGATAATAAAAAAAGTGTATTCAATTCTTAAAAACTGAATACACTTTTTATTTTTTCTCAAAATTCTATTTTTGTACAATCCATTATTCAAACGCTGTTTCTGAAATTCTTTAATTCCATTTTTCAAAAATGCTTGAAACTCTTGTGTGCTTACCCTTCCAACAGGTTTTACTAAAGGCTGATGTATATAAGGATTGATCAAGAAATAATTTTTATTTAAAGAGCCTCATATCAATTAAAAAGGTTGCATAATCAAAAGTTAACATACAAAAAAATGCCTATTTCTGTTTAGAAGTAGGCATTTTTTATTACTGTTATTGATGTTTCACTAAAATATAAATCAGTTACATAAACTTCTCTTTCGCATCTTGCATAGCATATTTGCGTTTAAGTTGTGCATCTACGACAGCAATCGTAACCATATTTACAATTTCACGAACTGAACTTCCAAGCTGTAAAATATGAACTGATTTTTTCATTCCTGTCAGAATAGGTCCAATAGCTTCTGCACCACTAATTTCTTGAATCAGTTTATAAGCAATATTTGCAGAGGCAAGATTTGGGAAAATCAAAATATTAGGTTCTCCTTTAGCAAGGTCAGAGAATGGATAGTTTTCTTTCAAAATATCATTATTGAAAGCAATATTTGCCTGAATTTCTCCGTCAGCAATAATATGAGGATATTGTTCTTTCATCATATCCACAGCCTTTCTTACTTTTCTTGGCTCTTCATCATCAGACGAACCAAAGTTAGAATACGACAAAAATGCTACTCGTGGTTCTAATCCAAATTCTTTTACCGTGTTGGCTGTCATGGCTGCAATTCCTACCAAATCTTCTGCTGTTGGATTTGGAATCATGGTTGTATCAGCAAAGAAAATTGGTCCTTTACGAGTAATCATCAAATAAATTCCTGCTACTTTTCTATGACTTTTATATGTTCCTACAACCTCCAAAGCTGGACGGATAGTATCTGAATATTTCCTAGAAAGTCCTGAAATAAGTGCATCTGCATCACCTTCTTCTAACATCATTGCTCCAAAATAATTGCGTTCACGCATTGCTTTTTGAGCTTCATAATTATTGAAACCTCTACGTTTACGTTTCTCAAAGAATGTATTTGCATACGTTTCTATAAGCTCATTGGATTCATCACTTCTTGGGTCAATGATAGTAACATCATCTAACTCTAAATTATTTTCTTGTATCAATTTTTGTATTCTTCGCTTATCACCCAAAAGAATAGGTTCTGCAATGCCATCATCTTTAACAATCTGGGCAGCCATTAAAATTTTGGCATTATCAGCTTCTGCAAAAACAACACGTTGAGGGTCTTGTTTTGCCATGCTTACCAAACGACGAATGATACTTTGATCTCTTCCCATTCTTTCTATTAGTTCGGCTTCGTACCTTTCCCAATCAGTAATCGGATTTTTAGCCACTCCACTTTCCATAGCTGCACGAGCTACAGCAGGCGCAACTGTTGTGAGAAGACGAGGATCTAATGGTTTAGGAATGATGTAGTCTTTGCTAAAAGAAATAGTTTGCTGATTATAAGCAATCTTTACAATATCTGGAACAGGTTCTTTAGCTAATTGAGCAAGAGCTTTTACGGCTGCAAGTTTCATTTGTTCGTTGATTTCTGTAGCACGAACATCTAAAGCACCTCTAAAGATAAATGGAAAACCAAGTACATTATTTACTTGATTATTGTAGTCTGAACGTCCTGTTGCCATAATAATATCTTGACGAGTTTTCATGGCAAGCTCATAATTAATCTCTGGATCTGGATTGGCAAGCGCAAAAACAATTGCATTTTCAGCCATTGATAAGAGCATTTCTGGACTCATTACATTTGCCATCGAAAGTCCCATAAAAACATCAGCACCTTTCAAAGCATCTTCTAATGTATGTGCATCAGTATCTGTTGCAAATATTTCTTTACTTTTAGTTAGATTTTCTCTGTCTTTACGAATAACCCCTTTGCTATCACAAACAATGATATTTTCACGAGTTACACCCAAATCAACAAAAATATTCATACACGAAGTAGCCGAAGCACCTGCACCCGAAACTACAATTTTTACTTTATCAATATCTTTTTCGACAAGTTCCAACGAGTTTAACAGGGCAGCTCCTGTAATAATTGCTGTTCCATGTTGGTCATCGTGCATAATCGGAATGTTAAGTTCTTCCTTCAAACGCTGTTCAATTTCAAAACATTCAGGAGCTTTTATGTCTTCCAAGTTTATTCCTCCAAAAGTAGGCTCTAATGCTTTCACGACAGCAATAAATTCTTCTACCGTTTTTGTATTCAATTCTAAATCAAAAACATCTATTCCTGCAAATATTTTGAATAAAACGCCTTTTCCTTCCATTACAGGTTTGGAAGCTTCAGGACCTAAATTTCCTAATCCTAAAACGGCTGTTCCATCTGAAATAACGGCTACTAAATTTCCTTTTGCTGTATATTTATAGACATTTTCAACGTCTTCTGCAATTTCTTTACACGGTTCTGCAACCCCTGGAGAATAGGCTAAAGCCAAATCTCGTTGTGTCTTGGTAGCAGTTGTCGGAATGACTTCTATTTTTCCAGGTTTGCCTTCCGAATGGTATCGCAGAGCTTCTTCTCTTCTTATTTTACTCATAAAAAATGTATTTGTGTGTGAATGTTTATCAATTTTGGTTTTATGGCTGAAAGTTAATCAATTTATATCAATGTACTAAAAATGGATTAGAAATTAGAATAGAAGCCTAGTATTTTTCATAAAAAAAATCCTAAATGACAAAAATGTAATTTAGGATTTTGAGAAAATGAAACTTTCATTTTTTATTAAAAAACTTTATAGTTAAGCTAAAAATTCAGTTCATCAAAGTTTTTAAAGTGTCCATTCATTTTGATTCTTTCTTTTGTCCTTTCTACCTCTCTGATTATTGGAATGATATGGTCTAAATGTGTCGTAATGAGTTCTAAACGTTCTGTTTCATCACTCATAGCTAACAAATCATATTCTTGTTCTAAAGAAAGTCCGATTTTGTGAGCTATTTTGAAAGATAGAAAATCTGTTTCTGTTGGCAAATCTGTATTTGCTTTTACAAGTTGCCAAAGTTCTGTAATCTGATTTATAACTTTTTCTTTATCTAAAAAAGTAGAATTGTCTGTATGAACAATTCGTTCAATTTCCCCTGCTGCATAGAGTTTATTGGGAGCAGGATTAGAATACGAAACAACTTTAAAAGCACCTACACATTTTGTTTTGATGTCCATTCTTCCATCTGGATGTCGGCGTGCAATTTCTATCAATTCGACTTCTGCTCCATAATCTTGTAGTTTTTCATTCAAAAAGGGAGGAATTCCAAAGGTTTGTTTATTTTCTATACAATCCAAAACGAGCTGTCTGTAACGAGGTTCGAAGACATGCAAATTAAGAGGTTCGTTTGGAAATACAATTAAATTAAGAGGAAAAAGAGGTAACATTATTTTTTCTATCTAGTGAATATAAAACTTTTACTGCATTAGTATTGATACGTAATTTTTGTTCAATCATTTTTATTAAATCAACAATGAGGTTCATATATATATGCACCAATTCAAAAAAATAATCATTATTAACTAAGCTGTTTTTACGGTTTTTTGTTTAGAAAAAAAGTAAATTCTCAATCAATAGTTTTTTTGTTTACCTAAGTTAATAACTTAAATAAAAGTTGTCTTTTTCTTTTGTTTTGTTGTATAGTTTAGTTTTTTTGTGTCTATTGCATTTCTTTTTTTAGCCTTGAGATTACTCTCAGAATATCATCTTGAGATTCTATCCAAAATATTTTTTCATTATCCATTATTAAATTATACTCATTCAAATTCAGAATGGCTTTCTGAGGATAAGTTGTATCAAAAAAAGCAAGTTGTGGAAAGTATAACAATAAGCTATCTGTATTCTGATTTTTGGTTTTCTGCAACTGTGCAGGTAATTTTTCTATAAAGACCTTTTGAAAATTAGCTTTTAAATTTGTTACTGAATCTGATTTATTTTGAATGAAATTTTCCAAAGCTACAAAAGAAGAAGAACCTAAAGCAATTAAATAAATTTTTTGTTGATTAATAGAACCTTGTTTTTTTATTTTCTCAAAAGCTGCATCAATACTCTTTTGTTCGTCTTCAAATGTCCATTCATTTAGCTTTCCATTGCTATCTCCTACTCCTTTTTTTTCTATTCTCAGAGTAGCAAATCCATTTTTTGTGAGATTTTCTATCCAATCATAAAATTGATATTCACTTTTTGAGTTTTTATTCTTTGTGTATAACTCTCGTTCAACTGATTCATTGGAAGCCGAATTTAATATAATTACTAATGGAAATTGAGTAATTTCTTGATTAGTTTCGTTTTCTGTTTTTCTAGGAAAAGTAAAAATGGTTCGAAGGCTTGTTGGATTATTATTTTGACTTGAGTCATTGACTTCTAGTTGGTCATACATCGTTTCGAAATAAAAATTACTCTCTCTAGGCAAAAAATGCAAAACTAAATATGTGTTACGAATGGTATCATTTCTAACAAAAAAAAGATTGAGAGTGTCATTTCCATTTTTGGTTTTTACAAAATCTTGAAGCTCTTTTAGACTATTTAGATGCGTAGAATCAACAGCAACAATTACATCTTTTTCTATTAGTCCTGCTTTATCTGCTGCCGAATTAGGAAAAACTTTATAAATAATAATTCCTTTTTCTGCTTTCATTTTGTATGCCACACGAACAGGATTTGTAAGTGTACCAAGTTCTGCTCCTATAAAAGGACTTCTATTTAGCGTTTGGATTTGAGAGGTACTAACGTTGGTCTGAGCTAAGCAAGAAAAAGAAAATAGAGAAAAGACTATAAAAAACAGAAAGTAAATTTGAAAACGCATATCTATAAAGTAAAATTTTTGATTAAAACTATTCTTATTATTTATTAAACTACCTATCAATAACTAGGACAAAAGTAAAAAGGAGACCAAAAGCAAAAGTAAATTTAATATATATTTTGGAAGGATTCATTTTTGAAATAGAATTGCTTAACTTTGCCCTTCGATTCCTTGTAATCTTCAACTAAAAAAATACTCCCTATTATGTCTTGGTTTCATCGAAAAGATAAAAATATTACCACGCCTACAAATGAAAAGCGTGATTCTCCAAATATGTGGTTCAAAACTCCAAGTGGTACAATTATTCTCAAAAAAGAATTGAGAGACAATAATTGGGTATGTCCAGATGATAATCATCACCTTACCATCACACCACAACAATATTTTGAGATTTTGTTTGATGAAGGAAAGTACACAGAGATAAATGCAAATCTTACTCCTCTTAATCCTTTAAATTTTAAGGATACAAAAACGTATGAACAGCGTATAAATGAAGCCAATGCAAAATCTGGTGTCAATGAAGCTGCTCAAAGTGCTTACGGAAAAATGAATGGAATAGACTTTATGGTCACTGCCATGAATTTTAAATACATTGGTGGTTCGATGGGTGCAGTTGTGGGAGAAAAAATTTCTCGTGCTGCTGACTATTGTCTTGAAAATAACATTCCTTTGATGGTTATTTCGCAATCAGGTGGCGCACGTATGATGGAAGCAGGTTTTTCACTTATGCAAATGGCAAAAACTTCAGCTAAGTTAGCTCTACTTTCAGAAGCCAAAATTCCTTATATTTCCCTTTTGACAAACCCAACCACAGGAGGCGTAACGGCAAGTTTTGCGATGTTAGGAGACTTTAATATTGCTGAACCAAATGCACTTATTGGTTTTGCAGGACCTAGAGTAATTCGTGAAACTATCGGAAAAGACCTTCCAAAAGGCTTCCAAACAGCCGAATTTGTGAAAGAACACGGTTTTCTAGATTTCATTGTTGATAGAAGAGAGTTAAAAGCAAAACTGACTTCTCTTTTGAAAATGGTTTGGATAAATACAAAACAAAAAAATCTAAATTCAACTCAAAAAACAACAAAAAAGGCTAAGAAATAATTGATAAATTGGCTTTACTTTGAACAAACTAGATACTCTTTCTGTAAATAATTTACAAAAACTTCCTTATCTTAGCTTTCACAAATCATTTTTGAAAAATTCGTTTTTGATAAATAATCAAAAATTCAAAATATACATTCTATGAAAGCAATTTTGGTAACTGGTGGAGCTGGTTTTATTGGTTCTAATTTTATTCCTTATTTTTTAGAAACTCACAAAGACTGTAAAGTCATTAATTTGGATTTACTGACTTATGCAGGAAATTTGGATAATTTGAGTGAGGTAGAAAGCAATCCTCGTTATGAGTTTGTGAAAGGAGATATTGTCAATAGGCAATTAGTAGAACATATTTTTGACAAACACGATATAAAAGGAGTAATTCATTTTGCTGCCGAATCTCATGTCGATAACTCTATTACAGACCCAGAGGCTTTTGTCAGAACGAATGTTCATGGAACTTTTACGCTTGTTGATGTAGCTCGTAAATATTGGATGAATGCACCGTTTTCATACAAAGAAGGCTATGAAGATACTCGTTTTCTTCACGTTTCGACAGATGAAGTATATGGAACTTTAGGAGAAACAGGCTTTTTTACAGAAACGACACCTTATGCTCCAAACAGTCCATATAGTGCATCAAAAGCAGGAAGTGATTTGATTGTCAGAAGTTATTTTCATACGTATGGATTTGATGTTGTGATTACAAACTGTTCTAATAATTTTGGCGAAAAACAGCATCACGAAAAACTTATTCCTACCATTATTAGAAAAGCTCTTTCAAATGAGCCTATTCCGATTTATGGAAATGGACAAAATATTAGAGATTGGCTCTATGTTTTAGACCACTGTAAAGGAATTGATAAAGCATTCCAAAAAGGAAAAAAAGGAGAATCGTATAATATTGGTTCAAACAACGAATGGAATAATTTGGATTTAGCCAAAAAAATCTGTTCACTTTTAGATACAATTAAGCCAAAAGAAAGTGGAAAATATGAAGATTTATTGACCTTCGTAAAAGACCGTCCAGGGCATGATTTGCGTTATGCCATTGATTCTTCCAAAATGGAAAATGAATTAAACTGGAAAGCAAATACTGATTTTGATACGGCTCTTACAAAAACTATCAATTGGTATATTGATTTGTATAATTCTGAAAAATTTAAGGCAAATTCTACTGATTCAAAAAAAAAGGATGAACAAAAAAAAGTAGAAACAGAGGCAAAACAAGAACCTAAGTCAGAAGAAAAACACAAACAGTCAGAAAATAAGCAAGAAAACAAACAAGAGCAAAAAGAAGAACCTGTCATAGAACTAAAAACTAGACCTGTTTCAGAACCAAAAATAGAATCTAAAAAGGAGGAAAAGCAGATTTATAATTCTACTTTTTCCTCTAGTAGTTACGATAAAATTTTTGACACTGCTAATTTGAATGAATCTTTAGAAGCTCTTGCAGAAGTAAAAGCTGCTGTCATTCGTACACGAAAAGACTTCGAATTCTATCAAGAAAAAGAGAAAGATGCTGAAAATAAAGCAAAACGCATCATTGCAAAAGCACAAGAAGGAAATTTGGATTGGAATGAAGCAAATAACCTTGCTATGGAACTTCTAAAAGAACAAGAACGCTCAAAACAAATGGCTGATGGTGCTTTGAATCAACTTGCAGAATTAGGAAAGTTACAAGACAAAATTGAAAAACATTCTCAAACTGTAAAGTCTATCAAAGAAAAACAGCGTGTCAAAATGCCTGATTCGTCTGAAACAATTTCAATGATAGAACGAATGAAAGCCAAAATACAAAAAGATGAAATTTTGGGAGATTTGTACGAAGATTTTGGAAAAGATGCTGCTAAAAATGACCCTTTATTAAATGATAAAGTAAATAAAGCACTAGGAATTGACCCTGACAAAGATGCTCTAAATGCTCTTAAAAGCAAATTAGGAATGGATAAGAAATAAATCCCTATCTTTCTAGTAATCAATAGTTTATATCTTTAATTAACTGCATTTTATTTTAAAATAAAGTGCAGTTTTTTTATATTCAAATAAACTTTCTGATTCTTTCTAACGTTACTGTTATATGTTATGCGTGCATACTATTTTTACTTTATTCTCTATTTCTAATTCCCTGTTTTTATGTCTGACCAAACTCCATCCAAAGACCCAAATAATTCAACTAATAAAGACAAATCTAATTCAGATTTTGTACCTACACCACCCAAAAGTATAACAAAAACAGTTTGGAAAGTATTTAGAAAAGCAAAAAAAGTAACTTCTCAAGCAAATAGTATTATCAATGGTTCTGTTGGGGATAAGTTTCAAGAGTATTCTGTTTTGAAGCCTTTGGATATAAAAATGAATTTTTATCATCGCCAAAGTCCTATCAAATTACATAAAGAAAGCCTAAGAAAACGTTCCAATTATTCATACAATGATAAGCCAGTTTCAAACAAACTTTGTATTCTTATTCACGGACTTGTCTTCAATGAAACATGTTGGCAATTTAAGGATAGAAGTGATTATGGAAAAAAATTAGAAGAAGATTATGGTTTTACTCCTTTCTACTTGCGTTATAATACAGGTTTGCATATTTCAGATAATGGACAAGAATTAGCCATTCTCTTGGAAGAATTATATCAAAACTATCCTGTAAAAATTGAAGAAATATGTTTCATTTGTCACAGCATGGGAGGACTTTTAATGCACAGTGCAGCTTATTATGCACAAGAAGAAGGTTTTGATTGGGTAACCAAAACAAAGAAAGTATTTTTGCTTGGAACGCCTCATTTGGGTTCTTTTTTTGAGCGTTTTGCCAATGTTACAACTAATATTTTACAGCGTGTTCCCAACTGGCATACTCGTTTGGTAGGAAAAGTAATCAATCTAAGAAGCGCAGGAATAAAAGATTTGCGTTATGGTTATTTGAGAGAAGAAGATTGGAAAGACAAAAATCCAGATTCATTTTTAGAAAATACCAAAAATGAAGTTCCAAAGTTAGATGGAGTAGAATATTTTATTATTTCGGGCAGACTTACAAAAGAAGAAACACATTGGGTAAACTGCTTTTTTGGAGATATTTTGGTTAGCAAAAAAAGTGCAAATGCTCATTTTATTGATACAGAAGAAATAAATTCAGAAAGCGATAATTCTATTCAATTTGCAGCAACACATCATTTTAAGCTCTTGACAATGGATGAAGTGTATGAAAAAATCAAATTTTGGATAGAGAGGAAGTAATAAACTTTTGTTGGTTTTTTTAGCTGCTAATATTTTTAAATAACTCAAGTTGTGTATAAATTTAGTGCATTCACTTTACCTTTTTCTTAAGAGAATTATGGTTGTAGAGTATTGAGTTTGGTTAATAATCCGATTCTAATTTTTCTATAAAGTAGTTTAAATGAAATAGGAATATATGTATTTACATTTTCTCTTTTATTAATTCTTTTCCAAATGAATCAGTATTGAATATTTTATTTACTAAACTATTCATCTTATACGTATAATCAGTAATTTCATTTGGAATATCTTCTGATTTACGAAAATCCATTGTGAATTTATATGTCTGATTTTCTATTGTGGTAAATTCAAAATAAATACCACATCCATCAGTATAATCTGGATAACCATACATTTTTTCTTTATTCTCATATAGAATAGATGGAAACGAATGAAGTACAGCATAAATATTCTGTTTGTTTTGCTTACTTTTTACTTCATTTAAAAATTTTAAATTACCTGTAAAATAACTATTGCTATAATCAGAATACATCAAAGTATCATTCTCAGACAATGTAAATTTATACATCAGAGTGCAAATGCCTCTACATTCTCCACAAAACCTGCCAAATACATATTCTTTTATGATTTGATTATTTGCTGTTTCTAATTTATCAGCTTTTTTAGCTTCCCTACAAGACAATGATAGTAGTATTAGAAATAGATAGATTAAGACAATTTTGTATCTCATATTTTATTCCTATTAGCATTGCAAAAAATAGGTTTTCAGATAAATATCTTTGTAAGTAGTTTGTCTAACCAAACTATTGACAAAGTTTAAAATAACTTCAAAAATAGCTTTCCTACAAATCTAAGAAACCAAAACTACAAGAGAAAATAAAAAGTAATCAAGAGACACTAAAAAGACAATCCTTGATTAATTCAAAATAATTCACTAACTTCATAAGAATTTTCAATGGAAAATTTTGACTTTTATTAAAAATGCAATAACAAATACACACAAATTATACACACACCAAAATAACATACAATAGAATGAACTAAAAATATACAAAATTGAAAACTGAAGGATTATACGACCCTAGTTTTGAACACGATGCTTGTGGAATTGGATTTGTAGCTCATATAAAAGGACGCAAATCGCACCAAATTATAGAAGATGCCATCAAAATGCTCACACGCATGGAACACCGAGGAGCGTGTGGATGCGAAGAAAATACAGGAGATGGAGCAGGTATTTTGATACAAATGCCTCACAAGTTTTTTTTAGATGAATGTACAAAATTAGGTTTTACTTTGCCTCCTTATGGCGAATATGGCGTAGGAATGGTGTTTTTCCCACAAGATGCCGAACTAAAAGAAGAGTGCCGAACTATTCTTGACAGAAAAATAAGACAACTTGGTCTTGAGCTTATCGGCTACCGAAAAATACCCACCAACAACGAACAAATAGGAGAAAGTGCCTTAGCAGAAGAGCCTGTCATGGAGCAAGTTTTTATAAAACTGTCTCCCACTATTTCAGAACCTTCCTATGCTTCCGATGATAATAGTGCTATTTTTTTTGAGAGAAAACTCTTTGTCTTACGCAATTATGTCACTAGAGTTATCAACGAGAGCGTACAGGGAGTAGATAATAATTTTTATTTTGCGTCCCTTTCTTACAAAACTATTATTTATAAAGGTCAGCTCACAACTGGACAAGTTCGTCCTTATTTTCCTGATTTGCACAATGAAAATGTCGTTTCTGCCCTTGCCGTCATTCATTCTCGTTTTTCTACCAATACTTTTCCTTCTTGGAAACTAGCGCAGCCCTTTAGATATATTGCTCACAATGGTGAAATAAATACAGTTAGAGGAAATGTAAATTGGTTTCAAGCCTCTGAAACAGAGTTTGAATCTGAATATTTTACAAAAGAAGAATTAGACATGCTTCGTCCGATTTGTGGTCTGTCGCAGTCCGATTCTGCCAACTTAGATAATGTTATCGAAATGTTGGTTTTGAGTGGTCGTTCCCTTCCTCATGTCATGATGATGCTTATTCCAGAAGCGTGGGACGGAAATGAACAAATGGAAAAAATGCGTAAGAAGTTTTATGAATATCACGCTTCATTAATAGCACCTTGGGATGGTCCAGCTTCTATTACATTTACAGATGGAAAAATTATAGGTGCAACTTTAGACCGAAATGGTTTGCGTCCGTCAAGATATTGGGTAACCAATGATGACAGAGTAATTATGGCATCAGAAGCAGGTGTATTAGACATTGACCAATCTACCATTATCTCAAAAGGACGGTTACAACCTGGGAGAATGTTTATTGTAGATATGGAACAAGGCAAAATTTTGAGTGATGAAGAAGTAAAAGCCAAAATTTGCTCTCAACAACCGTATGGCGATTGGCTCAAAGAAAATAAAATTAAAATAAAGGAAATTGTAAAACCTGCCAGTAGATTTGTGCCTTTGACAAACAAAAATCTTATAAAAAGACAGATAGAAGCAGGTTATACGTCGGAAGATTTGAAATATATTATTGGAGCAATGGCAACTTCTGCCAAACCGTCTTTGGGTTCGATGGGTTTGGATACTCCTTTGGCGATTTTATCCGAACAAAGTCAGCACCTCACAAATTATTTCAAACAATTATTTGCTCAAGTAACCAATCCACCAATTGATTCTATTAGAGAGCGAAGTGTAATGTCATTGATTTCGTATGTCGGAACTAAGCAAAATTTGCTTACCGAAACGGCAAAACATTGTCATACGCTAGAACTTCCTCAACCAATATTGAACAATGATGATTTAGAGAAAATTAGACATATCGACAACAAAGGTTTTCAGACCAAAACTATTTTCACCTATTTCAAAGCAGATGCAAAAGCTGGAATGTTGGAAAGAGGTTTGGACAGGATTTGTAAGTATGCCGAAGATGCCGTAGAAGATGGTTTTTCGATTATTATTCTGTCCGACAGAACTTCCGATTCTAGTCATGCACAAATTCCGTCGCTACTTGCTATGTCGGCAGTTCATCATCATTTAATTAAAAAAGGACTTCGTGATAATATTGGATTGATTACTGAAACAGGCGACGCTTGGGAATCGCATCATTTTGCTACTTTGATTGGTTATGGTGCTTCTGGTGTGAATCCTTATTTAGCTTTGGAAACAATTTCCTATCAAAAACGAAAAGGAATGTTAGATACAGACCTTTCAGAAAAAGAATTACAGAAAAATTATATCAAAGCAGTAGGAAAAGAATTACTAAAGATTTTTGCCAAAATGGGAATTTCTACGCTGCAATCGTACCAAGGAGCGCAAATATTCGAAGCTCTAGGAATTGATAAAGAAGTGATTGATAAATATTTTACAGGAACAGTTTCACGTATTGGAGGATTAAAATTAGATGATATTGCAAGAGAAGTTTTGGTTCGTCATCAAATGGCTTATCCTTTTCAACCTGCACCAAAATTGCGTTTGGAAGTAGGAGGAATTTATCAATGGAAACAACGAGGCGAAGAACATATTTTTAATCCTCAAACCATTCATTTACTTCAAGAATCAACCAAAAGAGAAGATTATCAATTATTCAAAAAATATACTCGTTTAATAGACAACCAAACTGAAAAAGCACTGACATTGCGTGGAATGCTCAAATTTAAGGTAGCAAAATCGTCTCCACCAATTCCGATTGAAGAAGTAGAACCTGCTGAAAATATCTTTAAACGATTTGCAACAGGTGCAATGTCTTTTGGTTCGATTTCTTGGGAAGCACACACTACACTTGCCATTGCCATGAACCGAATAGGAGGAAAAAGTAATAGTGGAGAAGGTGGAGAAGACTCAAAACGCTATGAAAATTTAGAAAATGGCGATTCTATGAATTCGTCTATCAAACAGGTTGCTTCTGGTCGTTTTGGCGTAAATAGTTATTATTTGAGTAATGCTACCGAAATTCAAATCAAAATGGCGCAAGGCGCAAAACCGGGGGAAGGAGGACAGTTACCAGGGCATAAAGTGGATGATTGGATTGCAAAAGTTCGCTACTCAACACCAGGAGTAGGTCTGATTTCTCCTCCTCCTCACCACGATATTTATTCGATTGAAGATTTGGCACAACTTATTTTTGACTTGAAAAATGCAAATCGTCATGCTAGAATTAATGTAAAATTAGTTTCAGAAGCAGGTGTCGGAACTATCGCAGCAGGAGTGGCAAAAGCTCATGCTGATGTTGTTCTTATTTCTGGTCATGATGGTGGAACAGGTGCTTCTCCACTTAGTTCGATTCGTCATGCAGGACTTCCTTGGGAATTAGGAGTAGCCGAAACGCATCAAACATTAGTCAAAAATAAATTGCGTAGCCGAATAACTGTACAAGCAGACGGACAAATCCGAACAGGAAAAGATTTAGCTGTTGCAGCCTTACTTGGTGCAGAAGAATGGGGAGTAGCAACGGCAGCACTTGTAAGTACAGGGTGTATTATGATGCGAAAATGCCATCTCAATACGTGTCCTGTTGGAGTAGCTACACAAAGAAAAGAATTACGAGCTTTATTTACTGGAAAGCCAGAATATGTAGTCAATCTTTTTAAATTTTTGGCAGAAGAACTTAGAGAAATTATGGCAGAAATGGGTTTCAGAACTGTCGACGAAATGATAGGACAAAGCGATCGTTTGGCTATCCGAGATAACATCACACATTGGAAACACCAAAATCTTGATTTATCAAAAATTTTATATCGTACACCTCAAAATTCAGAAGTAGGTTTGTTCAAACAAGAAGAACAAGACCACGGAATAGACAATGTATTGGATTGGAAAATGCTGAAAAAAGTAAAATCTTCTATTGAGAGTTTAGAAGCTATAAAAATAGATTTCAAAATTCAGAATACAGACCGTGCCGTTGGTGCGTTATTGTCCCACGAAATTTCCAAAAAATACGGTTTACAAGGACTTCCAAAAAACACATTGCACCTAAAATTCAAAGGAACAGCAGGACAAAGTTTTGCAGCTTTTGCAGTAAAAGGAATTATGATGGAAATAGAAGGAGATGCAAATGATTATGTCGGAAAAGGACTTTCAGGTGCAAAACTCATTTTTTATCCAGACCGTAAATCGACGTTTGTTCCAGCCGAAAATAGCATTATCGGAAATGTAGCTTTTTATGGGGCAACTTCTGGAGAAGCCTATATTAGAGGAATGGCAGGAGAACGTTTTGCTGTCCGTAACTCAGGTGTAAAAGCCGTCGTAGAAGGAATTGGCGACCACGGCTGCGAATACATGACAGGTGGTTTGGTTATTAATTTGGGCGATACAGGACAAAATTTTGCAGCAGGAATGAGTGGAGGAGTAGCTTATGTTTGGAATGAAAAAGGCAACTTCAAAGAAAAACTCAATTCCGAAATGGTAGAAATAGAAAAGCTCACTAGCGAAGACGAGAATATTATTAGAATGTACGTAGAAAATCATCTTCGTTATACAGAATCTTTACTTGCTAAAGAAATACTCAATAATTGGGAAAGTTCTATTGCTCACTTTATCAAAATAATGCCAGTTGATTTCAAACGAGCTTTGTTAGATAGAAATATTACTTTACTGCAAAAACTTGATGATAAAGATGATAAAGTAGCCGACAGTTTCCAACTGTCGTAAATATTGTGTGTTCAGTTCCTCCGAACTGAACAAAACGCTTCCTCAGAAGCGTGATTTATAAAAGCATTACGCTTCTGAGGAAGCGTAAAAGTTCGTTTTTGAGAAAACGAACACACATTCCTAAAAAAACGAGCCATTGTCGGTGTCCCCACCGACGACCTTTACAATAAAAAATTAAGACTAAAATGGGAAAACCAACAGGATTTATAGAATTTACAAGAGATATACCCACCAAAAGAAATGTACATGAAAGGGTAAAAGATTATTTAGAAGTAGAAGAAACACTTTCTAAAGAAAAAGCAGTAGAACAGTCTTCACGCTGTATGGATTGTGGCGTTCCTTTTTGCCATAGTGGTTGTCCGTTGGGCAATATTATTCCAGATTTTAATGATGCAGTCTATCAAAAAAATTGGGAATTAGCGTATGATATTCTTATTTCTACCAATAACTTTCCAGAGTTTACAGGAAGGATTTGTCCTGCGCCTTGTGAATCGTCTTGTGTTTTGGCAATCAATAAACCTGCTGTAGCCATAGAGGCGATTGAGCGATTTATTATAGAAAAAGCATTTGAAAAAGGTTATGTAAAACCAAGAATTCCACAAGTAAGGACAGGAAAAAAGATTGCTATTATAGGTTCAGGACCAGCAGGACTTGCAGCAGCTTCACAACTCAACAAAGCAGGACATACCATAACAGTCTTCGAACGTGCCGATGCTATTGGTGGATTGCTTCGCTATGGAATTCCTGATTTTAAATTAGAAAAAAATGTCATAGACCGTCGCTTGAAAACAATGAAAGAAGAAGGGATTATTTTCAAAACAAATGCAAATGTAGGTGTAAATGTGCGTGTAAAAGATTTGATGGAAGAATTTGATTCTATTTTGCTTTGTGGTGGTTCGACTGTTCCTAGAGATTTGGATATTAAGGGACGAGAACTAAAAGGAGTACATTTTGCAATGGATTTTTTGAGTCAGCAAAACAAACGAAACGCAAAAAAGACCATCAAATACGACCACGCAGGAAATACCTATCAACAAGGCGAAATTTTAGCAACCAATAAAAAAGTCGTTGTCATTGGAGGAGGAGATACAGGTTCGGATTGTGTAGGAACTTCTAATAGACAAAAAGCAGCATCTATCACTCAAATAGAAATTATGCCAATGCCTCCTCAAAAAAGAGCCAAAAATGTTTCTTGGTTAGATGTACCTATGATGCTCAGAACATCTTCTTCTCATGAAGAAGGCTGTGAACGTACTTGGTCTATTCTTACTAAAGAATTTATAGGTAATGAAAAAGGCGAACTAATTGGAATAAAACTGGTGGATATAGAATGGAAAGAAAAAGATGGAAAAATGGGTTTTGATGAAAATTTAAGTACAGAAAGAATCATTCCTTGTGATTTGGTGCTTTTGGCGATGGGTTTTCTACATCCAGAACGTGCCGAAATGCTAGAAGAATTAGGTGTTTTATTAGACGAAAAAGGAAATATTCAAGCACAAAATTACCAAACTCAAAACCCTAAAGTATTTGCAGCAGGAGATATGAGAAGAGGTCAATCGCTTGTTGTTTGGGCAATTTCAGAAGGGCGTGAAGCTGCTCGTCAGATTGATTTACACTTAATGGGACATACTGAGTTAGAAGCAAAAGCAGTTTCTAGGTTGGATACTCAACACAAGGTAGTTGTTGGGTAGGTTATAATCTGTATTTGTGTAGACATTGACAACGAATAAGATTTAGTTAATCAATTTTTTTGCGACAATTAATAATAAAGGTTATCACAGTTATTTTTGTATAACAGTCTTCCAGACTGTTGAATTTGATAAAATACTGTTTCTGATGTTCAGACTGGAAGTTTGAACTACCTTAATATAAATCAGGTTTAATAATCTAACGTATGGATGGAAATAACAATAATATACCTTATGAAAAATATAACTTTATTCTTCTTTCTCCTTCTATTATCCATTCAATTCTCTTTGGCACAATCTGAAAGTAATTCTAAAATAAAAATAGACATACTTACCAAAGAAGAAAATCTACCTTGGTTAGAAGACTTCAAAACATTGGAAAACAAAGCAAAAAAAACACTAAACTTTAAAAGTCTAGTGTTTTAATTATATAGAATTTGTATCTAAAAGATAATTTGTGGTTGTTGGTGTCTCCACCAATGACTTTAGAAATTATTCACCAACAGATACACGTTCGAATGCTTTAATTTCCATTCCTTTTCCTTCATTTTTTACATACTGAGCAATTGTAACTTTAGGGTCTTTTACAAATGCTTGGTTCATAAGAGTATTTTCTTGAAGATATTTCTTAACATAACCTTGAGCGATTCTGTCTAAGATATTTTCTGGTTTGCCTTCTTCTCTTGCACGTTCTACGCCAATAGCCATTTCACGTTCAGTAACTTTAGGATCAACACCATCTTCATTAAGAGCAACAGGGTTCATAGCTGCAATTTGCATACCCAAATCTTTTCCGATAGCATCATAATCAGCACTTCCTGCATTATCCATTGCTACCAAAACACCAACTTTACCGTTTGAGTGAATATAAGCAGCTAATTTATCAGCCGAAAGATGACTATAACCTACAATAGAAATTTTTTCGCCCATTTTACCAACAAAGTCAGTAATTTTAGACTCAAGTTTTTGTCCGTCTATTTCTAAAGCTAAAAGCTCTTCTGAAGTAGTAGGTTTCTTACTAGCTGCAAGTTGAGCGATTTCAGTTCCTAATTTTACGAATTCTTCATTACGAGCTACAAAGTCAGTTTCACAACCTAATCCTACGATTACGCCTTCTGAATCATTGTTAAAAATTTCGATAAAAACTGCCCCTTCTGAAGTATCTCTATCAGCACGTTTTGCAGATACTTTTTGTCCTTGTTTACGTAAAATATCTACTGCACCATCAAAATCACCATTAGATTCTGTAAGAGCTTTTTTGCAGTCCATCATTCCTGCACCTGTCATTTCACGAAGT
Organism: Bernardetia sp. MNP-M8; assembly: GCF_037126285.1. NCBI lineage: Bacteria > Pseudomonadati > Bacteroidota > Cytophagia > Cytophagales > Bernardetiaceae > Bernardetia > Bernardetia sp. MNP-M8. The sequence continues at coordinate 2,159,311 of NZ_CP147012.1, forward strand.
TTTTTTACATCACTTGCCGTAATTGCCATAACTATTGTATGTTTTGTGTTCTTAGTAGAACGGAATTAAAAACGAATTAATAAAAAAAGAGCGATTAGTAGCTACAAAGTTACGAATCACTCTCTTATTTATGAATTAGTAGCACCAAAATTTAAGAAAATAAAAGAGGTAAGTTACTAATTATATGAATTTGTAATCTGATATATCAAATTACCACTCTTTATGAGTAATAGATACAATTAAGCAAATGTAGAATTTACAAAATCAGTATCTTCTTGTGAATTCTCACGACCACGGTAAGAATTAGCAAGAATAGTTTTGAGGCGATTGAGTTCTTCACGAGCTGCATCTAATCCTTCAGAAGGACGTTCAGATTTTTTCGTTTTGAAAAAGTCTGACTGCATAGTTTTTAGCTCACTGATACGCTTCTCAATCTTTAGTTTGGTCTTTGTTTCGAAAGCCATAGTGATATAAGAATTAACGACTTCAATTATAAATGATAAGTGGTAAATTATAAGTTAAAATACTCACTATTTCATTTCTTGAAATCTGTTTTGATAAAATCAATTTATATTTTAAAGTAATTTTAACCAAACCTATAAGGTTTTCATAAACCTTATAGGTTTAACTAATCTACTTTTCTTTGTCTAGTTTATAGTAGAATAACAATGAAGAATAGAAAACAAAATGAGAAGTTAATTCATCATTCATAATTTACCATTCACAATTCAAAAATTATTCTTCTTCGTCAGCATTTGCTTTCGAAGCTACAGCTTTAGCAGGTTTTTTACCTTCATCAACTGCACGTTTTTTGTTTTCTTCTTCTTGTAATTTAGCTTGGTCACGCTCTTCTTTGCGTTCAGCCAAACCTTCTTCTATTGCTTTACCAATGATAGAAGTAAGAAGTAAGATAGATTTGTAAGCATCATCATTTGCAGGAACTGCATAATCAACGATGTTTGGATCTGCATTCGTATCTACGATTGCAAAAACAGGAATGTTAAGGCGTTTTGCTTCTTTGATAGCAATGTGTTCACGAACAACATCAACAACAAAAAGAGCAGAAGGCAAACGATTAAGGTCTGCAATACCACCTAATACACGCTCCAATTTCTCTTGCTCACGTGAAATCATTAGTCTTTCACGTTTTGCTAAGTTTTTGTACATATCACTCTTAATCATGCGCTCTGTTGATTGCATTTTCTTGATAGACTTACGTACAGTAGCAAAGTTAGTGAGCATTCCACCCAACCAACGATCTGTAACATAAGGCATATTAAGGCGTTGTGCCTCTTGTGATACTACTTCTTGTGCTTGTTTCTTAGTAGCAACAAACATAATTTTTTGTCCTTTACGAGCCAATTCTTTGATGGCTTCGGTAGTACGTTCTAGACTGGCGAGAGTCTTATTAAGGTCAATGATGTGGATACCATTGCGCTCCATAAAGATGTAAGGAGCCATTTTTGGATTCCACTTGCGTTTCAAGTGACCGAAATGCACGCCTGCGTCCAAAAGGTCTTTATATTCTATTTTGTCCATAGTAATTTTTTACTCTGTGAGGAGAATGTAAATCAATTTCGAAACTTTGGTTCTTTTTTCTGTACAATTTGTAAATTTTTATCAGACGCTTCAAAGTGTCTGACAAGTACAAATATTTTGTAGAGGCGAGAACCACGCATTCGGGATTATTATTTTTAATAAAAAAAGGAAGGTTAAGAATTCTATTTATTTCAAAAATGCCTTTTGAGAAATTTGAAAAAATAGTTTTTTCGAATAAATCTGTAAATACAGAGTTGTCCAAAAAAGATAATTCTTAACGCTTGCTGAATTGGAATCTACGACGTGCTTTTCTACGACCGTATTTTTTACGCTCAACCATACGAGGGTCACGTGTCATGAATCCTTCAGCTTTAAGTGCAGGACGAAGCTCTGCATCATATTCTACTAATGCACGAGAAATACCAAGACGAACAGCACCTGCTTGTCCTGTAATTCCACCACTAGCTACATTAACGTTTACATCAAAAACACCTACTTTGTCAGCTATAACAAAAGGTTGGTTGATGATAATACGTAAGATTTCTGTTGGGAAGTAGTCTTCTATAGTACGACCATTAACAGTAATTTTACCTGTTCCTGGTTGCATATATACACGAGCTACTGCCTTCTTACGTCTTCCGAGGGTGTGAAGAGTTGTACTCATTTATAAATTAAATGGTTTAGATTGACCTTTAGAATTTTACTTCTTTAGGTTGTTGTGCTTCGTGAGGATGCTCACTTCCTGCATGCACAAACAAATTACGGAATAACTCACGTCCTAAACGGTTGTGAGGCAACATACCTTTTACTGCATCTTCTACAAGTTGTGTAGGCTTACGCTGTAAAATTTGGCGTGCTGAATAAATTTTCTGACCACCTGGATAACCAGAGTGAGTAATGATCTTTTTGTCGTTCCACTTCTTACCTGTAAGGTGGATTTTGTCGGCATTAATAACGATTACACTATCGCCACAGTCATTGTGAGGAGTGTAAGATGGCTTGTGTTTTCCACGCAAACGTTTCGCTATTTCACTTGCCATACGACCCAAAGTTTGTCCTTCAGCATCAACAATGAGCCATTCACGGTTCTCTTTGCCTTGTTCTGCTGTAACAAACTCAGTTTTGTAACTAAGTGAATCCATTTTTTTGGAAATTTATTGAAAAGAAATTTAAGTTACGAATTACGAATTATGAATTACGAAACAACTATTCTGATTATAATTTATTTGTAATACCAATAATACTTTATTCAATAAAAAATATCTATTCAAATTGCTGTAAAAATTTAACTAATTTCTGTCAAAATCATTCAGTATCAAGGCAATACATTTTCTTAAAGTAAGAATACGTAAAAACTTATTACTGCTATTTTAATAGGTCTGCAAAATTAGAGGTTTTCTTGTTGATTTCCAAATAGTTGTAGAAATTTATTGATTATTAATTTATAAACTGTAATTCTTCAAGTCTAATTGCATCTTTATATTTGCACGCTGATAAAGTCCTTCTTCTAATGGAATTTCTTCGAAACCTATTTTTTTATACAAATGAATAGCTGATTGAAGCTGAGTATTGGAATACAGGATAATTGTAGAAATAGAATTGTTTTTTGCAAAATCTAGACAATGTTTTACTAATAATTTACCTATTCCATTGCCTTGTTCTTTGCTGGTAACAGCCATTTTACCCAGTTCAAAAATAGTATCAGTCTTTTTTAATAATGAAGCAGTTGCTATAATATTTTCACTTTTCTCATTTTTAATTTTTACAAAAAAGATATAACCTCCTTTGTCAATAATTTCTTTTTTAGGATTTGAAAGTGAAATTATATCCCCTTTTTCTAATTTGAAATACTTTTCAAGCCATTCATAGTTTAGTTTTTTGACCCACTCACTCAAATTATCATCATAATCAATAATCTCAATTGTTTTTTTATTGCTTTCTAATGTCATAGCTAATAGAACTTAAAGTGATATTTTATTCAAAAATTCTTTCTAAAACTAAAAATAATATTTTCAATCAGCTAAATAAGTCTAAAAAATTCTCCTTATTAGATTGTACAGAATATTCATTTTGGATAGTTTGTAATGCTAAAATTCCCATTTCTTGTCTTTTTTGTGGATTTTCTAAAAGAAAAGATAGATATTCTTTCCATTCAGTTTCTGTATCAGCTAAAAAACCATTTTCATTAGTTGCCTCTTGATTAATGATTTTTTTATTGACACCAATCGGAGAAATCACAGCAGGAACGCCCAAAGCCATATATTGCAAGGCTTTAAAACCACATTTCCCTTCTGCCCACGCATCAGCTGTAAGTGGCATTACTCCAATATCTAATTCTGATAAATCTTTTATTTCTGTTTCTTTATTCCATTTTACAAACTCAAAACTTTTCAAATTATTCTCTGTGTCCAGATTTGGGTTTTGATTGCAGATAACACGAAACACAAAATCATGTTTCTTTTCTAATTCCTTTAAGATAGGAATAATCATTTCTAAATAAATCAGTGTAGAGTGCGAACCTGTCCAGCCAATAATCGGTTTTTTGTTTGGATTGTGTTGGTGTAAAATATTGTGTTTTTTTTCTAAATCAATCGTGGTTGGGTTTAAAATAGCTTTTATCGTAGAATTTGCGAAGGCATTAGCATTCTTTTGTAAATATTCATTTCCGACACTTATTTTATAAGCCCACTTACAAATTGTTTTTACTTTATCAGGAGATTTGAAAAAAGCAGCTAATTTGTTTTGAGAAGATGTAGCATGAATCCATATTGCATCATCAAAATCATAGATAATTTTTCTATTAAAAACTTTTGTCAAAATCCATTCTACAAACGGAAAACCAACAGGCGTAGCTTCACGATACACAAAAACAAAATCTGCATTTCTAGCTTTCCAAATATGAATAAAGCGTCTTAAAAAACCTTTCAAAACACCTATTATTTTCTTGAATGTATGTCCTTTTTTATATAGAATTTTGTTTGTTTCTTCATCTAAAAAAGACAATAATTCATATTCAAAATTATTTTCTTCAAGAATATCCAAATACTGTTCGTAACGAAATCGCTGACCAGGGGCAATGTCGTAAGGATAAGGAACAAGAAATTTGATTGTCATTTTTTTCATTGATTTTTGGAATGCAATTTTAAACACAGAGTTCACAGAGAACATGGAGAATGAGAATACAAATTTAAATACTAAACTTACCAATGCCATTGAAAACTATGGTACAACCAAATAACTATGCCGTTGTTGGTGTCTCACCAACGACATACAAACCTAGCTCATTTTATACTTTTTAGGATATTCAAAAAAACGAACTCTTCCAGAATGTCTTGTTACTTCACTCCACGAATTTACATCAAAATCCAAACAATATACTCCACTTGTAGGCATTTCTTGTACAGGTTCTTCTGCCAAAAAATCTACCAAACCACTAAAATCAGGATTATGTCCGACTAAAGCCACTGTATTTTTTGTATCTAAAAGTGTGTTTATAATTCTCATGTGGAAAGGAACGCCTGTAAAATAAAGGTCGTCTGTCAAATGAACTTGACTTTCCATAAATCCATAGACATCAAAAAAAATCTTTTGGGCTGTTTTCTTTGCTCGTTTGGCAGAACTAGACAAAACTAAATCTGGAATAATATTTTTTTCAAATAAAATTTGCCCCATCAAAGGAGCATCATTTTTTCCTCTTGTATTTAATGGTCGTTCACGGTCTGGCAAAGTTTCATCTTTCCACGAAGATTTGGCGTGTCTTATAAGTATAAGTGTCTTCATTAACTTCTGATTCTATTATTATTGCTTTTATTTTTTGAAAAACTGAATTCAATAAATTTTTTACAAAGATAAGAGTTTTTTGTAGCAACGATTGCTACTGGTAGGATTACCTGACTATTATCAATGTATTTATTTTTTGATTTATTTCTCTTTTTTTTCAGATTATTGCAACCTTTATTTTTTTGTCTTGTCTTTCATAGCATAAGAGATAACAAAAACGATTTGAATATCTCTACAACAACAACTAACGAAAAATAGTATTTTTGAATAAAAATACTATTAGAATAATCGCAATTACTTAAATGTCTAACCCAACTGTTGATACTAATTACGAAGAACCTAATGCCGAACTTATTGAGAAAGTTCGATTAGGAAGTCAGAAGGCGCAATACCAACTCTACGAAAAATATGTACGAGCAATGTATCATGTCTGTGTCAGGATTGTGGGCAAAGGACACGAAGCAGAAGAAGTATTGCAAGATGCTTTTGTGAGAGCATTTATGCGTATTGAAGAATATCGTGGTGATGCAGCTTTTGGAGCTTGGCTCAAGCGCATTGTTATAAATACTTCAATTAATTTTCTTCAAAAAAAGAAGATTGATTTGGTTTCTTTGGATGAAATACTTGTCGAACCAGCCATTGAAGAAGATGAAAATTCTGAAAATGACTTTGCAGAAATGAATATTCAAACAGGAATTTCTGAAAAAATCACCAAGCATAATTCGGAAGTCAGCCGAGTAAAAGAAGCTATCAATAAGCTATCCGACGGTTATAGAATCGTCTTGAGTTTATATCTTTTTGAAGGATACGACCATGAAGAAATTGGAGAAATATTAGGAATTTCTAGTTCTACTTCAAAATCACAATATAGTAGAGCAAAAAAGAGATTAAGAACAATGTTATAAAAAGTTGTCAGTGGGAATACTGACAATGACTTAAAAATTTTATAAAAATACTTGCCGTTGCTTGGTGTCCCCACCAACGACAGAAACAATACTAAAACAGCATGTAAAAATGGCAACTAATAAAAAAAATACAGAAGAAAGACAGCTTGATGAGCTTGAAAAATTCTTACTTACTCATCGTAGCAAACTTCAGAAAGAAGAACAAAAATCAATCGACGAACAGTTTGATGCTTCTTTCTCTATGGAAAAAAACTTTTTAGCTATTCAAGCCAAACTCAAAAACGAACAAGCAAGTCGTTTAGAGCCTAGAAATATCATAGAAGAGAAAGCTAAAAAATTGATGCAAATCAATACAGAAGAATCAGAGGAAGACAAAGCCAAAAACTGGGTCAAACCTTCTCCTATTTCTTCTGAAATAACTAAAAGTGTCAAAATAGGGCAGACAGAGATAAAGAGAGACATAAATAATTGGGTTAAACCTTCGCCAGTTACTTCTCAATATTCTTCTCATGCTTCATCTGCTTTAGAAACAAGAAATCAAGGGAATAGTCCAGCAACAAAAACAGTTTCTCTTCGAAAATTTTGGACAGTTGCAGCTTCTCTAACAGCTCTTTTGGTTACTACTTTTATGTATAATATGGATACTATAAGTATGCTGACAGAAGAAAATGAACAGTTGATTTCTATGTACGAAGAAAACGGAATGAGAGGTTTTGAAGAAAACTTTGATGAAGATTTTGAGGGGAATAATGGACAAAATTATGCTCAAAGCGTTTCTTTACCTGCTGAACTCCTAGAAGCTGAAAATTATTATACTTCTATTATTGCAAAGGAAAAGAAAGAACTCAAGAAAAAAGATACTGAAAACTGGGTAACTCCCGAAACTATCCAAACTTTAGATGAATTGGATGAAGCCTATAAAGTAATGAAAAGTGACCTTTTGGAAGAGCAAAATTCAAAAAAACTTGTTGATGAAATGCTTAATAACCTAAAACTACGCAAGCAGATTTTAGATGAAAGCATACAAATCTTGGAAAATTCAAACTCATCTGATTCAGAAACCAATAAAAATAATAAAACAAATGAAAAATCTATATAATAATTCTTTAGCTATTGTCTTTTCTATTTTACTGATTTTTTCAGGAATTTTAATTTCTGTTTCAAATGCAAAAGCAGAAGGCAAAACTCCTACCCAAAGTCCAAAAGAAGAAAAGCAAAAGGTTGTAAAAGCTACTTTTAAAGTCAATCCAAAAGACTTGCTTAATATTTCTAATAAGTATGGAAATATAAACTTTACTAATCATGACAAAAGTGAAGTTTCTGTTCAAGTTACCATTTTAGCTTGGGCAAGAAGTGACAAAGAAGCTCAAAAGATTTTGGATAGAATTAGTATTGAGCAAGATAATGACTCTGAGAGTATTCATTTTGAAACTCAAATTGAAGAGTCAAGAGGAGGATATAGTTCATCAAATAGAGAAGGTTTTGAAATAAACTATGAAGTTAAAATTCCTAAAAATTTGAATATAGATGTAGAAAACAAATTTGGCTCAGTAACAATTGGCGATCTGAATGGCAAATTAAATCTTGATTTAAAACATGGAAACTTTAATGCTCATAATCTTTCAGGAATGCGTCATGCAATCAGTGTTAGTTTTGGAAACCTATCAATCAATGAAGTAGGTTCAGCAGATGTAGAAGTGGCTCATGGAAGTCTCAACATTGATAAAAGCAACACAGATTTGAAGATTGAAAGTAAGCATTCCAATGTCAGAATCGATGAAGCCAATAGTTTGGAAATAGAGGCAAAACACGGAAATATGAGAATAGGAACAGTTTCAAAAATTACAGGAGAAAATAGTTTTGGAGGAATAGAAATCAGAAAAGTATTGAAATCTGCTGTTCTACAACTCAAACATGGAAATTGTGAGTTAGAGCAAATAGCAAAAGGATTTGATAAAATAGAAGTAGAAAATGCTCACGGTTCAATAGAATTACGTTTTGATTCGGATGCTAAATTCCAATTTGAAGCTAGAACAGAACACGGAAGTATCCGAAACTCAATGCGAAATACTACCATTCAAAGACATGAAGAAGACACACACGATAAAATATTAGAAGGAAAAACAAACGGAGGTGGAAGTGGAAAAGTTCGTGTAACTAACCAACACGGAAGCATTCGTTTAGAAGAGCGTTAGTTTGAAGTAAGAAAAAAATAAACTGAAATAGTTTTATTTTCTCTTCATTGAGATTCAAATTCGGTAGGCATTTTATGCTTACCGAATTTTTTTTCTTTATATTTTTCTAAAATTCTTTTAGATTATTATCTAAATGTAAAAGAATTTTTTCATCATTTTCTACACTGGCAAACTTTTCTAAAAGTGCTTTTGCTTCATTGTAGTAATAATTATACAAATCTTCTTTTGAATAAATATTATCCGAATTATAAAAAGACAGCCATTCGGGAAGTTTAATACTAATAGTTTCTTTATCAGTATTTTTCAAAATACCTAACATATTCAAGAAAATGTTATAGCTTGAAAACTCATTTGTTGCCTGACTAGGATAAAACTTTTCTAATAAGCTCCACGCTTCATCATTATCAACTTTGCTATAATAATAAGCGAAAAGTATTAAGTATTCAAAATTACGTGGAATGTATTCATGTTCTTTGAAAAGTTGGTGCATTCCTTTTTCTACATACTGTTTGGCTTCCTCCAAACGATTTTCTTTAGTCAGTTCTTGAACCAAATTGCCATAACTGACAATTGGAACACGAGCGCAAGTTTCTTTTTCAGTCAGAATATCATTTCCATCTGCTTTCGCTTTATCTATCGAACCAAAAGTAAGATTGTAATCAAAATCTGAATTGAGTTCGCAGGCTTTGCAATCACTCATATCATCAGAAGGCGTTGAATCTCTTATTGCTTTATATTTCTTTGCTTTTTCCTCCAACTCAAAATAAGTATAAAAACGATAATAATCTTCATATACAGGACGTAAAGAATAATTATTTCTTTCCATTCTCATCGAATAATCTTCTATAATTTTATCTTTTTGTGCTTTAGAAATACTCGGGTTTTTAATAACATAATTAATCATCCATTTGTATTGCCACAAAAAGCTAGACTCATCAACAATAGCTGGGTCTTCTTCATACGCTCCAATAATCCAACTTATTGCTTCATAGGAAACCATTTTACTAGGCAAATAATCTAACTCTTCTTGCATCATTTCTAGTCGCAAATGTATTGACCATTCGGTGTCGTGATTGCTATCTGAAATAGTAATGGCTTGTTGTAATAATTTTACTTTATCTTGTGGAAGCGTAAGTTCTTCCTTTTTGATGAGTAGTTTCTGAATTTCTAATCCGTACATAATTTTATTTTAAAGTGTTTTTAGTAATCGTTAAGAGAGACAGATTCAATACTTCCATTTCGTGTTTATTGATAGGAAACTGACCCAAAAATAAAGATTGTATATAGAGTGTTTTGAGAAGTGGCGCAAACAGCTCTTTGTCGTGAGCTTGCAATAAAGTAGCTACCATTGTATTATTGAGATTCAAACAAAGTGTAGGTTTTGCCTTTTTCTCCGACATATCCAAAATAGAAGCAAATGGATTTTTACTATCTTTTGCTAATTTTTGAGTTTGATAATTTGCCATACTTTCTTCATCAGAAACAAACAAAACAGGCAAATCAGCAGGGAAAAATTTCTTCAAAGCTACCTCACAAAAATAAGGTTGCATAATCTCAGTAGCTTTATTTAAAAATACTTGATGCTCTTTAATCTCTTCTTCAGATAATTCTTCAAAATCATTCAATACATCAGATGGCGAAATGGTTTTGATGTCTAATTTTGGATACTTTTTAATGATGCTTTTCATTAAGTTTTCTTCAAAACTATAAGCTGCATTAATCACAAAAATATCTTTAGAGTTAGCCAGACGACGAATTTGCTTAAAATCTTCTAGTGAAGTGGTATAAGTAATCGCCTTGATATTTTTCTTTATCCATTCAAAATTCTTTCTGCCTTTATTGGTTTCAAAAATCAAATAATTGATAAATAAATCTAATAAAGTTTCATCTTCATTTGCCAACATCTTGATAGATTGGTAATGAGGCTCAAGAATTTTGACAAACTCATTTGGATTGTTTTGAGAGAGTTCTTTAAAATAATTCTTTAAAGAATCATTCAATAAATCTTTACAAATCTTGAAGGTTGTATCATGAACAAAATCTTCCCTTGATGCTGTCGGAGTTAGCTCATTAATATTTACAATAACCTTGATAAAAAATCCCCATTTTGGCAATAAATCTTCAATTTTTTCAGAAAGCAGCATTCTCTTTACAAAAACTTTACTTTCTGTTTTAGAATTGAGATGCAACTTCTGAGAGCTAATAAACGCACTTCCTTGAAGTCCTAATTCATCAATTTTGATAGGAAAAGCAGTTAAAAAATCTTGATTAAATTCCGTTTTTCCATATTCTAATAATTGCTCTTGCGTAGCTCCCTCTTGCAACCAAATAGGCGTTTGAGGATTGACAATAGTATGTTGCTGCTCACCATTTTTTTCATTCGTTGTATAAAAATGAATTGGATAAGGCAATGCTTCTCCATAATGTTTCAACAATTCTAAGAGCGTATTTTTTAGAAAATAATAGCGCATTTCTGGCTTTGCTTCCAAAATAACGGCTGTTCCTGTTGGTCTTGATTCGGATAAAATATTGATTTTGTAAGTTCCATCAGCTTTAGCAGTCCATTGATAGGCATTTTCATCAGCTTCTGATTTTGTCTGAACAATAACTTCATTACTGACCACAAACGCAGAAAGCAAACCTACCCCAAACTTTCCAATAAAATTTTCTTTGACATGAGAATGCCTTTTGGAACTCTCTCCGATGATTGCCAAAAAATTATGAATTTCATCTTCTGTTAGTCCGATTCCATTGTCTTCTACAATCAGTTTTGCTGGGTTTTGATTGAGCAAACGAACTGTTATTTTGCCTTCTGCCTTTGCATCATACACTTTTTTTGCTTCAATAGCATCGACAGAGTTTTGTAATAACTCACGCAAAAAAACATTAGGCGTAGTATAAATATGTTCAGATAAAAGGTCAATAATTCCTCTTAAATCTACTTTGAATTTCAAATTTTCCATATAATAAAATTAGATTATTTTCTTTTGTTTCTAGCAGGATTAATAATGCGTGCAGCTCCTTTGTGTCCATTTTCGGCTGCTTTTGTAAACCATTCAACAGCTAATTCAGTATTTTCTTCTACACCATTTCCAACTAAATACAGATTTCCTAAATCATATTGAGCAGGTGCATAATCTTCTTGGGCAACTTCTTGAAGATATTTTGCTCCTGTTTCTACGTTTTTGTCTGTTCCTTTTCCATCTAGGTAGGCTTTGGCTAGTTGATATTTTGCAGCATTGTTATATTCTGCAATACTTTCAAAAAGTTCGAAGGATTGAGTTTCATTCTTTGATGTTCCATCTCCTTCTAAATAACACATTCCTAAATGATATTTTGCTAAAATATCGCCTTGTTCATGTCCTTGTTTGAGAGCTTGGTAGGCTTTATCCAAATTTCTTTCTGTGCCAATTCCATATTTGTAACACATTCCCAAACCATAATTGTAATAGCCAAATTCAGCAGCTTTTACATAATATTCAAATCCATTTTCTTCTTTACTACCTTCTGTCTCCTGCCAAAATTCCATATTTCCCAATGGAATATTAGCATATTGATAATTATTATTAACAGCCAACTGATAGTATTTTTTTGCTTCTTCATTATTTTCTTCTACTCCAAAACCACTGTAATAATAAAGTCCTAATTTATACATTGCATAAGGAGCATTTGCATCTTCTACAGCCTTTTTCATATATTCAAAAGCCTTTTCAGGATTTCGCTCATCTGTGTTGGCTTCATAATAAAGAGCAATATCGACAGCAGCATCAAAAATTTCATTTTCTAAATCTTGATGCAACATTTCAAGACCTTTTTGTGTATCTATTTCTATTCCATTTCCATACAAAGTTGCCTTTGAAAGTTCGTAATGAGCAACTGGATAATCAAGGTTGGCAGCAACTGTAAAATGATGTATTGCTTTTTCAAAATCAGGCTCTTCATTCTCTGACAAAACACCATCTCTATAGTAAAGTCCCATTCTGTAATGTGCATACGGATTATTATTTTCAGCTACACTTTGATAGGCTTCAAATGCTTTCTGATAATTTCGTTCTACTCCAAAGCCTGTTTCATAACAAAGTGCCAATTCTATTTTTGAAAAATCAGAATTAAAAATTTCTATTCCTTTATTGATATAAGCAAGTGTTTTTTCAGGATTTGGTTCTACTCCCACTCCCAAACGATAATATTTACCAGCTATTTCAATTGCTTCCACAGAATCTAACTCTGCACCTCTTTCATACCAATACAAAGCCTTTTGATAATTAGGAGAATTGTCGTCACTAAAAATACCATTTTGATATTCTCTGCCTAAATAAAATGCTGCATATCCATATCCTTTTTCTGCGCCTTGTTCTAAATAGTTTAGTGATTTTTGAGCATCTTTTGCTATATTTTCTCCTATCATCAACTGATAAGCTAGTTCTACGTATGCAGGAGGATGGTTTTCTTTGATGTTTTCTAAAATAGAAATTCCTTTTTGCTTGTATTCCTTATTAGATTCTGTATTGAACTTTTCATTGAATAAATACAGTTTAGCCAACTCATAAGATGCGCTAAAATTGTTAAAAGAAGATGTCTTTTCTAAAATTGCTTGTCCTTTATCTATATCTCTAAATTCATCATTATAAATTAGAAAAGTTCCCAAAGTCAGTCCTGCATAAGAAGCTCCTTTTTTAAATGATTTTTCTAAAAGCGAAATACTTTTCTCAAAATCTGGTTGTATTTCTTCATTACCATACAGATAAAATCTACCCAATAAATAATAAGGATGAGAAGATTGGTTTAATTGAACAGCTTTTTCTAGAAATTCAATAGCTTCTTTTGTTTGATTTTTCTGTAAAGCTAACTCGGCTTTTAGCGTATAGATAGAAGAAGCTAGATAATTATTTTCAAAATCTTGAATTTCATTTACTATGCTTTCAGCAACTTCAGCATTACCATCATAAAACAATAAAAATGCTTTTGTAAAAGCTCCATTTATAGGATTTTTGAGTATTGCTTTATCAGCATAATCAAAGCCTTTTTCTTTATCTTGTTCGACTCCTTTTGATTGAGAACCAAAATAATATTGATATGCCAAAATACTCATTCCCAAATCATTTCCTTTTTCGGCTGCTTCTGTTGCGTAGTTGATTACTTTTTCAAAATCACTTAACCCGAAACGAGCATCTCTATAAAAATGAGCTGCAATAGCACGAAATTCAATATCATCTTCAAAAAATGAAGTTAAAGCTGCTGTAATTTTTGAAAAAATAATTTCATATTCTTCTTTATCCAAAACAAACATGGCTTCATCTTCTCTGCTCTCCCTAAACATCAGTTTAAAAGTATCTTTTACAGCTTTTCTGTAAGCTACGTCTTTAGTATTTTGGGTAATATTTCCCATAAGAGTATGCCAAGATTCAATATTTTTATTCTTGATTTCTGTTTGTAAAGTATCTAAATCAGAAGCAGAAAATGGTAACAAAGAATCTGTGTACTTTGAAAGAATCATATTTTTTTTATTTGGTGATTAATTAAGTTGTAGGAATTATAAGCTCAGTTTTTTTATTACGTTTTATTGGAATAGATAACTGATTTCAACGTTTGTCTTTTAGAAAAAGTTCTAAATTTACTTATTTTTGTAAATGTAATTATTTTCAGATAATTAGCAATTAGTTTTAACAAAGTATATCCTATAAACATCTCCTTTTTTATGTTTCTAGTCTATAAGACTCAAATAAAAAAGCAGAATTTTCATTTTTTCACTAGAAATAAAAACTATTTCTGCGCATATTTTGAGCATTTTTTTGTAAATTCGTAGTGTGAAAATAAGCATCAACTCTTCTTTGTTATTGATATTCATATCTTGCCGTTGTCCCCACCAACAACAAAACACTACCATATATGTATTTAGTATTCGACACCGAAACCACAGGACTTCCAAAAAACTTTAATGCACCTGTTACAGATTCTGAAAACTGGCCTCGTCTTGTCCAAATTGCTTGGCAGTTGCACGACAAAACAGGAAATTTATTGTCTGCTCAAAATCATATTGTTTATCCAGATGGATTTACGATTCCTTTCAATGCCGAAAAAGTTCATGGAATTTCTACCAAAAGAGCAGAAGAAAATGGAAAGCCTTTGTCTGATGTTTTGAATGCTTTCGCTGATGATTATCAAAAAGCTGATATTCTCATCGGACACAATGTAGAATTTGATGTCGCTATCATGGGAGCAGAATTTCATAGAACCAGTATTGAGCGTGGTTTTATGGAAAAAGAAACGCTTTGTACAAAACTTACCTCGGTAGATTTTGTGGCTATTCAAGGTGGACGTGGTGGACGTTTCAAATGGCCTACACTTACTGAGCTTCACACCAAACTTTTCGGAGTTCCCTTTGCAGATGCTCACGATGCAGCCTATGATGTAGATGCAACAGCAAAATGTTTTTTCGGACTTTTACAAAATAAAGTAGTTCCGACAGTAGAAGATATTACACCTGAAATGGTTGTTTATCAAGCACCAGAATTGGATAAGGCTAATTTTGGGCAAGTACAAAAGAAAAGTAAGGCAAGTGATAGATTAAAAAAAGATAGAAAACTAGATGAAATTTTGCCTTTTGTGCATCTTCATACTCATTCTCAATTTTCCATTTTACAGAGTACAGCAAACGTCAAAAAACTGGTCAGTAAAGCCCATGAAATGGGAATGCCTGCCATTGCCATTACTGATATTGGAAATATGCATGGTGCTTTTTATGCTGTTGGGGAAGGCGAAAAATTAGGTATAAAAGTAATTATTGGTGCAGAGCTACATTTGACAGAAGATAGACACAAACATAAATTTACCAAAGACAATCCAGACCGTCGTACCAAACAAGTTTTTTTAGCTAAAAATCAAGCAGGGTATCATAATCTTGCCAAAATGTGTTCTTATGGATATGTAGATGGATATTATGCAGGTGTTCCACGTATCGATAGAGAGCTTATTGTAAAATATAAAGAAAATGTAATTGCCACCACAGGAGGAATTGGATCAGAAATTCCTCAACTAATTTTGAATGTGGGAGAGCTACAAGCAGAAGAGGCTTTCCAATGGTGGTTAGAAGAATTTAGAGATGATTTTTATATTCAATTACAGCGTCATGGATTAGAAGAAGAAGAGCGAGTAAATGAAATTCTTTTGAGTTGGGCTGACAAATACGATGTAAAATATTTTGCTTCCAACGATTGTTTTTATCTCAAAAAAGAAGATGCAGATGCTCATGATACACTTTTGTGTGTGAAAGATGGCATTCCGAAAAGTACGCCTGTGGGTCGTGGTCGTGGTTATCGTTTTGGTTTTCCGAATCACGAATTTTATTTTAAGTCTGCCGAAGAAATGAATCAGCTTTTTGCAGACCTTCCAGAATCCATTGAAACGACAATGGAAATTGTAAATAAAACGGAAGTCATAAAGCTAAAGCGTGATATTTTATTACCAAAATATGAAATTCCAGCAGAGTTTCCAGATGAAGATGCGTATTTGGCTCATTTGGCTTATGAAGGAGCAGCCAAACGCTATAAAGAAATTACACCTGCCATCAGAGAACGTATAGATTTAGAACTCAAAATCATGAAGGACATGGGTTTTCCTGGTTACTTTTTGATTGTACAAGATTTCATCAATGAAGCTAGAAGAATTGGTGTTGCCGTGGGTCCAGGTCGTGGTTGTTTGACGGCTGATGCCAAGGTGGTTTTGCATGACGGAACAACAAAAAATATTTGTGATATTGAGAAAGGAGATAAAGTAATTACAGAAAGTGGAACAATTAGAAAAGTAAAAAATACATTCGTTTATCCGACCAACAACAAAGAAGAATTATTAAAAATAAAAACCTATTACGGAGAAACAGAAGGAATTACACTAACCAAAGACCATAAAATTCTGACAGAAAAACAGCTTTTTCCAAAGAATTATGAAAACTGGGCAGAAAGCACAAAGAAAAATAGAGCAAAACCACGTCCAATAGGGAATTTGGAATGGAAACAAGCACAAGAAATTTCAGAAGGTGATTGGGTTTTTGTTCCAAAGCCAAAAGTTGAAATAAAAGAAATAAAAGAATTTGATTTGGCTGATTTGAGTGAATATTCTGCGTTGAATGATTTGCGTTTTGATGAAGAAACAATTTATCATGACGTTCAAAATACACTTTGCAATACCATTCAACGAACAAAAACACAAGAGAGAAAAATAATATTAGATAAAGATTGGTATAAAATATTTGGAATTTTTACTGGTGATGGTTGGATTCGTAAAAATGAACGTCCTCTTGTTGGTTTTGCTTTTCATGAAAGTGAAAAAGAAAATCTAAACTTTGTAAAAAATAAATTTGAGCAAATTGGTTGTGAGGTAAGCGAAAATCATTCAAAAACTAGAAAACTGATACAACTGGCAGTAAATAGCAAACCTATTTATTTACTTTTCAAAAAATTGTATGATGAGTATGAATTTAGTTCAGCAACTAAATACGTTCCAGATTTTGTTCTTTCTGCATCAGAAGAAAATGTAGCTTCGTTTTTAGAAGGATATTGTGCAGCAGATGGATATGAGGGAGAAGGCAAATTTAGATTTACAACAGTTTCAAGAAAATTAGCTGACCAAGTTCGTTTTCTTTGTTGGAGAATTAATATTCCAGCTTCTTTAGGAATTGATAATCGAATAGACAAAAGAGAAGCATTCAAAAATACACAAACAGCTTATTATGTAACCATTCCAAAAGACAAGCGAATTGGAAAGACAGCAGCAAAGGCAAATTATATTTATGAGCCAATCAAAAATGAAAAACAAGACGGTTTTTTACTCAAAATAAGAAGTGTAGAAACCGTTCCTAATCAAACTCTAGTTTACGATTTTGAAGTAGAAGAAGAACATAATTATTTGACTTCTTCGTTTTTGGTTCATAATTCGGCAGCAGGATCTGTAGTTGCATATTGTATCGGAATTACCAACATTGACCCTATTCTTTACAATCTACTTTTTGAACGTTTCTTGAATCCTGAACGTGTATCTATGCCAGATATTGACGTGGATTTTGACGATGTAGGAAGGCAATCTGTAATCGATTATGTAGTAAAAAAATATGGTCGTAATCAAGTAGCACAAATTGTAACGTACGGAACAATGGCAGCCAAAATGTCTATTAAAGATGTTGCTCGTGTGATGGAATTGCCTTTAGATGAATCAAATAGAATTGCCAAACTTGTTCCTGAAAAACCTGGGACAACACTAGACAAAGCCTTTGACGAAGTAGAAGAATTACGACAAATCTTTAGAGCAAAAGACTTGCAAGGAAAAGTTTTGCAAAATGCTAAAGTTTTGGAAGGTTCTGTTCGTAATACAGGAACGCACGCAGCAGGTGTAATCATTGCGCCTGATGATATTACCGAATATATTCCAGTCTGTACAGCCAAAGATGCTGACCTTTTTATTACTCAATTTGATGGAAAAGTAGTTGAAGATGCAGGAATGCTAAAAATGGACTTTTTGGGTCTGAAAACTTTAACTATTATAAAAGATGCCATTGATTTAATTGAAAAAAATCATGGAATTAGAATTGACCCAGACGAAATTCCAATTGATGATGTAAAGGCGTATGAACTCTACCAACGAGGCGATACCGTCGGAACATTTCAGTTTGAGTCGGATGGAATGCGTAAATATTTGAAGGAATTAAAACCTACAAATATTGAAGATTTGATTGCCATGAATGCCTTGTATCGTCCAGGGCCAATGGATTTTATTCCGTCTTATATTGACCGAAAACATGGAAGAGAAACTGTCGAATATCCTCATGAACTCTTAAAACCTATTCTTGAGCCTACTTTTGGAATTATGATTTACCAAGAGCAGATTATGCAAGCAGCCCAAATCATGGGAGGTTACTCGCTCGGTGGTGCAGATATTTTGCGTCGTGCGATGGGTAAGAAAAAAGCTGAAGAAATGGCAAAACAAAAGTCCATTTTTGTAGAAGGAGCAAAGAAAACACACGGAATTGATAAGAAAAAAGCCGAAGAAGTTTTTGAGGTAATGGAAAAATTTGCTGCCTACGGTTTCAACCGTTCTCACTCGGCAGCTTATTCGGTTGTTGCTTTCCAAACGGGTTATTTGAAGGCGCATTATCCAGCCGAATATATGGCAGCCGTTATGACCAACAATATGAGTAGCATTGATAAAATTACGTTTTTTATTGATGAAGCGCAGCGTATTGGTGTGCCTGTTTTAGGACCTGATGTCAATGAGAGTATTGAGCGTTTTGGTGTGAATGATAAAGGACAAATTCGTTTTGGACTTGCAGCCATAAAAGGAGCAGGAGAAACAGCCGTTTCGCATATCATCACAGAACGAGAAGAGAAAGGAAAATACGAAGATATTTTCAATTTTGTAGAGCGAATGGATTTGTCAGTTATCAATAAAAGAACTTTTGAAGCCTTAACTTTTGCAGGTGGATTGGACTGTTTTGAAGAGGTGCATAGAGCGCAAATTTTTGCACCCACTGACACAGGAAAGACCAATTTAGAATTACTTTTAGCGTACTCAAAGGCACAGAAAGAAGAAGCAGCCTCAGCACAAGTTTCTATGTTTGGAGGAGCAGATGGAAAAGTAGAAGTTATGCGTCCACGCCTTGCCGAAATAGAACCATGGACAGAAATAGACAAGCTCAATAAGGAAAAAGAAGTGGTCGGTTTTTTCATTTCTGGACACCCACTAGACCAGTACAAAATTGAGATGAAAACAAACTGTTCTTCCACACTTTTAAATCTTGCTAATGCACGAAAAGGCACAGAAGTAAAAGTAGGAGGAATGATAATCGAAGTAGCACACAGAAAGACAGCCTCTGGAAGAGATTTTGGTTTATTTACGTTAGAAGATTATTCTGGAAGTTATAAGTTTGCACTCTTTGGAAAGGAATATGACCATTTTAAAGGCTTTTTGATAATGGGAGAATTTCTTTTGATTACTGGAAGAATGGAAGAGCGATATAATAATCCTGACCAAGTAGAACTCAAAATAAAAAATATTTCGCTGCTTAGTGATGTCAAACAAAAGCCGATTTCAAGTATCAATATTGCCATTAATTTACTGAATCTCAACGAAACATTGATAATGGATTTAGAGAATTTATTTAATGACTGTCAAGGTGGAGATTGTAAAATAAAAATGGAATTTTTCCACCAAGCACCACAATCAGGACGTACTTTTATAAAAACCGTTTCGCATCATTTACAAATAAATCCGACTAGCGATTTGGTTAGGGATATTGAGCAGTTGGGAGTGGTTTGTCAGGTGGGGTAAATTTATCATCATAAAAAATTAAATCAAATGAATACACAAGAAAAATTAGTTAAAAGAGTAGATAGTCTTATAGAATTGGCTGATAGAACATTAGCTTCTAGAATAATTACTGGTGATGGTATGTGGTCACAACATAGTGTAAACGAAGAGTTATTCTCTCAGTTACAATCATCTTGTTTATCTTTCATAGAGAAACTTTTTGGGAAAAATCATTCCTATTATAATAAGTTCATAGAAATTAACATGCCAATTAATCCCAAATTTGTAATCGATTCTTATAAAGGTATTTTGTTGGGAGTCAAAGAAGAAATTGAGCAAGGTTGGCTAACTTCTGTAAAAGGATTAGTTTCAGCAGAAATATTTACTGATTTCCTTGAAATGGCAGAACATTTATTGAATGAAGGTTACAAAGACCCTGCTGCTGTTATGATAGGAAGTACATTAGAGGAGCATCTTAGGCAACTCTGTGATGCAAATGAAATAGATACTTTTATCATAAGAAATGAAAAAGAAGTTCCTAAAAGAGCTAATTCAATTAATGATGATTTAGCAAAAGAAGGTGTATATAATATGCTAGACCAAAAACAAGTTACTGCTTGGTTAGATTTGAGAAATAAAGCTGCTCATGGAAAATATGATGAATACACGAAGGAGCAAGTAGAACAAATGCTTCAAGGAGTATTAAATTTTATTAGTCGAAATAGTATTTGAAAGAAATAATTTTTATGCAAAAAGAACAATTTATAAATGCACTTAGAGATTTTGTAAAATCTTTGCCGTTGTTGGTATCTCACTGACGACAAAAAATCGTTTCTAATTAAAAAATAACCAATTAATCACTACTTCAACTGCACGAGGTTGAGCAATATAGAGAGGAGTATCATAATAACCTTGTCCTGCTGCATCTAACAAAACATTATTGACCTTTAAAGTAATTTTGGCTCTACTGACTTTAAAATTGAAAAATAAATCCATTTGAGGAAAACCACCTACATTATATTTTTCTTGTAAGTGAAACTGCTGAATAAGTGGATTGTAGGCATCTGCTTTATATTTGCTATGATAATGAATATCTGTTCCTATTTCGGCTTCCATTGCATTATCGAATAATCTATCTTTATAGAAGAGCATAAAATTGACAAAAACTGGAGGCATTCTGACCAAATCTTCACCTAAATTTCGGTTATAACGAAAATCTAAAAGCGCATGTAGTTTTTTATATGAACCATTAATGGCTAATCCTGCCGAAATGGGTTGTGTTGCTTTTGAGTTTTGTTGAGCTACTGAGTTAGAATCATTATACACCAAATTCTGAATATTACTTGCCGAAACATAGGGACGAAGGGAAATTTTATAGGCAGAATCTACCTTACTCAGAAAAGGAAGTTTTAATGGATTAAACTCAATAGAAGCATACACTTTATCACTTGTTGTTCTTTCAAAGTTATCGTTTTGCCAGCGTAGTTGTGGCTGAAAAGAATATTGCTGAATTAAAGACGGAGAATAAACCGTTCTATTTAATCCAACAGTTAAGTTATTTCGAATCCATTCTGCTGAAACTCTATAATCTCCCACTAGCTCCGAAACAAGTTGATATTCTGCCGAAGCATCGATATAAGAAACCACAGAAATCGTATTATCTTTTATAGAAATAGAAGGCTTAAAATTGATGTCGGTAGAGTCTTTTTTGGAAAGTGAATCCAAAACTTGACGCTCTTTTTTATAATCGTTCAATTCATTTATTTCTTTCTCTAGTTTATCATTTGCTTTTGTATTGAGAAAATAACGCAATCCACCTCCTACAAAAAGCTCTGGTTCAATATCTATCTTTTGGCTAGTCTGTATTTCTCCTTGTACAAAAGGAAAATCATAACGCACTTCATAATTTCGGAGTTTGGCAAAGGTTCGATATTGAAAATTATTTATCCGTCCTTTTATTCCTGCTTTATTTTCTAGTTGTGAAAAAGCTGTTCGATATGTAAATCCATTTGCAGCCACAACAGAAGGGAAGTCTGAAAACTGATTATAAAAAGCTACATTTGCTCCATAAGCAGTTCCATCATTACTATATCTATTTGTGTTTCTAGAATAATCTGTCAATTGAAAAATCTCAAACTGTCCTCCTTTAGTAATACTGTATTGTTGATAAATATGAAATGTACGTCCATATTGTACGACATCACCAAAACTAGGTAAGTTATAATCTAGTTCTGAGTTATCTAATTGAACAAGTGTATCAATAACATTTTGATTTGTAAAACCATCCAAGGAAATAGTTGATTTTACACCTCCAGTTTCTAATATATTGTGGTCGTACCAAGAAAAATGAGCCAACATTTTATAACGATGATTTTTGGAAAAGAAGCGATTTGTAAAACTAAAAGTTTGATGTTCTACTTGTTCGTCATTCCTCCTAAAGGCACGATTAATAACTTTATTTGCACTTATACGCCTATAAAAAATACTGACATTCCAATCAGGATTTACATTTCTACTTAAATCTACATCTAGCCACGACTTGCCTTGTCCTCCTTGCACTAAATAAATGTCTACATAAGGAGCAAGTGTATTGAAATAAGGAACTTCAGAAGGTCTTCGAATATAGGGTTCGTAAGCTGTAACTCCCCAACGTGAGCCAATTTGATTGGGTTCTTGATAAAAAATAGATTGAGCAGCCGTTCCTAGATTTCCCAAATCTTGATAGGTATAATCATTCCTTTGAATAATGCCGTACCTATGAAAATTATGGACAGATGTATCTGGATGAATCTCTCTTTTCGTGTTGAGATATAAATCTTCTTCATAAAGCTTCCATACTGAGTTAGCTGCATATTCTATACTATCCGTATTTATTTTAGGTGTTGTTTCGCCCTGTAATAATGCTGCTGTTGTGGCTGTGCTATCTGTACTAGCTGTTTTTGTAGTATCTGCTGGATTATTTATTTTCTTTTGAACAGAATCTTTTTTGGTAGAATCAGTAGGAAAAGGAGCTATCATTACTGTCGAATCACTTGTTTTTTGCATCAATGAATCTGCTAAAGGTAATTCATTAGCAGGAATAGAATCATTTTGAGCAAAAATAGTTTGAGTAAAAAAACTACTCAAAAAAACAAATAAAATGAATAGAGTCGTTCTTTGAAATGTCAAAAACGTTGAATGAAAAAATGATAAAAATGTTTTTTTCGTGTTATAATTTTCCAAAATATTTTCTTTAGCTGATTTTTCAAATAAAAATAAAACTCAAATTAATTTATATCTTCTTCTTCCTCTGAGTAAGGAGTTTCATAAAAACGAATTGCTATAATTTCGATGCGTGCGCCCTGCATTTCTTTGACAAGAATTGTAAAGTTTTCATCTTTAATTTGTGTTCCTGCTTCTGGCATTGTTCCTAGTTTTTCTAAAATATATCCTCCTAGTGTATCATACTCTCCTTCTGGAATATTCCAGTTATGTTTTTCATTGAGTTCTTGAATATCATAACGAGCATGAAGCAAAAAGTTTTTCTCATCAATTTTTTCAAAAAACAAACCTTCTTCATCGTGTTCGTCTTCTATCTCTCCCAAAATTTCTTCTACAATATCTTCAATTGTAACAATTCCTGCTGTTCCTCCAAACTCATCTGTAACAAGTGCCATACTTTTACGAGTAGCAATAAAGCGCATCATAAGTTCGTTGGTGTGCATGGTTTCAGGAACAAAAAAGATACTGTCTGTGACACTTTTTATGGTTGTGGGATTGTCAAAAAGTCGCAAAGCGTGACTATAACCAATTACATCATCAATAGTTTCTCTATAAATAATAATTTTGGAATGTCCACTTTCTACAAAAAGTTGTTGTAGTTTTTCGATGCTTTCCTCAATAGAAATCGAAACTATATCAGTACGAGGAATCATACAATCTCTAACTTTTAGTGTTCTGAATTCTACTGCATTTTGAAACAAATCAGCATCTACATTTGACTTTTCTCCCTGCGAACCACTCAATTTTTGAATATAATGATTGAGGTCAGAAATGCCCAAAAGTGGAAGTTCTCTATCTTCTTCTATCTTAAAAACTTTTCTAGTAAACCATTTAGCCGACTTTATAATTATCCACACAAAAGGATAAAAAACAAAATACACAGCTCTCATAAAATGGACTAATATTTCAATAATTCGATTCGGACTGGCAAGAGCAATACTTTTTGGTAAAAATTCAGCAACTGCCAAAACTAGCATTGTTGATAAAATAGTCTGACTTCCCAAAACAGCCGTTTCGATAAGCGCATCATTATTAATAAGCCATTTTGTAAAAAGATTTTTTAGAGGTGGGTCTAAAACCTGTGCCATAAAAATTCCATACAAAACAAGTGAAATTGTATTTCCTGTAAGTGTTGTACAGATAAAGTAATCTTCTAATTTGTAAAATCTATATAAAAGTTTTGCTGTTCGTCCCCCTTCGTTTTGTTTTAAGGCAAGTTGCAAACGGTCAGCCGAAATAAAAGCAATTTCGATAGCCGAGAAAAAAGCCGAAAATAAAAGTGATATAAATATGGGGATCCAAGGGTTCATTTCTTTAGTTATTAGTCATAAGTTATTAGTGATAAGTCAAATTATTGATTTTACATTCATTAATTGACTCTAGTTTAATCACTAATTACTGTCTGTTTTAGTTTCTTTTTTTACGTTTCTTTTTGGGTGGTGTAAGGTTAGAGTTCTCTTTATCCACATATTGCTTTTTAGAGTTACTTTTATTTTCCTGTTTTTTAGTTTCTTGATTTTCAGCTTTTTCTTTTTCAGCGTTTTTTGACTTTATCCAAGTATATACCAAAAACAATAAGACAGAAAGGCTCAATATCCAATATACTTCCTGCACTTCATAATAATAAAGTTGATGTACACCAATTGCTAAAGAAGCAACACAAAAAGCTAATAAAATATTTTCAAGTAATTTCATTGAACGGATTTATAAAATAAAAATTTTGGCAAAGGTACTGTTAATTTTGTATTTTTTCGTATTCTAAAATGGATGTTATTGGGTTGGTAAGGATTGTTGAAGATTAGAATAGGAAGTGTTTTTTTGATTTTGCATATCTGTACTATCAGGTTTTTCAAATCCTTGAGTTCTTTCTTTATAAATGAAACTTCCAGTTGGTTGCCAGACTTTATATTTACTAAATGTCTCATTCGAAGTCATTCCAATTCCATAAAGGGTCTCAGTTGGTGTTTTGACAGCAATTTCTTTTTCTGTATAAATTTCTCTTTTAAACTCGTTCCAATGGAGTTCAGGAGTATTTACTTTCTGTTCTTGCTCATAATTAACTACTTCTACATTTCCATAGGCATGGTATAATTTACTAATTCTCTCATAGCGACCTGAGTCTGCTGTTAGTGTAGTAGTAATTTTGCCTTTGGTATCATACATACTCACTCTAAAATTGCTTGGGTAATAAAGGTCTTCATTTTGATAAATATATTCTAAAGGAGCTTCAATTTTTATTTTGAGTAATCCTTCTTCACTATAAATACGTCGAATGTTCTCAAAAGTAGCAATAATAGTATTTTTTGCTTTTTCTTCTTCGCTCATCTCATCTTCTCCACAACTTTGGAAGATAAAAGCAAATGTTACCAAGCTCAAAATTGCAAAAAAAGGGTAGTGATATAATTTATATTTCATTACTAATAAATATCTATTCAATTCTATTAAAATCCTAATCCACAAAATTACTACTTTCTACAAACAGTACGCACTTTAATCATCTTAATTTTTGGCAAAATTGATTATTGTTATGTAAATGTTCTATAAAAAATACTGTTTTTTAAAGTCTTCACTAACTTCCAAAATTTTTCCAGTAAAAAATAACTTTCCTCCATATCCTCCTTCAAATTCATTTCCGACATATAAGGAATCCTTTATTTGTTCAGGAACAAGAAATTGCATAATTACTTCATACTCTTGATATTCATACATCATATCTTCAGTGCATGTAGTCAAAACACTAAACCAACTTGTATGTTCTTTGAACTTTATGTGTAGCCAACCTTCACTTTCTTTCCGTTTATGTTTTGCTCTTAAAAACAATTGCTGAAAAAACTATTTTTGCTAGAATATCCATAAAAATATATCTTTTAGATAAAAACAGAAAAACATCATAAACTAAAAAAATAATCTATGATGTTTTTATATGTATTAGATACAAGAACTATCTCCATTTATTATTGTCTTTACAAACTTCTTCTAATGTTCTTTTATGTACAGTCAAAAGTTCATCTGGATGTTTGATGTCTAAAAAGTCTACTCGTATATCATCTTCGTTTTTCTCTAAAAATGCAAATCCTTTTCTGCATACTTTTCGAAGCACTTTCTGTACATTTTTAGCACTTGGCAGAGTCAGAAGAGCTGAATAATAGAGTTCGTCTACACGAATATAAAAACGGATTTGAGTTCCATATTCTCCATTTCCCATAATACTAGGCTGCATATAACTGATTTCGCCACCCTCATCATCTATTTTCATAAAATGAGCTAGTTTTTCTTCATGCGAACGCAGCGTTTTTAGCTCCGTTTTGATAGATTCTAATTGATTGAGTTTTGCCATGATAATTATTAATTTTTAATCAGATGAGTAATAGTTTTAAAAAGTGGTCATAAGTTGTTGTATAAATCTGATTGTTTTCCTGATATATTTTATACAAAAAATACATTATCAATAATAAATATTAGTTTACCTACAAGTAAAGTGCTAATAAATTATTTTTACAAAAATAAAATTATATTTATATTAGTCCAAAATGAGGTAAATTTAATTCATATCAAAAAAAATAGTTCTTTAAAAATATGATAGCACTTATTCAGCGAGTTACACAAGCATCTGTTAAGGTAGAAGGTAAAGTAATTGGAGAAATAAAGAATGGACTACTTGTATTTTTAGGTGTTTCAGCCACTGACACTTCAAAAACAATTGACTGGCTTAGTAAAAAAATAGTTGGACTACGCATTTTTTCAGACCAAGACGATAAAATGAATTTTTCTGTAAAGGATATAGAAGCAGATATTTTATTAGTTAGTCAATTTACTTTATATGCCAATGTAAAAAAAGGAAATCGTCCTTCTTTTTCTGATTCTGCTCCCCCTTCTTTGGCTATTCCTCTTTATGAACAAATGATAAACGCATTAGAAGAAAAATTAGAAAAACCTATACAAACAGGACAATTTGGAGCAGATATGAAAATAGAACTACTCAATGATGGTCCTGTAACTATTTGTATAGATACACATCAATATGGTTTGTAATCCTCAATCTTAACAAACGTAGATATAATATATATTAGTTTTGTTTAACAAAGGTAGTTAAAATATTGTGCATTACTGATTTGTAGTAGTTTTTTATTGACCTTGACTGAACAAAAAAAAATTTTTTCCCAAAATGAAAATATAGTTTTTCATTTTGAAAAAAAATAGAAGTTTTGTTGTTGTTATATTCTTTTTAAAAAAGTCTGTAAAGACCTTGTTAAGCCCTTTATAAGCCTTATTTATGGCATTTTTATATAAAAAGGCAACTTTCGGCATAAGACATGATTATAATATAGTTACTTATCAAAACTATATTACCAAAATTTTAAATTACTTTTTTATCATGCGTTTGCGTACCAAACTTTTTTCTGGACTAATATTGTTGTTTGTAGTGATTTCACTATTGGCAACTGTTGGTGGGTATGCTGTATATAAATTAGATAAAAATTCGAAAGGAATTTTAGTAGATAATTTTACTTCAATAGATTATAGTATTGAGATGCTTAATTCTCTTGATGATATTAGAAAAGCTCAGCAATTTATGTTAGAGAACCCTGACTATTCATCACAAGTAACGACTAATTATAAAAAGGCAAAATCAAAGTTTGAGGAAAATTTTGAATTACAAGCTGCCAATATTACAGAACCAAATGAAGCAGAATTAGTAGCACAACTATATGATAAATATAAAATCTACATCTCTAATTTTGAAACAGTAAAAGCTAAAAATGATTTACCTACACTTTCTTATATACCTAAAATTGAAGATGATTATCAGGATGCTAAAAGCCAAATTTTAGTTATTTATGCTATTAATAAAAAATCATTTTTGAATCGTAGTGCCTATGCTAAAGAACTTGCAAATAATAACTCAATATTTATTATTACATTAGGAGTTCTTAGTGTTGGACTTACTTTTATCTTTATTTTGTATTTCCCAATTTATATAACAAAACCTCTTGTTCGATTAAAACAAAAGTTGCAAGCTGTTGCTAACTATGATTATTCTCAACAACTACAAATCAAGTCAACAGATGAGTTGGGTTTGATTGCTTCTACCTTTAATACAATGGTAAATCGTCTTAAAGAACACGAAGAGTCTGCAGTAGCCAAATTAATGTATAGAAATCAACATACACAAGCTGTCATGAACCAGTTGCAAGAAGGTGTGTTAGTATTAGATGAAAATCTAAAAGTAGTTGCTATTAATGAATTATTGGCAAATCTAATGCAAGTAGGACAACCAAAAAATTGGATGGGAAAATACGCCCCTGATATGGCTTTGAAAAGTAATTTGATGAGAAAGTTGATTGCACCTACTCTAAAGCCTCGTTTTATTGATAATGATGAACTAAAACCTTCTGGAACTAACTTAATCAATGAACAAGAAAGAGAAGAAAATTCACGTATTTTGCGTATAGAAGACCATGGAAATGAATACATTTATCAAGTTACTCAACAAAATTTTTATACAAATACACAGAACACTAAACAATTTGCTGGTTACATCATTACTGTAAAAGAAGTTGTAGAAAAACAACCTCAAATCAGTCAGATGCAAACAAATTCGTTTCTCAATCAACTAGAATTTAATTTACTAGAATTGAAAAATAATGAAGAGAATCAAAAATCTCTTCAACGCATAAATAACCTTATAGATACTACTCAAAAATTTAATAGCACTTTGAATGGAAGGCTCAATATTACTCATTGATGATGAAGAACAATTATTAAAACTCTTCACAAGGACATTAAAATTAGAAGGATATAATATTACACAGGCAAAAAACATTGCAGAAGCATTCAAAGCATTAGAAAAAGATGACTTTGATCTTATTCTTACTGATGTAAAGCTACCTGATGGTGATGGTGTAGAGGCAACCAAAACCTACAAAGAAAAATATCCTAATACAGAAATAATAGTTATTACGGCTTACGGAACTATAAAAGATGGTGTAAAAGCCATTCAAAATGGGGCGTTCAATTATCTCACAAAAGGTGATGATAATGATCGCCTTTTGCCGTTGGTTGCTAATGGAATAGAAAAAGCAAGACTACAACAACGTCTAAATAGAATTACAGATAAAGCTCAAAATAATTATGGTTTTAGTTCTGTAATAGGAGAATCAGAAAGTCTTCAAAAGGCGATTACATTAGCCAAAAGAGTTGCTTCAACACCCACAACTGTACTTTTAACTGGAGAAACAGGAACGGGAAAAGAGGTTTTTGCTCAAGCTATTCACTATGAAAGCGATAGAGCAAAAGAAGCATTTGTTGCATTAAATTGTAGTGCTTTTGCACCTCATTTATTAGAATCTGAACTTTTTGGTTACAAAGCTGGAGCTTTTACAGGAGCAAATAAAGACAAGCGTGGACTACTAGAAGAAGGACACAGAGGAACAGTTTTTTTAGATGAGATTGGAGAAATGCCATTAGAGCTTCAAGCAAAAATATTGCGTTTTCTTGAAACAGGGGAGTTTATAAAGGTAGGAGATACAAAGGTTACCAAAATTCAGACACGTATTCTTGCTGCCACCAACCGAGATTTATTAAAAGAAGCAGAAGAGAACAAGTTTCGTTTAGATTTATACTATCGTTTGGCTGTTTTTCAAATCCATTTACCACCTCTTGTAGAACGTGGAAGAGATATTGAATTATTAGCTCGTTTTTTTGTAAAACATTTATCTTCAAAAATGGGAAAGAAAAGTCCTATGATTGAACAAGATTTTATTGAAAAATTACAAACATATAGTTGGAAAGGAAATGTAAGAGAACTCAAAAATGTAATTGAAAGAGCCGTTATTATGTCTGATGACATTCTTAGCCCTGATGTATTATTATTTGGGCAAACAGGTGCAACTAACGGAGCTATTATTACACCACTTACAAGTCTGGCAGAAGTAGAAAAACATCACATGAAACGTGTTTTGGCTCATACAGAAAATAATAAGTCTGAAACAGCTAAAATATTAGGTATTGGACTGACAACACTTTATAGAAAAATGCAAGAATATGAGTTAGAAAAATAAACTATTGTATTGTAAATCAAAGTCATAAAAAAATGGACAGACACCTAACCTATGTGCCTGTCCGTAATGAAGGTGGGACTCGAACCCACAATCCTCTGATCTTGAGTCGGATGCCTTAACCAATTTGGCTACTTCATCGGTTGTAATGGGTATTAATCATTACTCATTTTTGTAGTTTTCTAGATTATCTACTTACGTCAAATGACCTTTGCTCTGCCACTGAGCTACGCCCCCAATTTTGATTTGATTTTTGTGGAGGCGAGAAGATTCGAACTTCTGCGCTGGGTCATAGATACCAATAATCAGAATGCTATAAAAATGCTTTGAAGCTTACACTATGAGCAAAAAACTTAAACTAAAGAAGCAAATAAGCTATTTCTGAACACTCAGAAGTTGCCAGTTTATGAAAACTGACTAGCTTACCAACTTTTTGAAACTAAAGCTAAATCTTAGGCTATACTCATTTCTTTTTTTGAGAGATTAAAAAAATAATCAATCAAATATATCTTTATTGATACCTCAAAAGGTACGTTATAATTTTCAATTTACAAAAAAAATGGACAGACACCTAACCTATGTGCCTGTCCGTAACAAACACAGGAATCGAACCTGCGCCCCTCGGACTGGAAATTCCGATGCTCTACCGACTGAGCTAATTCGTCAATCTGTGATAATTTTAGCTATCACTCATAATCATATTTACTGAAATTACCTACTTACGTCCAATGACTCTTGCTCTGCCACTGAGCTACGTTCGCATTCTTGTTGTGTTTTTTTGTGCGAACGAGGAGATTCGAACTCCTGCACTAAGCCATAAAATATCAGTAATTTAGAAACTATAAAAATGCTTTAAAACTTACACTATGAACAAGACGCTTAAACTAAAGAGCAAACCAATTAAGTCGTACCAACAAATGTGTGGCTAGAGCTGTCTACTTTTTGATACTAAAGCTAAATCTTAGGCTGTGTTCATTTCTTATTTGCTTGAAAGTAAATACAAGCAGGTTTTTGAAAATTAGTAAAAACTATCAAAAACAATTTCTTTTATAAAGAACCCAACGAGTTCTGCACAAGAAAAGTTCAGTTATAAAAACAAAACTTTTTCTATGTTTAATAATTTCCATCTCGCTTTCTTATTCTACTAACATATTCTTTTAAAACTTTTAAAGTTCTATGGATAGAAACACCAACAGCATTTGCTGAAGAATAGTTTTGTTCTTGAGCTATTTGAGAGTAAGATTTATTTTCCATAAACCCTTCTACAATTAGTGCATAGTTTTTGGTTGATAAAGTTCTAAGTCCTTCATCAAGTTGTTTTATTTCTAGCTCTGTTAGCCAATAATCCTCTGTATCTTCTGTCCTTTTCAAAACTTCTTGATAATTAGTATCTAAAGAAGAATGTAGAGAATTATATTTCAACTGTTCTCTTCCTTGTTGTAATGCCATATTTTTTCCTATAGCAAAAATTAGTGTTTCGGCAGAAGCTGTCATCTGTTTGTATGTAATTTGTTTGGCCTCTATTTTATCATAAAGACAAATACAAGCATCATCAAAAATAGCTTGAACTTGATGTTCACTCAGCAATTTTAGTTGGTCTCGTTTTTTACAAAAAAAATAAAAACGTTTTGAAAAACTGGAAAAAAAACTCAGAACAGGTTGAGGGTTCTGGTTTTCTATATAGTAAAATATTTGTTGATTTGTTAAGTGGCTCATCAGTAGGGGAGATGGGAAAATAAGGGAGTTTTGGGTAACCGATAGTAGAATTTGGCAAGGAAAAACCTGTTTTTATATGAATATAACGAATTTGAAGATTGAACGATACAATCAAATAAAATTTAAGAAGGCATAAAATTTAATTTTTTAAAGGAAATATCTTTAGTTAGTCTGTTTTTGTAGTAAAATTATTTGATAAGTACAATTTTACAGAACTTATTTTTTCAAAATAAATCATTTATTTCAATAAAATAGTATTTATTAAGGTTTTTTTTGAATAAAAAATAAAATTTGGTTTAACTTCATTTTTAGTAGTATCGTGTAATTTTCATTTATTTTTAATAAGAAAAACAAAAAAACAGATAGCCCTTTTTTCATAGAACTATCTGTTTTTTAGAAGGTTATGTTATTTTGAATAATTTACCAAAGTCGTTGAATTAAATCTTCTACCGTAATATTTTCAGCTTCTGCCTTAAAATTTCTGACAATTCTATGTCTCAAAACAGCAATAGCAATGGCTTGGACATCTTCAATATCAGGCGAATATTTTCCATTCAAAAGAGCATGACATTTTGCCCCCAATACCAAATATTGAGAAGCACGAGGACCAGCTCCCCACTCTAAATAATTATCCGTATCTGAAGTAGAACGTTCTGTTCTTGGGCGAGTTTTGTGAACCAAATTTACAGCATATTCAATCACATTTTGAGCAACAGGCGCACGACGAATAAGTTGCTGAAATTCAATAATTTGTTCTGCTGAAATTATTTTATTTAATGTCGCTTTTTCATTTGTTGTGGTACTCGTAACTACTTTTACTTCTTCTTCAAAAGACGGATAACCCAAATAAACACTACACATAAAACGGTCTAATTGTGCTTCTGGAAGTGGATAAGTTCCTTCTTGTTCAATAGGATTTTGAGTTGCCAATACAAAAAACGGTCGTGGTAAATTGTGTTTTACACCTGCAATTGTAACCGAATACTCTTGCATAGATTCTAAAAGTGCTGCCTGTGTTTTGGGAGGAGTACGATTGATTTCATCTGCCAAAACAATATTTGAAAAAATAGCACCTTTTACAAACTTCAAGTTTCGGTCTTTATCTAGTGTTTCTGCACCCACTATATCAGAAGGCATAAGGTCAGGCGTAAATTGAATTCGGTTAAAATCTAAATCCAATACCTGCGATAGAGTGCTAATTAGTAAAGTTTTGGCAAGCCCTGGAACACCAATTAAAAGACAATGCCCTTGTGAAAAAATACTTGTCAATAGTAATTCTACGGTTTGTTCTTGTCCGACAATTACTTTTGCTATTTCTTTTTTGAGTTCTTGATAATGTTTGGCTAATGCGTCGGCTGCTTCTTTGTCGGAATTATATAAGGAAGAATTACTCATAATTGAATAGAGATAGTGGTTAGTTTTAATGATGAATATAGTAAATAGCGAAACCCTAAGGGTTTTCAAAACCCTTAGGGTTTAAACCTCTTAAAACTCTAACTTACGAACTTAACATTAAAAATACGTTTCTGCAATCGTAATGTTTACTAAAATCATTCTATTTTATGTAAAAATTTGATTTTCAGCTTTTTACAAAATCTTAAATTGATTTAATTCTTTTTCTTGTAACAATATAGATTTTATAAATTATCTACTAATTCAAAATAATTTTCAATCTTAACCAACAATCATGTAATTTGCATAGAAGAACAAAAAACGAATTTTTACATGAAAAAAATAAAAATAAATGGGTTTTTAAATACCCTCCTTTTTGGAGTTTTTTTTCTATGTATTTTTGTTTTTTCAACAGAACTAATTGCTCAGCCTTTTACAAAAAATATAGACAAAGAACGTGTACTGATTTTGGATTCTTTGAAAGAAGAATATGAATTAAATAGCTACTTTGATGTTTTTAAGGATAAAAAAAATAGTTATACTTTTAAAGGGCTAAATCCATATTCTTTTACTCCCTATGGGCTACATGATATTTCGGAGGATGTAGCTACATATTGGCTGCGTTTGACTATTCAAAATCCACATTTTTCTACTCAAAAACTGCTTGTGCCAACTGGTTTTATAGATTCCGTCATGCTTTTTATAGAGGAAAGAGATGGTGTTTATTCTACTCAACTTGGTGGTTCATTAATTCCTCGCTCTGAAAGAGGTGTAAAAAGAGGTGGTATTTCGGTTTCTATGCTAGAAATTCCTGCTCAAAGCACGAAGATATTTTTCTTTCGTCTGCATAGTAGTACAAAACTTTCTAGTCAAGATGCTCGCTATTCACTCAGAAGATGGTTTACAGCCTATACTCCCGATGGTTATGAAGCCGAATTTCTGACAGCACGTAGTTTTCATAACTTTTTTTATGGGGCTATTTGGGTAATGCTCATTTATAATTTACTCGTTTTTATTGCACTTAGGGATAGGCAGTATATTTTTTATGTTCTATATAATTTTCTTATTTTTACCTATATTTTTAGTAATATTGGACAGTTGGGAGAACTTTTTTTAATGGAATTTCCTCGCCTTGATGTTGGAATACGACTTTTTAGTGGGATTTTGTCTGTTTTTGCGCTCCTCATGTTTGGAAAAGATCATCTCAAAACAATTATTTTTGCACCTCGCTGGCATAAATTTATTCAAGTTTTGGTCTATGTTACTTTAGGAATTACACTTCTTTATTTCTTGCGTTTTTGGCATTTGGGAAGAGTTTTGACAACAATTATTTTACCTCTTTCTTTGATTTCACTTCTTTTTGCAGGTCTGAAAAGCTATTATGAAGGTCACAAAAATGTGAAATATTTTCTTTGGGGAAACTCATTTTTTGTAATTGCTATTACAATTTATTCGTTAGAGTTACTACTTTTTATTGATGCTTCTAGGTATTTGGAAACAATAGTTTTGGCTAGCATTACACTTCAAATGGCTCTTTTTTCATACGGATTGGCAGCTACTTTTAATCAAACTAGAAAACAACTTATTCATAACAAACTTCAACAAGAAAGAGAAAAACAAGCTCTCATTGAGGCGAAAAATAAGGAGTTAGAAGACAAAGTCATTCAAAGAACCAATGATTTGACAGAAAAAACAATGCTTTTAGAAGAGAAACAAACAGAAAT
The DNA here is from genome assembly GCF_037126285.1 of Bernardetia sp. MNP-M8. Lineage (NCBI taxonomy): Bacteria > Pseudomonadati > Bacteroidota > Cytophagia > Cytophagales > Bernardetiaceae > Bernardetia > Bernardetia sp. MNP-M8. Next base: position 2,194,179 of record NZ_CP147012.1, read on the forward strand.
CTTGACACAAAGCGAACAGTTACAGTTACAATCTAATGAAATTTCGCATCAAAATAAGCAAATGACGGATTCGATTCGCTATGCTGAAAAAATTCAACAAGCTATTTTGCCTTCTCAAGAAACACTCTATCAAACCTTTGAGAAGCATTTTGTCATTTTTCGTCCTAAAGATATTGTAAGTGGCGATTTTTATTGGACTGCAACTATTCAAACGGCTGCACCTTCCATTATTCCTCGTCGTTCTCCAATTGAATTACAACGTGGAGAGATTACCAAAAAAATTATTGCTGCTGTTGATTGTACAGGACATGGAGTCCCTGGGGCATTTATGTCTGTAATTGGAATTATTTTGCTCAATGAAATTGTCCATTTAAAAAATACCCATAATTCAGATGAAATATTAGAATCTTTACACAAGCGTATTCAGAAAGCATTACGACAAAATGAAAAAGCAAATGCTGACGGAATGGATGTAGCTCTCTGTATTGTAGAAGAAACAACAGAAACAGAAAGAACAGTTTACTTTACAGGTGCGAAACGACCTTTATATTATGCTGAAAATGAGGTGAATGATAATAATACGAACAAGGCTAAATTACAAACACTACAAGGAACACGAAAATCTATTGGAGGAGTCACTAGAAAGGAAAAGGCTTTTGTTTGTGAACGGATACAACTGCAAAAAGGAGCAAAACTCTATCTGACAAGTGATGGGTTGATAGACCAACCTAATGCAAAAGGAAAGAAAATAGGGTCAAGAAAGTTTGAAGAAACATTACAAGAAATAGTTAATTTGCCAATGGAAGAGCAGTATGTCGAACTCATGGAAATGCTAGATTTACATCAACAAGATACTCCACAACGAGATGATATTACTGTTATTGGAATTGAAATATAATAAAAGTTGTAAGTGATAACTGTAAATGAAAATACATAAAAAATTTTTCACACTCAAGAAAGCGAAACCCACGAATTTATTCGTGGGATTAGATAAGATATATTATTACTTCCCAAATTCCTTTTCTTGAGCCAAAATTTTCAAAAGATACGAACCATAACCACTTTTTACCAATGGTTTTGCAAGTTCTTCTAACTTTTCAGCAGAAATAAAACCTTCTTTATAAGCAATTTCTTCAATACAACCGACTTTTAAATCTTGCCTTGCTTCAATTACTTCTACAAACTGTCCTGCTTGCATTAAAGAGTGAAAAGTTCCTGTATCTAACCAAGCTGTTCCTCTGTCCATTATCTCCACAGAGAGTTTGCCCTTTTCTAAGTAATATTTGTTAATATCTGTAATTTCGTATTCTCCTCGTGGAGAAGGTTTTAAAGTTTTGGCAATTTCTATCACATCATTGTCATAAAAATAAAGCCCTGGTACAGCAAAATTTGATTTTGGTTTTAAAGGTTTTTCTTCAATAGAAATAGCTTTTTTGCCTTTGTCAAACTCTACGACTCCGTATCTTTCAGGGTCAGCTACATGATAGGCAAAAACAATTCCTCCAGTTGGGTTTTGGCTCTTTTTGAGAGTTTCTTGTAAACCTGTACCATAAAAAATATTATCTCCCAAAATAAGAGCGACGCTATCATCTCCAATAAATTTCTCTCCAATTACAAATGCTTGTGCAAGTCCGTTTGGAACTTCTTGAATAGCATATTCGAAGTTGCACCCAAACTGTGAACCATCTCCCAAAAGATTGACAAAATTTGGGTTGTCATGGGGTGTTGTGATTATCAAAATATCCTTAATTCCTGCTTGCATCAAAACCGAAAGAGGATAATAAATCATTGGTTTGTCATAGACAGGCAAAAGTTGTTTACTCATTACGAGTGTCAGAGGGTGCAAACGTGTTCCAGAACCTCCAGCTAAAATAATTCCTTTCATATTATATCAGTTACCAGTAAATAGTTACCAGTGATCAGTTAATTTCAAAATTTCTTAAATAATGAAGAATAACTATGATTTAGTAATCTGTTATTAAATTAAAAAAACTATTAAATACAATTACTTAGTTTTCAATAAATTTTACCAAAATGAAATTTGTATTTAACTGGTAACGGTTTACTGATAACTGTTCACTGATTTATGTTATTCTATAATTGTAAAGGCTCTATCCCAACGCATGCGACTAAAAACACCACCTTTGTTGAAATCAGGATCAATAGACATAAATACCATGGTTGCCTTTCCTACAATATGGTCTTCAGGAACAAATCCCCAAAAACGAGAATCAGCAGACGAATGACGATTGTCTCCCATCATAAAATAATAATTTTGTTTAAAGACATATTCAGAAAGTTCATTTCCATCAATCTTAAGTTTTCCATTAGAAATCTCTACATTCTCATTTCCTTCATAATCTTGAATATATTTTCCGTATAAAGCTAGATTTTGAGGAGTTACAGTCATTTTCCAACCTTCATTTGGAACTTTTAAAGAACCAAAATTATCTAGTTTCCAATCAAAATCAGAAGCACTTGCACCTGTTTTTGTAATGTCCCAGTTTAAATAATTTCTGTTGGTAGGAAATAAATTATCCTGAGCATCTACACTTACAATCATATCCAAAAATAACTTAGGATATTTTTTTAATTTCTCAACTTCTTCTTGACTTAAATCCATAATATAAGGATATACATTTTGTCCCTTATATTTTTCTGCTCCCTCAAAAGTAGAACTTGTGTTTTCAAGAAGTGAACTCATAGATCCCTCCAAATCATTATATTGATTATAATTGTAAGGAGTTGGCTGTACAGCTCCTGTTTGATTATCTATCGGAATTCCAAGGTCATAAAATGTTTCTGCCTTTAAAAGTTCGGAAGCAATTACTAAATATTTATGTTGTGATTGAGCTGGAAATTCTGTTGCATTTCCATTTACATAGATTACTCGGTCTTTTATTTCAATTTCATCACCTGCAATGGCTATACAACGTTTGATATAATTGGTGCGTAGGTCACTAGGATGCTGCTCTTCGGCTGGATAATTAAAAACAATAACATCATTGCGCTCAATATCAGAAAAACCTGGTAAACGAAATTGAGGTAATTGAATCCAGTCTAAGTATGATTTTGTAGAATCTGTACCCCAAATTTTTTGATGGGTAAGTGGAACTTGAAGAGGTGTTTTGGTACTTCTTGCGCCATAATGAATCTTACTAACAAACAAAAAATCACCTACTAAAAGAGAATTTTCCATTGAAGAAGTTGGAATTTGAAAAGGCTCAAATAGAAGCCAACGAATCAAACTAGCTGCAATAACAGCAAAAAGAATTGAATCAAACCATTCTCTAGCAACACTTTTTTTCTTTTTGGGTGTCTTGTCTTTAGACTCTTCTTCTGTTTGATTTTTTTTGAAAAATGCCATAATTTATTTTATTAATATGTATAATAGAATGCTTTTTTGATAGACTATAAAGTCTGCTTTACTTTTTTCGAAAACGAAATTTTTGATGTATTAGATACAGAATTGGTAGTTAAGAAAGAGTAATTATTACATTCTAGTTTGTAATTTAACTATTAAAATTAGTCCATTTTTAATAAATCTTTCATTCCAAAAACACCTTTTTTGTCTTTCAAAAATTCGGCAGCCAAGACTGCTCCTTTTGCAAATCCTTCCCTTGAATAGGCTTTATGAGTAATCGAAACCTCGTCAACAGTAGAAGAATAAGTAGTAGTGTGTGTTCCTTTTACATCCTCTTCTCGCTCTGCAAAGATAGGAATACTAGTTGCATTTGTAGAATGCTTGTTATCATTTTTTTCTACTAATTGCCAATCTTGTTTTAAGTTATAATTTTCTAAAATTGTTTCTGCTAATGTGATAGCTGTGCCACTAGGAGCATCTTTTTTTTCTGTATGATGGATTTCTAATATTTCAGTATCATAATCAGCATAATTTTGCATTAATTTGGCTGCAAAAGCATTAATTTCTAAAAAAAGATTTACTCCAATACTAAAATTAGAAGCCCAAAAGAAAGCTGTTTTTTCAGAATTAGCTTTATCTAAAACTAATTTTTCAATTTCTTTTTTTTGCTCATTCCAGCCTGTTGAACCACAGACTACTGCAATGCCTTTTTCTAAGCAAAATTTTACATTTTCAAAAGCACTTTCAGGCGAAGTAAATTCAATAACTACATCAGTATTTTGAGAAGAAAATTTTTGTAATTCTTCTTTATTATTTCTATCAATACGAAAAGAAATAGAATGTCCTTTTTGAAGAGCAATTTTTTCAATTTCCTTTCCCATTTTTCCGTATCCTAACAATGCAATTTTCATAAATCAGTTATCAGTTATCAGTTTTTCAGTTATCAGTCATTAGTTACTAATTTGAATACAAGTAGCTAAATAAGTCAAGATAATTGGGTTTATAAATTGAATTAATCTTAACCATTAATCCCTAAAAAGTCATTACTAAAGAAACTCCACTTAGTGTATTTCCATTCATTCCAACACTTTCCATTTGAGGTTTAAACTTAAAAGAAATGTCATCATCAATATCAAAGTTGTTGAAATGTGCTGTTGTGGTAGCTTCTCCAATATTGAGCAGATAAATAAGTCCAGTAATAATCATATAAAAATCTCTATCTCTACGATAACTATCTCGCTGACGTTGTACTTGGTCTGCCGAACGATTTTCAAAAGAAGCATCAGGTTTTGTAGCTGGGTTTTCGTCTTGCATATACAAATAATTCTCTCTATAAATACGATAATTGGCGTGATTTGAAATAGAAAGATAAGCAGGAACACCCAAAGCAACATAAACCAAGGGTATTTTTACAGCCCATGCTTTTTTATTATAATACTGACCAGCTCCTGGTAAAGCAGCTGAAAGAAGTGCGGCACGAGTAGGAGGGCGAAGTTTGAATTTAGGCTCTAATTTTACTTGTAATTTATCTTTCGTTTTTACAGAATCCTTTACTGTTTCTTTAATGATAATCTGTGAAGTAGAATCTACTTTGATAGTATTTAAGGAATCTGTTTTTGTATCTTGTCCAAAGCTAGAAAAAGATAGAAATATAAAGCAAAAAATACAGAAAAAAACTGCTAAAATTGTTTTTTGCTTAATTAATAATGAGTGAAATAGCCTATTCATTAAAGTATAATTATTTAAATTATCATTGAGAATTAATTTACAAAATAACGAAAAATAACTCACTTTGAATTTATTTTGAAAGGGCATTTAGCTAAAATTGTGAATCCTTTAACATAAAATAAAAACAAAAAGGCTAATACCCTTCATGTTCTCTAGGTTTTTCTGGTAAAGTTGGAGCAGATTGACCTTCAGAAGGTTCTAGCTCTTTCATTTCTTTTTCTAGTTTTTCTTGTTCTTCTTTAGAAAGTAAAAGCTTGTTTAAATCAGGTTGTCCTGCATCTATCCAACAAGTAAGCCAAAAATCACCTACTGTTTTGATAGATTGTTTCATTCTTCGCTCTACTTGTCCGTTGAGCATATCGTGGTAGGCTTTTGAAAATGGTCTTGAATAAAGTTTTTGTGTATTATTTCCACGAGTTTCATAACTCCATTTTTGGTCATCGCCCATTTGCTTAGTAAGTTGCTTTTCAAAACGCAGAACAGAATCTAGTGCAATATGCGAACCGATAATAGCGTCCCAAGCTCTTTCTTGAGTATTGTCTATATATTCTGCTTTTCCTACAAAAAAATCATATTGTAAAGCATAGAGTTCTGGCAAACGAGATTCCCAAAAACCATGAATTCCATATTGGTCTGTAAGTTGTCCGTTATAATTTTCAGTAGAATGAAGAGGAACATGAGAATCTCCAATATAATGTCCTAAATCTGCCGAAATACGAATAATTGCATCTGCATCTCCTCGTTCCATTGCATTTGTGAGCTTCCAACGAAATTGCTCTATTGTCCAAGGAACAATTCCATACGCCATTAATGTATCTTCTGAATATTTTTCAACAGCATCTTTCCAACGATGAGGTAATTTTAGCCAAGCACTATCTCCATAAATATCCATATCCAAATAATGGCGAGGAGCTTCTCCCTCAACAGCATACCTACGACGGTCTGGATTGACAGCATTTTCGGTGATATATTGAATATTTGCTTTATAAAATCCAAACATTTCTGGTGGAAGTGTATAAACTGCCATTCTATTGATAATACGATGTCCGTAAAAACCCCAAGAATAGGCATTTGAAATGCAAAGTAGAAGCAAAAGTAGTGAGAAGAATATTTTTTTCATTGTCGTAGTAAATGATATTTAAAACAAAGAATATTATTTTTTTTTAAATAAAACAAGAGATGTAAAGATACAATTTTCTGATAACTGATTTACTTCTCCCTCTCAATAGCATACTTAACTAGCTCCATAAGCGAAGTTTTATGTTCAGATTCTGGAAAAATGGTTAGCATCTCCATGGCTTCTTTATAATAATTTTGCATAACTGTTTTGGTATATTCTATTCCATCCGATTTTCTTACAAATTCTATCACTTCATTTATCTTATCAGCTTTATTATTCTTGTTTTTTACTAAATAAATGATGTGTTTTCTATCTTTATCAGAAGCATTTTTTAGAGCATAAATTAAAGGTAAAGTCATTTTTCTCTCTTTTATATCAATTCCTAATGGTTTTCCTACTTCGGCAGTTCCGTAATCGAACAAATCATCTTTTATCTGAAAGGCAATTCCTATTTTTTCTCCAAAATCCTTCATTAAATCTACTGTTGCTTTGTCTGCACCTGATGAAGCAGCACCAACTCCACAACAAGCTGAGATAAGGGTAGCCGTTTTTTGCCTGATTATTTCAAAATAAACCTCTTCGGTAATATCTAACTTTCTTGATTTTTCGATTTGTAATAATTCTCCTTCACTCATTTCTCTAACAGCATTCGAAACAATACGTAAAAGCTCAAAATCTCCATTATCAATTGACAACAAAAGACCACGAGAAAGCAAATAATCACCTACCAAGACAGCTACTTTATTTTTCCAAAGTGCATTTATCGAAAAAAAACCTCTTCTATAATTTGATTCATCAACTACATCATCGTGTACGAGTGTAGCCGTGTGTAAAAGTTCTACTAAAGAAGCTCCTCTATAAGTTACTTCTCCAATTGTTCCAGATTCTGAACACATACCAGCTGAAAGAAAGACAAACATCGGTCGCATCTGTTTTCCTTTACTTTTGACAATATAATTGGTTATCTTATCCAAGAGCATTACATCAGAACGCATAAAATCTCTAAACTTTTGTTCAAAGATTTTCATTTCGGATTGAATGGGAGTTTGTATGCGTTTGAGGCTCATAGAAAAATAAAGAATAGAATGTTGAAAAAATAGCTATTTATATTCGCTACAAAGGTAGGAATTTGTAATTTTATGAACTAATTGTATTTTGTAAATGAAATAACAACAAACACGCTCAAAAGTGTTCTACAGGAATTATGAAAATAGAATATACACTTCAAGAAGAGGATTTTTTAGAATATCAACTCTATACAACCTCCAAGTCAGAATCTATTAGAAAAAAGCGTTTGCTTTCAAAGTTTGCTGTGCCTGCTTTGTATGTTTTGTTGGGTGTTTTTTTCTATTTTTATGATAACAATAAAAATGCAATTTTGATTTGTATTTTTTTAGGTGCTTTATGGCTCTTGATTTATCCTTTCTATTCAAAATATAGATATAAAAGATTTTATCTCAATCATATCAAAAAAAAATATACAGATAGATTAGACCATGTCGATGCACTAAAACTAGGAAATAATAATTACTTTTATATCAAAGAACAAGGAGAAGAAGGAAAAATAAAAACATCTGACATATCCAAACTCATTGAGCTAAAAGAACATTTTTTCTTACAAACAAAAAAAGGAGGTGCAATTATTCTTCCTAAAACCTATATTTTAAATATAGATGGTTTCAAACAAAAAATTGCTGATTTAGAGATTGACTATGTAGATGATACAGCATGGAAATGGAACTAAGTTTTTGGCAAGTTTTGTGAGAAGTTACGTTAAGAATAGATTTAATAGTTTTATTTTTGGTGTCGTTGTGCTAAAACACTAATAAAGACTATTTTATTTTTTTATTCTCAAACAAATTCTGAAACTATTTTTAAACTACTGACTTTTTATACCACAGATTAGAAAGTCTGTTATACACGTTTTTATTATAAAAAACTGAATTAATGAAAAACACAGCTTTATATATTTATTTTATCTTGATTAGTTGTCTTGTTTTTACCTCTTGTAAAGATGAAGCTCCTGAAGAACCAAATGATCTTACCCTTGGACAATCATTTTATCCCATTCAGAAAGGACAATTTCAAACTTTTTTTGTCAAACAAACTCGTTTTGCTTTGAATGAAATTCCTGTTACTACTACTTACCAACTCAAAGAAGTAATTGGAGATGAGTTTATAGGAGAGAATGGGGAAAAATTAAATGAAGTTTTGCGTTATGTACGTACTGGTGGTTTAGAAAACTTTCGTTTGGATTCTGTTTTTTCAGTTAGAAAAGATGAGAATGTAGTGGTAAAGATGGAACACAATATTCCTTACATAAAATTTGACTTCCCAATAGAAGAAGGAAAGATGTGGAACGGAAATCAGTTTAATGCTCGTCCTTTAAAGGATTATTTAGCACAAGAGGTAAACGTTGCAAAATCTATTGGAGGCAATAATTTTAATAAAACGATTACCATCATTGAAAGTCAGGATTCTAGTTTGGTAGATAAAGAACTACGCTATGAAATTTATGCTGATGAAGTGGGAATGGTTTATAAAAGGACAGAAAGCCTTTTGTATTGTAATCAGCCTGAGTGTTTTGGACAGAAAATTATAGAACGAGGAATTATTTCTGAACTCACTATTTTTGATTGGGGAATTGAGTAAATCTACAGTTTGATTGACATTTAGTAAAAAACGATATTTCTAAAAAAAGAAATATCGTTTTTTTTGTGATTTGAAAAATGAAAGTATCATTTTAATTAGCTCCATCTGGTCTTCTCAAGCGATAACCTTCCAAATTACTGCGCTCTCCTGTTGGAAGCTGTAAATACACCTCAAAATCGATAAAAGTTGCTTCTGCAAAGCGAATACTTTGTCTATAAAAAAGGTCATCAAAATCATTCTCAAAGAAAATTCTGCGTCCATCTGTCCCTGAAACAGTTACAGTAAAAGAATCTCTAATTCCTCTATTTGTAATTATAGTAACTCTCAAAAAGGCATTTTCAGTCACTAAGTTTTGTGGGTCAATTACTTGAAATTCTTTTTGAAAAAGTGTGCGATTTTCTCCTGTATTAGAAGGAATTGTATTTAGTCCATCAGGAACAGTAACTGTCAAATAATTAATACGAAAAGCAGGTTCTTTTACAGTAAAACGAATTTTGAAAGTAAATGGATTTTCATCAGAATCATTGCTCTGAATGCTTATCGTTCCTATGTTTTCTCCTAAAGTAATTGCTGTAAAACGAACCAAAAAACTCGTTTTTTGACCACTCTCTAGGCTATTTGTCAATATATTAGAAACCTGAAAGTTTGGATTATCACTTTGCAAACTAGAAAGGTTGAGTGTTCCATCTCCTTGATTTTCAATTTCAAATTCTAAAATTTCTCGAAAACTTGTTTCTAAATCTCCTCCTTCTATAAATTCGAAACCATTTTGTAGTTCTGTATTTTGATTGTTTTTTCGATGAAAAACAGCTATTTCAGGTGTAGGTGCAGGGTTTGGATTAGCAACTATTTCAAAAACATAAGGGTTTTCTTCATTATTTGGGTCATTATTTTCAATCTGAATTTGTGTAAAATAACTTCGAACACTTATAGGTTCAAAAATGACTACAAAAGTAGTTTCTTGATTTGGTAAAAGTTCATTTTGAGCTATATTCTGAACATCAAAATCACTTGTCGTAGAAATAATATCTGAAATAATAAGTTTTGCTTCTCCTTCATTCTTAATCGTAAAAATAGTTTCATATCGCTGTCCTACTTCTGTATCATTAAAAGTATAACTTCCTGTTTGAGTTGGAATAAATGTAGTTTCTTGATACACTTTTATGTTAGGCAACTTTGGAGGAGGTGGGGCATTTACAATTATTTTAATAAAAAAAGTAAAAATGGGTTCATTCCAATCATTCGAAAAAATAGTAATCGGAATTTGATGTTCTCCTTCCGTCAAGCCTTCAAAATTTACTTTAAAAGAATCACTCTCATTTTTCTCAAATCTATTTTTTAGAGGTTGTACAAGCTGAAAGCTGATTGTAGAATCTATAGAAATCGACTCTATTTCTCCTATTTTAAGGGTATTTCCTCCTTTATTTTCTAGTAAGAAAGCTAATTCGAAGGCTTTCTCGGCTTCTATTTCATAAGACAGAATCTGATTTTCAGCTATTTCATTTTTTGCAGAAATATCTATTTCACTTTGTAAAGAATAAACCTCTAATTCGGGACAAAGAAGTTCTCCATCATCCTGACAACCCACTAAAAGTAAACTAGAAAGTAATATTGAAAAAATTAGAAACTGAAAATATTTTGAAAGAATAGAATTCATAACAGATTGGTGGTTTTGATAAAGAAAGCAAAATACAATTTATCCTCATTACAAGTATAAAAAGCAATTATAAGGAAAAGAGTTTTACAGAGTTTTTGAAATTTATATCAAAACAGAATAACATTTTCTCAAAAAATTTCGTTAATATTAACCAAATGTTACTAAATTGTTAATAGATTTATTTATTTAATCCCTATTTATTTTGGAATCTCCTTTAAAGAGCCTTTTAAATTCATCTTGATTTACTGATTATTCTGATTACCTTTTAAATTTTACTGCTTTGAAACACATTAAACACCCATTACCTTATTGTAAAAACTTTTTACTTGATTCAACAAATATAGAAACTACATTTTTTTCAGAGAAGAGAGTTTTACTTCTTGTTCTTTATTTGTTCACATTGGCAATTCCAAATTATAGTTTTGCTATACCTATTATTTCTTCAAACTCTCATAATGAGCAGAAAATGTCTTCAAGACTCTCTAGTTTTTTAGATGCTCAAGATTCTATTACTCCTGAGATGAAGAAAAAAGCAATTCAAAAAGTGATTGATTTTAATAAAGATTTTAAAATTACACCTACCAATGAATCAAAAACATTGAGAAGATTATTTTTTGCTGTTCAAGAAACATTTTTAACAGAATATGTTTTGTACTCTAGTTTTTTTCAAACTATTGATAGTGGTAAATATGATTGTTTGACAGGTTCGGTATTATACGCTGTCTTTTTAGAAGAAATAAAACAAAAAGGAAATTTTAATTATACCTATCAGATTATTCAAAATCCTATTCATGTTTTTATAAAAATAAAATTATCTGATAACAGTGAGATTATTTTTGAGAGTACTAGTTTGGAAAAAGGATTTATTGCTACCCCAAAAGGAATTGCGTTTTATTTGCAAGAGCAAGCAAATAATGTTCAGAAAGAAGTACAAAATCAGAATGTAGTTTTGTTAGATAATAAGATAATTAACAATTTGGTAACATTAGAAACAGCTTCTGCTTTACTTTATTTTAATCAAGGAGTTTTGTTTTTTAACCAAAGAAAATTTGGAAAATCTCTCTTAATGGCTAAAAATGCACTTTTTTTTCAAAAAAATGAAGCATTTTATGATTTGATTATTCTTTCTTTACAAGAATTGTTGAAAAATAATTTAATTTCAGAAAAAGAATATGATTTAAATATAAAAAAGTGTATTGTGATAAATAATTAAAATAAAATTATAACTTTTGGTAAATATAATTTGAAGTTTTATGTCTTGTTAAAAATCAATAATTTGAATAACGATTATTCTTAATTTGTTAATAATGTTGAAACGTAAAGATTGCTAGGTGTGTCTTACCTTTGTGGAAACTTAAATCAAAATCTCTAACTACTTTGGTTAGAGTTACTTAATTTTACTCATTCAGCAACCTTTTATACAATCTTATGATGAAGCATTACATCTTAAGCCTTATCGCTTTCGTATTTGCTTGTTCGGTAGCATTCAATTCCTTCGGACAAGGCTCTACGACGGCAGCCCTTAGTGGTGTCGTAAAAGACAAAAATGGAGAAGAACTTCCAGGTGCTACTGTTTTGGCAGTGCATACACCAACAGGTTCTCAATTCGGTGCTGTTACTACACTTAGTGGTAATTATACAATCCTTAATATGAATGTTGGTGGTCCTTACACTATTACAGTTCAGTATGTTGGATATGAAGACCAGAAAAAAGAAAATGTATATCTTTCTTTAGGACAAACACTTCGTATGAACTTTGACCTTGCAGAAGATGTAGAAACAATTGGTGAGGTAGTAATAACTGGAAATGCAGAAATTATTGATGGAGAGCAAACAGGTGCACAAACAACCGTTTCTCAAGAACAAATCAATGCTTTGCCTACTATTTCCCGTGAGTTATCAGACTTTACTCGTACAACTCCTCAAGCTCGTGTAACTCCAAATGGTGGTATCACTATCGCAGGACAAAACAACCGTTATAACTCTATCATGATTGATGGAGCTGTAAATAATGATGTTTTTGGTCTTTCTGAGTCAGGTACAAATGGTGGACAAGCTGGGATTTCTCCTATCTCTTTAGATGCTATTGAGCAAGTTCAAATTGTAGTTGCTCCTTTCGATGTTCGTCAAGGTGGTTTCTCTGGTGGTGGTGTAAATGCTGTTACTCGTAGTGGTTCTAATAAAGTGGAAGGATCTGTTTACTACCTTTTCCGTAATGAAGGATTAGCAGGAAAAACTCCTACCGATGATGAAAATTTTGATCGTCAGAAGTTAGATGATTTCTCATCTTATATAACAGGTTTCCGTGTAGGTGCTCCACTTAAAAAAGATAAATTATTTCTTTTTATAAATGGAGAAATTGAGCGTCGTGAAACTCCTCAGCCTTTTAATTTTTCTGATTATAGAGGAGCTTCTTCTCAAGCAGAAATTGAAAACTTACGTTCTCAACTTCAATCTAAATACGGATATGATGCTGGTACCTTCTTAGATAATCCAGAAGAGGTAGAGTCAAATAAGTTATTTGCTCGTTTGGATTGGAATATTAATAAAGACCATAAACTTACTGTGCGTCATAGTTATACACAAGGAGATTTCTTAAATCGTTCTCGTTCTTCTTCAAATACTATTAATTTTGGTAATAATGGTATTGCTTTTCCTACTGTAACTAACTCATCAGCTTTAGAGTTGAAGAGTCGTTTCGGTGATAACAAATCTAATAGTTTGATTATTGGTTATACAAGCGTAATTGATGATCGTGATCCTATTGGTAGTGATTTTCCTCGTGTTGGTATTAATGATGGTTCTGGTTTTATTTCATTCGGTTCGGAAGCTTTTTCTACTGCTAACAAACTAGAACAATCTACTTTAACTATTACTGATAACTTCAGTATTTTTAAAGGTAAACATACTATTACTATTGGTACGCATAATGAGTTTTATTCTACATATAACTTGTTTGTTCGTCAGAATTATGGAGAATATCAATTTGCATCTGTTAATGATTTCTTAAATGATTCATTATCTACCAATTACAACCGTAGTTATTCTTTAGTAGATAATGTTACTGGTGATGGTTCTGCTGCTGCTGCTGATTTTACAGGGATGCAATTAGGTTTTTATGCTCAAGATGAATATGCTGCCTCTGAAAAGTTAAATGTTACTTTTGGTCTACGTGTTGATATTCCAATTTTTGCAGATCCTACTACAAACCAAGGATTTAATGATAGTACACTTGCTAAAGTGAAAGAATTTTATCCTGAAATAGGCAATCAAGTTCAGTCTGGACAACTTTGGAAAACACCTATTTTATTGTCTCCTCGTATTGGATTCAATTATGATGTAAAAGGTGATAAATCAATTCAAATTCGTGGTGGTGTAGGTATCTTTACAAGTCGTATTCCTTTAGTATGGCCTGGTGGAGCTTATAACAATAATGGACTTGTGGTAGGTTCAGCTCGTTCAAGTAATGCACCTTTCCGTCCAGATCCATTCAATCAATATACTGCAGAAGACTTTGGTCAAACAGTAAGTCTTCCTAGTGGGCAAATGGATTTATTTGTAGATGACTTTAAATTACCTCAGGTAGTTCGTGCTTCATTAGCTATTGATAAATCATTGCCTTGGGGAATGGTAGGTACTTTAGAAGGTATTTATACTAAAACAATGAATAACGTTATTTATTACAATGTAAACGTAAAACCTGCTACACGTAATTATTCAGGTGCTGATGATCGTCCTTACTATGATAGAGGAGATGCAATAGAATCTGGTTATGATCGTATTATGGTAGGTGATAACACAAACAAAGGCTACTCATATAATGTTACTGCTCAACTTCAAAAACCATTTGATAATGGATTTATGGCTAGTCTTGCTTATACATATGGACGTACAATGGCTGTAAATGATGGTACTTCTTCTCAAAATTCTTCTCAGTGGAGATATATTGAAAATGTAAGAGGTAAAAACGATTTGGATTTGACTTACTCTGACTTTGATTTGGGTTCTCGTGTAATTGGTATGTTATCTTACCGTTTAGATTACCTTGACCATGCAGCAACAACTATTTCATTATTCTACGAAGGACGTTCTGGTACTCGTTACTCTTATATTTATGGTACACCTAACAGAAGACACTTGTCTAATGATGATACTGGTTCTAGTTCTACTAATTCGGATCTTATTTATGTTCCTGCTAACCAAAACGAAATAGTATTTGTTCCAATTACTCGTGAAGTTGATGGTGCAACAGTAACAGTAACTCCAGAACAACAATGGCAAGCATATAATAATTATATCCAAAACGATGAATACTTAAATTCTCGTCGTGGTGATTATGCAGAGCGTAATGGATCTCGTCTCCCTTTTGTAAATACATTAGATTTACGTGTTCTACAAGATTTTTATATCAAAACTTCTAATGGTACAAAACATAATCTTCAATTGTCTTTTGATATCTTCAACTTTACAAACTTGTTGAATAAAGATTGGGGGCGTATGTATTTCTTAGGTAATGATAATTTCTCTCTTGCTAATTTGAATGGTGTAACTACTACTACAAATACTGATGGTTCTAAATCATATGTTCCTAACTTCACTTTTGGTAGTATCAATAGTGATGGATCATATCAAACTATAAAAGAAACAAAAGATATTTATAGTATTGATGACTCTGGTGTAAATAGTTCTCGTTGGCAAATGCAAATCGGTGTTCGTTATTCGTTCTAATCCGATTGTATAAATCAATAAACTTCATTCAAAACCCTTTCAGAAATTTTTCTGAAAGGGTTTTTTGATGCCTGTTATTTTTAGAAAAAATTGGACAAACCTAATTTTTTATCTAAATTGTATTACCCTTTTAAGATAACCTGTCTAAATTCCTATCGAAAATCTTTTTTAATCTTTTTTATTAAGTAGCTTTTTGGTTATCTTTCCCATTCAGTTAGGTCAATTATTAAACTACAGATTACAAATTATAATTTCATAGTAATCATTAATCACTAAAAACTAATCACTATCTAAGTGTTTATGTGGAAACTCAATACTATTGGCAAGCGTGTCTTGGCTGGTAATCTTATCATTGTTATTGTTGCTTTACTTAGTTCTTCACTAAGTTTGGTTATGCTTACCCGTAGCCAAAGTATGCTTCATCAATCCTTTTCCGTAATTACTCCTTCGGTAGAGGCTATTAATGATTTGCTTTTGCTTGTAACACGCTCAAAGATGTATATTACCAATTGGATTCATCTGCCTGATAATATTGATGATAAAGAAGACTTGATTTTGCTACATAATGAGCAGTTTCCTGAGGTTAAAGATAGAATAAGCCGACTTAAAAGAGACTGGCAAAACAGAGAAAATGTATATCGTGTAGACTCTATTATTATTGCTTTTGATGATATTCTTCAAACAGAGCAAGAAGTAATGAATACACTTAATCGTTCGGAGGATTATAATGATGGAACAAAAAGAGAAAAAGCAATTCGTCTAGTCAATGAAATGATTATTCCCAATAGCAATACGCTTATAAAGAATTTAGAAGACTTAGAAACTAGTAAACTAAAAGAAAAACAAGCTGATGGAGATTCCGTCGAACGATCACTAAATTGGCTATATAGAATTATTCTTGTTCTAGGATTGACTACACTCACTATTGGTACAATTGCAAGTATTGTTTCTCTACGAATTGTGTCAAAACCTATTCAAAAATTGAATCAAATACTAGGACAACTTGCAAAAGGTTCTATTCCTAATTCGGATTTTGGATTACGAATAGGTAATCACGAAATTGGACAAATGACACGCTCTTTACAAGAACTTATCAAAAGTCTGAAAAATACCTCTGAATTTGCTCGTAAGATAGGAAATGGAAAATATAATAGTGCTTTTGATGTTTTGGGTGAAAATGATATTCTTGGAAATTCGCTCTTAGATATGCGTAATAGTTTAGCAAAAGTGGCTGAAGAAGATCGTCGAAGAGCTTGGATAACAGAAGGAATTGCTCAGTTTGGAGATATTCTACGTGCTAACTATGATGATACAGAAGAATTTGCTGCTGCTATTGTTCAGCGTTTAGTGAAATATACCGAAGCCAATCAGGGAGGTGTTTTTGTAATTTCTGAAACTCCTGATTCAGAAGGCGAATTTATGTATTTGGCTGCTGCTTATGCATGGGATAAACCTAAATACTTAGAGAAAAAAATCCGAAAAGGGGAAGGGCTTACAGGACAAGCATGGCAAGAAGGCGAAACGGTATTTTTGTCGTATGTTCCTGATGATTATATTCATATCACTTCTGGACTCGGAAATACAAACCCATCTTCTATTTTGCTTGCTCCTCTAATTTATAATCAAAAATTATATGGAGTAGTAGAATTAGCCTTTTTTAATCCTCCAGAATCGTATCGTATAGAGTTTGTTGAAAAAATTGTTGAAAGTTTTGCTTCTACACTTTCTTCAGTAAGAGTTAATCAACGTACTCAACTTCTTTTGAAAGAATCACAAGAAATGACTGAACAGATGCGAGCGCAAGAAGAAGAAATGCGCCAAAATGTCGAAGAGCTACAAGCAACACAAGAAATGGTAGAAAGAAAAAGTAGAGAGTTAGAAAACCAACTCAATGCTATCAATCAGGCTGCTGCTATGATAGAGCTAAATCCAAGAGGTATAATTACAGATATAAATGGACTTTATTTAAAAATATCTCAATACTCAAAAGAAGAAATACAGGGACAACCTCATACTATTTTATTGAAAGATGGCTATGAAACATCTAATAAATACATGCAGCTTTGGGAAAACCTAACACAAGGAATTGTAGTAGAAGGAGAATTTGAACGTCAAGCAAAAGATAAATCTTCATTTTGGCTCAGGGCTACTTATTATCCAGTTATGGATGACTACAAAAATTTGGAACGTGTCATTCATATTGCAACCGATATTACGGAACAAAAACTACAAGCAATTCGCTTAGAAGAAACTCTAACTGAACAAGCAGAAGCAGTAGAACAGATGCGTATGCAAGAAGATATTATGCAACAAGCTATGGAACAAATGCAAGAAGCACAACAAGAAGTAGAGAAAAGAGAGGAATTACTAGCAGAGGCACATAAAGAACAAGAGCAGTATATCGAACAAATGAATTCACAAGAAGAGATGATGGCAATGAGTATGGAGGCTATGAACGAAAGTATAGAAACACTTGCCAAACAAAAAGAAGAAATAGAACAAAAACTGGTAACTTGTCAGAAAAAAGTAGAAGAATTAGAGAATAAAAAATAAACATTAGGAATGAAAAGTAAATAAACTCTACAAGTTATTTTGTGAGCAAACGAATAAAATGCTGAAGAATTTCATTCAGTTCTAAGGAACTGAAAGCACACACAAAGAACAGTTCTAAATGTATATCTTATTTAATTCTTGTTACTTAACTTGCTAATTTTAAAAATAAAATAAAATAAAATAAAATAAAATAAAATAAAATAAAATAAAATAAAATAAAATAAAATAAAATAAAATAAAATAAAATAAAATAAAATAAAATAAAATAAAATAAAATAAAATAAAATAAAATATGAAAATTATAATTACTATCATTTATCTTTTTACACTCTCATTTTCTAGTTTTGCCCAAGCTCAAGTAGATAAAGAAAAAGCAAGAAAAGACTTACAACAAATTATAGGTGATATTTCTACTGATTATGTTTACTTAAACGATAAAAATATAGATTTAGAGTGTGTCAAGAGATTTTATAATAAGCAGATTGATAGTAGTAAAAACAAAACAGATATAGTTTTATTGTTCGAAAATCTTTTGAACGAGTTTTATGATAGTCATCTTATTCTGAATACCAATACTAACTCTTCTTTTCGATTATATTCACCTATTTATGCTATTTTCGAAAAAGAAAAAGCAGTTATTACAAATGTATGGCAAACTGAATTAGAAAACTTAGAAAGTAATATTATTGGGTATGAAATACTGAAAATTAATGGTAGAAGTATACAAGAAAATATCGAAAGATTTCCTACACATTGTCAAAATAAAAACTTGCCTCAAGTAAGAGAATGGATACTTAATAAACTATTAGCTGGACAATATGATAAGCCTAGAATACTTACTCTAAAAACAAAAAATAATGCTGTAATAGAACTTGATTTAGATAAGCTCAAATTGAAACAACACAACGAGTTGATAAGTAGTAAAAAAGTAAATAATATTGGAATTATAGAAATACATAATTCGCTGGGTGCTAATAATCTTATTGCCAAATTTGATAGTGTATTGAATAGTTTGATGAATACAGAAGGATTAATAATTGATTTGAGAAACACAGTAGATGGAGGCAATTCGTATGTAGCTCGTGCAATTATGGGACGGTTTATTAATGAATCTTTGCCTTATCAAGTTCATACAGTAGAAGAAAAATATGATAATAATCCGAAAGTGGATAGAAAATGGATAGAATATGTAAATCCTAGAGCAGAACAGTATAAAAAGCCTTTAGTAATTTTGGTTGGTAGATGG
Source organism: Bernardetia sp. MNP-M8 (assembly GCF_037126285.1). Classification (NCBI taxonomy): domain Bacteria; kingdom Pseudomonadati; phylum Bacteroidota; class Cytophagia; order Cytophagales; family Bernardetiaceae; genus Bernardetia; species Bernardetia sp. MNP-M8. The sequence continues at coordinate 2,213,227 of NZ_CP147012.1, forward strand.
ACAGGGAGTATGGGCGAAGGAGTAAGTATTGGCTTTGATGCTATGAAACGAGGAAAAATTGTAGGCTCAGAAATGGAACGTTTGGCAGGAGAAATGTATTATTATCCTTTCGAAAATCAAAGTTTTGGATATAGATTGTCAACAGCAAAATTGCTTCATGTAAATGGCACTCCAAGAGAAAAATATATTCCAAAACATTATATAAGACAAACTACTACACAAAAAGATGAAGTACTTCAAAAAGGACTAGATTTGATTGAAAATTAGAGGGAAAACGAATACTACAACTTAAAATAAGTGAAAAGAACACTTTCTACAAACCCTTACTTTCTGTTTGTATTGATAATGAATGTTTTAGGTCGTACCTTTGCACAAAATTAAGTGGCAGAACTATAATTTGTTGATTTATAGATTTTTAACCAACAAATTTTATCTACAACTTATTTGAATGTAGCTCACTCTTTAGAGTGAGTAGCAAAGCTCCGACTGCTTTAGCTTTCGGATAAAGTATAAAATTATAGATTTTGTTCCTCTATGAACTTACTAATTGGTCAGATAGGACATTTATTTGTCATCATTTCCTTTGTTACTTCCATTGTGGCTGCGATTGCCTATTATTTTGCAAGTCAAAACACAGATTTAACTTCTCCTAAAAAAATACAAGAAATACAGTCTTGGAAAAAAATGGCTCGTGCTGCTTTTGGAGTTCATGCTTTTTCTGTAATTGGTGTGGTAGTCGTTCTTTTTTCGATTATCTACAATCATCAATACGAATACCATTATGCGTGGAGTCATTCATCGAATAATTTGCCCTATTATTATATGATTTCTTGTTTTTGGGAAGGACAAGAAGGAAGTTTCCTGCTTTGGATTTTTTGGCATGTCTGTATTGGCAGTATAATTATTTTGCGTTCCATTTTTGTCAAACATAAAAAAGAAAATACGTGGGAAGCTCCTGTAATGATGGTTTTTGCAACTGTACAGGCATTTTTGGCTTCTATGGTTTTGGGTGTAATTGTTCCTTTAGCTAATCTTAAAATAGGTAGTTCTCCTTTTATTTTATTGCGTGATGCAATGGATGCCCCTATTTTTCAGTCTCAACCTGACTATATTCCTGTTGATGGAACGGGTCTAAACCCACTTTTGCAAAACTATTGGATGGTTATTCATCCGCCTACCTTATTTTTAGGTTTTGCACTTTGTCTTGTTCCTTTTGCTTTTGTAATTGCTGGTTTATGGAAAAAAGAAACAACTAAATGGCTTAAACCAACTTTTGCATGGGCATTATTAGCTGCTGCTGTTTTGGGAGTAGGTATTATAATGGGGGCTTATTGGGCGTATGAAACACTTAATTTTGGTGGATATTGGAACTGGGATCCAGTAGAAAATGCTGTTTTCATTCCTTGGCTGGTGCTGATTGCAGGAATACATGCCATGACGATGCAGCAAAAACGCCCTTCGATGGCAAAACTTTCTGCTATATTGATGCTTTCAACTTTTCTTCTGATTTTATATTCTACTTTTCTTACTCGTAGTGGAATTTTGGGAGATAGTTCGGTTCACTCATTTACTGATTTAGGACTTTCAGGACAACTTCTGATTTATCTTTTATTCTTTGTTTTGGGAGCTAGTGTTTTATTCTTTATGAATTGGAATAATTTTCCAAAGTCAAAAGCAGAATCTAGCTTTTATTCAGGCGAATTTTGGGTTACTCTTGGTGTAGTGGTTTTAGGACTTTCGGCTTTACAAGTTTTAGTTCCAACTTCAATTCCTGTTTATAATGCTATTTTGGATAATTTAGGAATAGATTCAAATGTTGCTCCTCCAGCTGACCCAGAAAGTTTTTATACAAAATGGCAACTTTGGTTTAGTGTCGGAATTGCTTTTCTTTCTGCAACAGCACAAGTATTTTGGTGGAAAAGAATTGAAAAATCAAATATCAAAGATAATTTTGTTATTCCTCTTATTCTGACTGCCATTGGAACGACACTAATTATTGCAATCGCTCAAATAAAAGATGCTTCTTATATGATTTTGGTTCTGACTTCGGTCTATGCGCTTGTCAGTAATGGAATTTCTATTGCAAGAACAATAAAACTGAATCCAAAATTAGCAGGTGGTGCATTGGCGCATATTGGTGTTGCACTTATGTTTTTTGGTATTTTGTCTTCTTCGGGATATGATGAAATTGTATCTATGAACATGTCAGGACTTTTATACAATAAAGAATTTTCTGATGAGGTAAACCGAGAAAATGTTTTACTTTTCCGTAGTGAACCTACCAAAATGAATAAATATACTATTACCTACAAAGGTCAATATTGGGATTCTCCAGATTTTTCAGAGTACGTAAATAAAGAAGATGTAAAAGCAACAGCCTATTCCCATAAAGTAGTAGCTAAAAAAGATTTGTTGCATAATGATAAAGTAGAAGTAAAATTAGGAGACACACTCCGAATTTTTGAAGAAAATACGTATTACAAAATTGATTATGTAGATACGCTTACACAAGAAACTTTTACACTTTTTCCTCGTGTTCAGCAGAATCCTCAAATGGGTTTTGTGGTAAGTCCAGATATTTCGCAAGGCATTAAAAGTGACCTTTATACGCACCTTAGTAGTCTTCCAGATCCAGCTGAACAAAGAACATGGGCAGAAGCTGAAATGAAAACTTTATCTCCTATGGATACATTCATCGTAAATGATTTTGTGGCAGTTTTGGATGGAGTGCATCGTGGAAAACCTTTAGCTGATGAAGATTATATGGTGTATGCCGAAATCAGGATTTTGGACAAAGAAGAAACCTATACTGTAAAACCTGTTTTTCAGATAAAAGGAAATGAAGTGCGGGGTGTTCCCGAAATTGTAGAATCAGCAGGTGTAGAATTTACAATGATGAACATCAATCCAAAAACAGAAGAATTTACCTTTAAAATCCGAACCACTCAAAGGGATTGGATAATCATGAAAGCCTTAGAAAAACCTTATATTAGTTTGCTTTGGCTGGGTGTAAATGTAATGACTTTAGGTATTTTGGTGGCAATGTGGAGAAGATATACAGAAGCAAGAAAAGTAACTGTTTCTAAAAAATCAAATTCGAAGAAGCCAAAAAATGAAATGGAATTGGTTTAGAAGGTTTATAATTAATGAACTTCCAAATTCCAATATTTGCACAAAACCACTTTTTTAACGAAATTGCAACCTAATTTTAGTTGAAAAAATAGTCTTCATTCATCATCGATCATTGATAAAATTTTTATGTTACAAGAAAAAGTAAATTCACTACTTTCGGAAGTAGAAAATTTTGAAATTCAAAGTGTAGAGCAGTTAGAAACCTTTCGTTTAGATTTTATTAGTCGAAACAGTAAACTTTCTTCGCTTTTTGATGAATTTAAGACTGTTCCTGCTGAAGAAAAACGTACTTTAGGACAAAAAATAAATGTCTTAAAACAAGCTGCCGAATCAAAATTCCGTACCAAAAAACAGGAAATTGAAGATGCACAAGATGCCAACACAGGCACAGATTTAGATATTACCTTGCCTTCTGCTTACGAGCCTTTGGGAAGTTTGCACCCAGTTTCACAAGTTCGTGATGAGATTATTCAGATTTTTGAAAGAATTGGTTTTAATCTTTCTGAAGGACCCGAAATAGAATTGGATTGGTACAACTTTACAGCTCTTAATTTCCCTGAAAATCATCCTGCTAGAGAAATGCAAGATACTTTTTTCATTGAAAAAGACCCTGATATTTTGCTCAGAACACATACTTCGCCAGTACAAGTACGTGTCATGAAAAACCAAGCACCACCTATCCGAACTTTATCGGTTGGGCGAGTTTTTCGTAATGAAACTATTTCTTCTCGTTCGCATTGTATGTTTCATCAGATTGAAGGTTTGTATGTCAATGAAGGCGTTAGTTTTGCACAATTGAAGCAAACACTTCTTTATTTTGCAAAAGAATTTTTTGGACAACATGCCAAAATTCGTGTTCGTCCTTCTTATTTTCCATTTACTGAACCAAGTGCAGAAGTTGATGTTTATTTAGGAACAAAAACAGAATCAGATTATCGACTTACAAAAGGAACAGGCTGGTTAGAAATTTTGGGTTGTGGAATGGTTCATCCCAACGTTTTAGAAAATGTAAATATTGATTCTAAAAAATATAATGGTTTTGCTTTCGGAATGGGAATTGAAAGAATTGCCCTTTTGCGTTATGATATTCCAGATATTAGAATGCTCTTCGAAAATGAAATGCGTTTTTTAAGACAATTCTAAAAATTAAAATCTCGTTGACGGCTGCATTTGAGTCTCAACGACGGTTACTTGAAAAAATAAAACTCTAGCCGTTGTTGGTGTTTCCACCAATGACATAAAATATATAAAAAATGCCATCATTCGAAACAGAAGGAACACTCATAAAAATATTTCCTACTAGCGTAAAATCCGAACGCTTTCAATTAAGAGAATTTGTACTCAATATAGAAGAGGGAAACTACCCACAAGAAATTATTTTTCAATTTACACAAGATGATTGTGATAGATTAGACAAATTTAAAGAAGGAGAAAAAGTAAAAGTAAGTAGTTGGGTACGGGGCAAAAAATGGCAACGTTCGCCTCAAGACGAACCTCGTTGGTTTAATAGTTTGGCTGCTCGTTCAATTGATCATTCTGATCCAATGATGAATGATATGAACCAAGATACAGGTAGTAATGATAATCCTTTTGCTGGCGATATTCCACCTCCAACCGAAGATACTTCTTCATCAATGGGAGATGATGATTTGCCATTCTAATTTTTTATAGATTTATAATTATGCTAAAACCCTAAGAATTTTTGAAAAAGTTATCAAAACAATTTTGAAGATTTTTAGGGTTTGTATTTTATCTTTCAAATGAAAAAATAATTATGAAAAAAAAGAAAAAAGTATTTATAATTATAGGAAGTGCAAGCGATAATTCTACCAATCAAAAATTAATTGAAAATTTTGTCAATAGTACAAAAGATGACTTAGATTGTCTTGTTTATAATGAATTAAAGTTACTTCCACATTTTGATCCACTACTTTCTTCTCAAAATTCTCCAAAAGAAATAGTAGAGTTTAGAGAAAAGATACAAAATGCAGATGCAATAGTAATTTGTACTCCTGAATATATTTTTAGTATTCCAAGTGGGTTAAAAAATGCCATTGAATGGTGTGTTTCAACTACAGTTTTTTCAAATAAGCCTACTGGACTAATCACAGCTTCTGCAAGTGGACAAAAAGCACATGAAGAATTACAATTAATTATGAAGACAGTAATGGCAAAATTTACAGATGATACTGTTTTATTAATTGAAGGAATAAAAGGGAAAATCAATGAGCAAGGAAAAATTACTGATTCAAAAACAAGTGAAGATTTGACACTATTTATCAATCAGTTCAAAAATTTATTAAATACAATTTCTTAATTCATATACTTTTTACTTTAATGTTAAAAACTGATATAACCACTACTACAACAAACCGTATAGATTCTCTCTTCCAAAAAAAAACAAACGGAGTTCTGACTATTTATTTTACAGCAGGTTTTCCAAAACTAGAAGATACTCGTCGTATTTTGGTAGAACTTTCTGATGCAGGAACAGATTTGATAGAAATTGGAATGCCTTTTTCTGATCCAATTGCAGATGGAGAAACTATCCAGTACAGTAATAAAATAGCTTTAGATAATGGAATGAGCATCAAAAAGATGTTCGAACAGTTAGAAGGAATCAGAAATGAGAACGGCAAAATAAAAGAAACTCCTATTGTCTTGATGGGATATTTGAATCCTGTTTTACAGTTTGGAATAGAAGAGTTTTGTAAGAAATGTCAAGAAATAGGAATTGATGGACTTATTTTGCCAGATTTACCATTATTTGAATATGAATTGACATATAAAGCTGTTTTTGAAAAATATGGTCTGCACACTATTTTCCTTATCACTCCTCAAACTTCAGAAGAACGTATCAAAAAAATTGATGAACTAAGCAATGGTTTTGTCTATATGGTTTCTTCAAACAGCACAACAGGAAATACAACTGAAAAAAGTGCAGAAGTATCAGAAAAACAAAGTGATTATTTCAAAAAAATAAAGTCGTTACAACTCAAAAATCCAACACAAATTGGTTTTGGTATTTCGGATAAAAAATCTTTTGAGCAAGCTACTTCTTATGCGAATGGCGCAATTATAGGCTCTGCTTTTATTCGTCATTTGGAAAGTGGAAAGGCTGTTAAAGAGTTTGTAGAGTCAGTTATTGGTCATTAGTTTATTTCTTAATTTTTAGCTCCTAATCCTTAATAATAAAATGGAAACTCAAATCCTTGATAATAATGATTTTGGCAACAAAAAAGAAGAGTCAATGCGTAATAACATTGATAGAGCAAATTATACCATTTATGCATATAGTTTTATTTTTATTTTAAGTATTATTGTATTAATAATAAATGTTTATTCTATTAGTAGTCCTTCAAATGCCGATTCGGTACTATTTATTAAAGATATTATACTGGGTTTTAATTTATTAGTATTTGTTGTAGCTTTTATTTTGTTTTTAATGTGGTTTAGAAGAGCGTATAAAAATATTCAAATTATAGGTTATGAAACCAAACATACAGATGGTTGGGCAGTAGGAGGTTTTTTTCTTCCTTTCAAAGGGTTATATTATCCCTACAACATAATGACAGAGATATGGCAAAAGATGAAACTTACAGCAGAAGGAAATGGAATAAAACATTATTTAAAAGGAGGAATACATGGTTGGTGGTGGTTCTTTTGGTTAATGAGTTTTATTGGCTATTATTTTTCTTTTAAAATGGAAATGAGAGGAGAACTTGAAAATTTTACTACTGTTATACCTACGTTTGGAGATGTGTTTTTGAATATAATAGATGTTCTTGATGCTTTATTTACTGTCTTGGTGGTAAAGAGTCTGAGAGATACAGAAAAAGAACTAAGAGAACATGGAGGTTTTTAGAACATTATGATTTCTATCATAGAATAAATCTATAAAAATACCGAACTTTGTGTATATCAGTCTGTTATTAGATAAATTAATTTGATTAGAAAATAAAATAAATAAAAATTATGAAAAAGATAAATAAAAACATGTTTTCAAGCATTATTTCAAAACTTCTTTTTTTATTTTTCGTTTTAATGATATTTACTTTTACATTTGGAATAACAGATGCAGAAGCGCAATGTGCTATGTGCCGAGCTACTGTAGAAACCAATTATAATAACGGGGCAGGAGAAGCCAGTACACGCCTTAATTCAGGTATCTTGTATTTGCTTTGTATGCCTTATCTGCTTATCGGAACAGTCGCTTTTTTCTGGTATCGCAACAAACAAAAAAACGAACGCAATGGAAAACGAACTCTCAAAATCTCAAGCAATCCTTCAATGTAAATGTCCTAGATGTAGAAAAGGAGAAATTTTTGAAAATTCTGCTTTTAGTCTAAACTTTGCTAAAACACACACAAATTGTCCTGTTTGTAACCTTAAGTATGAACGAATATTAGGCTTTTTTTGGAGTGCTATGTATGTGAGTTATGCCTTCACCGTAGCCCATATGATTACACTTATGGTAGCTATTAATGTGCTGACAGATGAACGTCCTGCTTTATGGGTCTTTTTTGCAGCTATTATAGGAAGTTTTGTGTTTTTCGTTCCTGTTTATTTCAGATATTCAAGAGTAATTGTTTTGTATTTTCTAGGAGGTATAAAATATAATCCTAATCCTAAAGTTTGGGAAGAGCAGGGAGAATAAATCTAATTACGAATTATGAAATAATCAACGTAGCTAATTAAAAATTATGAATTACGCTACTTTTTTATTAAAAATAAATCCTTATTTCTTAATTTCATATTCGTAATTTTTAATTTTTAATTCGTAATTGAAATAATATGCAAATCACAACCAAATCAACTACATATCAAGTTAGAAAAGAAAAAAATACTTCTGCCAAAACAGAATCTCTTTTCTTAAATGATAATTTAATAGAAGCAGATATTCAACGTATTTCTGAAAGAGAGTTTCATATCTTGAGAAATAATATATCATATAGAGTGGAAGTATTGAAATCTGATTATGAAGCTAAAGAATTTGAAATCCGTATCAATGGAAATATTCATACGCTGACAGCAAAAGACAGAATGGATTTGCTTTTGGAGAGCTTAGGAATGGAAAATGCAGCTTCTACAAAAGTAAGTGACTTAAAAGCCCCTATGCCTGGACTCGTTTTGGATATTTTGATAGAAGAAGGTGCAACTACCGAAAAAGGAACTCCTCTAATGATTTTGGAAGCCATGAAAATGGAAAATGTTTTGAAAGCAACAGGAGAAGGAAAAATAAAAAGTATTGCTGTAAATAAAGGTCAAAACGTAGAAAAAGGAGCTGTTTTGATAGAATTTGAATAAAAATAGAAAAGCCTTTTCAATTTTATTTTGAAAAGGCTTTTTTGATAGTAAAAAATGAAAATTATTTAATAGAATAATCTATCAAACGAGAATAATCTCCATCTTCATATTCAATGGCAATAATACCAATTCCTTTAGCAAAATACCACGTCGATTTATCTGTGGTTATACCATCAACTAAAGGCGTAAAACTCTCATCTTGCTTAACAACCATTACATTATCATAACTTTTGCCGTTAATAGTCTTTTTAGCATCTTTTTCTAATAATGTCATTTTGTAGTTTAAAGTAAATCCATCATCTTCAAATGTATCACTCCAAGTATCTCCTACTTTGGCATCTAAATCTGCAATAGCAGTTACGAAAAGTACTCCTTCATCATCTGTAAAATCATATCCATAATACACTTTTTGAGTAGATGGGTCAATACGGACTAATAACTCTTCATCTATATTATTAGGTTCTACACTAATCATATTCCAAGTAAAACCACCCACACTTTTTGTTTGGCTAGTAAGAGTTTGAATATAAGTTTGGTTTTCTTCATCTTGATATGTCCAAGTAGAAGTTGTTGTTAGAGGAAAATAACTTCCTTGTTCTTTTGGATTTTCATCTTCATCATCTTTTTTACAAGATGAAAATAAGAATGAAAAACTGATTGAGAAAATAAGAACGAGAATGAAAAAATGATACTGTGATTGAGTTTTATTTTTAGTGAATTGCATAATAAAAATGAGTTAGTTTTATAAATTTGGATGTAAAAAATAGAATTAATTCTGTCTTTACATACAAAAATGCAATTCAAAAAGGCTCATTATTGTGTAAATATTTCCTCACTCCATTGACAAAACTTTAATTTTCTGATTGAATTTAGTTTCTTTACTCATTGGATTATTGAGTATTTTTTTGATTTCTAGTAATCCATATCGGAAAAAAGAGTATTCATTATATCCATTTGAACAGACTCTTATTTTCATTTTTTTATGTTTCCACTCCCCTACTTTGTAACACCAAACAAATGCAATAGAACAAAGAGCAAGTAATTTAGCTATTTTCTCTGGTTCTGTCAATTTTGTATTTTCTAGCTTAAAACCTTGTGTTTTTAGTGCTTTAAACAGCGTCTCTATTTCCCAACGTTGTTTATAAATTTCAAAAGCGTTTTCTAAAAAAACAGGTGAAGCCAGATAAATATATCCTTTTTGTGTTCTACTTACAGATAAATATACTTCTACACCATTGACTATAAAAACACCCTCTAAATGATACGTTTCTGAAATAGCCAGTCCTCTACACCATGCTGCAATTGACTTTGTTTTACCTTTTCTAGTCGCTTTAAAATTAGACTTTAGTCGCATTACAAAATCAAAGTTTTTTCCTGATAAATAAGTAAACCATTTTTGACCTACAAACTCTCTATCTGCTACAATAGAAGAAATAGATAGGTTAGGAAAAATAGATAAAAAACGTTCTATTAATTCGATGCGTTCTTCAGTAGAAGAGTTTCCTTTTTTTGGAAAAACAGACCAAATAAGAGGCACTGAAACATTCTTATAAGCTGCTGAAAGTAACAAAATATTTATATTTTTTTTCCCCACTTTCCAATTGGAACGGTCAAGACATAAAACAATATCCTTCCACTTATCAATACCTTGTAAAGAAACAATTAAACGAGTAATTGCCTTAAAATCAAGGCTATAGTGATTTAAAAAGCGTTCAATACGACGTAAAGAGGAGCTGCACTCTACATTCCGTTCAAAAGCTGTAGCAATTTGAATCAATCCTCCTAAGCCTACTTTTATAACAGCTATTACAAAAAGACCTATAAATTGAACTCGTGCAAAATGAAACTCTGTTAAATGAGAAGATAAAACAGTAACTAATTTTGTAACTTTGCCACTAGAAGCATACTTTGCTTTTGCCATAATTGAGAAAAATTTGTAAGAAACTCAATTATGGCTTTTTTTTATCTTTTTTCAAAGGACTGAGAAATATTTCTACACAATTAAAATTTAATCATAAAAAAAAGCAACTCTCTTGTGAAAGTTGCTTTTTGTGTCGTCAATGTATAAAATAAAATTTTTTACACTGAGCTAAACATATATTGATTCAATTAAAAACAGATTCAGTACGAATACTTCTATTGATAACTAATCAATTTGTTTGTTTAGTAATCACGTGATGGACGTCCACCACCGAAGTTTCCGCCACCTCTGTTTTCTCTAGGAATGGCTTTTTTTACTTGGATCTCACGACCTTTAAGTTCGATACCGTTCAATTCTTCAACAGCTGCTTCGCCATCTTCTTCTGATTCCATTTCAACGAAACCAAAACCTCTTGAACGATGTGTTTCACGGTCTGTGATAATTTTTGTTGATGTAACTACACCAAGCTCTGAAAATACTGCCTCTAATTCTTCCTCTGAGATAGAATAAGGCAAATTTGATACGTAAAGATTCATAAAACTAATTAACGAAAAAAACTAATAAATGAAGGATCTAAGTTGTTCCTTCGCTTCAAATATACAAATAAATTTTTTATAAAACTACTACTTGTATCAATTATTTTTTAATTATTTTCAAGTATTTCGTGTGTTTTTTATGAAATACTTCCAAATAACTCTTTATTTAAGGGTTTTTTGAGAATATAAAAATAAAATATAGCCAATTAATTTCTAGAATTTATGTTACACTCTTAATTTATTTCGATTTTTGAGGAGGTTGCATAACTCCTTGGCAATTATTGCAGGTTCGTAATTCTTCTGAATTATAAAAAGTTTGCATTACTTTAGGCAATTGTTCCACAATATCAGTTAGTTCAAAACGCTCTTCATACAGTTTGTTTCCACAGTTTTCGCAATACCACATAAAGCCATCTTCTTCTCCTTCTCTTCTATAACGCTCAATGACAAGCCCAATAGAACCTTCAGTACGCTGTGGAGAGTGAGGAATTTTAGCAGGTAATAAAAACATTTCGCCTGCACCAATAGGTACATCAACAAATTTTCCGTCTTCGATAATCTTGACAACAATATTTCCCTCTAGTTGATAAAAAAGTTCTTCACTTTCATTATAATGATAATCTTTTCGACTATTTGGTCCTCCAACAACCATTACAATATAATCTTCATTATCCAAATATACTTGCTGATTGCCAACTGGTGGTTTTAAAAGATGACGATTATCATCGATCCATTTTTGAAGGTTAAAAGGTTTTTTCATGAATAAATTTAGAATTGGTGTGTTGGATAAAAAATTATACTACTTTAATCAAAAAGAACTTATTTATGTTTGTCTAAATTAATAAATTCTTGCTGTATTCTCCAATTTCAAATTTCACTTATTTCATTTCTATGTCTTTTCACAATTTATAACATTCTTTCAAAAAAATAATTTCGCATATTGCAGAGTAGCTCAAAGCTATTAAATTAAGAATTAAAATTGCTCTCATCTCTTTTTTATTAAAATATAGAACTATGCAACTCAAAAAAATACCCATTTTCATCTTTGTTCTTTTACTTTTTACCTGTTTTTTTATATCTCCCAAAAGTTATTCTCAATCTCCTTTACCAGCTCAAAAACAAAATCAACCCATTGTACTCAAAAATGCAACACTTCATATTGGCGATGGAAATACCATTATCGAAAATGGTTCTGTTCGTTTTGAGAATGGAAAAATTACTGCGTTAGGAGAATCTTCAAGTGTTTCTCAAGAAGGTGCAAAGGTTGTTGATTTGTCTGGAAAACATATTTATCCTTCTCTTATTTTGGCAAATACAACACTTGGGCTTAAAGAAATTGATGCAGTTCGTCCTTCAGTAGATGAGGCTGAAGTAGGGGATATGAATCCTAATATTAGAGCTATTAGTGCATACAATGCAGAATCTGATGTTACCACAACTGTCAGAACAAATGGTGTGTTGATTGCACAAGCAACTCCTCGTGGGGCGTTAGTAGCAGGACTTTCTTCTATTGTAAATCTTGATGCATGGAATTGGGAAGATGCTGCACTTAAAATAGATGATGGTTTACACATTTATATGCCTGCTTATATGCAACAAGGTGGTTGGTGGGCTGCTCCTGCTGAACCTAAGAAAGCAAAGGAGGAAGAACGAAATGCAGAAATAGCAAAAATAAAATCTCTTTTGAGTGAAGCAAAAGCCTACAATCAAATTGAAAATCCAACTACAAAAAATTTGAAACTGGCAGCTGTAAAAGGTCTTTTTGATGGAACAATGCGTCTGTATTTGCATGCCGAATGGGCAAAAGATATTATTGAAGGAGTTAGCTTTGCAAAAGAAATGGGGGTTCAGAAAGTTGTTGTTGTGGGTGGATATGATTCTTGGCAAGTAGCTGAGTTTTTGAAAAAAAATAAAGTTCCTGTTATTGTAGGACGTACTTTAGAATTACCTCAACGTACTGATGATGATATTGATGCGCCTTTCAAACTACCTTATCTATTACAAAAAGCAGGTGTAGAATATTGTTTGAATTATGCTGGTGATATGGAAACAATGGGTGCAAGAAACCTTCCTTTTTCAGCAGGAATGGCAGTTGCTTTCGGACTGACTAAAGAACAAGCCTTGGCAGCTATCACAAGCAAAGCAGCTTCTATTTTAGGAATTAATGAACGTGTCGGAACATTAGAAGTAGGAAAAGATGCAAGTATTGTAGTTTCGGAAGGCGATATTTTGGATATGACTACCAACAAAGTTATTCATGCTTTCATTGAAGGACGAGAAATTGATTTGGCAAACAAACAAAAAGTTCTCTATCAAAAATATAAAACACGTATTGAGAATGTGAAGGAGTAGGTTACCCAAACAAATTTCTTCTTTATTAAACAAAAAAAAGGATTCTCTATGTAGTATCCTTTTTTTTGTTTAGAAGAAGAAGTATAGAAAATAATATAAGTATTATTCTTAGAAACGAATATCTGATTTGCTAAATATATCTTTTATTCTCTATAAACTCATATTTATTCTTCTTATATCCTTATTTTTTTGTAGAAAAGTGGTATATTGACTACATATTAGCTATTTCATTAGATACCTATATTGCTTGTCTTTTGTACTTTCGAAAAACTAATCCTCTTTTTAGTAAAAAATATTTATATGGACAATCTATTTCCCTTTGCAGAAGATATAAAAGAAATACATGTCGGACAAATTACAATTGTTTATGAAGGTTGGCATAAACAGTTAAATAAAAAAATCGCTATCAAAGTATTGCGTGATAGCCTACCATCACTAAAGAATATTGCCAAATTTAATGAAGAGTATGTCCTCACAAATAATATAAAATCTAATATAATACGAAAAGCAATCAGTCAGCATCGAATTAATGACCGACATGTTCTTGTTTTAGATTATATAGATGGCTATTCATTGAAAGAATATATAGAAAACAATGGACTTTCTTTAGAAGAAAAATTAAATATTGCCATAGCCATAACAATTGCTTTACAAGAAGTACATCAGTTTAATATCATTCATAAAGATATTAATCCTAAAAATATACTCATTGGAAAAGATAATCAGATTTATATTATTGATTTTGGGATTGCGTCACAGTTCAAACGTCAAAAAAAAAATGCTGAAATAGCCAATACAATGGAAGGCACAATAGCCTATATTTCGCCCGAACAGACAGGAAGAGTAAACCGTTCGATAGATGTTCGTACTGATTTATATTCTTTGGGAGTTACCTTTTATGAACTTTTTACAAGGGGTTTACCTTTTCAGTTTTCTGATATAATGGAGCTTATACACTCACATATTGCACTTACTCCTACACCTGCACACGAAAAAAATCCAAAAATCCCTTTGATGCTTTCTAAGGTATTGGAAAAATTACTATACAAAAATGCAGAAGCACGTTATCAAACAGCTTTTGGCTTACAAAAAGATTTAGAAAAAATTCTTAATAGTCTAGAAACTGGAAAAGAAATAATTGATTTTGAGTTAGCTCAACAGGACTTTATAACTACTTTTCAAATTCCTGAAAAACTATATGGAAGAGAAAAAGAAATTCAACTACTCACTAAAACATTTGATAAAGTAAGTTTGGGTGCAAATTATCTTGTTCTTTTAGGGGGGTATTCAGGAATTGGAAAAACAGCGTTAGTAAACGAACTTTACAAATCAATTACTCAAAAAAGAGGCTATTTTATAAAAGGAAAGTTTGACCAATTTCAAAGTGATGTTCCTTATAGTGCTATTATTGAGAGTTTTAAAAATTTTATAAATCAAATACTTACCGAAACTCAGGCAAGAATAACAGCATGGTCAAGAAAAATAAAAAAGGTTTTGGATGTCAATGGAAGCGTACTGACAGACGTTCTTCCTTTATTAGAATTAATAATAGGAAAACAAAATCCTGTTCCTAAATTAAGTCCTAGTGAATCTCAAAATCGTTTTAATTTGGTTATTCAAAGTTTTGTCAAAGCAATTAGTAAGCAAGAACATCCTTTAGTTATTTTTATAGATGATTGGCAATGGGCTGATAGTGGAAGTTTGAGTTTACTAGAGCTTTTGATGACAGATATAAGCAATACACATTTGATGCTCATCGGAACATATAGAGATAATGAAGTAGATGCTTCTCATCCTTTTTCTATTCAACTAAGAGAATTAGAAAAACTAAATATTCCCCTTTCTAATATAGTTTTAGAACCATTAAGTTTTGAGAATATTTCTGTTTTGGTAAACGAAACACTCCATCAACAAAATGAATCTAGCCATTATTTAGCTGAAATAATTTATAAAAAAACACAAGGAAATCCATTTTTTACAAATCAATTTTTAGAGTCACTTTATAATCAAAACTTACTAGAGTTTTCTCATCAGAAAAAAGAATGGATATGGAATATTGATAAAATAAAAGAAAAAGATAGCACTTCTAATGTAGTGGATTTGATGAGTCAAAAAATACAAAAATTAGACAAACAAACTCAAAAAACTTTGCAATATGCTTCTTGCATTGGAGGAAAATTTGACCTTCAAATCCTTGCTCATATTTTGGGTTATTCAATCAAAGAAACAGTTGAAAAACTTATTCCAGCTCTTAAAGAAGAATTGATTCGTTCAGAAGATGATAGTTATAAAGGTCTTGATAAAACAACAAAAAAAGTACGTATTGCTTTTTATTTTTTGCATGACAGAGTCCAACAAGCAGCTTATTCTCTGATAAACGAGCAAGAACAACAAGAAATAAGTCTGAAAATAGCTCGTTTCGTTTATTATGAAAGAAGTCAAAAATATATCAATGAATGGATTTGTGATATTGCAAATCACTACAACAAAGCAAGAGGTTTAATTCAAGATAAAAAAGAACAAAAGGAACTCATTCAGGTAAATTTAAGGGCTGCAAAAAAAGCAAAACAATCATTAGCTTATCTACCTGCAATTAATTATTTAAAAATAGCTGTTTCATTATTAGAAGAGGATGCTTGGAAGAATACTTACCAAGAAACCTTTGAAATATATAGTCTATTGGCTGATTGTCTATTCTTAAAAGCAAAAAAAGAAGAAGCAGAAGAAATTTTTAATCTATTACTAGAAAAGTCCCAATCTAGATTAGATACAATTAAGATTTATAGTACTCAGATTATTCTCTTAGAAAGTTCGCTTAAGTTTGTAGAAGCTATAGAGTTAGCCCGAAAAGCTCTTGCCATTTTGGATATAGAGTTGCCTAGAGAAGAAGATAAAAAAATAGAATTTTTTCAAAATGAAGTGGCTTTTATCAATTCTAATTTAGAAGCAAAAGGAGGAACAGAGTTTTTAGAAAATCTTCCTATCATGCAAAATGAAGAAATTGATGAAGCTCTCAAAATACTTTATCTTACTTGGTCATCTTGTTATATGTCTGGAGATATGAATTTGGTTGTACTGACGGCTGCTAAAATGGTTTCTTTAGGTATTAAATATGGAAATACTGCTGAAACTGCTTGGGCTTATACAGCTTATGCGATTTTTGTTTCTTCAGGAATGGGAAATTATAAGTTGGGTTATGATTTAGGACAATTGTCACTCAAACTAAATAAAAAATTTGAAGATTTGCGTACTAAAGGACCTTTAAATCATTTGATAGGAATTTTTTTGCATCATTACAGAAAACCTATAAGAAATGGTTTTCATTATTTCAAAACAGCTTTCGAAGCAAGTCTAGCTGTAGGAAGTTATGGATATGTAGCTTATGCACATTGTGTTTTGGCAAGACATCAGGTTTTGGCAGGAGTGAGTTTGGAAAAGGTGGCTTCTGAAACAGATACAAATATGGCTATTCAATATAGTTTGAAAAATCAAGGAACTGCACAACTTGGAATAGTAGTAAATGCTTTTGTGAAAAATATGTTAGGGCAGAGTAAAAGTCCTGATAGTTTTGATAATGATGAGTTTGATGAAAATGCGTATTTAGAAGGTTTCAAAACTCTTCCAATTGGTGCCGCCATTTACGAACCTCTCAAAGCAAGAATGTATTTGTATCAAGCAGATTATCAAAAAGCCATCGAACATTCTGAAAAAGCAATACCTGTAATGATAGCTCTTTTTGGTTCAGAATGGAATTGGTTTCATAATAATAATTATAGCTTGGCTTTGTGTGGTATAATTATCCAAAATCCTGATCATCCCAAGAAAAAAGAATATTTAGACATAATAGAATCTAATCAAGTACAAATGAAGATTTGGGCAGAGAACTGTCCTGAAAATTTTTCTCATCTGTATTTGATAATTGAGGCACAATTGGCTCAAATCAAACAAGATATTCTTGCTGCTATGAATTTGTATGATAAAGCTATTCTTGCTGCACAACAAAATCAGTTTGTACAAGATGAAGCTCTTTCAAATGAGCTTGCAGGGAATTTTTATTTGAGTTTAGAAAAAAAGGAATTTGCACGTATTTATATTCAGAAAGCACATTATTTATATAAAATTTGGGGAGCAACCAAGAAAGTAATTCTATGTCAGAAACAATATAGATTACTTCTTGATGATACTAGAAATGGAGATGGATTTTTGTTATCTCCTACTATCCAATCCTCTTCTAGTATTTCTTCTACTTCTTCGTCAAAGGGAACATCAATAGGAAATTCATTAGATTTAAACACTATTTTAAAGGCAAGTCAAGCTATTTCTAGCGAAATAAAATTAGAAAATTTACTTGCCAAAATGATTCATATTATTGTAGAAAATGCAGGAGCTGAAAAAGGATATTTGATTCTGAAAAAAGAGGAAGGATTTCAAATTGATGCCTATTATTCGTTAGCTGATAATATTACAGAAGTAATGCAATCAGAATCTGTTACAGACAATGAAAGTTTGCCCAAAAATGTTCTTAATTATGTAATTCGTACTAAAGAAACCCTCATTTTAGACAATGCACATAAAAATATGACCTTTAAGCAAGACAATTATATTCAAAAAAATGAAGTTAAGTCTTTGCTTTGTATGCCAATTATAAAACAAGGAGAAATACTAGCTTTAGTGTTTTTAGAAAACAACCAATCACATACTATTTTTAATAAAGAACGATTAAATATACTTAATCTTCTCTCTGCTCAAATTGCTGTTTCAATTGATAATGCTTTAGTATATGAAAATCTTGAGCATATTGTAACAGAACGAACTACCGAACTTAAACACTCTCAAGAACGCATTACATCAAGTATTCGTTATGCAGAAACAATTCAGAAAGCTATTTTTCCAAATCAAAAAGAATTTAACTCATATTTTGATGACTCTTTTCTTATTTTTCTGCCCAAAGATATTGTAAGTGGAGATTTTTATTGGACAACAAAAATTAATGGATATACATTTATTGCTGTCATTGATTGTACAGGACATGGCGTTCCAGGGGCATTTATGTCTATGATAGGAAATACATTACTCAATGAAGTGGTTTTACAAAAAGAAATAACAAAACCTTCGTTGATTTTAGAAGCATTGCACCAAGCCATTCGAAAAGCACTCCGACAAACCACCACACGTAATAGAGATGGCATGGACATGGTTATTGCAAGAGTAGAATATACAAAAAATGAACTAGTAAATATAGAAACTGCAGCAGCAAAACGCTCATTATTATATTCAAAAAATGGTGAATTTTTGAATATCAAAGGAGATAGACGCTCTGTAGGAGGAATTCAAAGAGAAGACAAACGTACTTTTAAAAACCATAAAATTCAGCTCAAAAAAGGAGAATGTTTGTACATGTTTAGTGATGGTTTTAGCGACCAAGCAGATAAAGATTTAGAGAAATTTGGTTCTAGAAGATTAATAGAGTTACTAGAATCTATGAGTAAAATTAAATCAATGAAAATACAGAAAGAAACTGTCTTAAAAGAATTAGAAAATCACATGGAAAATACTGAACAAAGAGATGATATTACACTTATTGGCATTCGCTTATAATATTCCTCAAAAAGGAGTTTGATTGTTTTAAAACTCCTTTTATTTTTATCAAAACTTGAAATAATCTTTACATTCTACCAATTCGCTCCAACGTGTATAATTCAGTTTTGCATAATCTAAAAAATTAAGTCCATAATCTCCCAATGAAAAACCGTCGTTTACTTCTAAAAGTAATGTTTTGCCTTTGTCAGTTACACAAAAATCAATTCCATACGCCAAAGGACTAGAACTAAAATCTTGAATACACTTTTCAATGATTTTATAATCTGGATTGATATTATAGTTGCCTCTGTATCTCCGTATATCCAAAATTTCTCCATATCTGACAAAAACTCTGAACTCTGCAACAGGATTGATAAGTTCTGAACACCAAATTTCATAATTTTGTCCTTGAATACCTTTTCCTATCAAATCTTTTGAAGAATTGATAACCAAACCTGTAAAGAATTTTTGTTTGTCTTCTCCTTTTGGTTTAATGAAAATATTTGGAAGTGTTCGGCTGATTTCATCAATGGTAGAAGTCCAAATTTCTCTTCCTAAATAATTTCTAAGTTCAAAAGGGTAATCCAAATCTGATTCTAATTTATGGCTATAACCTAGATATTCTAATCTGCTTTTTACAAAACCTATTCCACCAACAGCAATATTTTCTTTATTATCTATATCAGTTTCTTGGTTATTTTTTAAATTTTTCATTCCTACAATATTATCTACAAGAATGTTTTTTGCTCCCATAAACTCAAAGCCTTTCATAGCTGTAAAAGCTCCAAGTTGAGGGCGATTAGAAACAAGTGTCGGATTTAGAACATATACATCAATCATTTTTAAAGTAAATTTTAATGAAACTATTTTTAGTGGTAAATTTGAATGTAAATTTTACTTAGTGTATAAACTACAAATCTAATTTTATAAAAGTTCTGAGACTTTCTAAAAAACAATTCATACTAAAATCATTTATTACAATGAAAAAGAATAATTTAATTCGTTTACTATTTTCATTTATTTTAATTTCAACACTTATGAGCAGCAAATGTAGCCCAGACAAAGACCAAGTAGTAACCCTTACTACAAAATTTGGTGATATGAAACTTATCCTTTTTGATGACACACCACTTCACAAAGAAAACTTTATCAAATTAGTAGAAAATGGAACTTATGATGGAACAATTTTCCACCGAGTAATCAAAGGATTTATGATTCAGGGAGGAGACCCATTTACAAAAGATGAGTCAAAAGACCCTAGAGAATATGGAACAGGTGGTCCTGGTTATACAATTCCAGCCGAAATCAAAGATAATCATCCACACCGTAAAGGTGCAGTTGCAGCAGCAAGAATGGGAGATAATGTAAACCCAAAAAGAGAATCTAGTGGTTCACAGTTTTATATTGTAGAGAAAGACAATGGAGCAAATCACCTTGACGGACAATATACCGTTTTCGGACAAGTCATTGATGGATTTGATGTAATTGATAAAGTGGCACAACAAACAACACAATATCCTGACCGTCCTGTAGAGAAAATTGTAGTTAATTTCAAAGTAGAAGAAATTTCTAAAGAAAAAATTACAGAAGAGTATGGTTACAAATATCCTGAAGTAAAAGAGGAGAAATAATAATTTGTACTATAAAAAATGGTTAATGAAAGAACAAATGTTCTTCATTAACCATTTTTTTATGACTCTATAAATGAAAAATCTTCTTTATTCTACATTACGTTCTATATATTTTATTATTGCTGTTGCAATATCTTTTCCTGTTGCTGCTTCAATTCCTTCTAATCCAGGAGAAGAATTTACTTCCAAGATAAGAGGTCCTCTTGCAGATTGCAACATATCCACACCAGCAACTCCTAAACCTAATACTTTGGCAGCTTTTAAGGCTGCATTTTCTTCTTGGTCTGTTAGTTCGATAACATTTGCACTTCCTCCTCTGTGAAGATTCGAACGAAATTCGCCCTCTTTTCCTTGTCGTTTCATTGCACCTACCACAACACCATCAACAATAAATACACGAATATCTGCTCCTCCTGCTTCTTTGATAAATTCCTGCACAATAACACGAGCTTTTAAGCCATTAAATGCTTCTAGCATAGATTCAGCTGTATTTCTATTATCTGCCAAAACTACTCCTAATCCTTGTGTTCCTTCCAAAAGTTTGATAACTAAAGGTGCACCACCTGCTTTATCTACTACACTTGTGACATCTTTTGAATAATTACTAAAAACTGTTTTTGGTAAATCAAGACCAGCTCTAGCCAAAATTTGAAGACTTCTTAGTTTATCTCTTGAACGAACTAATGCTTGGGATTCAGTAGAAGTAAAAATTTTCATCATCTCAAACTGACGCACAACAGCAGTTCCGAAAAAAGTGACAGAAGCACCAATACGTGGAATTACACCATCAATATCAGACATTTCTTCACCTTTATAAATGACACTTGGTTTCTTTTTTTGTATTACTAAATCACATTTTGTGTGATCTATAACTACCATTTGATGCCCTTTTTTTTCTCCAGCTTCAATAAGTCTTTTGGTTGAGTAAAGATTTTTATTTGCTGATAAGATAGCTAATTTCATGAATTTTATTTTAAATAATTTTGTTTTAAGTTTTATCCACAAAAGATAGTCATTAATCTATCAAATCCAAAAAAAACAAATCTTAGTACAGGTTGTTTCTTTGTTAATTAACAAATCTCATCTAACTTTATCTTTATTACTTTCTCAATGAAACATGTTGTTGTTTTTATAGGAGCTATATTTTTTGTTATTATAGCTGCTTATTTATTATTTTTCTTTCCTATTTATACACTTATAGGGATTTTGGTTTTAATAATTTTAGTAGGTATTTATGATTTGAACCAAAAGAAACATGCTATTCTACGTAACTTTCCTGTAATTGGACATTTTAGATATATCTTAGAAAGTATAGGGCCTGAAATCCATCAGTATTTTATAGAATCAGATACAGATGGAAAACCACTCAATAAAAATCAAAGAAAGTATGTATATTCAAGAGCAAAACTAGAGAATGATAACCATCCGTTTGGAACAGAACATGATTTACAAACTGAAGGAATGGAATGGACAGCACATTCTATTTACACTACTGAAAAACTAGAAACTCCACCACGAGTAAAAATAGGAGGTAAAGATTGCAAACAACCTTATGAAGCAAGTTTATTAAATGTGTCAGCGATGAGTTATGGTTCTTTGAGTAGCAGAGCTATTGAATCTTTGAATTTGGGAGCAAAAGAAGGAAATTTCTACCACAATACAGGAGAAGGAGCAATCTCTGACTACCACAGAAAAGGGGGAGATGTAACTTATCAAATTGGTACAGGTTATTTTGGTTGTAGAGATAAAGAAGGAAATTTCTCAGCAGAAGAATTTATCAAAACCATTGATTTTCCAGAGCTCAAAATGGTAGAAATAAAATTATCTCAGGGTGCAAAACCAGGTCATGGAGGAGTTTTACCAGCCAAGAAAAATACGGAAGAAATAGCAAAAATTAGAGGAATAGAACCTAATACTGTTGTAAAATCACCTAATTCTCATAAAGAATTTCAGTCTGCTGAAGGGTTATTGCGTTTTGTACATACATTAAGAGAACTCTCAAAAGGTAAGCCTATTGGTTTCAAACTTTGTATTGGTAGCAAAATGGAATTTGGAGATATTTGCAAAGCAATGGTAGAAACAGGAATAAGACCTGATTTTATTACTGTAGATGGTGCAGAAGGAGGAACAGGAGCAGCACCAATTATTTTTTCTGACCATGTTGGAATGCCTTGGGAAAATGCACTTGTCTTTGTAGATGATACACTCAAAAAATATGATTTGAGAAAAGATATACGAGTGATTACATCAGGTAAAATAGTTGATGGATTTGATATATTTAAAGCCCTTTGTTTAGGTGCAGATTTATGTAACTCAGCTCGTGCTATGATGTTGTCTTTAGGTTGTATTCAAGCTTTAGAATGTCATATGAATACGTGTCCGACAGGAGTTGCTACTTCAGATCCATCAAAAATGGGAGGTTTAGTAGTTTCAGAAAAATATAAAAGAGTAAAAAATTATCATGAAGAAACTCTAAAAGATTTCTTAGCCTTATTTTCTGCAACAGGCTGTAAAGATTTATCAGATCTTAATCGTTCACTTATTTTTAAGCAAATACAAGGAAAAGAAGTTTGTTTTGCAGAACGTTATCCAGAAGTAAAACTATTGGGTTAAAATTATAAAATAAAAAAAGGGACTTCTTTAGCTAAAGAAATCCCTTTTTGTAAGTAAGTGAAACGTGTGGTCTTTTACAATTTCATCATTTTTGGATATTTGTAAATTGCATAAGCAATAGAAGCTGCAGCATGGCGTACAAATGTATCAGTGAAATTTGGATTTAAATCCGTTTTTTGTTTGAACTGTGATGCTGAAAGTCCGTGTCCATTATCTTCAAATTTAGACATCTGTCCTGTTGCTTGATAATCTACTGAACCATCTTTTTTATATGTAATTCTAAGCATCGTATTTCTATCCATATCCCATTTATAGCCTTTATTTACAGAATAAAATATTTTAATTATATATTCTCCTGTTGAGCTACGTTTGTCGATAGCAACCATTGTTGTATTATAAACAAGGTTGGATTTTCCTCCTCTTTCTCTGTGTACAAAATAAGTATATTGCCCTGGACGTGCAGATTGCTCTAACTCCCATTTGTATTTTACGCCCTTGCGAACCAAATAACCACGAGGATTGTCTTTTACTTCATTAATTTCACTTTTAGCATTCAAATCGGTAAAAATAGAATTGTAATACTCATTAAACGAAGTGGTTGCATAACTACTTCCTACAAAGCAAGCAAAAATAGAGGCTAAGATAATTGTCTGAATTTTTTGAATCATTTTTGTCATTTTATAAATAAGATTTGGGGAAAGAATAATAATATTTTGATAGAGTAATTTATGAAAAAAGTAAGTGGAATAAAATCTCTTTGTTAATCTTTTTTGTAACAATGTACTTCATAAAAAACACAAACCACGCCAACTATTAGTTTTTGAACGAAAAAAGTGGAGAAAAGACGGTTTTAATTTAATTAAAACTTACTAAAATGCAATTTAATGTCTTTTTGTAGTTCTTTTAAATAATCTACAGTATAGTTTAGTCTACTTCCATACCACGAAAAAAGTTCGCCATCCACTACCCTAATATAGGCATTTGGCAACATTTGAGCAAATTCTTGAATGTGTTTTTCTTTAAAAGGATAAGGTTCAGAGGAAAGCAAAATAATTTGAGGATTCAATTCTTTTATTTTTTCTTCATCAAGAATAGGATAACGATTCTCAGTTGTGCTATTTTCTAAATTTGTTCTTTCTAAAATATCTTGAATAAAAGTATCTTTCCCTGCCACCATAAACGGGTCTTTCCAAATAAAATAAAGGACTTTATACCTTTCAGGTAATGAATCTGTTTTTGCTAATTCTTTGAAATCTGGATTCAATTTATGCACTAAATTTTTAGCTTCTTTTTGCTTTCCTACCAATTTTCCAACTTCTGAAATCATTTCAAAAGAGGATTTCAAATCATTTATATCACTTATCCAAACAGGAAATTGTTTTTCTAACTGCTCAATTCCCTCCTTATAATTTTCTTCTTTGTTGGCAATAATCAAATCAGGATTCAATGCAATTATTTTATCGATATCAAAATCTTTTGTTCCTCCAACTTTAACTATTTTCTGTACATTTTTTTTAGGATGAATACAGTATTTTGTAATTCCAACAACATTTTGACCAATTCCCAAATCAAAAAGAAGTTCTGTTTGAGAAGGAACAAGTGAAATGATACGTGTTGGAAATTCTGTTACTTCTACTTTACGATTGAGCTGGTCTGTATAAATAGGCATTTTAGTATTGTTGTATCAATTTTTGAAACTGTTTTTCTTCATTCTGATCTAAAAAAACAACTTTTATAGGAATATAAAAAATAGAAATTTTATTTTGTTCTTCTTGACTAAATGATTCTAACAATGGACGAAGTTTGACAGCATCTTTTTCTGTGGTAAACCAAATAGTATGTGATTTTTTCAGAAACTCAATATCTTTTTCTATATAATTATAATGGTCTGGAAAGTGTTTATTCTTTTCTGTTTTTCCAAATGTTTTTTCTATATACTTTTGAAAAGGTTGATAATTTGCAATTCCTGTCAAGATTCCAAAAGAATATTTTTTATCAGTATTCGATTTTAGGTCTAATTCCAAAACTTCATTATTCAATAAATCAATAGGTTTATCATAATCAAAACTCGTAAAAAAAACAAGAGACTTTGTGTAATTATTAATTTTATTTCGAATAGATTTTCTTTTTTCTTCTGCTAAATCTAAAGGACACTTACTTACCAAAACTACATTTGCACGTCGTGCGCCCTTTCTATTTTCTCTAATTCTTCCCATTGGCAATAAAAAATCTTCATAAAAAGGACGATTATAATCAGAAAGTAAAATCGAAAAATGGGGTTTTATGGCTCTATGTTGAAAAGCATCATCTAATAAAATTGTTTTTGTTTGGGGAAATAACTCAAGAATTTTCTGCGCTCCCAAAACTCGTTTTTCACAAACAGTAATATTTACTTTTTCTAATTTATTATTTGCTACAAATTTTTGATAAAACTGCATCGGTTCGTCGCCAATTTCAGAAGCTGTTGTTTGCTTATTTGCTAAAACAAAACCCTTTGTTTTTCGTCCATATCCTCTTGAAAGGGTAGTTAATTTATAATTTTCTGCATTTTTATTTTTCTCTAGAAAATATCGAATCAAATATTCTATGTGTGGCGTTTTTCCTGTTCCTCCTACGGTCAAGTTTCCGACTGAAATAGTAAAAACAGAAGGCTGGATAGACTCAAACCATTTTTTATCGTAAAAATAATTTCTGATTTGGGTTATCAAATCGTATAAAACGGCAAAAGGAAAAAGGAGGTATTTCAAAATATAAGAGGATTAAAGTAGTGTAAGTAGTAAGACATTATTAGCAAGTGATTTTTATGATTACTATGATAATTACAGGATAATACAATAAAATTTAAATAAGTATTAAAAAGATATTATTATTTAGCTTCACTAAACTTCATTTGTATTTATCTTGCATTTCATCTTAAAAATCAGGTAAATCACTCGCTAATCAGTTATATGTATTATTAATTTTGTACGACTACTTACAGTATATAAAAGTTTAAACAAAAATAGAATCAAAATACCTCAAAAGTATCAAATAATTTAATCTAGCAAGTTGTTTTCCTTTTGTTTTGACAAGAAACTATCGTAATTTTGCTGATTATGCTTAGTATCAACAATCTCTCGTTTTATTTTGCCGATCGCCCTATTTATTTTGAGGCTTCTTTACACGTTAAACCTAAAGAACGTATCGGTCTTATTGGTGCCAATGGAACTGGCAAATCTACACTTTTACGTCTTATCGATGGCGAATATACGCCTGATGAAGGCGATATTAGCAAGGCTAAAGACTGTACACTTGGTTTTCTGAATCAAGATTTGCTCTCTTATGAAAGTCATGAGCCAATTATCAATGTGGCAATGCAGGCTTTTACTCGTGAAAATGAACTTTCTGCACGCATCAATAAAATTCTATCCAAGATAGAAACAGAATATAATGACAAACTTTTAGATGAACTCGCAACACTTCAAACAGAGTTTGAAACGTTGGGAGGTTATTCTATTCAAGCAAGAGCAGAAGAAATTTTGGAAGGTTTGGGCTTCAAAACAGCTGAACTTACAAAACCACTTGCTCAGTTTTCGGGAGGTTGGCGTATGCGTGTCATGCTTGCAAAATTATTATTGCAAAAACCTGCACTTTTGATGCTAGATGAGCCTACCAATCACTTGGATTTGCCTTCGATTGAATGGTTAGAAAGTTATTTGAACAACTATGAAGGTTCGATAATGATTGTTTCTCACGACCAAGACTTTTTAAATAATTGTTGTAATGTAATTGTTGAGGTTTGGGGACAAGATTTGATTCGTTATTCTGGAAATTATGACTTTTATAGAGAAGAAAAAGCATTGAGAGCAGATTTGCAGCAAAAAGCCTACGAAAATCAACAACAAAAAATAAGAGAAGCAGAACGTTTTATCGAACGTTTTAAAGCAAAAGCATCAAAGGCAAAACAAGCACAATCAAGAGTAAAACAACTAGATAAAGTAGAACGAATTGAAGCTGTAGAATCTGATGCTCCGACAATGAGAATGCGTTTTACCTTCCAAAAGCCATCTGGAAAAATAGTAGCCGAATTAGACCATGTGTCTAAAAGTTATGGACAACTTCAAATCTTAAACGAAGCCGAAGCCATGATAGAAAGAGGCGACAAAATTGCCTTAATTGGTGCAAATGGAAAAGGAAAATCTACCGTTTTGAGAATGCTCGCAGATGCAGAAAGCTATAACTCTGGAGAACTCAAAGAAGGACACCACGTAAGACAGTCTTTTTATGCACAGCATCAATTAGAAGCTTTACATTTAGATAATGACCTTTTAGAAGAACTTCGCAGCGCAGGAGCAGACCGAACAGAAGCAGAGTTGAGAGCTGTTTTGGGTTGTTTCTTATTTGCTGGAGATGATATTTATAAAAAAATACGTATTCTTTCGGGTGGTGAAAAATCAAGAGTTGCCCTTGCAAAAATGTTGCTTTCAGAAGCAAACTTTCTTTTGCTAGATGAGCCTACCAACCACTTGGACATGAAGTCTGTAGATATTTTGATAGAAGCTGTCAATAATTACGAAGGAACTTGTATTGTTGTTTCTCACAATCGTCATTTTATCCAAAGTATAGCAAATAAAATTTGGTGGATTGAAGAAGGCAAAATCAAAGAATATCCTGGCACGTATGACGAGTTTAAGTATTGGAAACAGCTACGAGATGCAGAAGAAAAAGAAAATAAATCAACTAGCTTAGAAGCAAAGAAAGCTAAAGAAGAAAAACAGGCAAAACAAGAAGAGTACAAAAATAGTAAACAAAATAATCAACATCTTTCACAAGAAGAGCAAAAAGAACTTCAAAGAAAGGTTCGTCAAGCTGAACGCAATCTTGAAAATGTAGAGAAAGAAGTCAATAAATTGGAAACCGAAATTAAAGAATTGGAGAAAGAACTTGCCTTACCAAGCACTTACGAAAACCCAGAAAAAGCTGAAAAATTATCTAAAAAACATGCTTCTCTCAAAAAGAGTTTGGAAATAAGAACTGCTGAATGGGAAAATGCAATGTTAGAAGTAGAAGATTTGAAGTAAGAATTTTATTTAGTAAGAAAGTCATTTTAAGAACACTTATTTTTTTTCAGAAAAATAAGTGTTTTTTGTTTTAGTATACATACCATCAATAAAAAAACACACCCTTCACATAAAAAGTGCGTTTTTGATAGGTTTGACCCATAATAATTTTCACAATGAGATTTTTACAGATTTTAATGTCACCAACTAAAAATATTTTTTGTTAGTTTATATATAGCATTGATTTTCTGATTTTTTTAATTAAGAAGGTCAGAGAAATTTAATGTATACAGCAGTATTCCCCTTACTTCTGCATACGTTTCTTTTTCATTTAATTAAATACTGATATTCAATTTATTTGAGTACTCGTCCCCTTAAAATTTTCCTCAAACAAAAAAAGAAACATTCTCTGACCTACTGCCTGTTTGAAATAATAATATCTCCAAACGAAGGACTTATATATCCCCTTGTTACTACTTAATGTCAAAAAGTAGGTAATCATTACAGAATATTTGTAAAATAATTCGATTAATTTTAAATTTTTATTTTAAATTGTTGATTTTCAGTGATTTAATAAGCAAATATTTTTTTGTTTTAGGTATAAAAAAACTCCTGTAATTGTTAATAAATATTAATTTATACTCCTTCAAATTAATTTCTTTTTTGTATAATTTAAAAATCTGTATTAATTACTCTTAGATTATAGGGAAGTTGGGAAATAAATTTACTCCACTCTGGAATAGTTTCTTTATGAATAGTAGCGTAGTAAGTTATTACTGTGTAGCCCTCTATTCTTAATTTTAATTGACAAAATAATTTTGAACTAAGATCTTGAGTAGGATGATAATTAATAAAATACTTCAATTCGTTTATATTTTCAAATAGAATTAATTTTTCTTTATTATCTTTTTCCTTTATAACTATTCCTTGTTTTTTTAGATTTACTCCAATATTTAGATGTGATTTTGTATTCTCTATTTGTTTTCTTGTTGGATTTTTCAGTTTTAAAGGTTTGCCATTATGCCATTCTATCCAACCAATAAAACCTATCACAGATAAGAAAAATAAAATAGCTATAGCCCAACCCAATGCTATTCCTACAATGGGAAATAAAATAGGAGAAACTACTAACATTAAAAAACCTAAAACCTTTAAACCACTATCGGGAACATACATAGGACGATAGGCAAAACCAAAATTCAAAAACTCCATTGGTTTAGCTTCTAAAAATAAATTTTTTGAAATAGGAATTTCTTTGAGTGTATCAAACTGTTCACAATGTGATTCATTAAGATATTGCCAACTTTCTATAAAAAAAGCAGATTTGCAGGCTGCACAAATTACGATAGTATGTCCTTCTTCTATTTTTTCGCCTGTAATGGGGTCAGTTCTGTCTTGGTTCAAAAAATCTTGATGAGTTTCTGAACTGATAGTATGTGTGTATGTCATAGAGTAATTTTACGTAAAATTACTTTTAGGTGTTTAATTAGGTTTATTTTAATCTATGAAAAAAAGGTAAGTTATTAACTTAGTCGTATATTTGTTGTCATAAATGGTTTTGTACAAACATTGCTGATTCAACCTTATTCATCAATAATTAACCTCACTCAAAATTACATAAAACTATGAAATTCAGAGCAGAAATTGACGTAATGCCACTCAAAGAAATCTTAGATCCACAAGGAAAAGCTGTAAAACTAGGCTTGGATAATTTGGGATTAAAAGAAGTACATGATGTACGTATCGGAAAACATATTCAGTTGGAAATTGAAGCAACTGATAAAGCAGAAGCCGAACAAAAAGTAGAACTGGCATGTAAAAAATTATTAGCTAATTTGATTATGGAATTCTACGAATACAAAATATTTGAGTCAGAAATGGCTTAATTATTTAAGAAAAATAAATATTAACCGTTAATAATTAGTTTATTGACGGTTTTTTTGACATTTAAGAGTTTATACAATATTCAAAAAACCCACAGCTAAAAGTTGTTCTTCCTCTTTAAAGATAGAAATACGATAAGTTCCTTTTAGCTCAAAGGCTTGCTCAAAAAATGAAAAACGCAGTTGTTTATCTATAAAAAAAGTTTCTTCTGTATATTTTTGATAGATTCCTTCTTCATTTTGTTTTTCAATTACAACTTTTAAGGATTGCGAATTAAAGGGAGTTTCATCTTTTATAAAAATATAAATTCCTTCTTTTGCCTTCTCTAATTTGAAGGTTTTTTGATGTGAAATAGGATACTTCTGTTGGTTTAAATCATTACTAAATAAAATTTTTGATTTATAACTAATTGTTATTTCCTTAGAAATAATGATTTTTTTATCAGCATCTGCAATCGAAATTTTATAAACTCCTGCTTGTAAAAAAGTATATTGAAGAACTGCCCAATTTCGTTTTTTATTGATATAAATCTTTTTGTTGTCATACTCTTCAAAGCTAGATGTTGTCTCATTCTCTTGCTTAGAAACTACTTTTTTATCTATAAAAAGATATAGTTTTGG
The DNA here is from genome assembly GCF_037126285.1 of Bernardetia sp. MNP-M8. NCBI lineage: Bacteria > Pseudomonadati > Bacteroidota > Cytophagia > Cytophagales > Bernardetiaceae > Bernardetia > Bernardetia sp. MNP-M8. The sequence goes on from NZ_CP147012.1 coordinate 2,243,842, forward strand.
ATCAGTAATCTGCTTTTCACTTCTAAACAAAACATACAAAAAACTACCTTCAATGGCATCAATTTTCCATTCGTTACTAGTATAATTTGGGTCAGCAGTTCCATTTTCATTGTATTTGGCTGTCAGAAAAAGCTCTTGTGCAGACAGAGAGGAAGTCAAGAAATAGAAAGTCAGAAACCATAATACATAACAATATACTTTCTCAAACTTGGGTTTAGAAATATATTTATAAATGAAGGATAATAAAAAAAATGTTGAAAAATTCGCTAGAAAGCGATTCATAAAATTAAATTATTGATAGGTAATTAAAGTAATTATTTGATTAGAGAGTAATTTTGAACTATTGCAATTTTTTGTTTTCCTTGTGTCTTGTACTATCTCGTTGTGTTTTTTTGTCCAAATTTTTCTGTAATGCTTCGGTCAAATTTACGCCTGTTTGGTTTGCCAAACAAATAACCACAAAAAGAACATCAGCTAGTTCATCAGAAAGCTCTTTGTCTTTATCAGACTCTTTGAAAGACTGCTCACCATATTTTCGTGCAATTATTCTAGCCACTTCTCCAACTTCTTCGGTCAGCATTGCCATATTGGTAAGTTCATTAAAATATCGTATTCCAAATTGGTTTATCCAATCATCAACTGTTTTTTGAGCTTCTTCTAAAGTCATTTGAAATGTGTTTTTTGTGAGAACAATAATAAAGATTACAAAAACAAAGGCTATTTGTTTAGGGCTATTCGAACAAAAATCGAACAAAAAAACCGTTTCAAGGAAACGGTTCTTTTGGATTTCACAACTTAACTACTGTTGATCTTAAATATTTTTAGTATTTTCTAATGTCTATATATTTTCTAGTATTTCTACTTATTGGTAATTTTCTCAACAAATTTATGCAATACTTACTTTTTTCTTGTTAACTACTTCAGCTTTCTTTGGTAAAACGAGTTTTAAAATTCCGTTTTGATAAGAAGCTGCAATATTTTCGCCATCTACATTTTTAGGAAGTGTAAATGAACGTTTGAAAGAAGAAGAACGGAACTCACGACGAGTGTAATAGTTCTGTCTTTTTGATTCTTTTGCTGTATTATCAGATTTTTTATTATCTGAATCTTCATTTGATTTTTCTTCTTTTTCCTCTTTCATTTCTGCTGAAATAGTAAGTTTATTATCTTCTATTTCAACATTAAATTGGTCTTTTTCAAAACCTGCTGCCGAAACTTCAATTAAATGTTCGTTTTCATTTTCACTGATGTTAACGGCTGGTAATGAAAGTTCTGAACCAAATTTAGTCATTCCATTTGAAAGGAAATCTTGGTCAAAAAACTCTGCAAAAGAGTTAGGCAAAAAAGAATTGCTAGGTCTATATTTTATAAGTGTCATAATAATAAAAATTTAAGTGATTAAGGAATAAATTATAAAAAGATTCTTTAAATAAATGTGACTACTAATAAATAATTATATTATTCGTAGTTACATTTGACTTATATTATTCAAATTATGAACCAAAATGCTTTTAAGCTATTTTGTAATAAAAAAATGACAAATTGACATTTTTGATTGTTTTATCTGTGAAAAGTAGATTTTTAATATGTCAAAATGACTGTGTCTATTACGCAATCAATATGATATATGAAAATTTAATGCCAAAAAATCGATGTTACTTTTTTTAACTTCTCTTTTAGCTGTTTTCTAGACTATTAACAAGCTCTACTTCAAATTGTTTGATTTACTGCTTTTCTGAACTTTCTGACCCGTTTTGTTGAGATTTAGAAGGTTCTACTTCTGAATTGAAACTTTGGCTTAAATGACGATGAGGAACGCCTATTTTTATTCCTTCTTCATCAAAACGGTATTTTATATCTCTAATCAAGTCGCAATACATATCAAAAGAAGTTGAAAGATCTTTTGCCCAAACGCTTGCTCTTATTTTTATTCCTCTCTCATCCATTCCAGTAGTTCTTACCAAAACAACAGGTTCTCCCTTTATTTTTTCTTCTAATGTTCTTCCATCTATCATATCAGGGTGTTTCATAGATTCTTCTTCCATTATAGATATTGCTTTTCTCAAATCAGTATCATAGGTAATCCAAATTTCTACGAAACGTTGAATGGTGGGGTCTTCTATAGTAGAGTTAACAATTACATCACTACTAATATTGGAATTAGGAATAATAATACGTTTGTTTTCAAGTCCTTTTATGACAGTATGACGAAGTGTAATGTCTTCTACCACTCCAAAGTAAGTTCCCACAACTACAATATCTCCGACTCTAAAGGGTTTAAACCAAACAATGAAAATTCCACTCACAATATTACTAAATGCTTTTTGAGAAGCAAAAGCAATAAAAGCAGCAAAAATCCCAGCCCCAGCAAAAAGCGTAACAGCTAATGCACGTAATGAAGGAATAGTATAAGTGATAAATAAAATAGCCAAAATGACAATAATAAAATTTACGCCATTTTTGAAAAAACGAAGGCGAGTCGCATTATCATAGTCTTTTGATTCTTGAGAGTCTGCAATATTTCGCAAATGCTTATTGATAGCTGATTTTGCCAAACGAGAAGTAACCCCTGAAACAATGAGAATCAAAATAATGGTTAGTAATAATCCTGTATCGAAAGGAATAATTTTGTCTATCATGGAAAAAAGTCAGAGTTTATTAAATCAGAACCTAGAAGTAAATACAAAGGTAAAGTTTAGAATTTAAAGTTAGTATAGCTAAAAAAGAAAAATAATTCTACCTTCTAAATTTATTTTCAAAACTTCCAATTAATTCCAACATTCCATCTCAAAGGATCTTGTGGAACGCCTACAAAAGTAGTTACATTAGGAACAGACGTATTGTAATAACGAGTATCTAATAAATTTCTGAAACGAGTAAAAATAGTAAAGTTATCTTTGATGTGATAACCTGCATATAAAGAAGCCACCCAAAAAGGCTCATTTCCAAGCGCATTTCCTGCATCATCTTTAAAAGTTGTGTGATAACTTGTACTTCTATACAAAATAGATGGTGTAACATCAAAATTCTTATAAGAAAACTCACCTATCAACCTCAAGGTGTGCATAGCACTAAGAGGAAGTTGTCCTTCATTTAATTCTCCACCTGAATAGGAATAGGCTAGATTTGTATGTACTTTCCAATCTCCAAATGTTTGATGATAAATAGCTTGAAAAGTTCCTCCATAGGTTGTAGCATCTCCTTGATTTATGGATACTTCAGCAGCACTGACTTCAATTCCTTTAAATGTCTTACCTGATTGAATAACATCTGTAATCAAATCTGTAAGTGTATTGTAATAAATATCAGCACTAAAACGAAGAGTAGTCATTGGAGCATAAGACGCATTGACTTCAAAAGTTTGATTTCTTTCTGGGCGAAGCTCTGAGTTAGGAAGATGATAAAAAGGTAACGTAAAACCAGTAATTTGATTGTTATCATTTGTGGTAGGAATAAAATCACCAAATTGTTGAAATGTCTTTTGATTAGAAGGTGCTAAAAATGCTTGTCCATATAAAAGTTTGATATTGAATTTTGCATCAGGCGAAAAAACAAGACCTACACGAGGATTGAAAGCACCTTGATAGCGAGTATTATAGTCGTAACGAGTTCCTAAAGTCATGTACAAACGGTCTGCAAAGCTAGTTTTAAACTGTGCATAAACGCCATAATTTTGATATTGTGTCCAATAGAAATTTTGAAAAATCGTCAAATCTTTTCCTAAAGAATCTGTTACATTTGTTCCAATATAATATTGTTGTGTCGAAAACTCAGGTATATTTCCATCATAAGGCAAAGGCAAATCTCCTGTTTGTGGAAGTGCTTTCGAACTCTGAAAAAGAACGCCAACAGTAAGATTTGTTTTTTCTGTAAAATAATATTGAAATTGTTGGTCAAACTGAAAAGCTGCTTCTGAGGCATACTTATAACCTTTTTGATAACCAGAATATACATTTTCAAAATTAGAATCTTCATCTACTGTAAAAGAGTTAAAAGAGGCAATTGTTCGGAAATAAAACTTGTCTATTGTTCTTTGAAAGGAAGTATAAATGTTTGTCAGATTTGTACCATAGCGAATATCTTTTTTGAATAAAGTATATTCTGGACGATTAGCTACTGAAGTAGAATGAATTTGTTTGTGATGGGTAAAACCAACTGTAAAATTTTCTCCTACACTTATTTTTGCGCCCACATTATAGGCTTGTGTAGGCATTGCAAAAGGCTCTATCTCTACTGTTCGTGTTACATCTGACACAAACTGACTTGCCAAAACTTCTCCATTGGTTTGATAACGATTGATATACCAGTCAAAATCTTCTTGATAAAACTCTGGAAAATTTGGCTCAGCAGAATAATACTGTTTTCCATAAATCATAACTGAAATATCTTTGATAGCTGCACCTGCAACGAATGAATTATCAGCTGTATTGAATCTTCCAAACGAAGAGTTTATTTCAGCACCTTTTATTTCAGCTCCATTTTTGGTGATAATATTTATGATTCCTGAAAAGGCATCTGCACCATAAAGAGCTGACGCAGGTCCTAAAATAACCTCAATTTGTTTGGCATGATAAATTGCAAAATTATGTTGAACAGGATGCAAAACGCCAGTAATTGAACTAATTCGGATTCCATCTTGCAAAATAACAAAACGCTCGTTGCCACCAATTCCACGAATGGAATAATAACTATTGGTATAAGTATTTGCCTTTTGTTGGATTTCAATTTCTGGAATGTCTCCCAAAACATCTTCCAAAGATGTATAGCCTCGCTGTCTAATTTGATCTTCTGTAATTACATAAATTGTAGCTGGAGCAGTTCCAATACGCTCTACACTTCTACTAGCTGTCATTACTCGTGCGTTTGACCATAAATTTTCATAATCAACTTCTTCGTCTAAAAGCTCTTGCAGACTTGCCTCAAAAGAATGTCTCATAGTCGAATCTGGAGTCGCTTTTTTTATATTGTCTTGATTGTTATCCTGACTATAAGAAAAACTTATTTTTGTGAAAAAAAGAAAGACGCAAAAAGTAAGAAAGTAATAATTTTTAGTCATAATCAATGGCAATTTTTAGGAAAATAAAAGACAGAAAGCAATCACAAAGCAAAAGTAAAGTTTTTGCTTATCAAATTACTCATAACTAATCTTTTTTCAAAATTCTAATTCAGAAAATCAATTCTTTATATGGCTGTTTCTAAAGAGTCAGTTACAGTAAATCTAGAATTGTTTGTAAACTTTGTTTTGGTTCTATCTTTATCCATTCACAAAACTGTTTTAAAAATTGTTCTTTTGTTCCTCCATTTTCTCTAAAATACTTAACAGAAAAAGAATCATATCTACTTCCTGCTGATTTAGAAATTTTATTTCCTGCTGTATCTTCAATCAAATCATGATGCAAAAATATAATTTCTAAAAAAGAATTTTTTTCTAAAATTTCTGCTAAAAAAAGCTGTGCTGCTGTTGAGTTTATCAAATCTGAACCTCTGACTACAAAATTTATATTCATTCTAACATCATCTATCAAAGAAGTGATTTGATAAGCTGGTAGTTTTATATCTCTCTGAACTTTTTTCTGTACAATAAAGAAAGGTATTTTCTTTTCTAAATTAATTTCAAAATTACCTCTATTACAATCATTGATTAGAATATTTTTTTTATCAAAATAGTTTGTATTTATTCGAAGAGCAGACTTTTTTTGATTTTCTGTATGTAGTGAGTTTAAGCAAAAGCCATCATAAATATTTTTGTTATATAAGTTCCTTTGTTGAATTTCTGAACGAGAACAGAAACACTCAAAAACAGCATTTTTGTGTTTAAGAATTTCAATTTCTTTTTGATAAATTTCTAAAAAATGATGCTGTGAATAATTAGATTCGAAGTCAGTTGGGGTCTTTGCTCCTTTATCCCAATCTATTCCCAAAAAATCAAGTGTTTCGAAAATATCCTGTAAATACTCTGGTCGTTTTCTAGTCTTATCAATATCATCAATACGCAAAGTAAGTGTTCCACCTGTTTTTCTTACCAAAATCCACGTCAAAAGGAAAGAAAAAGCATTACCTTTGTGTAAAAATCCAGAAGGTGTGGGCGCAATTCTTGAATGAATCGGTTTTTGAATAGAATTTAATACTGATTTGATTTTTGAATGGTTCATATTGATTTGTGTGTTCAGTTTAGCTTCTCTGAGGACTACGTCGTTCTCAGAACTGAATAAAACGCTTCCTCAGAAGCGTGTTTTTTTATTTGTTTATCACGCTTTTGAGAAAGCGTAAAGTTCGTTTCTGAGGAAACGAACACACTTTACAAAAATATGACAAAAATATTAGCTATTGAGTCAAGTTGTGATGAAACTTCGGCTTCTGTAATTATAGATGGACAAGTAAAAAGTAATTTGATTGCTACACAGGCAATTCATCGTGCTTATGGTGGTGTTGTGCCTGAACTAGCATCAAGAGCGCATCAACAAAATATAGTTCCTGTTGTGATGGAATCCTTAAAAGAAGCTCAAATTACGACAAAAGATTTAGATGCAATTGCTTTTACTCGTGGACCAGGTCTTTTGGGTGCACTAATTGTTGGGACAGCTTTTGCAAAATCGTTGGCTCTTAGTTTAGAGATTCCATTGATTGAAGTCAATCACATGCAAGCACATGTTTTGGCACATTTTATTGATGAACCAAAGCCAAAATTTCCGTTTTTATGTCTGACGGTTTCGGGTGGACATACACAGATTGTTTTGGTAAAAGATTATTTAGAAATGGAAGTTATTGGAACTACACAAGATGATGCCGTAGGAGAAGCATTTGATAAAACAGCTAAAATGTTGAGTTTGCCTTATCCAGGGGGAGTAGAAATTGATAAATTAGCTCAAAAAGGGAAAGTTCAAGATTATGGTTTGCCAAAAGTAGATTTACCAAATCTTGATTTTTCATTTTCTGGACTCAAAACGGCAATTCTTTATTTTATAAGAAAACAAGAACAGAAAAATCCGAATTTTATAAAAGAAAATATAAATGATATTTGTGCTACCATTCAACATACACTTATCGAAACGCTTTTGAGAAAAATTATTCAAGCTGCTGAACAGAAAGGGATAAATCAAATTGCAATTGCTGGAGGAGTTTCTGCCAATTCCGAACTTAGAAAAAGAATGACAGAGTTAGGAGAAGAAAGAAACTGGGATATTTTTATTCCCAAAATGGAATACTGTACTGATAATGCTGCTATGATTGCGATGGCTGCTCACTATAAATTTTTGAAAAAGGAATTTAGTAATCAAACTGTTGCTCCACTTTCAAGAATGAGTTTTTAATGGTGTACCTGAATGCTTGTAGGAATATAAAATATGGATTATGTTATTTAATTTTGTAGCGATAAAGGGATTCGAACCCTTAAAACTTAGTTTCTAAAACTAATACGTATGCCAGTTCCGTCATATCGCTATTTAATTAAAAAACTAACTCTTCTTACCCTAAGGATTTTCTCACTCCATTGAATGAAGATTTCAAATAAGACCAAATTAGTTTAGTATAACAGGCAAGATTCGAACTTGCGACCTCTTCATTCCAAATGAAGTAAACTACCACCGTTATCCTGCTATATGTTGTGGAAAAGATTGGATTAGCTTCGCTGAATACTTATTTCGAACCAATGCCCAACAGATTTTTAGTCTGTCACTCTACCTGTCTGGGTTACTTCTCCATTTTTTGCACGTTCTAGAGGAATCGAACCTCTCTTTTCGGTTTTGGAGACCGAAACATTACCACTATGATAAGAACGTAGTTTGTTACCTCGTCAAGATTCGAACTTGAAAAATCAGACTCAAAATCTGATGTGTTACCAATTACACCACAAGGCAATAGTTATTTTTTGCGAGAATGGTAGGTTTCGAACCTACGACCAATTGATTAACAGTCAATTGCTCTACCACTGAGCTACACTCTCGTTTTTTGTGGGAATGCTAGGATTAGCTTCGCCAGATACTTATTTCGAATCTGGAAAGTTTCACAACTCCAGATTTACAGTCTGGTGCAGATTGCCATATCTACAAAGTTCCCTTTTTTTGTACTCCATAAGAGATTCGAACTCTTTTTATATCTTAGAAAGAGATATGTGATAACCAATTACACTAATGGAGCAAATTGTAAGATTAATAGGATTCGAACCTATGACCTTCTGCTTATCAGACAAACGCTCTAACCGACTGAGCTATAATCTTATATACTACTACAAACCTCTCTTCAGTTTTTATAGTTCCTGACAGTTTAAAAATTTCAAAAAAACACCTTACTAGGCTTTGCTAATAAGGTGTTTAATTATTGTCTCACTAATTTGAATCAAATGTACTTCGAAGTTCTCTTCAATTTTAAACCACAAAAAGCATCACTACAGCCATTGCTACCATTGATAAATCTTCAATAATCGTAACGGTACTCATTGGCAAATTAAAAACATCTCCCAAACAAGCACATTTGATTTTTTTCTTATCCAAATTACTTTTTATAACACCAATACTACTAATTCCCAAAACAAAAATTGTAATTAGATTGACATAGAAAGGAAAAATATTGATTAAATAAGCAATACCTAAAGTAAGTTCGACAAACGGATAAATCAATCCCCATCCTTTCCATTTTGCTGCTACGATGTCATACATTTGGTAAGAGTTTGCAAAACCTTCCAAGTTAAGGAGCTTGAAAAATGCAAAGACAATAAAGAATCCAGCCATAAAATGACGCATTAAAAGCATTCCTGAAAAATCAGTAAACGGATATTGAACCAAAATACTTGTTCCCAAAATAAAAGCAACAATCAAGAAGAGAGGTTTGTAAGTAGAAAATGATTTGTTTGGTAAATCTATTTCTTCACTAACAACAGCATTCGGATTTCCTTTTATTTCTTCAAAGATTATCCCATCAGTGTTATTTTTTTCTATAATTCTATAATTTCCTATTTCAGAGAGTTTTTCTTGTAAAATATTTGTCAGAATATCATCTTCAAAATAAATTTTTCCATCAGCATTTTCTACGCTAATTTCTGCTTTTTCTATTTCAGGGAATGCCTCTAAAGTCTTTTTTACTTTGGCTTCACAGCCTTTACAGGTCATTCCTGTAATTTGATATTCTTTTATTTGAGTTTTTTCTAAAGTATTCATAGTGGTTTCGTGTTTAGACCCAAAGGGCTTTAATAAATTATTTAATACATAATCTGCAAACCTGCTCCCCATTTATAACGGTTGTCATAATTAGCAGAAAGCGCAAAATATTGTCCTAAGATATAACTCGTTCCTATTGTATATCTAAATTCATCTTGATTGATAAGATACTCTACACTTGCATTTGCTCTCCAACGTTTGGTAAGAGGAAAATCTTCTCGTTCTAGTTCTACTTGAAAATTTCCTTCGTGATCGGCTCTAAAATCTGACCATACGTGCATCGGTAAAAAATATCGAATACCAACTAATCCTTTCATTTTTGCATCTGTAATAGGTTGGTCGTCGCTTGTTCTGTTAATTTCTTCTTGTTCAATTTCTGTCCCTAGATAAGCCGTAAAAAATTGTTTTGCTCCAAAATAATGCATTGCTTTTGCTTCTACTTCAAACTCTTCGGTATAATTTGTATTTCCTTCTATACTTATTTCATTTCTGAAATTAAAAATACTTGCATCTGCCCAAAGTCCGTTTGTTTGTCCTGTTAGGTTTGCCATTGCATACCATTTTTTATCTTCTCTAGCAAAACGTCTATAACCTGCTTTTGTAGTAATCATTGGTGTAGTATTTTGATAATTTACTACTCTAGCCATTCCAGACATCATGTGATACAACAAATGACAATGAAAAAACCAATCTTTTTCCTCAATTGCATCAAATTCTATAATTGTCGTTTCCATAGGAGCAACATTGACAGTATGTTTGAGAGGAGCAAAATCGCCTTGTCCATTTATAATTCTAAAAAAATGTCCGTGCAAGTGCATTGGATGGCTCATCATGGTTGTATTGTGCATCACAAAACGAACCGTTTCACCTTTCGTTATTTTTATTTTATCAGCTTCTGAAAGTGGCGTATTATTTATCATCCAGACATAACGCAACATATTTCCTCCTAAATACAAATGAACAATTCTGACAGGTTTTTCTTCATTTTGTTCACTTATTTTGGTAGAATTTGGAGATTTTAGCATTGTATAATCAAAAATAGTTTCGTCAGGATTCTGTTCTTTGAGTTGTTTGTAACCTGTCATCATTACACCAATTGGTTTGAGTATAGATTTCATCATATTTGCTTTAGGGTCATCTTTGCTCATCATCATTCCTTCTTTTTCTGCCTCATGAATTTTTCCTTCTTGCATTTTCATGTTGTCATGATTCATTCCGTCATGATTTTGATGATTCATTTTTGAAGTGTCCATTTCCATTTTATCATGCTTCATTTCATTATGGTTCATCTTGTCATGATTCATTTTCTCACTTTCGTTATTCATTTTCATTCCTCCATGTTCCATTTCCTTATTCCCATTTCCCATTTGCATTCCCATTCTATTCATATCTTCCATCAAAATATCGTGGTTGGTAGGAGCTTTTCCATTTGCATAAAATCCATTTTCCATTCTGTTTTTGGGAGCTTTACCCATCTTCATTTTGGGCATCATTTTCATCATGTCTTTCATTTCGTTTACCAAAGCAAAATAATCTAATGGTGGTAAATCAGTTGCAGCTTTTTGAGTTGCATTTTTGTCGCCTAACCAAACCGAAGTGTATTTATATCTATCCCACGAAGTAGCACGAAATTCATATTTTTTTGTGTCAGAATCAGCATTTTGAGGAATTGTAACTTCAATATCATAGGTTTCAGCCGTTGCAATGAGTAATTTATCTACTAGGGTAGGCTCAACATCAATTCCATCGGCAGCCACAATTTTCATTTTACCACCTGCGTAATGCAGCCAAAAATGAGAAGACGAAGAACCATTTATTATTCTAAGACGAATCGTTTCTCCTGCTTTGAGATTTTCTACTTCTTCTTTTATTTTTCCATTTGCCAAAAAAGCATCATAATATACATCTGCTAAATCCATATCAGGCATTCTTTTCCATTCTAACCACGCTTTTGCAGCCAAATTTCCTGTTGCAATCGCTTTTCCATAACTCTGAATAGCATTTCTTTTGATGGCATACCAATCCGTATGACGCTTTAAAAGGCGAATTACATTATGTGGATTTTGGTCTGTAAAATCTGAAAGAACAATTACTTTTTCCTTCGTTTTTATAGGTTCTTTGGGCGCAATAGAAATTCCTCCATACAATCCTTTTTGTTCTTGATACATGGTGTGAGAATGATACCAATATGTTCCGTTTTGAATAATTGGAAATTTGAAAATATGCGTTTCTCCTGCTTTTATAAGTTCGGTTGTCAAGAGTGGAACTCCATCATATTGATTAGGTAAAATTAATCCATGCCAATGAAAAGAAGTTGTTCCTTTTGTATTATTTTTGACATAAATAAGTGCAGTGTCTCCTTCTACAAATTCTAAAGTAGGCGCAGGAATTTGTCCGTTTGTAGTAAGCATTTTAGCTTTTTTTCCTGCAATTTCCATAACAGTATCATTTACATTGAGATGATAAATGACTGTTTTGTTTTGAATTTTACTATCCTTTTTTTTGGTAGAATGATTTGAATGTTGAGAATGTTCGTGCTGTGCTTCTGCATTTTGAGTAAAAAGAAAAGTAAGAAATAAAAAGAGTAGTATTTGATTTTTCATAATTGTTTTTTAGTTTAAAAAATGGTGGAAAAAACCCTAAGGGACTCTGAAGACCCTTAGGGTTTGGGAACTAAAAATTAAGCTGCCATTTTACGACATTCTTCGGCACATTTGCGACACGATTCTGCACATTTTTTACAATGTTCGTGGTTGTGTTGTCCACATTGTTCGGCACACCAATCACAAATTTCTGCACAGATTTTACAATACTCTTTTGCCCACTTGCTATTGTTTATCATTGCTTTAATAGCAACTTGACACGAATCAACACATTCTATGCAACAGCGAGGACAGTCATTCATACTTTCTTTGGTTGCCATTTGATACAAACAACTTTGGCAATCGATAAGACATTGTTGGCAGGCTTCGATACATGATTGAAAATTTGAATTATTCATAATTTTGGGGTTTTGTGAGTTAAAAATTTAGATTAAAAAATCGTAAAGGGGATTTTATTTTTTTAATGAAAATTATTCTACTACTTCAAGCAATTTTTTCATTTCGGCAATTTCTTTTTCTTGTGCCTTTATAATTTCTATTGAAAGCTCTTTTACTTCTGAATTTTTGAAAGTAGCATTTTCACTAACTAAAATAGCTGAAGAATGATGAGGAATCATAGCTTTCATATATTGCTCATTAGAAATAAAGGTTTGAGTTCTCAAAAAAAGCAAAGCTGTTATGAAAATAGAAACACTCAAAAAGACAATTCCAATATTGAGTATTTTGTCTTTGTACATGTCATTCATAAAAAACAGTTTCAAAATTGCCATTGGAGAAACCATCAGCAAAGTCATATACAAACGAGTATTGCTTAAATAAATATGATTTAGCTGAGCTACATTCAGAAACATTACGCCATACATAATCACAAATGAAGCAGTCAGCATCAAAACAAATTTGATATAAGGTTGGTAAGAAGAAGAATGCTTTTGCATAAAAATGAAGTTTAAAAAGTAGAATAATTGGTTTCTACTTTATTAAACGCTACTAAAGCCACTCAGTTTTTCAGAATTTTGACAAAAATTTATACTATTTTGACTTATTATTGTAAAGCATCTATTGTTTTACGTTTCTCTGAAATATTTTTTTGATAATAAGAAGGAGTTTTTCCTGTTACTTGCTTGAATTGTGTAGAAAAATGAGAGGTGTTTTTATAATATAAAAAGCTCGCTATTTCATTTATTCTATACTTTTTGAGAGATAAAAGTTCTTTGGCTTTTTCTATTTTTTGTAACACAATATATTTTTCTATAGTCATATTTTCAGAGGTAGAAAAAAGACGACTCAAATACGAATATTCGTGATACAGTTTTTGAGAAAGATATTCAGAGAAATTGATATTTAATGGTTTTTCTGAATAATGAATTTGATTGATAATAGCTGTTTTGATAGAGTTGATAAGGCTTTTTTTATCTGACTCTATCAATCGTAATCCTATTTTTTGTAATTCTTGCTTTAATTTTTCTTGTTTTTCTGCTGAAATTTCTGTGTTTTCAATAAGGTAAATTTTACCTAACTCTACCTTTTCAAAATCAATATTTAGCTCTTGACATAGATTTTCTACTGCCAGTACACAACGTGGGCAAACCATATTTTCTATATCTAAGACAAATTTGTTCATTCTTTTTCTAAAAAAAAGTAATCTATAGGAAAGAAGTAAAAGAGAGCTTTTTGTGTGAAAAATATCTTCATTCAGACTAAGAAATCTGAACTACTTATAATCTACAACTTAAATTAGATATACACTCTCAGTACTATAAATGTTTTTATTCTAAAAACTAAGCGCAGAAAGAGCAAGTATAAGAAAACCAATAGCAAGAAGCGATAAAAAAGCCAAAATACCTCCAATTAATGCTAAAGTAATGGTGTGTGATTTATGATAAAGTGTTGTATCATTACTTGCCACAACTGAAATACCAATAATACTTGCAATAAGAGAAACAACTAATAACCCTATTGCAAAAGGGACTAAAAAACTAAAAATAGCATACATAGTTGCAAAGAAAAAAGCTGCTACAAAAATACCTAAAGCAAGTAAAGTGGCAAAAAAAGACAAATAAGCAGCCCAATGTATTTTTGGTTTTGTATTTTTGATTCCTACTTTTTTATTTGCTTTATTTATTTTGCGTTGTTCTTTAAGAGCTTTCCAAACTGTTTTTCTCAATTGCTTTTTTTGTGTTTTGGCTATTTTGCGTTGCTGTTTTTTCTTTATTTTTGAGTTTGGCTTATAAGTCTGCTTTTCAGTGTTTACTGTTTTTTCTGTAGCAGAATTATGTTTCTTTACAGTTGATTTAGGTTTTTCAGAATAAGAACTAGAAGAGTATTCAGATAAAAAGTGAGCTTTCGTAGTAGTAGTGAAACTCAAGAATAGAAATAGAAAAACAAAAAAATGGTGCATAATTGAAATAGTTTAAAAAATGAAATAACGAAAAGGCAAAAAATGAATCATCAGAAAATAAAAATAATTGTTTTTTCTGAGATTATTCAAATTTATGTTCTCAAAAAAACAGAAAAAATCTTTATTAGAAAAATAATACTTGTTAGAAGCCTAAAAACCAACTAAATTTCGGTTCTTAATTAGAAAATAGTATTTTAGAATCTCAAAATAGCAAGAACTCATTATAACACAACGATTTATAAATTAGTAAGTTATTTTATTATGAATGAAGAACAAAATTCTACTCCTAAAAGTGATTACGATTCAGAAAGTATAAATCATGGTTATCCTGAATGGCAACATGGTTTTCGTGATTCGTGGAACTTTATTAAAGATTTTTTCTTTCGTCTGACTCACTTGGCTTCTGACACAGATTATGTTGGAACAGTAAAGAGCATTAAATCAGGTGTTGTTTTGGAAGGTTCAAACCTTTGGGTGTTGATTTGTTCGGTCATGATTGCCTCTATTGGTCTTGATTTGGATTCAGCTGCTGTTATTATTGGAGCGATGCTTATCTCTCCCTTGATGTCGCCTATCTTGGGAATTGGTTTGGGTGCTGCAATTAATGATAGAGAAACATTAATAAAATCGGTTCGAAATTTTTTAAGTGCTATTATTCTGACTTTAGTAACAAGTGTTGTTTATTTCAAAATTACTCCTCTAGGACTTCTGACAGACCAAATGCTTTCTCGTACAGAACCTAATTTATTAGATGTTTTGGTTGCCTTTTTTGGTGGTTTGGCGGGTATTATTGCAGGCTCTCGCACAGAAAAAACCAATGCCATACCAGGGGTGGCAATTGCAACTGCTTTAATGCCTCCTTTGTGTACTGCAGGTTTTGGATTAGCAACAGGAAAATGGGATGTTTTTGCAGGAGCATTTTATTTGTTTTTCATTAATGCTGTCTTTATTAGTCTGTCTACCTACATGATTGTGCGTTTTTTGAAGTTTCCGTATGTGGAGGTTTTAAATCCTGTTTTGGCAAGACGAGCAAGACTTACAGCGTATGTTGTTCTGACAATTTTACTTATTCCGAGTGTGATGTTTTTATTCAGAAAACTGACAGAAAACTTCCGTAATCAGCGTATCGCTACTTTTATTACTCAGAATATAAATCCAAATTATGATTTGAATTCGGTACAATGGAAAGTAAAACTAGATTCTACCAATATTTATAGGCTTCGTGTGATTAGTTTTGGAGCAGGAAGTTATATCAATTATGATTCTTTGCTTAGCCTAGAAAAGACATTTAATGATGAAGTAAAAAATTCTTGGAAACTTACAGGTTTTGATGCAGAAGATAGCATTCATATTGAACTTGTTCAGTCAGAAGAACCTGCCGATTCTGAAACTCGTGTCGAACGTACTGTGATGAACAATGCAAAGCGTTATATTGAGATAAAATTTAGAGAAGAAATGGGAACGTATAAACAAAAAGATGAAATCATAACAGGAAAAGACAAAGAAATAGAAGACCTAAAACAAGAGCTTTTATATGCGAGAGGAGATACATTGCCTTTTGAAACTATAAAAAATGAACTCAAAGCTATCTACCCAGAACTAAAAGAAATTGGTGTGGCTAGAGTAAGACAAACTAATTTTGAAAATGATTCTTTGGCATTTATGTTATTGGTAAAATGGGAAGGCGAACCAGCAAGAAATAAATATACACGCAAAAAATATGAAGACCGTTTGAAGAATTTTATTAATGTAAAACTCAAAGACAAGAAAATTGGAATTATTAATTATTGATAAGAGAAGTTGTTTAAGAATGGATTTATAGGTGTGTTTGTTGGTGTCGCTACGCTCAAACACCAACAAAGGCTGATTATTAATTATTAATAATACAATCTTCGCTCAACTATTTTTTGAGTTCTATTTTCTAAAATAGTAATATAAACATAACCAATTGCAAAAAAATGACTAACTCCATAGATATAAAAATAACCCACAACACCCAGTAACCACATCATATTAAAAGTAAGGGCAACTAAATATCCTAAAATACCAATAGCTAAATAGGCTAGAATAGCAAAGGTGTAATTTTTACGAAGTGCATGAGTTTCATCAGAATAGTTTCCCAAAATTAAATGCAAAATATTCATTATTGGATTTGTCAAACCCAAAACTGCTAAAGCTAAAAGAGGAAAAAGAAAAGCAAAACTAAATTCTGATAAAGCAGAGATTTGCGAACCCAAAAAAGTCAGTCCATAGCCACCAAAAAGAATTACTAAAAAAAATAATTGAATAACTAAGTCTATTCGTAATAAAGGTTTTTTGTAAGGAGAGACCATAATTATACTATTTGAGATTAATTTTAAATTGTTTTATAGTTTTACTAAACGAAGAGAAGATATAGAAGTTTCACTTCTTTCAAAAAAAAATGAAAGTTTGTAAAAATAGTTATTTCTTTAACTTTAATTACTAAACTGATTTTATAAATTTGTACTTTAGACGTTCTATTTTGAATGAATTTTATTTTATCTATTCTCATTCTCACCAAAAATAAACCTTCTTACTCATTTTGGAAAAAGATTTTGTAACATTTATTCAGAAACATCAAGGTATCATACATAAAGTATGTCGCATGTATTGTGATTCTGAAGATGATAGGCAAGATTTGTTTCAAGAAGTTTTGTTCCAACTTTGGAAATCCTATCCAAAGTTTAGAGGTGATTCCAAAATTTCTACGTGGATGTATCGTATCGCTCTTAATACAGCAATTGCACGTCTACGTAAAGTCAAACGTAAACCTTCTGAATTTTCTATTTCAGATTCTACACTACAATTTCCTGATACTCCGACAGATACTGAAAAAGAAGAACAACTCAAAAATCTTCAACTCGCTATTCAGAAATTATCAAAAGTAGAAAAAGGAATCATCATGCTTTACCTAGAGGAGAAAAGCTATGATGAAATTGCCGAAATTATAGGTATTACCAAAACAAATGTAGGTGTGAAAATCAATCGAATAAAGAAAAAACTCAAAGAAACATTGGAAAAATTGCCTCAATAGACAAAAAATCACAACTATAAAAAAATCATTTTATAAAAGATAAGTACAATCTAAAATGGATATAGACAACCTAAAATCTACTTGGCAAGCTCTTCAAACACAGCCAGAACCTGTTCTTGAAAATGAGCAAATTAGAAAACTGCTGAGAGGAAAAGCAAATGATAGCATTTCTAAAATCAAACGCAGTATTTTGATAGAAGCAGCATTTGTAGTTGTATTAAGTGTTTTTTTAATGTTTAATCAACAATGGTTTTATTCGCCTTTTGTTATTCCTTATTTGGGCTTTGTAATGGTGCTTTCCCTAATTTGGTACACTTTCAAATATCTCAAAATCAGAAAGATAAATTTACAAGAAAATCTCAAACAAACTCTAAATCAACTCATTTCTACACTAGATTTGTACCTAAAGGTATATTTATATGGCTCATTAGTATTAGGTGTTTTTGCTGCCATGTTGCCCTTGCTTTGGAAAAATGTATCTTTTGAAGATTTTACTTTGACTAGAGTGCTTTTGATTGTGATAATTGCTTTAGTTGCTGTTCCTGCATATTACTTTGTGATAAAATGGTATATCAAAAATTTATACGGAAACTATGTGGAAGAGCTAAAAGAAGAATTAAAGGAACTTGAAGACTTAAAAAACTAAATAAAAAAACTCCTATTCTGTCAAATAAACAAAATAGGAGTTTTTGCTACAAAAAATAATACTAGAATTATTTTTCTTTGCTTGCAGCTTTTTCTTCTGCTTCTTTTTCTTTCTTAGTAACACGTTTACGGCGAGTAGTACGTTTTTTCTCTACTACTTCAACAGCTTCCACATCAGCGAAAACACGTCCACAGTGTTCACAAACTACTAATTTCTTTCTTTCTTTAATATCAACTTGACGTTGTGGAGGAACAATATTAAAACAACCACCACAAGCATTACGCTTTACATTAACAACAGCAAGACCATTGCGAGCATTTTCACGAATACGCTCGTAAGATAAGTATAAGTTATCAGCAACATTTTTTCTACGTTTTTCACGCTCTTTCATTAATTTTGCTTCTTCTTCTTCACTTTCTTTTACGATACCTTCTAGCTCATTTTTCTTGTTCTCTAAATCTTTTTTACGCTCTTCTAAGGTAGCCGTTGTTTCTTCGACTTGCTTTTGTTTGCGTTCTATTTTGTATTGTGTATCTCTAACAGCTTTTTCAGCAAGACGAATATCAAGTTGTTGATTTTCTATTTCACGAGCAATGGCTTGAAATTCACGGTCATTGCGAACGTCCATTTGCTGTTCTTCGTATTTTACGATTAATTTTTTATGATCTTTAATAGAATTATCTTGTGTTGCTTCAAGGTCGTCTAATGATTTCTTTTCAGATTCGAATTTTGCAATTCGTGTCTGATACCCTTCTATTTCGTCCTCCAAATCTTGGACTTCTTCGGGCAAATCGCCTTTTATCTTACGTAATTCATCTAATTTAGAATCAACTTCTTGAAGTTTTACTAGGGCATCTATTCGTTTGGCTACTGGAGTAGGTTGTTCCATAAAATCGGTTTGGGACTCAGGTGATTGTAGAATGAGTTTTGGAATATCTTTCATTCAAATCTAATTTTAGAATCAGAATTGAATGAAAGACAATGATTTGCAAAGGTACGTTTTTTTGTTTAATAAATGAAATTGATAAAGATGCTTTATTTTTCTAAAAATGATATTAAACACAGAGAGATGGCAAAGAATGCAGAAGAATAAAAATATTGTTTATTGTGTTTTATTTTCGCAGATGCTTATTTCCTAACTTTACTTAGGTATTTCGCCTTCTTTTGCAATAGCATTCAAAACTAATTTATCCATAAAAGAAGGAAATAATTTATTCAAAAAAACTGTCATTTTACCTTGTAGGGTCAGTATTAAAATGTTTTTACGTTTTTTAGTAGCTTTCAAAATATGGTTGGCACACTCTTCAGAAGTCATCATTTTACCTTCATCTTTGGGCGAATCACCTTGTGCTCTGCCATCTTGTAAAAGAGCTGTATTTCTGATATTAGAAGAGGTGTAACCAGGGCAGGCAATCAAAACATGTACGTTTTCAGCCTTCATTTCTGTTCTTAATGCTTCCAAAAATCCCTGCATTGCAAATTTAGAAGCTGAGTAACCCGTACGAGCTGGCAAACCTCTAAATCCTGCAATAGATGAAATTCCTACTATTGAACCTTTTGTTTTGATAATATGAGGAATACAGTATTTAGTAGCATAAACAGTTCCCCAAAAGTTAATATCCATTAAGCTTTTCAAAACTGATAAATCTAAATCTTTGAATAAAGCACGCATCGAAATACCTGCATTATTTATCAAAATATCTATTTTTCCAAATTTTTCAACTGTCTTTTCTGCTAATTCTTTATTATCACTTTCCTTACTGACATCTAGCTGAAGAGGCAAAACTTCTATATGCTGATTTTCTAAAAAATCTTGTGCTTCTTTTAGTTTTTTACTATTTCTACCTGTAATAACTATTTTAGCACCTTCTTTTCCAAAGGCTTCTGCACAAGCTCTACCAATTCCAGAAGTTCCTCCTGTAATAATAACAACTTTATTATCGAATGTTTTGCTCATATTTGTATTTAGAATTTTTTGCAAAATTAAGAACTTTATAAATATTATATTCTTCCGTGCAAACGGTCAAGACAGTGCATAAGTTTGGCAAGCAAATCGTCTTTTTCTTCCTCTGTAAAATCATTCAATAATCTCATATTTGCATTTTCTCTCAATGGAGCAACTTTTCCAATAGCATCCTTGCCTTTTCTTGTCAATACCAATACTTTTCGACGTTTGTCTTTTGGGTCTTTGTCTTGTTTGATTAGTCCTTTATCTGCTAAAACTTGTATTAGATTTGTAATATTAGGACGAGAAACATTCAATGCTTCAGCAATGTCAGAAGCCAAAATTCCTCCTTGTTGAAGGCGTTCTTCAGCATAAGGAATATTTTGATCTCCTTGTACATACAAGAGAACCATCCACTGCTGAGTAGTTAAACCAATGATGTTAGTGAGGTTTGAGCCTTTTTTGAGCATTTGCGCAGCTATTTCAATTATAGCAAGCACAATCGATTCATTGTTTGTTTTCTGAATTGTAGTCATTTTTTTGGTAGTAATTTGTTAATAATTAATTTACACGTTTTTTGTACGGCAAACAAAACTTATTTGCAAAAATAGCGTTTCTAACTTTATAAGTAGTAAAAGCAGTCAAAAAATTCAAAAAAATATAACTTTAATTGAATAAAATCTGAGAGTAACTATATTTACCTATAAAAAATGAGCGTAAGGTTTTTTCTATTTGATTTAAAAAAAAAGTCTTAATATGACTAAGGGTCATTTTTTAACAACTTTTTATAAAAAAAAGGAGCAAGTACACAGTGGCAACCAATTAGATTTGGTTTCTTGATAGGAATACAAAACATACACAAAACACTCACAAATAGCAATTTTCATTAATTTTTATCTGTTTACATTACATTTTTTACAGATGCCTGTTGTATATTTGAGTAATAAAGATTCGAAAAGGAAAGAAGTTAAATCATCACAATCATCTCAAAATAAAATAAATATTTTTGAGATAAATAATACTAAAAAATCAAATTCTTTTCTACCTTTAAAAAGAAATTATAATTACCTAGCCAATCAATTGGCTATCGGAATCCAAACTGTCATGCAGCATTCTTTTCAACGTATTTTAGAACGAGTTTTGGAAGGTATTCGCTCTTGGGGCGAAGGCGTTTCGGCGCATCATTTTCATCCTTCTTACGATAAAAGTAAAATGGAAGCTCTTTTTCATCCCAAAACTATTGCAGTTATTGGAGCAAGTAAAAGAGAGAGCTCTTTAGGAAAAAGATTATTCGAAAACTTAACTTTATTAGATTATAAAGGAGAGGTGTTTCCTGTTAATCCAAAGTACGAAGAAATTAATGGTTCTGTTTGTTATAAAAGAATTGAAGATATAGATGAGTTTATAGATTTAGCAATTATCATTACACCTGCCAAAACAGTTGCCGAAATAATCAGAGAGTGTGGACAAGCCAATGTAAAAAATGCACTTGTTCTTTCAGCAGGGTTTAGAGAAACAGGGGAAAAAGGAGAAGAGTTTGAAGCCGAAGTATTATTAGAAGCAAGAAAATCTGGTGTTCGTGTTATTGGTACAAACTCTATCGGTTTTATACGTCCCCATCTCAATTTGTTTGCTACTTTTTCCAATCAAAGACCAAAAGAAGGAAGTATTGGTTTTGTTTCTCAAAGTGGAGCAATGGGAGAAGGTGTTTTAGATTGGGGCAATAGTCAGAATGTAGGCTTTAGTGCTTTTGTTTCGATTGGTGGAATGATTGATATAAGTTGGGGAGATGTAATTCATTATCTAGGGGATGACACAAGAACAAAGGCAATTGTTTTATATATGGAAACAATTAATTATGCTCGTTCTTTTTTATCAGCAGCTAAAGAAGTTTCTTATTCAAAGCCCATTATTGTACTCAAAACAGGTAAAAGACAACAGATAGAAAATGATAGTTCTAGTCAAGCAGTTTCTCCTATTCGTTTTGAAATAGATGAAGACTTAATTTTTAATGCTGCTTTTCGTCGTTCGGGAATGCTTCGTGTTGATACAATGGCAGAAGTATTTTTTATGGTAGAAGTAATTTCTAAACAACCTCGCCCAAAAGGAAAGAATTTAGCCATTCTAACCAATGCAAATGCGCCAGCACAGCTTGCAACAGCCATGCTCACAAAAGGTGGTGGGCAGTTGGGAAAACTTTCAGAAAAAACAATTGAATCACTTTCTGAATTCCTACCTAAAGGCTGGGTGTATGAAAACCCATTAGATTTACATCAGTTTGCTACTCCTGAACTCTATGAAAAAGCTACTGAAGTTTTATTAGAAGATACAGCTATTGATGGACTTTTGGTAATTCTTGCTCCTCAAGCAGTCAGTAAACCTACTGAAACAGCCAAAAACTTATTGCGTTTTGCTTCTCTCAAAAAGAAACCTTTGTTAGTTAGTTGGATGGGAGGAGACACAACAAAAGAAGGACGAAAATTACTTTCGAAAGCAGGAATTCCTAATTTTCAATATCCTGATGCAGCAGCACATATTTTCAATTATTTGTGGAAATATGCCTATAATTTGAAAGGAATTTATCAAACACCTCGTATTTCGGATTCAATGAAAAAAAATCCACCAAATAGAGTGGCAGTAACTCAAATTATAGCAAATGCAAGATTAGAAGGACGTACAATTTTGACAGAATGGGAAGCAAAGTTGATTTTGGCAGCCTATAATTTACCTATTGTTGATACTCGTTTGGCTCTTTCAGAAGATGAAGCATGGCAACAAGCAAAAGCAATAGGAAAGCCTGTTGTTTTGAAAGTTCACTCTCACTCTATTATTAATAAGAGTGAAGTGGGTGGAGTGCGTCTGTATCTTAAAGAGGAACAAGCAGTTAGAAGTGCCTATCAAGAAATTAAGAAAAATATAGAAGAGCGTGTAAGTCCTAATGAATTTTTGGGGGTAACTGTTCAAGAAATGAACACACATGATTCTATTGAAATGCTAATGGGAAGCAAAGTAGATGTACAATTTGGATCTATTATTTTCTTTGGAAATGGTGGAAAATCATTGCAATATTATCAAGATAGAGCTGTTGCTTTGCCTCCTCTCAATGCTACTTTAGCAAGAAGAGCAATAGAACAAACAACAATTTTCAAAAACCTTGTAAAAACAGAAGATTTACATGAACCTACTTTGATACTTTTAGAGCAATCAATGGTTCGTTTTAGCCAGTTAATTATTGAGCAACCTTTTATAAAAGAAATTTATCTTAATCCAATTTCAGTTTCTCGTACAGAGGGCGTTTCGATTCTTGATGCTGTCATGATTTTACAACCTAATGAAGTAAAAGGAGAAGAACTTATTCGTTTGGCAATTCGTCCTTATCCTTCAGAATATGAAGAAAAATGGATTTTACCAAAAAGTAAACAGCAAGTTTTGATTCGTCCTATTCGCCCAGAAGACGAACCTTCAATGGCAGAGTTTCATAAAAAACTCTCTCCTCAAAGTGTTTATTTTAGATTCTTTCATGCTGTTAGTCTTGACCAAAGAACATCTCATGAAAGACTTTCAAGAATTTGTTTTGCTGATTATGACCGACAAATTACACTTATTATAGAAAAAGAGAAAGAAGAGCTACTAAATACAAATACTACTCAAAACGAAATTATAGGAGCAATCCGAATAATAAAGGTGCATGGAACAAAAGAAGCTGAATTTGGAATGACTATCGTCGATGGTTATCAAGGCGAAGGACTAGGTTTTGAGCTTTTGAATAGAGCTGTCGAAGTGTGTCGTAGTGAAGGAATAGAACTATTAACAGCCGATATTTTGTCAGAAAATAGAGCTATGAAAAGAATTTGTGAAAAATTAGGTTTTGTAATGGAATATAATTCTGACGAAGGAACAGTAAAGGCTTCACTCTATATTCAAAATGTTTTTGATAGTGAAGATATAAATGATGAAGAAGAGTAAGTTGAATATTTATTTCTATTTCGGTCTAGAAATATACTACTGTACTCTACTTTTTAAAAATGCTTTTTAGTTGCAGAGCAACGTTATATAATTTATAATATTCAGACAAAAAGAATATCAATATTGTGTTGCGCTGCAACTTTTATAACTTTACACTTTTACTTTTTTCTACAAATATTTCGTTGCTCTGCAACTTGAATGTCAAAGCAAAAAAAAGTAGAGTACAGTAAAAATATACCACTATAGGGAAGTTTAAATGACGTCTTTTTTTTGAAAGATTGAAAGTCAATTCAAAAACTCATTATATGAATTGAATACTTCATCAAAAATATCTTCTAGTATTTTTTTTTGTCTTTGGATACTCAAAATACAGACAGCTGTATGAGCCAACGTAAAAATACCTGCTAAAATGCCGTAGAGAACATTTATTTTATACAAACTAAAATATAAAGTCATGCAAAGACCCAAAACTCCCCAAAACCAAATAAGTATTCTAGTGAATTTGAATGTTTTGTATTTGATTTGAATAAAACAACCCTTCGAAGTTGATTCAATTGTTCCTTCTGCAATACTCAAAAAATTATTGGGTTCTAGAACTGTTCTTGAGAGGCGAAATTTGTTTTTTTCTATTTTACCTGTAAAACGGTAACGCTCATAATCTTTTTTGCGTTTGGGTTTATCTCCATAAGGTTTTGTTAGCTGTTTTAGATAAGTAAGCAAACGGCTTTTTTCAAAGGGCAAGACATACGTTCGTTGGTTAAGATTCCAATTATGAGAATGAAAATTTTGCAACTTTTTCATTTCGTTTGTATTTGGCGTTAGTTTTAATCCTAATTTATTAGAAACTGGATAAAATCATATACTCATTATTGATATATCTTCCTTTTTTAGACTTCTGTTTTAGCTCGCCTTACTGATTTGTGCTTCTTCAAACTCACCCATTTTAGAGAATTTCTCTGTGCGTTGTTGTTTTAATGTCTTGCTATCTAGTTTTGAAAGCTCCTCTATCATTTCTAAAACGGCTTTTTTTACAATGTGCATTGTTTCTTCTTGATGACGATGTGCTCCACCTAAAGGTTCTTCAATTATTCTATCAATCAAACCAAATTTGTGCATATCTAAAGAAGTAAGTCGTAATGCACTTGCAGCTTGTTCTTTGTAATCCCAACTACGCCACAAAATAGACGAACAAGATTCAGGAGAAATAACCGAATACCATGTATTTTCAAGCATACAAACTCTGTCTCCAATCGCAATACCAAGCGCACCACCCGAAGCTCCTTCACCAATAACAATACAAATAACAGGAACATCTAATAAAAACATTTCCTTCAAGTTTCTAGCAATTGCCTCTCCTTGTCCTCGCTCTTCGGCTTCTATACCAGGATAAGCACCTGGAGTATCTATAAGTGTAAGGATGGGCATTCCAAATTTATTTG
Organism: Bernardetia sp. MNP-M8; assembly: GCF_037126285.1. Lineage (NCBI taxonomy): Bacteria > Pseudomonadati > Bacteroidota > Cytophagia > Cytophagales > Bernardetiaceae > Bernardetia > Bernardetia sp. MNP-M8. The sequence continues at coordinate 2,269,046 of NZ_CP147012.1, forward strand.
CAAGTTGCATCAAACGCAATGCTTTACGATATCCTTCTGGGTTTGCCATTCCAAAATTACGATATTGTCTTTGTTTGGTATTTCGTCCCTTTTGTTGTCCAATAATCATTACAGACTGTCCATCAATTTGGGCAATACCTCCAATCATAGCTTTATCATCACCAAAACCTCTATCTCCGTGTAATTCCACAAAGTCATCAGTTAAGTGAGCAATATAATCAAGTGTATAAGGACGGTCTGGATGACGAGAAAGTTGTACACGTTGCCAACGAGTAAGATTTTTGAAAGTTTCTTTTTTTAAATGAACTATACGGTCTTCTAATAATTTTACAGCCTGACTCACATCCATATTATTTTTGGCAGCAAGACTCTTTGTTTCCTGTAGTTTTTCTTCTAATTCAAAAATGGGCTTTTCAAAATCTAACAACATAGCAATAAAAATAAACGGATTGACAATTAATATAACAAAAGACAATAAGTAAAAAAGGATTAGATCAAAATCTGATAAAATCAACTGCAAATATACTAAAAAAAGAATGAGAATAAATTACTGATATTACGTAGTTATGTCAATCGAATCTAAATTTGAGCATTTTTTTTATTTATGAATGAATTTAACATTGATTTTTTGAAAAAGTAAGTAGAAATTCCACAATACTGTTGCTGATGTTAGCGAAGTGACACCAACAACCAAATAATTTTGTACAACAGACCAACAAGTGAAGTAAAAAATAGAACTCATGTTTACCAATAATTGAGCAAGCTCTTAGCAACTATTTTTAGAGTAAGATGTATTTTTATAAAGTTTAGCTGAGAAGCATTGTTTTTTGTGGTTGCAGCTATCTGTATAATGTCATTCAGTGAGTTATAGAAATTGCTTTACGAGATTAACTAAAAAAAGTTGCGTTTTTATTGCAACCTTGTTGCATTTAGAGGTGTTTTTTGAGAGTAACTCTACCAATTTGAGTACGTTTTTTATCTAAAAAGTTTAAAATTTTGATTTTTTTCAAAAAAATGAAATTTATTTTGGTTAAATTTAGATTATTCAATATAAAATATTATTTGGAATGTTGAGCTATATACGTATAATTAAGAATATTATTTGGTTTAAATGGTTGTTTTTGTTTTAAATATTTGGTTTGTTGTGTTTTTGATGTGTTTTGTGTTGTTAAAAAATGATTTGACAGAATTTTGTTTTTCTAAAAAAGCGTCGTATGTTTGCAACACCTTTCAAGAGTAAGGTTTAATTAAGGATTTAACACAATCTAATTAATAAATTCATTTCCCCTTTAACACTTTTATAGATATACAATGACTTTTACAAAAACAATCAAACACACACTTTTTAGCTTTGGACTCGGCATAGGAATGCTTGCAAGTTCAACATCATTTGCTCAAGATTCACATGGTCACAAAGATGGTCGTTCTTGTACTACAGACCACAACTTAGAGCGTTTGCTTTCTATCAACCCAGAAGCAAAACAAAAAATGCGTAACATCGAAACATTTACGCAAAATTATATTCAAAATCAAAAAAATCAGCGTACAGAAGCTACAGTTTATACAATTCCTGTTGTAGTTCACGTAATTTATAATACTTCAGCTCAGAATGTGAGTCAAGCACAAATTCAATCTCAAATTGATGTATTGAATCAAGATTTTAGAAGAACAAATAGTGATTATACACTTACACCTTCTGAATTTGCTGGTTCAGTAGCTGATACAGAAATAGAGTTTGTTTTAGCATCTACTGACCCTAATGGAAATCCTACAACAGGTGTTACACGTACTCAAACTAGCAAAACATCTTTCTCTACAAATGATGCAATGAAATTTACTTCTCAAGGTGGTAAAGATGCTTGGAATACTCAAAAATACTTAAATATTTGGGTATGTAATATGAGTGGTGGAATCTTGGGTTATGCTCAGTTTCCAGGTAGTGGTGCTGCAAACACTGATGGTGTTGTAATCCTTACTACTGGTTTTGGTTCTACTGGAAATGTAGGTGCTCCTTTTAATTTAGGTCGTACTACAACTCACGAAGTAGGTCACTGGTTAAATCTTCGTCATATTTGGGGAGATGGTGCTTGTGGAGCTGATGACTTTGTAAGTGACACTCCTATTGCAGCAGCTTCAAATGGTGGTTGCCCTTCTTATCCTTCAAAATCTTGTTCTAACAACGGAGGTTTTTCAAGTGATATGTTTATGAACTATATGGATTATACAAACGATGCTTGTATGTATATGTTCACAGAAGGTCAAAAATCTCGTATGCGTGCTGTTCTTACAGGTTTTCGTTCTGATTTAGTTTCAGGTGGTACAACAAATCCTCCAACAACTTCTTACTGTGCATCTAAAGGAAATAGTGTTTCTGATGAGTGGATTGCTGGTGTAAAAGTTGGTTCTTTAAACAAAACAAGTGGTGCTAATGGTGGATATGCAGATTTTACTTCTAATTCTGTAACTCTGTCTCAAGGAAGCTCTAATGCTCTTACTCTTACTCCTGGTTTTTCTGGAACTTCATACAATGAATACTGGAAAGTATGGGTTGATTTTAATAAAGATAATGATTTTGATGATGCAGGTGAGTTAGTTTATGATGCTGGTTCTGCTTCAAGTGCTGTTCGTACAGGAACATTAGCTATTCCTTCAAATGCTCCAACTGGTTCTACTCGTATGCGTGTATCTATGAAATATAATGGCGCACAAACTTCTTGTGAAACATTCTCGTATGGTGAAGTTGAAGATTATACTATAAATATCACTAGTGGTTCTACTCCTTCTTGTGGTGTTCCTGCTGGTTTATCGTCTTCTTCTGTAACAAGTTCTTCATTTACAGCTTCTTGGTCTTCTGTATCAGGTGCAACTTCGTATGATGTTCGTGTTCGTACAGGTGGTGGTTCTTGGAATGTGCTTAATTCTACTTCTACTTCTCTTGGTCTTACTGGTGCAAGTGCTTCTACTCAGTATGAATTCCAAGTTCGTGCAAACTGTTCGGTAAGTAGTGCATACTCTTCTAGTGCTTTTGTAACTACTTCTTCTGCTCCAGTTGTTTCTTACTGTGCATCTAAAGGAAATAGTGTTTCTGATGAGTGGATTCAAAGAGTACAAGTTGGTTCTATCAACAACAACTCGGGTGCAAATGGTGGATATGCTGACTTTACAAATCTTTCTACAACATTTGCTAAAGGAACTGCTTATACAATCACAATCACTCCAGCGTGGGCAAGTCGTACTTATAGCGAAGCATATGATGTTTGGGTAGATTATAATCAAGATGGCGATTTTGATGACTCTGGCGAGAAAGTTTATACTCGTACAAGAAGTACAAGCTCTTCTGTAAGTGGCTCATTCACAATTCCTTCTTCTGCTGCAAACGGTTCTACTCGTATGCGTGTATCTATGAAATATAATGGAAATGCAACTCCTTGTGAAACATTCTCTTATGGTGAAGTTGAAGATTATACAGTAGTAATTGGTAATACAAACAGAATCAATCCTTCTCCAATGGCTTATCATAATGATAAAGCTCAAGATGCTAGAGTGGATGGAACTAAAGATGGAGATGTTGCTTTTGTAGCATTCCCTAATCCTGCAAGCCAAACATTGAATATTCGCTTAGGATACTTTAGCTTAGACTCAGAAGTTGTTATCTACAGTGTAACAGGTGCACGAGTTTTAAATACTACACTTACTTCTCAAGAAACTTCTATCAACGTTTCAAAACTTCCTAAAGGAATGTATATCTTGAGCGTTAATAATGGTCGTGAGATAGAAACAATGAAATTTATCAAAGAGTAACTCAAACTATAATTCAAGTATAAATAAGTAAAATTATTTATCTTTGTATAAAATAAAAAACGCCTAACCTAGTTTATTCTAGTAGTTAGGTGTTTTTTTGCTATAACTTTTGAGTAATACTATTCTGAACATTATTATTTAATATGTTATTCCCTTATTTTCAATCCCCCAATATTTAAAACAAAAATGAAAAAATCAATAAATTATTCCGTTTCTTTTATACTACTATTTTTTATATTTCTTTCTGTTGTAGCGTGTAAAGATGATAAAGAAGAGGTAGCACCTATAATTAGTTGTGAAAACTCAGTTAGTCAAGTTGCAGAAGCAAATGCTATTCTTACTGAAAGTAGCTGGGAATGGGTAGAATCTCGTCGTCAAACAAGAAATGGTGAAATAGTAAGTACGCCAGAGACAGACCAAAAAACGATGTCTTTAGTCTTTAACTTAGGTGCAACAGTAGAAGAACTTGAAAATGGTCAAGCAACAGGAATTTGGGAGTATAGAATAACTGCTTCTTCAGATACTACCTTAGGGGCATTTAGTTTTGTTTGGTTAGATGCAGGAAATACTGATCGTAGTTATTTTGTAGATGTTTGTCCAGAGCTTCTAAAACTGACAGATACCTCTAATAGTTTAATGACAGTATCTACTTATAAGAAGAAATAAAAAAATGAAAATTTTCTAAAAATAAAAAGCCTTCAAAAATCTAAATAATACTTAGAATTTGAAGGCTTTTTTAGTGCTAAAGAACAATAAAGATTACTTTTCAGTAGACTCTTCTGTTGTTTCTGCTTGAGCTTCTGCATTTTTATCAGTACGCTTATAACGACGATTGAAACGCTCAACACGTCCAGTAGTACGTCCAAAGTTTCCTTTTCCACCTGTATAGAATGGGTGAGATGCAGAACTAACCTCTACTTTAACTAATGGATACTCTTTTCCATCTTCCCAAGTGATAGTCTCTTTTGTAAGGATAGTAGAACGAGTCAAAAATTTGTAGTCGCTTGAAGTATCTAAAAATACTACTTCACGATAATCTGGGTGAATTTCTTTTTTCATTTTATAAACAGTTTAATGTAAGAGGATTGCGCCACTTACCCTATAAATTTAATTTAAATTTTTCTAATTAGAGCGTGTAAAACTACAAAACTCTAAAAAACGAACTGCAAAATTAAACATTTTATTCCAAATTACAAGAATCAAAAAGCCTTTAATTCAGTAAATTATCAAAAAATAAGTCTAAAATTACTATTTATAAACCTCATTATAATAACGAATCATCTGTAATAAATCTTCTCTATTACGCAGTTTGTTGTTGTGGTCTATTAAATAAAGTTCCATTACGTCTTTTTTCTTTCCAAAAAGATTCATAATTGCTTCTCTATCTTCCTCTACATCAACAACATTTCCTTCATTATTTAATAAAAAATAATCATCTTCTTGAACTACATAACTTCCTCCATTTGTCCAACCTCCCCACATATAAGGCGAATAGTAACCTACTTGTTTTACTACAAAGTTTTCTCTACAAAGAAGTGTAATTTTGCCTTCAGTCAATAATTCAAAGAAATAAAGGACTCTATAATCATCTTTAGTAATCTGAGGAAGAGAATAAAAATAACGAACCCGTTTTTGAAGTTCGTCCTCAATCCAAAATTGTTCTACTTGTGAAGCATTATAAGAACGCAATTTGTTATCAGGCGTTCGGATAGTAATATTATTTTGGTCTAGGTCATATCTAATACTTCCTTTTATACTTTCTTCTGTAAATAAATAGACTTCTCCTTTGTGCCAATATTCTTTTGAGAAATTTTGTGCAATGACTGTACTTAGAGTCATTTGAAAAATTAGGATAAAAACGGATATATAAAATCGCTTTTTCATAAGGGTTTTATCAAATTAAAAAATAAAAGTGTGCTATTTGCAATATAAACACTTTTTAGTTTAGACAAATTGAGATAAACTAACTATTTTATGCAAGTAGTTTTACCAAATTCTATTTTATGCAGTTATTAACTGATTATACCTTTCTTAATCAAGTTACTACTTTATATTTAGAAGCAAAAAAATAAATAAAATCAGTTTCAGACTACTGCTAAAAAAAGACAACAATTCATCCAAAATACGACTATTAAAATGGATTCATCCAAAAATATCTTACAAAATATAAAATGTTATGTTGATTTAAAACCTGATGACCAAGAAATGTTTTTCTATAATTCGCAGAAGTAGAATAAAAAAAAGGCAGAATTTTTTTATAGCACAAATAAAAAAGCCATTTTTATATATTTAAAATCTGAATGATTTAATTATATAAAATGGCTTTAGATAGTAATAGTAGTAAGTGAAATTTATCTTTAAAATCTTATAGTTCTTCTTCGCCTTCTGTAGCTTGCTGTATTAGTTTTACTTCGTTAGTAGCTGCCATTTTGAAAGGCTGCGCTTGTACATTTGCAAATGCTCTACGAGCAATATCTAATTTGTCTCCATTGCGATAAACTAATCCTAATAAAAACATACAACGAGAATGTTCAATAGGGTCTCTCATCTGAGCAAGAGCTTTCTGAAGTGCTTCAGCAGCTTCTTGATGTTTGTGTAGATGAAAAAGAGTAAGTCCATTTAAGTAAAGCAAATTTTTATTTGCTGAATTAAATGTTAAACCATTTTGTGATGCTTTAAGTGCATTATCGTAATTATCTTTAGAAAGTTCTAGTCGTGCTATTTGCTCATAAATCTGTGTACTGCGTTTCAAATCTTTCTCAAACTTAGCTGATTTATAATAGAGTTCTAGCGTTTTGTCTACATTTGCTGTTGCTTTGTTATCTTGTAAATTAGCTAGAGTAAAATAAGCACTTGCATTATTTGGGTCTATTTTTAGAGCTTGTTGAGCATAGGCTTGCGCTTCATTAAACTGACGAACTTCTACATAAGCCTCTGCTAGATACGCATAACGAGCAGGAGAAAATTCTTCTATCTTATTTTTAAAGTTACCATAGCTTGCCTTTGACCACGTTTTGAAAGCCTCTTCAAAATTATCTAAATGATAGTAAGCATATCCTTTTTGATAATAATAACGAGCATTTTCGCTAGGATGTAAGGTTGTAATTTTGGGTTCAATAGTTTCGATAGCTTCAATAGCTTCTCTATATTTTCCTAAATAATTAGCTACCTGAGATTCTAAATAATAAAGTTCAAGATTTTCAGGAAATTCAGTTTTGGTAATTTTGATTTTTTCATAAGCGGTTGCCCAATTTTTTTTAGCTAAACTTTCTTTAATCACAAAGAAACGATAGAATTGTTTTTTGTCTTTTTCTTGCTCATAACGTGCTGCAATATCATAGAGTTGAGCAGCTTTTTCATTGTCATTCTGATCTGCATAAATTTTGGCAAGCAAAGCATAAGCAGGAGAGTAATTACTGTTTAAGCGAATAACATAACTTAATGATTGCGCTGCTTCTTTTGGCTTTTTGAGTTGGTATTCACATTGTGCTTTTGAGTAAATATAAAGATGATTACGTGGCTCTCTCTGAACAGCTTTGTCATATTCTTGTAAGGCTAAGTCATAACGAGCTTGTTGTTTATGACGCTCTCCATTAGCAAACCAATCTAAACCTTCATGTTGGGCATAAGCGAAGTTAGTAAAAGTAGTAAAACTAAAGACGCTACCTAGTAAAATAAGTGTAAAGTAAATCGTCTTTTTCATAATTTTTTAGTTATTTATTGAATTGATGAGTAGTAGTATTTTATATAGATATTTTTTTTGTTAAAGTGATAATTACAAATAGTTGTTGTGTCTACTTTGTTAAACGAGTAAATCAGGTTAAAAGGTTACCTAAAAATCGGTTTTTATGCTAAAGCACTAAACATTTTTGCTAATAGTTTGATACTTCAAATTATTGTCTGAATATTGTATCATAAAAACTTTAAATATTTCAATTCAAGCCAAGCGTTTTTCATTTTGAAACTTTAAAAAAGCTCTTTAACTTATTGGAAAATAGAGTTTTATATTTTAGTGATATACAAAAATTGACAAAAAAAACATGCACTATTTATAGATAATGCATGTTTTTTAGAAGGTACTCTTATTAAAGCTTGCTTGATTATTTCATCTTATAAACTATCTAATTCCTCTCTAATATTTTCTCGTGCTTGTTTTTCTAATTGCTCTTTAAAAAATGTAGTTTGATAAATAGTAGGTCTATCTAAAAAGTTTTTTAAAACTAGCTTTCGACCTCTTTTGTATAAAAAATTAGGAACATAACCAAACTCTTCTCTTACTTGCTTAGAGTAGTTCTGATATACCGTTGGTGATTGCCCTAAAATCGCTAAATCTAAATCTAAAAGCACTTGTAAATCTCTATCTGTTGTTTTAGAATGATTTTTGGTAGCTTCAATATAATTCATCACTTTTCGCACTCTTTCCATAGGTAAGTATAGAGATAATTGTTCGTGAAAAAATTTTGCGCTCCTGCTTTCGTTATCTTTACGAAGTGGGACGTAAATAGCATCGTGAAACCAAATAGCTAACTCAATAGAAAGTATGTCATTTATTTCTTCTGGATAATCATACAAGCCTTTAATCATCGTTTTGATATGTGTCCAGTTGTGATAATAACGAGTATTTTCTTTGTATTGAGAACCTAGAAGTGTAAAGATTTCTATGTTTTTATCTTCAGGAAGTGAAAAATTAGCTACCATATCTACCCAACTTACTAATAAAAAATTAGCACCTTCAAAGTTGTTTTTTGTTACTTTTGTATTCAAATCCATAATTTTGCTTTAGAAGAAAACTAGTTGTGTCAGCTTTTATAGGATACATTCTAATAAAAGTTTTACAATTATTTAAAAATATTTTTCCCAGTTCTATTTCTATTCTTTTTCTGAAAAAATAATAATTTATACTCATTTTATAAAGACAAGTTAATAAGTAATCAGCTATGTACAAAATCCAATTTGCATTAAAAGAAGCATTTCTATCTTCTATGTTTTCTAAATTCCCTTTTAAAGTTTTCTCTATTTCTGTTTTTAGTTTAGCTTTTATTCTATTTTCAACAGAGCTTTTGGCTCAAAATTCTACCTTAGATTTTGAAGAAACAGAATTTGATTTTGGAAAAATAGAATTTCAAGACACACTTACTCATCGTTTTTACTTTACAAACAATTCAGAAAATGAAATTAAAATATTAGATATTTCAACGGATTGTGCTTGTAGTTTTTCGAATCAAAACTCAGATAGAAGTATAGAAAAAGACGAGCGTAGTTTTATAGAATTAGTTTTTTTACCTTATAATTACGGCAATTTTGTTAAAGTGTTTACAGTAAAGACAGACAATGCAGGGACACAAACACTAATGTTGAAAGGAGAACTACAACCTGTTTTGGATAAGGATAGAGATTTTAAATATAAGTTAGAAAAAACACCACAAATTCGTACACGAACTAAATATCTTCATTTTGGGAATATGTTGAATAAAGTTCCGATGACTAAAAAGTTTGAGTTTTATAATTCAAGTAAAGAGGACTTTGTATTTACAGGAAAGATGGAAATGCCAAAACATTTGCAAGTGCGTTTTGATTCTACACATATTTTAAAGGCAGGAGAAACTAGTGCTATCTATGTTATTTATGATCCACTTTTAAAGAATGATTTTGGTTATTTAGAAGATATGGTATTGCTTTTCGGGGAACAAAATAAAAAAACAATTAAGTTAGAGTTTAAAGTAACAGCCAATGTAGAAGAATACTTTCCTAGCTTAAATATTGAAATGTTAGAAGCCTATCCAGAGCTTAAAATAGAAGACGATTACATAAACTTAGGCAGTCATTATCTAAAAAATTTAGAAGGAAAGGATTCTTTAGAAGCTACTTTTGTACTCAAAAATGAAAGTAATATGCCTTTGAGAATTCATAAAATAATAGAAGGATATGGGTGCAAACTACTTACAGAAAAATCAGAATGGAACGAGGTTGCACCTCATAGTAATGCCATTGTAAAAATTATCTTTCAAACACCAGAAGACAGAGGAACATATATTCGTTCTCTGACTGTAATTTGCAATGACCCTAGAAAACCTATCAGAACAATGAAAATACAAGCTATTTTGAAGTAAACTAGCTTACAAAGCTATCATCTTATCAACCATTCTTTTCATAGATTGATTTATAGAAGTATTTGATTCTGCTAAGTTTTGAACTTCATGTAAATTATACCATTTAATATCCAAGATTTCGTCATTTTGAGGAGTCAAATCTTCATTTTCATCTGCTTCTACAATTAGGCGAATGTCAAAATGTAAATGCTCTGTAACTTCCTTTTTTGGAGGAATAGTATGAATGTCAATATCATAAATAGAAGAAGAAAGTAGTTTTAAATCTTTAAGACCACTTTCTTCTTTTACTTCTCTCAAAATAGTTTCTTCAATAGTCTGATCAGTATCTTCTATATGTCCACCAATTTGTAGCCATTTATTTAGTTTCTTATGATGAATCAAAAGAACTTTTGTACGCTCTTTATTGACAATCCAAGCCGAACCTGTAATCTGTCCAATTAGATTAGAACGTAAGGCAAAATCATCATTCTCTTCTAAAAATTTAATTATCTGTTTTTGAAATTCTATTTCTTCATCAAATGAAGTTTGATGTTTTTTTATTAAATCTAAAATGGATTTTTTGTTCATAAACATATAAGAAAACCAGAGTTAAAACCCTGCTCAATTGGAAAAAAAAGTATTTGAAATTAATTGGTAACTGATTACTTACTAAAAACGGTCAAGTTCTCTTTTTGCATCTTTTGCTTTTAGGTCTTGGCGTTTATCATATAGTTTTTTACCTTTTGCAAGCGCAATTTCTATTTTTGCAAGCCCTCTATCATTAACATATACTTTTGTCGGAATGATTGTCAGACCAACATCTTGAGCATCATATTGAAGTTTTTTTAGTTCTTTTCGCTTCAAAAGTAATTTTCTATCTGCTTTTTCTTCGTGATTATGTACATTTCCCATATCGTATTGCGAAATATGTAGATTACGGAGAAACAATTCATTTCCAATAAACAAGCAAAAGGCATCACTTATCGTAACTTTTCCCATTCGGATAGATTTGATTTCTGTTCCCTGCAAAACTACTCCAGCTTGATAAATATCTATAAAATGATATTCATGGGAAGCCTTACGATTTTTGATACTGACTGACTTTTGTATTTCTTTCTTTTTACCTGACATATTTATTTGATTTAATTATTAGTGAGTATTTCTCTTCAACTTATTTTGACGACTATAAGTTCGCTTTATTTTTTACTTATGATTTAACAAAATTACAAATTTAAACACAGAGTTAATTTATTTTGCTCTTCTACATCTTTCACTACAATATTTTACATCCTCCCAAACTTTTTCCCATTTTTTTCTCCAAGTAAATGGTTTTTGACACACAAGACATATTTTTTGAGGTAAATCTGATTTTTTGATATGCTTACTCATCTGTATTGCTTTTATAAAAGATAACTGTTTTAGATTCTGTTTCAAAACAACTTGCTATTACTTTTTGTTCGCACTACGTATTTCTAAAAAATACACTATTTTTCAATTATCTTTTTTGCATCTATAATCTAAACTACTACAAAATGTTCTTCTCAAAAAATTATCTCTTTCTATCACTTATTGCTGTTTTTACAGGGATAGGTTCTTATTTTTTATTATTCAATGATTCTGAATCAGAAAATAAAGCATGTTGTGCTGTTGATGAGTTTGCTAAATTCACAACAGATAAAGAATTTGTAAACAAACATCCAAATCCTATTGCATTTGATTTTACTCCTCAATATGGCAAAATGTCAGAAATAGCAGTAGAAGGTGGCGAAGCTGCCAATGTCTTTATGGTACAAGCCAAAAAACCAACAGGAAAATATCTATTTGTTTTTCACGAATGGTGGGGGCTTAATGATTATGTGAAAAAAGAAGTCGAAAAATACTATGAAAATTTTGGAAAAAAAGTAAACGTAATTGCTATTGATTTGTATGATGGAAAGGTTGCCACAACACGAGAAGATGCTCAAAAATACATGCAAGGAATGGACAATGCTCGTGCAACTTCAATTATTGAAGCTGTGACAAAACATGCTAAAGAAAAAGCTATTGAAGATGCAAGCGCACCTTTAGAAATTGCTACAATTGGTTGGTGTTTTGGTGGTGGTTGGTCATTACAAGGTTCTATTATCTCAAATGAATATACAAAAGCAACCGTTATGTATTACGGAATGCCTGAAAAAGATATGGAAAGAATCAAGACAATCAAGTCACCTGTTTTGGGAATTTATGCTAATAAAGACAAATGGATTACACCAGAAGTAATGAAGGAATTTGAAAAATCAATGAAAGAAGCAGGTAAAACAATTACTATTTTAGGATATGAAGCAGACCATGCTTTTGCAAATCCAAGTTCACCAGCTTATAATGAAACGGCAGCTAAAGAGGCTCGCAAACAAACCATTAAATTTTTGAAAAAGAATTGGTATTAAAAAAAATAACTGGTTCAAGAGTCGACGCTTGAACCAGTTATTTTCTTTTATTTTCCACTCTTAAAAATTGTAAAACGAGTTCCTACTTGCCAGCCGTAAGCCTGTGAAGAAAAAGTAACTCCATTTTCATTGATGAGTGAAGAAAGTGAAGATTTATAAGTTCCTCCTCCCCAAAGTGTCCAACGGTTTGTAATGTGGTAATTAATTCCTGCTTGAGTCCAAACCTGTGTGTTTGTAGTTCTATGATTTCCTAATGCATAGGTAAAAATAACATCTGGGTTGAGACTTGTATAAGAATAACGACTCAAAAACTCTATTGCTGTTCCGAGTTGTGCAAAACCACTAAATTTTTTGGCTCTACTTTCTCCAAATTGATAGCCAATAGCTATAGGAAGTTGCAACCATTCATATTTCGCTTCAACTTGATTATTTGGATATTCTCTCAAGTTTAATGGATCTGTTAAATCTACATATATACGCACATAATTTGTAGAACTAAAAGAATAATTTGCCTTTCCCATTCCAAGTCCTGTATTGATACTCCAACGTTTATCTTTTCCAAACTGTAAGGCGACATCAAAACCTGTTTGTTGATAAGTTCCACTAATGTTTGTTTTTGGAAGCGTATCAGCAAGATTTGAGCTATATGCTTCAATTACTGTTAGACCAGAGTGAAGAGAATCAGTTCTGAAAGTAGGTTTATAAACTCCTTGTGTATGATTAATACCAAAAGTAATGGCTACTCCAGATGATTTTTTTATATTTTCTGGGTTTTTATTCTCTTGATTACTTGTAATAGCTTCATTTGTGCTATCTATTTTTAGAATAACTTCTTTTTCAAAGTAAGGATTTCCAACAGGTAAATATTTTGACCAATCAATTTCTTTTAAGACCACAAGTTCTAGGGTATTATTTGCTTCTGCAATTACTTCATCCAAATTACTATTTTTATCTAAATCCTCATTTTTATTCTTGTCTTTGTCATTTAAGGAAATAGAAATAGCTACATCAGTATTTTCTTTACTTGTGTTTGTAGAAGTGTTTTGTGAGAAAGTAGAGTTTTTATCAGAATTGTTTTTGTTAGAAGAATTGGAATGTATTTTTTTTGTATCAGAGTTACTAATCCATTCAGTTTTTTGAGTTGGATTATTTGTTTCTACATTACCAAAAGCTGTATCATTAGGTGTTTGAATAGTGCGAATTCCTTCATTCTTTGAAGAAGAATTTTCAATATTTTCTATTTTATTTTTATCAGAATTAACGATTTCGTTAGTTGAAGGAGTATTTGAATTATCATAAACTAGCGTAAACCAAAACATAACCACCAACAAGAGTGCTGCCACTAGCCCAGAAGTCCAATAAAATAAAGGACGTTTGTACCAAGGCTTTGCATCTAAAGCTGCATCTATTTGTTCCCATAAGTGAGCAGGTGGACTAAACTGAGCATTTTCGAACTTATTCTTAAATTGCTCCTCCAACTGCTTTCGGTTATTAGTTCCGAAGTTGTTCATAGCTTTCATCTTCTTTCAAGAGCATTTCTTGTAATTGTGCTCTTGCTCGTGCGTACTGTGATTTCGATGTTCCTACACTGATTCCTAATAGTTCTGCAATTTCTTTGTGTTTGTATCCTTCAATAGCATACAAGTTGAAAATTTGCTGAAAACCATCAGGCAGTCTACGAATGATTTGTAAAAGTTCCTCTAAGTCAAATTGATCCAAAATTATATTTTCTTCTGAATTATAATTTACATCTGTTACTTCTTCTTTGAAGGCTTTATCATATTTGTTTCTACCTGTTTTGAGTGCTTGATTGACAACAATCCTACGAATCCAAAATTCTATTGGACAATCTTGTGCAAAACTATCTATATGTTTGAAAACATTGATAAAAGATTCTTGCAAAATATCATCAGCTTCTAGTGTCGTTTTGGCATAACGCATTGCGATAGCATACATCTTTGGAGCAAATTGTTCGTACAGAGTACGTTGCGCCTGACGTTTGCCCTTGATGCAATCATTGATAAGTTGAGATTCTTCAGAAGAAGGAATATGAGCAGTACGAGTAGTCGTATTCTCATTATCTAGTTCCTGATTTTCTTGTTGATTTTCAACATTTTCAATGGATTGACTTCCGTTATGTTCAGAAATGTTTGACATAAAAGGAAATTCACTCATATAAAAGACCCACAGTGAGTATAAAATGGTTGCACGAAAAATTAAAATAGCCAAAATAAATTAGCTCACTTAATCGATACTATTACTTTTCTTTAAATAATTATATTTATTTGCCTAAGGAAAACTAATTAGTATAACTTTATTCTAATACAAAATCTATACTAAATCAACTTATCATCAGTATAAATTGTTGAAAATGAAGGGGATAGATTTTTAGTCGTATTTTTTTTTCTCTAAAAAATTAATTTTGATTATAAATTGAATCATATTTGGTACGAAGATAGAAACAAAAGTGCAGCACAAATTCATAAAAAAATGAAATAAGTCTGTCAATAATCTAAAAAGAATTTAATTTTAGATTCGTTAAGAATAAGATAAAAATAGTAATTGGGTAGTAGTAGAACGCAAAAATACAAAAAAAAATCTTGTTTTGTAAGTTTTTATAAAAAAAACAACATTTTTCCTCAAAGGCTAAAAATGTTGTTTTTCTATTTATTAATAAGATGAATGCATTATTGAGCGACTTCAAAAGAAATAGAAGTAATTTCTACTCCATTATTATCACTAGAGTGCATTCTGAAATCATATTTTCCTTCTTTTGTAGGTGACATAAATTCTATAACTCCATTCTCTTGATTATCAAAATATTGGTAAGAAACATCATGCATATCGTTTCTAGATTCATCGCCATGTTCTATTTCAGAGGGAATAATACCAATCCAAGGGCGTTTGTCTAGCTTCTGACTGACCTTAAAAGTAAGCATAATTTTTTCCCCAGGTGTGAACATAGTTCTTTCCAAACTCAGTTCGCCAGTTACATCAGAAGTATTTGTATCTTCTACTTCAAAAGAAATAGAGGTAATTTCTACTCCATTATTATCACTAGAGTGCATTCTGAAATCATATTTTCCTGCTTTTTTAGGTGTATAAAATTCCAATGTTCCACTTTCTTGGTTATCAAAATATTTATAAGAGACATCGTGTTGGTCATTTTTAGATTCATCACCGTGAGGTATTTCAGACGGAATAATTCCAATCCAAGGACGTTTATCTAATTTCTGATTTACTTTGAAAGTAACATTAATTGGTTCTCCTGTCTTAAATTTTGTCTGTGTCAGACTCAATTCTCCTGTAACTTCGCCAGCTACGTTTGTTTCTACAGTTTCTTCTTGAGTTTCTGCTTTCTTTTCGCCTCCACATGAAGCAAGCGTTCCTACTAAAAAAGCACTAATCAAAATTGATTTGAATGAAATAATACTCATAGTTTTTCTAAGTTAAAATGATAAAATAAATTTGGTAATAATGAAGTTCAATTAAAAACTTGATTAAAAATAAGAATTTTTTTTGAAAAAACATATTTTGCTAATTTCTATCAGTGAATCTAAAATAATTAGAACTCAATTAAAAAATATGCGTAATTTGTAATTCCAAATCAACAAAAAGTAGTTTTTTATAAAATAAATATATGTCTTTATCTTCTCCTTCTTTCCTCCACAAAGTAGCAACCGAATTATACCAAGAATGGAAAACAGAAATTTCTGATTTGCATATTGTTCTTCCAACTAGAAGAGCATGTTTGTATTTCAAGACTTTCCTTTCTGAAATAGCAGAGGAAACTATTTTTTCTCCAAAAGTAATTTCTTTAGAAGATTTTATTGTGGGTTCTTCGGGTTTGGAAATTGAAGATACAAGCGCACTTGTTTTTGAATTGTATGATTCTTACCAAAATTTTGATAAAGGTGTAGCAGGTTCTTTAGAGCGTTTTGCACCAATGGCAATTACGATGCTATCAGACTTTAATTTGATTGATAGAAATTTGATAAAATCACATGAGCTTTTTGAGTATTTGGACGAAGTAAAAACGCTAGAACGTTGGGGAGATATGTTTGGAGAAGAAGGACAAGAAGAAGCCATAAGTTCGCTAAGTAGAATTACAGAATATTATCTTTTTTGGCAAAATGTTGAAAAGACCTACAATCATTTTAGAGAAAAATTAGAAAGTTCTAATCGTGCATATAGTGGTTTGGCTTTTCGTTGGGTTTATGAAAATTTGGAACAAGTAATTGAAGACCAAAATATAAAATGTGCTGTTTTTATAGGCTTCAATCAACTTTATAAAGCTGAAGAACTAATTATTCGAAAACTAGAAAAGCTAGGAAAAGCAAAAACGTTTTGGGATATGGATTCTTTTTATATTGATGCTAAATGGCATGAAGCAGGAAATTATTTTCGAAAATTTACTCAAAACGGATTTATAAAAGGTAGAAGAGAAGAAGTTAGTTTTGTAGAAAATTTGATACAAACTCAGAAAAAGGAAATTGAGGTAATTAGCGTAGTCAATACAATTACACAAGCCAAAACAGCAGGACATCTTCTTAATGAAATGATTGAGAGAATGATTTATAAAAATGAATTTTTCAAATTTTCAGAAGCAAGAAATCATACAGCCGTTTTATTGCCAGATGAAACAATGCTTTTACCGATGCTTTATTCTCTCCCAAAAAGTAGTGAAGGCGTAAATATTCAAAAGCTAGTTAATATTACGATGGGTGTTTCGCTCAGAAATACGCCACTTTTTTCGCTTATCAAAAATCTTTTTCAAGCACAGGAAAATATGTTGCGTGATGAAGACCAACCTCTTAGTGTTTATCACAAAGACTTACAAAGAATATTGCAACATCCTTATATTCGTCCGATTGATGAAGATGAAAATCCACCCTTGAAGCGAATGCACGACGAAAATATCATTTATTTTTCTGTAAAAGAATTATCTGATTATAAGAAAAATGGTTGGTTGTACGGACAACTCTTCGAAGATTGGGGGAAAAATGAACGAAATCCGAAAGAAAAAGATACCAATAATTCGGGAAATATCCATAAGGCTTTACGTTCTTTTTTCAAGATTATTGAGGCTTTGGCACACCGTTTTACACAAGAAGAACATTCTTTGGAAAGTGAATATTTGTTTGAGTTTTATAAGCTCTTAAAACAGATTGAAAGAATGATAATTACTTATGCACCAAATAAAGAAACACATATCGGAAATTCTATTTTTGGAGAAATTGATGAAGAATTAGATAGAAAATTAAATAAAGATAAGTTTAAAAATGAATCTGAAAATCAAAGTGAAAATAAAAAAGGAAAGCTAAAAATTCCTTTAAAAATAGAATCTTTTGAAAGACTGCTTTTGGAACTTATGAGAGATAGAAAAATTCCGTTTACTGGAGAACCTATTGCCCCTATTCAGATTATGGGAATGTTGGAAAGTAGAGCCTTAGATTTTGAAAATGTGATTATTATTTCGGCAAATGAAGGGATTTTTCCTCGTGGAAAAGTGCTGACTTCTAGCATTCCGTTTGATATTCGTTTGCAGTTTAATCTTCCTACCCACACCGAAGATGATGCTGCTTACTCGTATAATTTTTACAGACTTTTACAGCGAAGCAAAAAAATAACGCTTATTTATGCTTCTGATATGGAGGGAATGCGTGGAGGAGAACCGAGCCGTTATGTCAATCAAATAAAGAGCGAACTGGCTCATTTAGAGAATATTAGTTTTTATGAGTCTCGTTTAGAATTGCCTTTACCAACTTTCGAAAATAGCACTAGAATTGTAGAAAAAACACCTGCAATTATTCAACGACTAGAAAAATATTTGACTCAAGAAGGATTGTCGCCAAGTTATATTAGTCGTTATTTGGAAGAACCGATGCGTTTTTATGAGCAGAAAGTTTTGAAACTAAATGAACCTCCAATGATGGAAGAAGATTTGTTTCAACATACGTATGGACAGGTTATGCATGAGGCTTTAGAGGAACTTTTTGCGCCCTTGGTAGGAAAAGAAATAAATTTGGAATGGCTAGACAAAACACGAAAAGACAAAGAAAACCTAAAACTTTTAGTAGAAAAGCTCATCACAAAACTAGCTGGTGGCGTAATGCACGACACAGGAAAGAATTTTTTATTGAAAGAAGTTACACAGTCTTTGATTCCTGAATTTATGCGTTTGCAGAAAGAAGAAGCTCCTATTCGTCTGATTGCACTAGAACAACAACTTAAAAATACTATTACTTTTGATATAAAAATCAATGGACAAATCAGAAAAATTCCTCTAAAACTCATCGGAACGGCTGATAGAATTGATATAATTACGACAAAAGAAGGAATAAAAAGGCTACAAGTCATCGATTATAAAACTGGAAAAATGGATGCCGCAGCACTAAAAGCCGATACTTTCGAACAGCTTTTGAGTGATGAAAAAGCCAAAATTATTCAACTCGTTTTGTATAAATATTTGTTTATCAAAACCTATCAAGCAGGACAAATAAATCATTTGCCAACAGACTTTAGCTTAGAAGAATATCAAATTGTTTCGGGTTTTTGGTTTTTCAGAAAGCTAAGTTCTAATTTTACGCCTTATACTCTAAAAGCTGAAAAAGATTTGACTTTAGATGGATTTTTGGCAGAAGTAGAAACATTTTTACAAAAAGTAGTAGAAAACATGCTAGATGCAGCCATTCCGTTTTCTGATGTGATTGATGTGGATATTTGGGAGGAGGAAACAGAGTAGGTCAAAGCTCGCCTTTGACTTTTGATAAATTGTGATTAATAAATACTTTAAAAGGCAAGCCTTTAACCTACAAATACCATTTTCATTAATCCAACAAACCCAGTTCCTTAGCAATATAGTAGGTAAATGTGGAAAGTGGGTGCAGAATAAGGTTGATTTGTTGTTCCGTATTGACTTAATGATTTTAAGGAAATACTACCATACCAATCCTGTAATTTTTCAATTTTAGAAGGGTATTTTTCTTCTTTTAATTTAACAACATATTTTTCTAGTTCTCGTGGCTTTGCTTTCACAATAGTTTCAAATTCTATATTTCTACCATTTGAAAACATTTTTAATAATCCGTTTTAGAGAATTCAGTAATATCTCTTTTTAATCTTAACTCCCAATGCCTTTGTACCATTTTCTCTACACCTTGATATTGTATTGGGATCATCTTATCGGTGTTTGTAAACTATTGAGAGACTTCTGAAAGAAACTGTTAAAGGAATAAAAAATAAATAACTTATTTATAATTTTAAAACACAGCTAATAATTTTCCTAAATAGTGAAAATAATATTTGCATTATTCAAATAAATACTTACCTTGTGATTAGTTTGTTAGAAGTTAAAATTTGTTTTAAATTCATTTATATTACATGATAGCTAAATTAGCTTTTTTAAAACTAACAGAACTAATATTAATTAATCATTATTCAATCTAATTATCATTTTTATGAAAAGTCTAAAAGATTTTAAAAAGTTTGCTGTATCTCAAAAAATAGCTTCAAGTGTATCTGGTGGAGCTGTTGCTCCTATCGATGGAGATGATGATAATCCTGGTGGTGGTGGTGGTGGCAATGCTGGTGGTGGCACAAGAACACTCTATTGTTGTAAAAACTGTAATACTGCTCTTTGTGGCTACAATGCTTGGACAGTTAAAATGGCTTGTTTAAACTCAACAAATCCTGGACCTGTAGTAGTATGTAACTAAACATCACGATAATGTTTAGTATCAAAAGCATTTGGTTTTTAATGAAATCAAATGCTTTTTTTTATCATTTTTTAATAAAAAAAATTATAATGTACTATTACTCCAACATACTCAATTCTTTGCGATGTCGTGAGTAAGTTTGGAAAGTGGGCGCAGATGAAAATTTTCTTCTTCCATAATTCCGTTGGAAAGATGCCGAATTACGTCTTCTTTATTCCTGAAAAAAGTGCCTTCATATTTTTGAAATAATTCATCGATATAGGAATCTGGATAAGTAATTTGTTTTTGGATAAGTTCTAAAATTTGGTCTTTGTGTTGGTCGTAAAGTTCGTTTATACGAAAAACTTCAAAATTTTTGCCTAATACTTTTTTAGCTTTTTCATAATCAATACAAAATCCATCTTTATCATAATAGAATGTTGAATTTTTGATTTTTAGACTAAAACTAAACTCTTCTATTTTAGAATATGGATTTACTGAAACTAATTTTGTTCCTTTAAAAGTCTGATTACAAGTTTTGCAGCTTGGAATGAGATTATAAAATGATACAGCTAAAAAAGGATATTCTGATTTTGGATAAAAATGGTCTAGTTCGTCAATTCGTATTACTGTATCTTCTATTTTCTCTTTTTCTTGTCTTTCTATTTCAACAAGTTTGATATAATTTCGATTGCAGTACGGACAAACTGAAATATTTAAACTTTCTATAAGGTCTTTAGAACTATACTTGATTTCTTTATCATTTTCTTCTTTCTTAATAAAACCAGTTGTCAAGTAACCATAATAAGTTTCAAAACCCTTAAAATCACTTTTATCTTTACATTGATGAGCATTCCAAATTTCTACTAAAGCATCTATTTCACTAGGAGAAGCAAAGACAATTTTCTCAAAATCAAATTCTGCAAAATACTTTTTTATAGCATCATTGAAGTATTTTAAATCAAACTTTTTATTTCTACTATCAGCATAATTCTTTATCGCTTCCCAATGCCTTTGCACCAGTTTCTCTAAATCTCTATGTTGTATTGGAATCATGTTATTGGGGTTTGTAAACGAGATAAATGTCTTAAACCGTCGTTGAGACTTCGCCGTCAACGAGGAGTAATCTAAATTCCTCAACGACGGCAACGCCTCGTTGACGGTTAAAAGCAAAAGAACTATACTGGATTATCGTTTTTCAAAATACTTTCTAAACTATGTATTCTAGCTTTTAATTCTTCAATTTCTGTACTATGTTTATCTACTTTTCGAAGGCGTTTGCTATCCAAAAGTTTTTGCAACATCGTTTTTACTATCGGCTCTCCAATCATTGAAATAATCATTTCACATTTATCTAATTCTTTTGGTTTAGGTTCGCTTTCATTCAAAATATCAATCGCTTCATCAATCTTACTTTGAGCAAACTCTCCCACCAAACCACCTTTCATAAAAAACGAATCGGTCAGAAGTGTATGAATATTTGCACCAAAAGTATGTTTCATACTCTCTAGTTTGGACACTTTACACAAACCTGTATCTTTTTCTTTCTCCAAAAAAATAACATTCTCTTTCGGTAAATCAGAAACCAAAAAAGGAGAGTGAGAAGTAAGAATAAGCTGGATTTCTTTGTCTGGGAATATTTTTGGTAAAGTTTCAAGCAAGATTTTTAAATACTGCTTTTGCCATTGGGGATGTAAACCTAGTTCGCCTTCGTCTATGAGAATACAAATATTAGTTCCTCTAGAAGAATTAGCTTTTCTTGCTTGCCAAAGTCCTGAGAAGAGATTCAAAAGTGTTTTTTCGCCATAACTAAAATAACAAATATTATTTTTATAAGTGAATTGTAAAGAGTGAAATCTAAAAAGTATTTTGGAGTCAATATCAACAAATCTATTAAATAATTCACTTTGAATATTTATTATAAAATAACGATTGTCCTTAAAATTTGCTTTTTTCAATATATCTAGTAATTTTTCACTTTGAGAGATACTTTCTAGGAAATGGAAATCCTGTTTTACTCTTAGGTTTTGAACCTTATATTTTTGATAAATACTCCTTATTAATTTTTTGTAGGTATTATCAGATTTAGTTATTTCATTAAACAAAATTTGTAGGAATAAAATATTATCAGATAATTTATTTTTTTCTACTATATTTTTTTGCCAAGGTTCTAGTAAATCTCCAAAGAATATTTCTAAACTGGTAATAATTTCAATATATAGCCTTCTATAAAAGTGTTCTTCTATTTCTTCCTCCTGTGAATATGAAACTACTTCTCTAATTGGTAATGACTTTGTAATTTCATACCTAAAATCAATGCTGTTATTTCCCTTAAACAAAATGGCTATTCCATTGAAATTTATATGAGTTTGATTAGCAAATTCTGAAATATACCAAAACCAAAAGTGATTTTGTACATCAATATAGTGCTGTAATGAAACTTTTCTGTGCTTATCGAAAATATTTATATTATGAAATAGGTTATTAATAGAAGTATCAGTATAAGCAAAAGGTCTTTTATCTCTGATATCTTCTTCAAACTTATAGAAATCATCTAGTGAATAAGAGTAATTTATTATATGTAAACCGTCTAATAGTTTATTATTGACGATACCACTAACTTCAATATTTGTGAGGATTTTATAAACTTTATTTCCGTCATTTACTATTACAATACAATCTTTTAGATCTTTTGGAGACATAGCTCCAAGTTTTTTTACACCATCCAAAACCGAACTCTTCCCAGCTCCATTTTCTCCCACAATAGCCGTAACATTTGTAATTTTTCCTTTTTGGGTTTCTTCTTTGTCTTTTTCGTTTTTTACATTGAAAAAATCCTCATAAAAAGCTGCTTTTTTCTTTCTGTCTTTATCTTTTATATTATCTGTCAGCGTTCCACTAACAATTTTTCCATTTTCATCTGGCTTGTCTGGCTCAAAATGAAAATCATACAAAGGACTAAAATTAAATCCTTGTTGTTTGATATTTTTATAATCTTCAATCCAAAGGTAGAGGAGTTGCATAGGTGGAAGGTAAAAAAGAGTGTTGATAGAATAGAAACAAGATACAAGTTATCTCATTAAAAGCCTAAATCATTGCACCAAAAAAACAAGAACTAAAACAAAGAAAAATCCTATGAAAAATGAATCTCATAGGATGGTTTTATAAGTTTTATAATAAAATTAAAAGGGGAGTTTACCTTTATGTTTTCCTGTTTTTATTTTATTTCATTTTTTGAAGCATCACAACAGCATTGCTAAAATTTACTGATGCAGAGTTAATACGTTCGAAGGCTGCTAATTGTTCTTTTGTTTGTATTGCATCTCTATAAAATTCTGTTATTTCTACTGTCAAAGTCCCATTTTTGATATTTGCTTCTGTTTTGAAGTGCATAAGCATCTGCCCCATTTCGGCATTCCAAACCTGCTTTTTGAGTGATTCGAAATTTCTAATATAATAGCCTTCTGGAATTTCTATTTCAATGATAGTTTTGAATTCTTCTGGGTAACCTTTTTCTACATTTCCTTTTTGTAAATATGATTTTGGATGTGCATCTAAAAGACTTCCTAATTTGAATAAGTAGGTTTCGTTGGCTTGTTCTACAAGTGTATTTGAAGATATTTTTCCTTCTACTTTAAATAAATCCATACGAACTGTTTCAGTATCATAATAATTATTTTCTATAGTTGTAATATCTACACGTTCTGGAATAGCGTGTTCTCCTGCACGAATATCAAAACGACTAGCAACAGCTTTTTCAGGCTCATCAGATAAATAGTAATAAGCGTGGTAATCTATGGCAGAATATCCAGTGAGTTCTCTCTTTAAATTAATTTTTGTAGTATTTAATTCGTCTTCAAAACTCACTTTATAGTATGTATTAGTATGGCTTTGAGAAGGATTAAAATTGATAGTACGAATATCTGAATAGGCAATAATATCTTCTCCCAAAATTACAGGTGGCTTTACAAAAATACCTTTGTTATTAATGAGCGAATACGGAATATATCCATAACGATAACTAATTTCAGTAGGCATCAAATAGCTTTTCATAGAAGGGAAATAGAACAAGTAGGCGTGGATAAAATCCCACGAAGGAAAATTCTCATCAAAGGCAAAATATTTTTTATCAGAAGTTCCTACCAAACGATGGTCTATTCCTGCATTTTGAAAAAAAGCTCCAAACAAACGCAAAACACCATAACTATCACTCATTCCATTTTCTAAAGAAGCCAAAAGAGAATACGAATCGTGGCTAACATTTTCATCTATACGAATATGATTTTTGATATAATCTTCAATTGCTTTTATTTTTTGTTCCTGTGGAAGTAAAGACGTTTTTTGAGCATTTAATTCTTCTAAAATAGAATTAATTCGTCTGTTTTCATCTTTCAAACTCAATGGATAAACTACTGAAGCAAGTTGGTTTGCAATAGTTTCCCAGCTATTATCAGCATATTTTTCATCAGCCAAAACGTGTGAAAAACGATAGTGCAAGCGCATCAAATTTCCTTCTCCTAAAATAGATTTTGAAGAAACTGTATTTATTTTATCAGTTGAGATAGAAAGTAAATTTCTTCCCATTGCATCACTCTGTTGTTTTGCTTGTGGAAGTCCGTTATAGCTTTTGCTTGTAAAAAGAATATTTGCAGGAGTAATAAGTTCGAAGCTCACATTTTTCAAGACTACATTAGCAGGATACATATAATGTCCAGAAAGAGATGCCGAACGCTCTATCACATAAAAATATTCAATATTACTTCCTACTTGCGCTCCCTCAATAGGAAAACGAGTAGAAGAAGTAAAAAATCCATTTTCTTCTATTTTACGAATCTGAGAAAGGTCTATCTCTATTGTCTTTCCATCAGTTTGAATACTTCTAGCTTTCAAGCTCACCAATCTTTCGCCCTCTTGAAGAGGAACAAATACTTTATTATACTGCTTGAGTGCGTTCTCTGAATTGATTTTTATGATATGATGTGTCAGTTCCCACATTTTAAAATCACCTTTTTCATCATAAAAATACTCTAAACCATAATGATATTTTTCAAAAGTAGTTGGTTCGTTATTTTTCTCTGTACTTGCTTTTGCAGCACTAGGAGAAATATCCCAATCATAATTAAGAAGTTGGAAAGGTTCTGTATAAGGAAAGATTTCATTATTTTCATTTTCAGAAAATTCAGTCGCTACTTCTTGAGCTTTTACATAATATGAAAAAGTTGTAATCAAGAATAGAGAAGAGAAGAGAAAAAAGAACCGTAAGTATTTATTCATAAAAATATATAGGAAAGGAAATATCTGTGACTTATTTGATTGTGAAATATAAAATAATGTTTGAAAACACTATTTAATTATCACTTGTCTTGAAGAACAGTTGTTGAAAATAAAATTCTAAAAAAGAAGCTAAAAATCTGCTAATCAACTAACTACCCAGTCTAATAACTGCAAAAACTAACCCTAAAGTTTGTAAACTGCAAATAAGCGAAAGAATAAAAAATAGAGTTTGATGTGTGTTTTCTACTAAAAACGCAGTGTTTTTTAGTTAAAAAAATAGAATCAACATAACAGTTTTCTAATTTTTCTGAAAAAATGGCTTATTTGTTAAGTATAACGCAGAAACAGCCAATAAAGTTAGGCAAAATTCCGTATTGCAAACTATAAAGGGCTTTTTTTTACGCTAGTAGGTTTATAAGATGTTTTTATCCTAAAATAAGAATTATAGAAAACAAAAATCATATAATCTAGAAATTATTAGAATAAACTCCTGAAAATAATGATAGCTTGACTTTTTCACGTGAAAGGTTGTTTTTTATAATTTAATAGCAAATATTTGAAGTAGAAATGAGAATACTTTAATTGGATAATGAATTTATTTGTCTGCTATTTTTGATAAACCCAATACTATTTTTTCAACAAAAACATGTTGAAAAAAAACATTCACCTCATAAATGACGTTGATTATAAAGACAGAGTTACGTAGTTTTTGATAAACTACATTCCTCCATTTTTTGAGTTGTGTATTATAATTCGCTTATTATTCCCAAGTTTATGAATAAGCAACTGGTTTCTGACCAATCTAACAGCAACTTAGAGGAAAACAGAATTTCATTTTTTAGACTAGATTTAGATTTACTAAATTCTCTTTTTTTCAGTTGTATTGCTTCTTTTAGGTACTTTTTAAATTCTATTTGTAATGTTTTTTTTAATAAAAATATAGGAATAGGCTGTTTTACTGTACTTTCCTGTTTGTTTTTTTGCCAAAAAAGTAAAGCTCAAAAAGCTCCTTATACACCTTCTTATTCTGTTACAATTACACAAGATAGCATTGAGAGAATAGTTGATAATTATTATAAAGAAACAAATGATACCACCACTACGGATAAAATTAGATATTGGGCAGCCAAGAGAAAATGGACAAAAGAAGTAGTTAGTTGGATTATAAGCTCAAAGAAAGAACCTAGTTTTTGCCCTCCTGCTGATGTTCTGCATTATCCAGATTGGAAGGCACAAGAAGGAAAAATAATAGGAAAAATTGATGTTCTTACTTTAGATGTTTTTGGAGCAAAAGCAACTGATACTTTACACGAAACAAGAAATTGGTTAGAAAGAGCTGCAAATACCATTCATATCAAAACACAAAGTAGTGTAGTAAAAAGGCGTTATTTGTTTTTCAAAGAGGGAGAAGAATTGAATCCTGATTTGATAAAAGATACAGAGCGAGTTTTGAGGCAATTAAGAGCTATTGGAGATGCTCGTATTTATGTAAAAGAAAGGCTACGAGTAGATGGAACAGTAAGTGATACCGTTGATATTGAAGTAATTACTCACGATATTTGGTCGCTTGTTCCAAGTGCAGGTGCATCAGGAATAAATAGTGGTTGGATTCAGTTACAGGAGCGAAATTTACTAGGTTTTGGACACAATGTAGAAGGAGAATTGATGTATTCGCCAGATTCTCAACAACCTTTTGGACACCGAGCAAAATTTGAATCTGCTTATTTAGGAAATTCATTTTCAGTTTTGAGTGCCGAATATTGGAACACTTATGAGCGAAAAAGTTATAATGCAGCTTTAGAACGTCGTTTTCTTTCACCTGATATGCGTTGGGCAGGTGGTCTAGAAGTTGGTTATAGACGTTGGTTAGCTCTTCCTTTATCTGAAAATGACACAATTACACCTACTTTTTTTTATAGTTATTTACTTACTGATGGTTGGGGAGCTTATTCTTTTCCCATCAAAAATAAAAAAATAAATAAGGGAGGAAGAACATCAATTATCACAGCTGCTCGTTTTACAAATTATTATTATACAGACAGACCAGAAATAAGTGCAGACACTAATCTTTTATATCAAAATCAAACTCAACTGCTTTTGAGTGTCGGACTTTCTACTCGTAAATATGAAAGAGATTATATGATTTATGGTTTTGGAAGAACAGAAGATATTCCTATTGGTAGACGTGCCGTTCTTACCTTTGGAAAGTCAAATACAGACCTTGAAACAAGATATTATACAAGTTTAGAACTTAGCAAAGGTATAAGAACTAAAAAAATAGGTTATGTGCGAGCTTCTTTGGCTTTAGGTTCTTATATGACTACTGAAAAAGAATTGGAACAAGGCATATTTGAATCAAAATTTACTTACTTTACCCCTTTATTGTGTTTGGGAAGGTGGCGTTTAAGGCAATTTGTTAGGGGACGTTATACTAAAGGATTTAATAGATTTGAGAGAGAGTTTAATGACATCAATAGCAGTGAAGGCATTTGGGGAATAAGCGATGACCAACTAAAAGGAACAGAAGTAGGGTTTATTGGAACAGAGAGTGTTTTTTTTACGCCTTGGCGATTTTTAGATTTTCAGTGGGCATTTTTTCTTCGGGCAGATATTGGTGTCGCTACTTTTGGAGGTTCTGTGTCGCAAAGTCCTATTTTTCAGGGCTATAATGTTGGATTTAGAATGTATAATGAACGTTTTTCATTTCGTACTCTTCAAATACGTTTTGGTGTCTATACAGGTTTTAATGATGCACCTTATTATCTTCAAACTGTTATTGATAATGTCCCACGACTACGAATTGAAGATTTTGATATAGAAAAACCTGATGTCATTTATTTTCATAAAGGTAACGAAGGAAGATAAATCAAGTCTGAAGTCAGATTTTAGAAGTCAGAAGTAAAACTAATTTAATTTCTTTTTTTTGTGTTTGACAAATTTAGAATTAAAAAAGGTTTTGAAAAATATTGTTTTCAAAACCTTTTATTATTTTTAAAATCTAGTTTAAGCGTCGACTCTTGAACTAGGAAATTATTTCAAAATTCCTTTGTGGATAAATTCAAAAATATCCTTTCCTACTTTTGTATTCTTTACTTCTGCATTATTTGCCTTCGAACGAGCAATTTTAACAGCTTCTAAAAGCTCATCAATACGTGCAATCATATCGTTTTTTTGAGAAGAAGTAACTTTTCCAGAGATATAAACTGTTTCGTATTTACCTACTTGAAAATCAAGATTCAAAAGTTCAGTTTGTGCTGGATGTTCTTTTGTAGCCTCATATTTCACAATAACCTTTGGACGCTTAACAGTACGAAATTTTACTTCTTCTGGTGTGCGATAAACATTTGTTTTGGTATCAAATTCCCACTTACGAGTTTGATCTAGTGTAGGAATAGCATTATACAAATCTTTCAAACGGTTAATATTGCTTTCCAATGCCAAAAGCGAAGTAGCCGAAAATGTACCAAATTTTTTGTTTCCAATTGTTAGTTCAGCTTTGGCAACATCAGCAGAGTTGGTTTCTTCTTTCGAAATATTAGCATCAATTCCTGCAATGATAAGTTCCATTGCCTCCTCCAATTTTTTCTTAACTGTCGTTACCATTTCCTTTGTTTCGTCAGGAATTTCATCAGAGTTTTCTTCTAAAGAAACATAGTGTTTTACCATTCCATCAAAATAAGGGTCATTTTTAGTAAAAGTCTTTTTTGCTTCACCAATTGCTTGATTGGCTTTATTTTTTCTTTCTTGTTCGACAGCTAAAAGCTCGTGTAATTTGTTTGACATAAGTTGTGTGTGTTTAATTTTTTGATAAATAAATTGGATATTTGTTATATGAATTTCTAAACGCCATTATTTTTAGAAAAGTTTCTTTATCTTTCAATTTATGAAAAAAAATCGCTTTTGTTATCTTTTGAAATATTTTTTTAGAATCAATTTTTAGCTTCAATAAAATTTGATTTATAAAACAAACTACTTTAATTTAGAATAAAATTAATAGCTAATAGATTATTTGTTAGATAAATGCCTTTAGAAATCAATTCCAATTTTACTTCTCAACAAGAATCAATCATCGAATCAGAAGGTGATTTGAAAGTCGAAGCTGTGGCTGGTTCTGGAAAAACTACAGCTCTTTTAGAATATGCCAAAAAACGAGAAGGTGAAGGCTTTATGTTGTATCTAGCTTTTAATAGAGCTATAAAAGAAGAGATTTTAAGAAAATTACGACTAAATAATCAAAATCATATTCCGACACTTTGGGTAGAGACAGCGCATTCGTTGGCGTATAGAAGTCTTTTTAAGAAAAAAACATCGCCTTTGATTTTGGATTTATCACTTTCTTCTATCAAAAATTATTTTCATTTATCAGATACTGACACTACAAATAGCTATCTTTTGGCTCGTCATACCAAAGATTTTTTTGATACCTTTTGTCAGAGTACGCACAAAACAATTTCAGCATTTGATTATACTGAAAAGCTCACACCACGAAAAGGACTTTCTTATGCTCAGAAAAATTATGACCAATTAGAAAAACAAGTAAAATGGCTTTTTGATAAAATGAGTGATACCAAAATTCCGATTACACACGATTTTTATCTCAAAAAATATCAACTTTCAAACCCTAAACTTTCCTTTGATTGGATTTTGTTCGATGAAGGACAAGACGCTTCGCCTGTTATGCTAGATATTTTCATGAATCAAGAAGCTACAAAACTGATTGTAGGCGATGAACATCAACAGATTTATGGATGGAGAAGTGCTATTAATTCGCTTTCAAATACAGATTTTCCAAAATTAAATTTACAAAAAAGTTTTCGTTGTCCTGTTGCTGTAACTGATTATGCAAAGGAAGTTGTAGCATGGAAAAAACACATCTTTCCAGATTTTAATAGTAATGACTTTGAAATGATTCCTCGTTCTGTTTTATCAAATCAAGAAACAAATAATCAGAAGAGAACTCATGCAGTCATCGCAAGAACGCATCTAGGACTTATTCAGACAGCAATAGAATGGCTCTTTGAATCTAAAAAGGTAAGTTCAGTAGCCTTTGAAGGAAATTTTGAACAATATCTTCAATTAGATGATGGTTCTTCTATTTCTCAATTAGTAAATCTGAATAACAAAGCGAATCGAAAAAAAGCCTTTTGGCATGATTGGAAACAGATTGAGGAAACAGCAGCAGCCTCTCAAGACCGTTCACTAAAAAGATTAGTAGAGCTTGTCAAAAAATATGGAAATGAACTTCCAAATCTTTTAGAACGACTTCAAAACCGAATTACAGAACCTCACAAGGCTGACATTACTTTTACGACAGCACATAAAGGAAAAGGGTTAGAATGGGATAATGTTTACCTTCAAAATGATTTTGTAAGTGAAAAACAAATCTTGAAAGCGATACAAACAAAAACAGGAAAGCCAATTTCGGAAGCTAGAAAACAAGCCATTAATGAAGAAATAAATATTCTTTATGTTGCGCTGACACGAGCTAGAGAAGAAGTTAGGAAGATTTGAGAGTAATTTTTATTAGAAACTGCAAGAGTAATTTAGCTTAGAACTTTTTAAAGTATTATTTCATTATACTATCATTATTTTCAATAAAACTGAAACAGATAGTTGTATTAAATCGTACCTAATTTACTACGTTTTGTTTTTATTAACTATTTGTCTATAACCTAATTAAGAGATTAAAGTTAATGTTTTAGTCAGAGCTAGTAGAAAAGGAATTGAAAAAATATCCCCATTATGAAAAAATCTACGTCAAAAATTTATTCTCATTTTATAGATAAACACAAACATGCTCATTTTCTTGCTCAAAAAAGACAAGATTCTATCACCCATGAGATTATAGAAGAAGGTGATGAAGTTGTATTCTGTAGTGTTTGTAAGTCAGCTTTTATGGTAGATTCGTGGGAATATATTGGTCGTTCGCACTGTCATCAGTCTCAAACCCTCAAAAAAGTTCCTGCTTTGCGTGCACTTTCGTTAGACAGAAAGAAAATTGAGAAAAGGAAAAAAGTAGCCTTTTACAAAAAACATTCGGGAGGAGTTTTGATAGCTATTTTTGTTTTGGGTAGTGTTTTTGGAATAATGGGAATGGCAATCAATGCACTTACTTCGCCAGCAAAATCAATGAGTGTTCAGGGAATTACAATTACAGAAAAGCACTATATAAATAATGGAAAAGCATATTATAAGGCACAAGATTACACAAAAGCTGAAAGTTTTTATATAAAAGCTCTAAATATAAACCCAAGTAATACAGAAGCATTGCATCTTTTAGAGCAACTTGAAAATGAGTATTTATTAGCTTTGGAAGAAGCAGACCGTTTTTTCAAAATACAGAATTATAAAGATGCAAAATATTGGTATAAAAAAGCTGTAAAGTACAAACCCAATTCAGATTATCCAACAAAACAGCTTTCTCTTATCACACAAGCACAAGCTGAACCACCAACGTCATTTATAAACAAAGAAGATTTAGAAACAGAATTATCAAATTCCATTTTGAAAGAATATCCAAAAGAGTGGGAAGAGTTTATAAATAAAGATGAAAAACTCTATTTTTGGATAGAGAATTTACAAAAAACAGAGGTTCTTTTGAGTTATGAAAGTGGACTTGTGGAGCTTAGAAGTTTGCGAGAAAAAGGATTAAAAAATGATAAAGAACCAAAATGGCTTACAGAATCAACTCATAAAAACCTAGACAACAAAGAACTTAAAAGAGTGTCTGATGAAATACAAGAAGGTAGTAAAGGAAAACTTCTCAATACTTTTCAAGGTGCAAAAATGCCACAAGCAGTTTTTGTTTATGGAGAATTATTTTTGAGGGAATTTGAAAAACTAAATGATGATGAAAAGGAAAAAATAGATGAAAAAATGTTTAGATATGAATCTATTTCTGTAATCAGTAAAGGAAATAAAATCTACTATTATACATTAGATACACGAGGAGCAAGACAGGTAAATGAGTTTTCTACATTCCACTTTAAAGAGAAGGAAAAAGTAATTTTGAGTGATGATGGAAGGTATTTCCTAACTCAAAGCGAAGATAAAATACTTCACTTGTATGATACTAGAAGTAAAGTAGTAATCAAATCTCTACGAACAAATGAACATCAAGATTTTCTAAACAATGCCTATTTTGATTTAGAAAATAATGAAATAGTTGCACATACAGAAAGAGGGGAGAGTAGGTGGAAAATTACAGATTAGAAAGTTGAGAATATAATTCCTCTTATCAATATTCTATAAATGAGGGTAAAAAACTACTTTTTCTTCACACGAAAGACATAACCACCTTTAGGAACTACAAAATTATATTCATTGTCATTAATTGCAATGGCAGGATTGTACAAACGAAATTCTTTGTAAGTCATTCCATGTTTTTTTGCCCATTCTGGAACACTCTCAATATTCTCTGTAATTTTTATTTCATCAAACTCAAAAGTATCATAATATTCATACTCTTCTATACAATAACCATATTTTTTAGGATTTTCTAAGACCATTTTTAAGGCTGCAATTCGAAGTACATAACGAGAGGTTTCTGCATTGAGGAATAAATCGTAATAATTTCGTGTTCCCTGATTATCCATTGCTTTTTCTAAACCTGCCATTCCTCTATTATACGAAGCTGCAACGGCTGCCCATGTTCCAAATTTTTTGTAGGCTTGATTAAAATATTTGGTTGCTGCTACACAAGATTTCAATGGGTCTTGCCTTTCATCGATATTATCATTTACAATTAGTCCAAACTGCTTTCCTGTTTCTTCCAAAAACTGCCATGTTCCTAAAGCATCTCTATTCGATTTTATCATTGGTTCAAGGCTACTTTCTGCAATTGCTAAATAGAAAAAATCTTTATGAATTCCGTATTTTGTAAGGCTGTCTTCCAACGGTTTGCGCCACTTACCCGAACGCTTCAATAAAAGCATCGTATAAGCATGTCCATATACAATAGAAATAAGTTCTCTATCTAATCGTTCTTTTATGTCTTCATCTTCTAAAGGAATTCTTTCCCCTGCAAACATAACTGTATCAGGTATTCTGATGGGCACAACAGTTTGAATATCGCTAACTTGTTGAGCAACACAAGAAGAAGAAGAAGTGAAAATTATAGCAATTATGATCAACAAAGTAAAATAAGTAGTTTTCAAAGTAGAATAGTATAAATGAGTGAGCTATATAGAAATTTAGTAAGATAAATATAAGAGAAAAATGACT
Organism: Bernardetia sp. MNP-M8; assembly: GCF_037126285.1. Classification (NCBI taxonomy): domain Bacteria; kingdom Pseudomonadati; phylum Bacteroidota; class Cytophagia; order Cytophagales; family Bernardetiaceae; genus Bernardetia; species Bernardetia sp. MNP-M8. Next base: position 2,302,556 of record NZ_CP147012.1, read on the forward strand.
TAAATAGTGTTTTTGGAACACTTTTATTTTTAGTTTAGTATTAAAGTTTCTAAATATAAGACGAGGTATTATTAAAACACAAGAATCAATCTATACTAATAATTTTATAAAATAAAACAGGCTGACCTTTTAAGTCAACCTGTTTTATGATAGTGTCTTTTTGATATCAACAAAATATTAGTTTTGCACTTTAAATATTTTTTGTAATTATACTACTAACTATTTTCAATAGAAAACTTCAAAAATTATTGTGCAGGAATACGCAATACTTGACCTGGATAAATCAAACTAGGGTCTTTAAGCATTGGCTGATTTGCTTCAAAAATTATAGGATATGCTTTTACATTATCATAAAATTCTCCTGCAATTTTGGATAAGCTATCCCCTTTTTTGACAGTATAAAATTGAGCTTCTTGCTCTGCTTGTACAACTTCAATTTTATCTTCTACAATAGAAACTCCTTCTACATTTCCGATAGCTAAAATAATTTTTTCACGCTCTGCATTTGTTTGTGTTTTTCCTGTTACAGTCACAGATTGTCCAAAAGCAAGATTCATGTTTTCGATAGGAATATTGAGAGCTACTACTTGATCTCGTAAAGACTCTAATTTAGACTTTTCTACTTTTTGTTCTTCTTCTATGTGCTTTGCAATTTGAGGGTCTGGAGCTTGTCTTTTTTCCTCTTTTTTGCCAAATACTTTTGCTCCTGCTTCTTTAATAAATGAAAATAATCCCATAATGAAAAATAAAAATTAAATCTTGAAAAAATAAGGTTAAAAAATAGAATTGTTAAATCCCATTACAATAAAGCTAAAATATAAGAAAAAGTTTTATAAAACTGCTTATGAATAAATTTTCAAAATCTCTTTTTTCCTGAATTAGTATATTAAAATAGACAGATTTTTCTATTCACTTCTAATTTAGAGGCAAGATATTCTATCTATCATTAAATAAGGTAAATAAATATGTTCTTGTCAGCTAAAGCACTTTAGAAAAACAGGAGTTTTGTTATAGAAAATTTAAAATAAAAGGCGATTTTTCTATTTTGGTTTCACAAAACTATTAAAATATAAAAGAATAGATGTATGTATAGCTAAAGTATAAAAGCTAGGTTGTATTTAATGAAAATAAAATAAAAATCAAAAATCTTAAAAAAATTTTACAAAATCTATTGTTATTAGAAAAACTTTGTTATTTTTGCCATACAACAAAGTCATTTTATATATTATATTCTTGAATATCATTTTTATATAAAACATAAAAAATGATATTGCTTTAATTAGTTGATTAATTTCTAAAAAGAGAGAAAATACCCCTTATATTTTTATCAAACTATCGAAATTAAAAAAACAAAAATAGAATTATAAAGTGTCTTCACAGGCAAAAAAAGAAATATTTAATTTGAATTTAAAATTGAATACAAATGTCTCTATTAAATATTCCCAGTTATTTTTTAGTAAGAGAAAAATTTTTGCTTTTTTACCCAAAATAACTTGATTTTCACACAAATTTTTTACCGTTATGACAAGATCTGTCAATTTTAGTGAACAACAACTTGCAGAAATTACTGCTCGTTATGAGCGTCGTTTGGCTGCAATTACCAAAGAATCAGAGGATATTCGTGCTGTGCTTGCACGTCTGAAAGGAGAAGAAAGACACAGTAGCCTTAGTGGTAGTGGTGATAGAGGAATGCGTCGTGGACGTATCCAATGGGAGAAGTTTATCCTAGACAAATTACAAGAAAAAAATGAGCTTTTATTCAAATATGAAATGCGTGATTTAGCTTTTGAAGATGACCGTATTGGTGATCGTAGTGCAATACAAGTAGATAGAGCATTGTCTGCAGCACTTTACAAACTCAAAGACCGTATTCAGAGTTACAACGTACCTGGTAAAAAAGGATATGCGTATGGCTTACCAGAATGGTTTGATGCAAAAGGTAAAGCGAAAGAAGAATTTTCAGACAAAGAATGGGATTAATCCTACTTTGTTCTATTTTTATACAAAAAAAGGCTTTCTACTATTCGTATTGGAAAGCCTTTTGCTATTTAAAATAAGTTGTGCACAAAAAATTTAAATTGTTAAATAAGTTATTAATTCTTTCCATTGAAAATAAAATTTAATGATTTGTGTATCTTTGTATATAAGGTATTTACCTTAATAACTAACTAGTTATAAAGCTATTCGTGTCTTTTATTATCATTCTATTTTTTTAATTAATTAATGAATTCTATTTCTACTCTGTATATAAAGTTATTTGGCTCTCTTCTGATTGCACTAGTATTTTTTTCATCATCATCAGCTCAAAATGCTCCTAAGTATAGTAATGAGTTTTTAGCTATTGGGGTAGGGGCAAGAGGACTTGCTATGTCAGGAACACCTGTTTCTTTCACAGATGATGTAACAGCTGCATATTGGAATCCAGCAGGGCTTTTACGCTCAAGAGAACAGTACGAACTCTCTCTCATGCATGTTTCTTATTTTGGAGGAATTGCCAACTATGATTATGCAGGCTTTTCGGCTGCGATTGATTCTACCAACAGAATTGCTTTTTCAGTTATTCGTTTTGGCATTGATGATATTCCTGATACACGTTTTTTGATAGATGAAAATGGAAATGTAGATTATAATAATGTAGGTTCATTTGCAGAGGCTTCTTATGCTTTTATGTTTTCCTATGCTCGGGCTATGAGTTTGAAAATAAAAGAAAGAGAGGCAACAGAAGAAAAAGAATATAGAGCAGAAAAAAAATATCCTATTTATTTGGGTGCAAATGCAAAAGTAGTACATCGCTCGGCTGGGATTTTTGCTACTTCTTGGGGCTTTGGAATTGATATAGGAATGCAAACACAAATAAAAAATTGGCAAATCGGAATTATGGGACGTGATATTACAGGAACATATAATGCCTATTCTTTCAATAGTGATGCTGTTAGAGAAACGTTTTCTAGAACTGGAAATGAAATTCCGACAAACTCATTAGAAGTAACTCTTCCACGTGTTACACTAGGAGTTTCTTATCCTTGGCGCACTAAAAATCAACAATTTGGAGCTATGGGAAGTTTAGGATTAGAAACTACTTTTGATGGAAAAAGAAATACAGTCATTAAAGGAGATTTTGCCTCTGTTGCACCCACCTTTGGAGTAGAGCTAGATTACAAAAATACAGTTTATTTGCGTGGTGGAATAGGTAACTTTCAGCAAGTTACAGATTTTGACCGTAGTAAATCTTGGACATATCAACCTAACTTTGGCGTAGGGATTGTAGTTAAACAGTTTGTAATTGATTATGCAATTACAAATGCTTTTGACCAATCTGTTGTTCCTTATTCACATGTTTTTTCACTTCGTTTTATGTTTAATCAACAACAAATAAATTCCTTGAAAACATCTAGTAAAAAAGGACAGTAAATTATAGGTATTTTAATTTATAGTATTAGCAAGTAAAGAAATATCACAACAAAAATAAATTTAAGGTTTACAAAATATTCATTCATAGCTATGAACAAACATATATATTCATTTTTATTTGTATTGGGAATACTATTTTCCTTTTCTAATAAAGCAAATGCACAACTTTATTTTCCTCCATCTGATTTTAGTCAGTATATGGACTGGATAGATTATGATAAAGTATATTATAAAATTACTGTCAATGAAGATGGTATATACAGAATTAACTTTCAAGAATTAGTAGATGCAGGAATTCCCGTTTCTCTAAACCCTAGTCGTCTTCAAATGTATTATCACGGAAAAGAGATTCCAATAAAAGTAGAAGGTGAGATTGATGGACGTTTGGATTCGTTAGATTATGTAGAGTTTTATGGAAAAAAAAGAGATAGCGAACATGATAAACTTCTCTACCCAGATCCGAATGGACGACCTACGCCTGAATTTTCTTTATATGGAAATACGTCTGTTTATTTTCTTACTTATACAAAAAGTGTTTCAGAACAAGGATTACGTACTCAAAAGTATTATGAACAAAATACACAAGGCTTAGAAGCTGAACGTTTTCATATTCAAGAAACTCAAAAGTCACTCGCAACTCATTATACTTTTGGACCTCTTTACCCACTAAGTTTTCTTTCGACTGATGGGAGAGGGTGTTTAGTGAGTGATTGGGAAGAGGGAAAAGGCTTTGCAAGTATAATGCTTACAAATGGTCTGAATAATCCTCGTCGTATTGATGCACTACCTGTTGTAGATTATGTGGGAGATAGTTTGGTAGAAGCAGAAGTGGGCATAAGAATAGTCGGACGTATCAATCAGCCTAATAAAGTACGACTAGTTTATAATATGAATTCAATTAGAAGGGTAATCGATGAGGTTGAATTTGAAAATTATCAAGTAGTAGAGCGTTCAGAGTCAGTACCTGATTCTTTGGGTGTTTTTCAAGATGGTTCAATAACAACTATTACAGAAGATTTATATAACTTAACAGGAAGAGGTAGAATAAGTTATTGTGAAGGTTGGACAAAGTATCCACAAGCCACTCGCATGAATGGAGAAAATGCCAAAAGATTTAATTTACAAGCCAACCTACAAGGTAAATCATATCTTGAAATAGAAAATCCTACTTCATCAGTTCGCTTTTTTGATATTACCGATCCTCAAAATGTAACAGAAATTCAGGCAGATAGTGTAGAAGATAAAAGAACAATGATTGTTCCTAATACAGGAACAAGACGAACTATTTATGCTGTTTCAACTGCCAAATCTGTTTCTTTAGCTTCAATATCAAGAGCTAATTTTAGACCTATTACTGCATTTGATGCAGATTATATTATTCTTACTGCCAAAAATCTGAGAGAAGGTTTTGGAGAATATCCTGACGCTGCACAAGCGTACGCAGATTATCGTGCTAGTCAAGAGGGAGGAAGTTATACACCTCTTATTGTAGAAATAGATCAGCTTTATAATATATTTTCTTATGGTGAAACAAGCCCTCTTTCTATTCGTCGTTTTGCAAATTATATGCTGACAAATGGAGACCCTAAATTTTTATTTATTTTAGGAAAAAGTACAGGAATACTCATTACCAACCCTAATAGCAATAGTATTTTGCCTTATGGCTTTCCAGGTTCTGATCATATGCTTACAGCAGGACTCAGAAATGCTAGTTTAGAGCCTGCACTAGCTACAGCTCGCCTTTCTGCTATCACTCCAAAACAGGTAATAGACTATCTCAATAAGGTAAAAGAACACGAAACTATTGAAGGTGATCAAAGTTGGAGAAAAAAACTTCTTCATCTTAGTGGAGGATATTCTCCTTCTGAACATGCTAGTTTTAAAAGATATGTAGAAGGTTTTGAAAGTATAGCAGAAGGGCAATACTTGGGGGCAGAAGTAACAACACTTTCCAAGAAAACCACTGATTTTGTAGAATTTATTGATATTTCTGATGAAGTTAATGAAGGACTTTCTCTAATTACTTTTTTCGGACATGCAGGTGTAAACTTTACAGATATAGAAGTAGGAAAAGCAAGTGATCCTCGTTTAGGATATGCAAATAAAGGAAAATATCCAATGTTACTAGTCAATGGTTGTGGAACAGGAAACCCTTATGGTGCTCAACCATCTTTAGCTGAAGACTGGACACTTACAGCTGATAAAGGAGCAATTCTTTTCCTTTCTCATGGAGAATTAGGGTTTAGTGGACAACTTCGCCTTTATACACAAACTTTTTATGAAGAGGCTTTTACAGAAAAAGAAAATCTAAATCTTCCCATAGGAGAAGTGATGCAAAAAATGCTACGTACTTATATGGCAAGAAATGGAGTCCAAAACGAAATTGCACGAGCAGCAGCACAACAAATTACACTACATGGTGATCCAGCAGTTCGTCTTATTCCTATCACTAAGCCAGATTATATGATAGACAATTCTCGTGTAAGCCTTGTACCTTCAGAGAACGAAACATTTGTCAATGCAAACAGCGATAAGTTTAGAGTCAAAATTGCTGCTAAGAATTTAGGAATTATGGATTTTAATAATAAAAGAATAACTGTTCGTGTCAGAAGGACATTTCCTGATGGAACAGCAGATTTTTATGCTGTTAAAGATTATCCTTCTATTGCTAGTGAAGATACACTCTATTATGATATTTTTATAGGAGAAGATGTGAAAGCAAAATCAATTGGTCTAAATAAATTTGAAGTTTTTTTAGATTACTTTGAGGAAATTGATGAATCCGACGAAACAAATAACTCAGCTTCTTTTGAGTATTTTATGCAACGTGGAACAATGATTACACTTGCGCCAAAAGAGTATAGCATCGTAAATACGACTTCTCCTACGCTGATTGCTCAAAATAATAATCCATTTACAGACGTAAGAAGCTATGAATACGAGCTTGACACAACACATTTGTTCAATAGTAGCGTGAAAAAATCGATTGTATTACAAGACTATATCACAACTGAATGGAATGTAAGTCTACCTGCTTTGAGAGATAGTACAGTCTATTATTGGCGTGTTCGTTATGCAGAACCAGAAGGAGATGATAATCCTGAATGGGCAACTTCATCTTTTATTTACATTAATAATAGCCCTGCTGGGTGGTCTCAAAGCCATGTGGCTCAATTTGAAAAAGCTACTTTTGAAGGAGTTACTTATACAGAACAGACTCGCAAATGGGAGTTTAAACCTTATGAACTCAATTTCGAAATACAAGCAGCAGGAAGGTTTTCTTCACAAGCAGGAAAATATTATATCAAAATGAATGGTGTCGAATTAGTAAATGGAGATTGTTATGATAATAGATTAATTGCACTTGCAATAGATCAACGTACAGGAACGATATACAATCCCTATCCTAAAGAAGCTTGTGGAGCTTCACTAGCAGCAACAGGAATTCCTCCTATCTTCTTTCAGACCAATGAACTCAATGATTATTTTAATAATCTTAGAGAGGGAAGTTATGTAATCATGATGAACTCTGTAACAGTTAGTAGAACAGGCTCACAATTAAATCGTCTTGTAGAATTAGGTCTTTCTGCTGAACAAAACAGTGCATTGAGAGCATTGCCAGATGGGTCTGCATTCATAATAGTAGGTAGAAAAGGTGCGCCAGCAGGGAGTGCAATGATTGTAAATCTAAAAACTCGTAACGATGTAATCAATGAAACATTCACAATTTCAGGTATTTCAGATAAAGGAATTGTAACATCATCATTAATTGGTCCTGCTGCTGACTGGGGAAATATGTTTAGAAAAGTACGTGCAAGTGGAAATGACAAATGGAAAATAGATGTATTAGGAGAAAACTTCACAGGTTCTCAAAGTATTCTTGCTCAAGATGTAACTCAAGACAATTTTCAACTTAGTCAGATAAATGCTAATCAATATCCATATTTGAGATTACGTGCAACTCTTAGTGATTCAATAGATCAAACTTCTCCACAACTAGATCGTTGGCAAGTTATTTATAGAGAAGTTCCTGAGGGAATTTTATTGTATGATACACTTTCTTATCGTCAAAATACAAATCTTCAAGTTTCGGCTGGCGATTCGGTAGATATTCGTTTCCGTTTTCGTAATATTTCAGGCAATGACTTTGTAAGTCCTTTGGTTGTTCGTTATACTGTCAGAAATGCTACAACAGGAATTACAACAGAATCCTATGACACATTAAGTTCTTTAGCTAGGAATGAAGAGCTTTTGTTTGATGCAAAGTTTTATTCATTAGAGTATTTTGGAGATAATTTATTGACCGTATTTATAAATCCAAGAATACAGGGCGAACAGCTTTATGAAAACAATATCTTGCAAGCTAATTTTACTGTAATACCTGATAATGTAAACCCAGTTTTAGATGTTGCTTTTGATGGAATTAAAATTATGGATGGAGACGTAATTTCACCGACACCTCTTATTTCTATCCAACTTCGTGATGAAAATAAGTTTTTAGTACGACAAGATACTGTTGGAATAAATCTTTATTTGAGTAAATGTGATAGTTGTGAACGAGTAAGGTTGAACTATGATGGACAAAATGTACAGTATTTTGCTTCACAGGATAATAATTTCCGTTTAGAATATCGTCCTGAGCGTTTGGAAGATGGAAAATATACATTATCTGTAGAAGCACAAGATGTAAGTGGAAATAAGGCAGGTGCAGAAGATTATAAAGTTAATTTTGAGGTGATTAATAAATCAACTTTAACTCATTTCTATCCATATCCAAATCCATTTTCTACCAAAATGCACTTTGTATTTACACTAACAGGTGCAGAAGTTCCTGATGATATTCGTATTCAGATTATGACTATTACAGGGAAAATAGTCAGAACGATTACAAAAGACGAACTAGGAGCAATCCGAATCGGGGACAATGTTACTGACTTTACATGGGACGGAACAGATGAGTATGGTGATAAACTTGCTAATGGTGTCTATCTTTATAAAGTAGATATTCGTGATAATCAACTTAATTTTGAACACAGAGAAACAGCAAAAGATAATCTGTTCAAGAAAAATATAGGTAAAATATATATTATGAGATAAATTTTTAGTCCTGAAATAACGTTAAAGGTATTTAGATAAATTATATATTAATCAGACAGTCTCTAGATTGTCTGATTTTTCTTTTTTATAGGTTTTTATTTAATGATTTCTTCTTTGTGTATTTTAATGATTACAAATGTAACAAACAACTCACTTAAGTTTGAGTTTACTGATTATCCACAGCCTTTATTTAGTAATTTTGGCATAGAGTAAAGTAAAAATATATGATAATTGCTAAGACTGAGTTTACATTAAATATTTTATAGACTAATAGAAAAAATTAATTTATTTTAAAGATATGTTACAAGCCAAAAAGCTCCCAAAATCATTTTATACTCGTTCTGATGTTGTTCAAATTGCTAGAGAGCTGTTAGGAAAGTATTTAGTAACTGATATAAATGATAAAATCACAGTTGGCAAAATAGTAGAAACAGAAGCTTATTGTGGTGCGATTGATAAAGCCTGTCATGCACATCTGAATAAGAAAACAGAGCGCACCAAAATTATGTTTGAGGAAGGCGGTGTGGCGTATGTATATTTAGTATATGGAATGTACAAACTTTTCAATATTGTAACCAATGAGTATGGAAAAGCTGATGCTGTTTTGATTCGTGCTCTTGAACCTATTGAGGGAGTCGAAACGATGTTAGAACGCAGAAAAATGGAGAAAATCAAAGATAAAGATGGAAAGCTCAAATTAAAACGAAACCTCACAGCAGGACCTGGAGTTCTTTCTATTGCAATGGGAATTGACCTTTTTGATTATGGACAAGATTTGACAGAAAATCGTATTTGGATAGAAGATAGAAGAGAAATAATTGAAGAGAATGAAATTATTGCATCTGCTCGTGTCAATATTGATTATGCTCAAGAAGATAAAGATTTGCCTTGGCGTTTTCGTGTCAAAAACAATAAATGGACAAGCCCTGCAAAGTAAGTGATTTTATTTATGATTTGAATGCAAACGACTAAATGTTTCGGGAGTCATTCGAAGATAAGCTGCAATATATTTATGAGGAATTTCTTGAAAAAGTTGTGGACTTCGTTCATAAACACGCTTATAACGTTCAACAGGGGAATTATTTAATAAATCAACTTCTCTTTCCAATTGTTGTAAAACAAGTTCTTCTAAAAGCATACGCCAAAGGTTTGTGTATTCTGTACTTGATAAAAGGAAATCTTTAAAATCAGTTGCATTTATCCGAACCACTTTTGATTTTCGGATTGCTTCAATAGAATAAATAGTAGGAACATTTCTAAAAAAAGAATCCAAAACTGTAACAAGCGAACCACGATATGCAAAACGAGTAGTATGAATTTCATTTTCACTTTCTACACAAATTCTTAATGCACCACTTTCTACATAATAAATCCAATTATCAATATTGCCTGTCTGAACAAGCATTTCATTTCTTGATAGAATAATCTCTTTGTCCCATAAATCAGGATTTTTTCTATCTATTGCTGCTTTGAGTATTTGTATTGGATTCATAAATGATTATGTAACAACTTGTTGAGGGTTTAAAGATAAGAGTATCAAGGGGCATTGATGATGAAGTCTCAACAAGGTTTTTTTAAAAACTTGTTTATGGCAAAATTTCATCAATAAAACCAACTCTCAGACACTTTTGAACAAATTTGCCCCTTAACAAAGTTAAAGTGTCTAAATAAGAATGAAACAATCTCAAAATGGTTGTATTCTGTTGTTTTTAAAGTTTGCTTTTACTCTTCTTCTTTTGCCCAAGCCGATTGCATACCCGAATTTACCATATTCGAAGTAGCACGACTGATAAGCTGACCTGTTACTGAATGATGAATTTCTGCTGAAAAGTTTATCATTGTTTTTCCTTTTCTGACCAAAATAGTTTTTGCAATTACTTTATCACCTATTTTTGCTTGTCCTAAAAAATCAACAGTCAGATTTACTGACAAATAGACCTGTGGAAGACCCAATGAAAAACAAGACATTCCGATAAGGTCATCCATGATAGCCGAATGAATTCCACCATGTAAAATACCTACAGGGTTTGTCATTTCTTCACGTACTTCATATTCCATTTCCATTTCTCCTTCGTTTGCAGAAATAAGTCTTCCGTCAAGCCATTGAGAAAGAGGTGGGTTCATTGCTCCTAGCTTTTTTCCTTCTTGCGACTTTATCATCGCCAAAATTGGATTCATAATTTTATATTTTGATTTTAATTTTCGTATTTACTGCAAAAATACCGTTTTATTTTAGCTTTATAGTTTAACTTATCTAAAATCACAAAAACATTCTTATTCGAATCAAAAACTGTATTTTTGTCAGAAATTAGTATTGATTATTTTTTATAGACGTAGCTGAACGTGAAAAAATTACGTAATTATATTTTTTTGAAGGATATTTTACTTCTTGCTCTAACTGCTTTTGGAGGTCCTCAAGCACATATAGCTATGTTTTTGGATATTTTGGTAGTCAAACGAGGATATTTAACAGAAGCCGAACTCATTGAGCTAAATGCCCTTTGTCAGATTTTGCCAGGTCCTACTTCTACTCAAACTCTGATGGCTGTAGGCTACAAACGAGGAGGAACATATCTTGCTTTTTGGACACTTTTAGTTTGGATTTTGCCTGCAACAATTCTGATGACTACTGCTGCCATTGGACTGGCTTATATTCAAAAACAAGAAATTTCATTAGATTTTACTCGTTTTATTCAACCTATGGCAATTGGTTTTGTGTCTTTTGCTGCGCTGCGAATTTCTCGTAAGGTGGTCAAGACAAAGACTGCTTTCATACTCATGATTTTGGCTGGAATAACTTCTTATTTTTATCGAACGCCTTGGGTTTTTCCTCTGATTTTGATTGCTGGTGGGTTAGTAACAGCCATAAAATTTGATAAAGAAGAAAAAGAAGAAAAACAAAAGTTTGATATTCGGTGGCGTTTCTTGATTTTGTATGGAGGTGTTTTTATTGGGGTGGCTATTTTAGGAAATGCTACAAAAGGCGTTTTGTTACTTATTTTTGAAAATTTTTATAGAAATGGAAGTCTTATTTTTGGAGGTGGACAGGTTCTTATTCCTGTGCTTTATACTGAGTTTGTAACTTTCAAACAGTTCTTGACTGCCGATGAGTTTTTGTCTGGTTATGCGCTTGTACAAGCTGTGCCAGGTCCTGTGTTTTCGTTTGCTGCCTTTGTAGGTGCGCTGACGATGTACAAGCGTCTTTCTTGGTTGCAAACCTCTTTTTTAGCTAGTTCTGGCTATTTTGGAACTTTCTTTAGTGGTGCTTTTGGAGGAGCTTTCGGAGGAATTTTGGGTGGAATACTAGGAGGTTTTACAGCTTCAATAGCCGTTTTTTTACCTGGAATGTTTTTGATTTTCTTTGTTATTCGTTTTTGGGAACAACTCAAAAAATACCGTCCTGTAAAGGCTTCTTTAGAAGGAATAAATGGCGCAAGTGCAGGTTTAGTAATTGCAGGAGCTTTTTTGCTTTTAGAACCTATCGAAAAATCGCCTGTTAATGTTAGTATTATGCTCACTACTTTTCTGATTCTTCAATTTACAAAAATACCTGCTCCTTTTTTGATTTTGATAGGACTTTTAATTGGGTTTATTTTTTGATTCTTTTGTCGTTGTTGGGGAGATCAACAATGGTGAGGTGAGTACAAATGAAATTTTCAATTATTTATAGCGTTTTTCTTTTGTATAAAAACTTTGTTAGTAGTCTGTTAGACTATCACAATAGTTTCAAACACAATCAGAACTACTATCAAAGTTTAATGACCCTATCAATTATTTTTCTATGAAAAACATAATTCTAATTTTCCTTCTATGTTTCCTAAATTTCTCTCTAGCTTTTGCAAACGGAGGAGTTGTAGATGAAAATTATTTCAAAAAAACGGGCAATATTCGTTTACTTCAAAAAGCTGATATTTCACTTTTGAAAGAAGATTTGAGAATAAAAATAGTAAGTGATACTACGTTTATTGAAGTTACTTATTTTTTGAAAAATAATGGAAATACACAGTCTGTACATTATGGTTTTCCTGTGGATATGTATGAAGAACCTTGGAAAACTAAAGATTACATAAGTCTTCTAAATTTTGATATTTGGGTTAATGATGTTCGTCAAAAATATACATATTGGAGAGTAAAAGAAGACTATCAAAGCAAAAGAGGTCATAACTATAATAATACAGTACATTTTGTGGAAAGTAAAATAGATAGGCAATGGTATGCACTAAAATTAGACTTTGAAAAAGAAGCTATCCAAACACTTACTGTAATATATGCTATTCAAAATTATAGAAGCGATTATTATTATGGTTTTGGATTTATTCCTACTCCTTCTGAAAGGCAATTTGTTTATGATTTATTTCCTTCAAGTAGTTGGGCAGATGGAATTGTAAAAGACTTTTCTGTAATAATAGATTTATCAGATCTGTATCAACATGAATGCAATCCAAAAATTGAGGGATTAGAAAATCTGAAAAATGAAAAGGGAGTTTATACATTCAAAACTAAAGATTTCGACCTCAAGAAACGTTCTTATTTAGCTGTTATTTACAATAATCAAAGAAGAGTAATTGCAAACAATTTGAAGAGAGAATATGAATTTTTTCCAATTACATCAATTTCTTCATCAGCCGAAAATGCAGAATATTTGATTGATAATGATCCAAACACAGTTTGGAAAGGGAAAGAAGGAGATTGGATAAAAATAAAACTTCCTAAAGTCTTGACTTACATAAAAGACAGAAATGGAGAAACAAAAAGTAAAATTATATATCCTATGGGAATCGGTTTTTTGAATGGAGATTATTCTTCAAAAGAAAAATTTGATAGTACAGGGAAGATAAAGAAAATGTTATTTCAAGTAAATGGAATAACTATTATCAATTATGATGATGCAGATGCAGTTATAAATGCTATAAAACTAAAGAACGCTTGTTTTCTATCTCATTTTGATACTACTTCTATATATGAACATTTGGTAACACCTTTTGGAGAACATTTTTGGAATTATATTGCTGATGATGGAAATGAAAGAGCTGTAAAACTATTAGATAAAATTAATGAAGAATATTTTCATACATTTTACATTCAAATAAAAAAATCAGATAGAGAAAATAAAGAAGTTGCTCTTTCAGATTTATATATTTTTAGATACAAGAAGAATAGTAGAAAGCATTTGCCTTATTAAACCAATAAAAAGGAATTGTGCTTATTTCTTAAAATGATAAAAGTATAACTGAACAGTTAAAAAATAAGGATTTGCTAAAAATAATCATTTCTGACTAACAAACCACATACTGCTCAATTTTCACTTTCTTGATGAATGATTCCTAAAAAATAAAGTTACTGTTAAAAAATTTTTGCTTAGCTTTTCAGTTTTGCAAATCAGTTACTTTGAGAGCCATTCATTTGACTTATATATTTCAATAGGCTTGCCAATAGCAAAATAGATAAGAAAATAATTTCTAATCATAAAAAATAGCCATTTAAAGCCCAGATAAGAGTATTTTGTTTTTTTGACAAAATTTTTACAACATCTTGTTTTTCAAATTGGAAAGGTTGTTTTTCTGTTTTGGAAAATAATCATAAAATAACCTTAGTCTTTTTTGGACTAAGGTTATTCTTTTTTATTAAAAATTCTAATCAGTCAAAATTTCATCTTCATCCTGCCTCATAACTTGTACGACTCCATCAAGTTCTTTGAGTTCCATAATTAGTTTTTGTACTTGCTCAGTATTTAAGACACGCAGACGAACTTTTCCCTCAAATACTGTTTCTTTATGAATATCAAAACTAATTCCACAAATATTAACTTTATTTTGATTAGAAATAATACGAGTAACATCATTGACAAGTCCCATTCTATCAGCTCCAATAATGGTAAGAAGAACCTCAAATGTCTGTGATTTCTGACTAGCCCAATTTACAGAAATAATTCTGTCTCCATAGGATGCCATAATTGCAACAGCATTCGGACAGTCTGTTCTATGAATACGGATTCCTCGTCCACTTGTAGTAAGTCCAAAAATATCATCACCAGGTATTGGATGGCAACATTTAGATAAGTGAAATTCTATGGTAGAATCTCCACCAATAAGAAGAATATCATCTTTTTTCTTCTTTTTGTGTGCTTTAGTTTCTTTCTTTGGTTTTACTTTTGAAGCTTTGTATTGCTCGTCTTCTTCTTTAAACTTTTTAATTTGTGTATGCTCAATTTTTCCTTTGCCAACAGCATAATAAAAATCAGAAGCATATTTATAACTAAAATAATCTAAAAGTTGATTGACAGTCTCGTCATTAAATTCAAGCTTGAGTTGTTTGAGTTTTCGTTTTACAATATCTTTTCCATCTTCAATAACTTGTTTTTGGTCTTTTTTAAGAGCCTGACGAATAAGTTGTTTTGACTTTGAGGTACGAACATAAGAGAGCCAATCTTCACTTACTTTTGTCTTAGAGGAAACTAATATTTCTATTTGGTCACCATTTTGAAGTTCGTAATTAAGAGGAACAAGTTTATGATTTACCTTGCCACCCATACAACGTTCACCAATCTCTGAATGAATATCAAAAGCGAAATCCAAAATAGTAGATTGTTGAGGCAAAACTTTTAAATCTCCTTTTGGTGTAAAGACATAAATCTCATCACTAAAGAAGTTATTCTGAAACTCATCAATAAACTCTAATGCAGACAGGTCTTTGTTTTCAATACTCTCTCTCACTCTAGCAATCCAACCTTCAATACTAGATTCACTCTTATCTGTACCTCCTTTGTATTTCCAATGTGCTGCATATCCTTTTTCGGCTATTTCATCCATTCTATGTGTCCGAATCTGTACTTCTACCCATTGTCCTCTTTTACTCATAACAGTCGTATGAAGTGATTCATAACCTGTCGTTTTGGGTGCGCTAATCCAATCTCTCAAACGCTGTGGACTAGGTTGATAAAAATCAGTTACGACAGAGTAGGTGCGCCAACAAGCAGCTTTTTCATCCTCTCCTACTCCTGTATTTAGGATAACACGAATAGCAAACAAATCATAAACTTCATCAAAAGGAATCTGCTGCTTAACCATTTTCTTCTGAATAGAAGAAATAGATTTCATTCTACTTTTAATTTCAAAATCAAGTCCTTGGCGTGCTAATTCTTCTTCAATTGGCTTCTTAAATTCATTAATAAAACGAGTACGAGAAGCTTTAGTTCTTTTGATATGCTCAACAATTTCATTGTATGCCTTTCTGTTGGAATACTTTAAAGACAAATCGTCGAGTTCGGAACGAATGTTATACAACCCTAGACGGTGAGCAAGAGGAGCATAAATGTACTGTGTTTCTGCTTTTATTTTGAGTTGTTTTGCACTTGGCATACTTTCTAGTGTACGCATGTTGTGCAAACGGTCTGCAATTTTGATAAGAACAACACGAATGTCTTCCGAAATTGTCAAAAGAACTTTTCTAAATGTTTCGGCTTGTTGAGATTTTTCTTGCCCAAACATATCACTAGGCACTTTTGTAAGTCCATCAATAATTTTGGCAACACGGCTTCCAAACTCTTTTTCTAATCTTGAGAGAGGAATATCTGAATCTTCAACAACATCATGCAAGAGAGCACAAATAATTGAAGTTGTTCCCAACCCCATTTCTTCTACAACAATTCGTGCAACCTCAATAGGATGAAAAATATACGGTTCTCCTGATTTTCTACGTACATTTCCGTGTGCTTCGGTTGCTATCTGAAATGCTTTTTTGATTTTTTTTGCATCATCTCCTTGCATATATGGACGTGCTAATCGCATTAAGTGGCGATAGCGTTGCAAAATATCATTTTTTTCCTGTTCTAATTGTTGTTCTGTAAGTCCTTGTTCTTTTTTTGCTTCTTCTGTTTTATTGGGAATTTCTACTCCCTTTTCTGGTATGGACATATCTTTTCAGTAAATTAAAATACAATCTTAATCGAATTATTAGTTTATTTTTGGTTATTTTATTTAAGTTCCTAATTCTTAAACTACTTCTTTATCTATTTTTACATCATTTTTTTATTCAGTAAGTCAATTAACTAGATAAGTAGCTAAACTAATTTAATCATTTTATTCCATATATTCTAACTCTTTAGAAAAAATATATTTATCAATCAACAAATAAGCTACTTATGTGGTTACTAATCATCAAGAAGAACTAAATAGTATTTATGTAATTTTTTAAATATAAAATTTGATTATATTTATATTTTAAGAAAAAATACTAGTCTAAAAGGGATTTTTTTTGCACTTTTGTAGTGTATAACCTCTAGTTTTTAACTCTTGCATTTAAAAGTTCTCTATTATCTTATCAAAAAAAATAAAAAAATCGATGCGTATTTTTGTTCAAAATAATTATTTAGAATTTGTCAATGAATATCCTGAAGTAACAGGAGGACGTATTTTGCAAACTGAAAAAATAAAAGACAGTTATAAATTATACCTTTCTTTAAAAACAAGAACTGATTTTACTAGAGCTTATATAAAAACGGATGATATAGCAAAGTCATTTGAAGAGTTTGCTAAAAAATTCAAAATCAGAGAAGCTGCTGGAGGTTTGGTTATTCGTAATACTCTACAACTTTGGATTTTTAGAAATGGAAAATGGGATTTGCCAAAAGGACATTTAGAAGAAAATGAAACCAATGCAGAAGCTGCTGTTAGAGAAGTGGAAGAAGAGTGTGGAGTAAAAGCAGAAATTGTAAAAGAATTGCCTACTACTTACCATATTTATACATACGAAGGAAAAGAAATTATCAAAAAAACCTACTGGTTTGAGATGAGCACAGAAGATGAAAGCACACCACAACCACAAATTGAAGAAGGAATAGAAAAAGTAACATGGCTTAAAGAAATTGAAATTCCTTATATTTTGAATAATACTTGGGCTTCGATTGAATATTTGTTATCTCAGATTATTGAGTTTTAAAAGTGTCTGTACAAAAATGATTTGCCTAATAATAAATAATAGTAGACAAATCATTTTTTGGTTTATTATTATCATCACCTAGGAAATTACTTCCTCTTTATTTTTATTTGCAACAGAAATAGTTGAAAAATCCATCTCTACTTGGTTTCTTGTAATATCTTCAAAGGTTTCTCTTTTTCTAATAAGATAATCTTTTCCTTCATATACTAAGATTTCAGCAGGACGAAAACGAGAGTTATAATTAGAAGACATCATAAAAGAATACGCACCTGCGTTTTGGAAAGCAAGAACATCATTTTCTCTTACTTCTGAGAGTTTACGATTTGCACCAAAGGTGTCCGTTTCACAAATATAACCTACCACATTATAAATTCTGGCAACTCCTGTTGGGTTAGAAATATTTGTAATATGATGATAAGCCTCATAAAACATAGGACGAATTAGATGGTTCATACCTGAATTAAGACCAGCAAAAACAGCCGTAGGAGTTGTTTTGAGAACACTTACTGAAGCTAGAAATGTTCCAGATTCGCTTACCAAATATTTTCCAGGTTCGAAAACGAGTGTCAAATCTCTTCCATACGATGCACAGAATTCATTAAAACGCTCTGAAACTTGCTCACCTAAGGCATCAATATCAGTTGTAATATCATTTTCTTTATATGCTACCTTAAAACCACTTCCCATGTCTATATATTCTAAATCTGGGAAATCTTCTGCTGTTTCTAATAAAATATCTAATCCTCTCAAAAATACTTCTACATCTAAAATATCAGAACCTGTATGCATATGAAGTCCTGTAATTTTCATTTTATAGGCTTCTACGATACGCTGCACATGACGCATTTGATATAAAGAAATTCCAAACTTGGAATCTATATGCCCCACAGAAATTTTTGCATTTCCACCAGCCATCAAGTGAGGATTTATACGTACACAAACAGGAACTTTTCCTCCCCATTGATGTCCAAACTCTTCTAAAACTGAAATACTATCAATATTTACTTGTACCCCCAAATTTACTGCCTCATTTATTTCACTTAATGCAACTGAATTCGGTGTAAATAAAATATCAGAAGGCTCAAAACCAGCTAAAAGACCAAGTTGAACTTCTTCAATAGACACAGTATCTAACCCTGCACCCAAAGATTTGAAGAATTTCAAAACCGAAATATTTGTAAGAGCTTTACAAGCATAGTGTACCTTCATTTTGGTTTTTGAAAACGCCTTACAAAGCTGTTTGTATTGTGTTTCCATTTTCTTTGCATCATATACATACAAAGGAGTTCCATATTTTTCTGAAAGTGAGAGTGCAGAAATGCCCCCAATATAATATTCGTCTTGATCGAATTCTAACATGATTGTGAATAAAAAAGTTAATTAAATAAAAGCACAAAATTGTTCTAATGAAATACATAGAACTAAAAACAAATTTAATAAAGTAATAGTTCGTTTTGATGTTTAAAAAGAAGTTATTTATGAAAAATTAAATTTTATAAATATAAAAGCCCTATCTAATTACATTAGATAAGGCTCATTAATTAATTAAACACATATTTTATTTTTTGAAAGTATATATAGATAAGTTCGACCTATTTTAAAACACTTAAGTATTAACCAGGTAGTTTTGGTGGATCGTTATCTTCTGTACTTGCACTAGTAGTCATTTCTAGTCTTTCTTCTAATTCTTCAGTAAGAAGTTCATTTTCTAATTCTGCAAAAAGCTCATTTTGAGCATCAATTTGCTTTGAGTTATTTTGAGTATTCATAGCGTAAAATTTTTGAAGTGTAAAAGTATATTATAATTTTAAATAAAAAAACAAGGGTCTTGAAATAGTTTAATGGAAAGACAAAACTAAGAGTGATAAAGAAGTTTTGTATAATTCCTTGTTTTAGTATACTCCAAATATAGGGCTTAATATTGCAGAATCAAATACTGATTAATATGTTTTTATTACTTGAGTTGTGTGATTGTGATTAATAAGTCAAAATTAAATTTGGTAAAATTAAATTTCAGCCAAATAATGCAACTGTGTTTATTATAAAGGTTAATTATCCTTACTATTTATATAAAAAATCCAATTTTAGAGCACTCGAAAGATACTATTAGTTTTTTTTAATTTAAAAAATAGATTCTTTAACAAAGTCATAATACGCTGAAAATCTACGCTTTATACAATAAAATTACATAATGATAAATTACATAATCTATTTTTTAGGACTTTTTTAGGTAAAAATTAGCTTAGTTTTATTAGAAAATAGTGCAAAAATATCTAAACATACTGAAAAGAGCATATCTATACCATCAGATTTTGGCAAAAATGAAGCAACTTTATTAATTATCAAAACTAAAAATTGGATTTTTACTAAAAAAAATAAAGCCATAAGTGAATACAATGGTAATTATGAAATAATAAAAGAAACAGATTTAATCTCTAGTAAATACAAAATACATCGAAGTACAGATATGTATTAGAGTTTGGAATACGTTGTATTATTTGGGAAGGATATAAAGGAGAATCATATAGTAGAATGAAATATGCACCACCTCACATTAATAGACACAAAGAAGAATAAAAAATACATTGATTCTGAGTCTGACAGATTTAAAGTATTAGTATAGACCCTGTTTCAATTCATTCTACAAAAAATCCACAATAGACCATTCCGAAACTTCACCCCATTTTTTGACTTGCTTTTTAAAGGTTTTAAAGCTCTCATAAACACGGGCAGCAAACTCATCTTTTGCAGCAATTTCATCTAAAATCTCTGTTGTTTTTTCTTTTAATAAATCCAAAACTTCTTTTGGAAATTGTCTTAATTCTACATTTGGAGCTTCTTTAAGGATTTTTTGTAGATAAAAATTATTCTTTGCTTCAAATTCTGATAAAATCAAAGAGTTGTATTTTAAAGCTGCCGTTTTTACGATTTCTTGTAAGTCTAAAGGTAATTTTTCAAAGGCTTTTTTGTTTACAATAAGTTCTAAAACAGAACCTGGTTCGTGCCATCCTGGATAATAATAATACTTCGAAACACGATGAAAACCCATATTATAATCGTGGTAAGGACCTATCCATTCAGCAGCATCCACTACACCACGTTCTAAGTTTGTATAAAGTTCGCCACCAGCCA
Source organism: Bernardetia sp. MNP-M8 (assembly GCF_037126285.1). NCBI lineage: Bacteria > Pseudomonadati > Bacteroidota > Cytophagia > Cytophagales > Bernardetiaceae > Bernardetia > Bernardetia sp. MNP-M8. Next base: position 2,323,133 of record NZ_CP147012.1, read on the forward strand.
CTGTGACAGCCGAACCACCAGCAGCAGAAATCACTTTTCCACCCAAACCAGGTATTCTCATCTTTAAGCCTTTCAAATCATCAGGTGTATTAATTTGTTTGTTAAACCAACCTCCCATCTGTACGCCAGTATTTCCACACGGAAAAGGAATCAAATTATAAGGTTCATAGAGTTCTCTCCACAGTTCCAAACCACCCCCATAAAAAAGCCAAGCACTCATTTGTTGGGCATTCATTCCAAAAGGAACAGCCGTAAAAAACGAGGATGCAGGCAAACGACCAGCCCAATAATACGCTGCACCATGCGCCATCTGAACACCTCCCAAAGAAACAGCTTCAAAGGCCTCCAAAGCAGGAACGAGTTCACCACCTCCAAAAACAGTAATTTTGAGTCTTCCTGCTGATAAAATCTCAATTTCCTTAGCCATCTTTATAATTCCTTCTCCCAAAACAGGAAAATTTGGAGGCCAAGTAGTAGTTGCTTGCCACTCAAAAACCTCATCAGAGGTGATAGGAACATCAGATTGTTTTTCTTTTATTATATTTTCAGACGAACAAGCAGAAAAACCTCCTGTAAGTAATGCAGCAGCAGTCAGTGAGCCTTTTTTTAGAAAATCTCTGCGATTTGTGAGGTTGTTTTTTAAAGGGAGAATAGACATTTTTTTATTTCATAGATTTATATACTTAATTAAGTATAGGTGGTACTAGTCATTATATGAAAGTAAAAAGATACGAATTATTGATAAATATATTACAAATTAGATTATATAGGTGAAAGAATAAATGACTCTAACTTTTGATATACCATTCCATAAACAGTTTCTTTATATATTTCAGTATCATCACCTTTTCTTAAAAAAGTATTGCTTTGTAATTTTACAAAATTATTTGCTTCATATCTTAATTCATAGTCAGTGATATATTCTTCAAAGCCTTCTTTTTTAACTACAAATAATCCTCTTTTATTTCTATTACTTAACCAAACATCTTTATTATACTGATTATTTTCTATAGAAATTGGAAGGTAAAAAGAGAATTCTCCATCCTTATTTGTACTTGTTGTTGTTTCGAAATGAGTAATAGTTTGTATTCCTTTCTCACAACTAAAATTAACCATAACATTTGGAATACCATTTGCATTTCCATCAATAACTTGTCCTTGTAAAAATAGGTAATTGAAAGAGTCTGCAAGTTCTCTATTTATAGACTTTAGGCTATTAAGATAAAGATTTGTTTTGAGAGTAGATTGTGTAGTAAGCTGATAGGTAGATATTTTTGCACAAAGTTTTCCTTCTGTCTTTTGCTTATAATCTATTATTTCTTCTCTTGTCATTTGAGAAAAATCAACTACAAACATTTTACAAATATCACAGAATCTTCCTCCATCTTTTGGTTTCATTTTATCCCACTCTTGAAAACAATGTTGTGGTATAGATATATCCATTTTATCTAATATTTATAAATGCTAGAACTATTTTTCTTGCCTTGCTTTTATTCTCAATTCATTTTCTATGTCTTCTTTTTTGCTATACATTCTAGTTAGCCATAATTTAGCTTTTTTAGGGTCTTCAAAAACTTCTATTTGATAGTCACCAAATGATCTCTTGACTTTATCAATGTATTCTTGTCTAAAAGCATCTTTAGAAACTAAAAAAGCCACTCTTCGAAGCGAACTTTTAGAAATATAATTAGGTATAAAATCAGTAATCATCCATTTTTGTGCCTCAGTTGAAACTACTTTTCCTTCTCTTGTATCAGTGAGCCAACGAGTAACTTCAAGTTCTACGGTTTTCTCATAAGCAATTTTTACTGCTGTTCTGTATTCTTCATCAGCTACAGCTCCTAACCATTTAAAAGAAATCATATCATACTCTCTATCATAGAACAGAAAGGCATTTTCCACTTCATATAAAACCATAATTTTCATTTTGTTTAGTGATAATCTACAAAACCAATTCAAAAGTAAAAGGTTTTTAAACACTACAGGAAACAAAAAAAGACATAACTTCCTTAAAGTTAAGCATTTTCAATCATTTCTCCCACAATTTTGGCAGACGATAAAGCAAGTGGAATTCCTCCCCCTGGATGCACACTTCCCCCACAGAAATACAAACCTTTTGTTTTGGAAAAATTAGCATGTCTTAAAAAAGCTGCATAACGATTGTTGCTACTATTGCCATACAAAGAGCCTCCTAAAGATGACGTTCTGAGTTCGATTTTCCGTGGGTCTAAAATGGATTCTGAAATAATATTTTCTTCTACATTTCGCATGAGTATTCGTTCCAATTTTTTGATAATATCTTGTTTTGCCTTTTTTATCAAACCATCCCAGTCTTGCGAACCGTCGTTTAAGTTATGAGGTGCATTTATCATTACAAACCAATTTTCACAGCCTTTTGGAGCATCGGTTTTGATATGTTTAGAAGAAACAAAAATATAAACTGTTGGGTCTTGGTAGAGTGTTTTTCCATTAAAGAGAGCATTAAATTCTTTTCTATAATCTTTAGTAAAGAAGATATTATGTAAATCTAATTCTTTGTATTCAGCATTCATTCCCCAATAAAAAATGAGTGCTGAAGACGATTTTTGTTGTTGTAATAAAAACTCTGGAGCTTTTTCTTTTGGTAATAATTTTTTGTAGGTATGAACAATATCCATATTCGAAACAACTACATCAAAATCTAAATTTTCTATTTGAGCATCTTTTATTTTAGAATCTTTGACTTTTATTCCTGTAATTCTATCACTTGCTTTATCAATAATTATTTCCTCTATTTTTTTATTAAAATGATATTTTACACCCAAATCTTCTCCCAATTTTACAAGAGCTTTAGTAATGTCAAACATTCCACCATTTGGCAAAAAAGCTCCTTTATTAAACTCTAAATGAGGAATTACATTCAAAAGTGCAGGTGCAACATAAGGCGAAGAACCGTTATAAGTGGCATATCGATTGAAAAGCTGAACCGTTTTTTCCTTCTCAAATTTAGAGCTATTTGCTTGGTTCATTGTCTTGAAAAGCTCTAATTTCCAAATTTGTGAAACTGCCTTTAGTGCCGTTTTATTAAAAAAAGTTTCTACTTTATGAAGCGAACGAGTAAGGAATAAATCAGCTGTCAAATCATATTTTTCTTTACTGTTTTTGAGAAATTTCAACACGTTTTCTTTGGGTTCGCCAATTTTTTCTTCTAGCTGACTAGCAAAAGTTTCTATGTCTGCGCTGACTTCTAATTTTGTTCCATCTTCCCAAAAATATTTATTGATGGTTTCTAGTTTTTTATACGAAAAATAATCTTCTACTTTCTTTCCAGACTTCAAAATCAATTCTTCCACACGCTCAGGAAGCGTAAAAAGAGAAGGCCCAGCATCATAACGAAAACCATCTTTCCAAAACTCTGACAGTTTTCCACCTGCATAACTATTTGCTTCAAAAACTTCTACTTTATATCCTTTATTGGCTAAATGAATAGCTGTTCCTATTCCTGCGATTCCTGCTCCTATGATGGCTGCTTTTTTCATTAAAACGTAACTTAATTCTAGTTTGATTTTACTGATATATAATTACAAAATTAAGTTTTATGTTTTAATATCAGTCTTATTTTATAGTTTTTCAGCTAATTCTTTTAGTTTTTGATTCATCAACTCAAAGCCTTTTCTAGTATTTTTATCTAACTGACTTTTGAAAATAGGAACAAGCAAACCTTTAAAATTTTCGTTTTGAATAAATGTAGTTGTTCCATCTTGGTTGTCGATGAGCTTAAAATGATGTTCTCCATCAAATAATCCTTTAAAAAGTAAATTTCCTAACCAAACAAATTCTTTATTTTCATCAAAAACAAGAACTTTTGGCATAAAGGTCATTAAATTAGAATCAGGAGGCTGAATTTTAGCTGTTATTTTATTTCCTACTTTTGGATTTCCTTCTATAAATTTTATGAATGGATTCCAATTTGGGTAATTTTTAAAATCTGTCAGAATTGACCAGATTTTTTGAGCAGGAGAATGGATGATAATCGACGTTTGAATTTGATAAGCCATAATGTTTTTAATGTAGGTGATATTTGTTTCTTAGTTGAATAAGACAAATATCCGTTTTATCAAAATTCAATTTCTTGATCTATATCAAGAAAATTCTATCCTTTATTTGTTAGATAGATTATAATTCAAGCTGTTTTTTTCGAATTCTACTCAATGTTTCAGGACTCATTCCCAAAAGAGAAGCAATATATTGTAAAGGAACTTGATTAAAAATTTCATTATTCATATCAAAATAGGCATTGTATCTTTCTTCTGCATTCATAGAAAGGTGACTAAAAACTCTGTTTTCTACCATTTCAAAACATTTTACAATAAACATTTTTTCAAAGTCAAACCACTTGGGTTCTATACTTTCAATTTTATTGTAATCACTTCTTTTTATGATATAAATTTCTGTATCTACTAAGGCTTGCATATTCCAACGAGATGGTTTTTCGAACATAAAGCCTGAAATATCTGTCACAAAATAACCTTTTGTAGAAATCCATTGTGTAACTTCTCTGTCTTCTTTTAAAACATAAATGCGTAACAAACCACTTTTGATAAAACAAAGTTTGTCACAACGTTTATTTTCTTTTAGGAAAAACTCTCCTTTTTTGAGTGTTGTTAGTTTAAACAAATCACTTACCTTACGCAACTTTTCAGCTTGTTGAATGCCAAAATAAGAATTGATATATGTTTCTAACTCTGTAAGTGATGTGTTCATAAATTTATACTCATTGAATCAAGATTTGATTTTATATTTTATCAAAAACAGAACTCCAAAAATTGCCATAAAAATCCAAAGACTAGGTTCTGACGAGCGTCTTGCATCTGTCAAATCTAATAATCGTTTTCCACTCAAAACTTCTTCTTGTTTTTTCAAAAGTGCATTTCGTTGTGCTTCCGTTTCCAAAACCATAAAGGTAGTAACAGGTGTGAGAATGCGAGCTGTAAAACTTTTTTGAACTTGCTCTAACCATCTTTTTTCAGCTTGTGTTGGATATAAAGCCATTGTTTCATTGAGATTTTGCAAAGACAAAGCCTGTGCATATTTTGGTAGTTTTTCAAAGGCTTCTATATCTGCACTTGTGATTTCTTCTTTTTTATCAAATTCGGTAATGGGTAAAGTAATTCCATTTTTAATAGAAATTGGTAAAAAGTAATTCCCTTTCTGTTTTACTTCTCTGATTGAAATTTTATCAACTGGTTCTCCTAACATTTTAAAATGCTCAAAATTTTGAAGCATAATTCTATTATTTGAAGCCAATTCATAAAACTCAAACCCTTCTGGAACATACTTTTTCCATTCGTGTAAAGAACCTGTCCAAACGCCATCTTCTAGCTCGTCACTTACAACTACAATAATCGGATAAGTAGCTTTATCAGAATTATCAAGATTCAAGTTTTGTAAATAGTTTTCTAGCCAAATTTTCTTGACAGCTTTCTCTAAAAAGAATCCACCTTTGTTTGTATTCTTTAAATAATCTTCCTTCCAATTCGTTTCTAAGTCATTTACTTCAAAATCAACAAGCGTATATTTTGATTCTAAATTAGTTTGTAATGGATTATTTGATACAAATTTCTCTATTCTCTCAATATATTTTTCTTTACCTATTCCTCCGTGTTTCGAATTATCCAAAATAAAATGATAATAAGGTTTTCTTGTAATCGTTTTTAAATCTGTTAATTCTTTAGCAGAAATATAATTTGAATTAGATGTAGTTTTGAAGTTTGCAGTGTTATCTTTTGAATAATCTTTAACATTGACACCAATTCCATTTGTATTAGTAATCAGTACCTTATCTGTCAAATCTTCTTTTTTTCCTAAGAAAACAGTTGTCGAATCATCTATTTTTAACTCAAAAGGTTCAGCATGTAGAATTTCAAATCCTGTTTTTCTATATTCATTTCTAATAAACGGAAAAACACGAAAACCCAATTTTCCTTTATCATTATAATAAATAATTCCAGGGTCTTTACGAGTATTTACAATCTGACGATAGACCCATAAAGCTGTTTTTTTCTCTGCCAAAAGAGCTTCTACTTTTTCTTCTCCGACATACAAATAATAATTGCTGATAAATGCACCTTCTGGCAAATCAAAAAAAGTAGCATATTCTCGTTGTCCAAAATTTTCGTCTGCATTATGCAAAACCAAATCTACTTGACTTATCCAAGCATTTTGTTTCTCATTAAAAACTGAGGTGATTTTTGTTTTATCTATTTTTACTGTATTATCTCCTTTTCCTGTTTCAAAATTTCTATTTTGATTAATTTGTCCTTGCCAAAAACGCCATGTATCAGTTGGTTTGGGCATATCTTCTCCTACAAAAACATTATTCAAAAGATTTATTTTTGATTCGGAAAGTGTCATGTTATCCAAAACAAGCCATTTATAAAAGCTATCTAACAACGGAATTCCATCATTTCCAATACTCAACCAATCTCTATTTCTACGCACTTTAAAATTTTCTATGTGGCTCAAAGTTGCTGAAATAGAATTTGGATTTGGAGTACTTTTATTTTCATCATAATCAGAACTATACAAATAATCTAAGCCTTTATGTAGTTGAACTCTGTCATAATAAGTATTTAATGAAAAAGCTAAAGGAACAATTAGGGCAGCAACTAAAAAACTAATAAATAGCGAAGAACTAGAATAATTTTTGGTTAGATAATCATAATCTTGATAGAGTTGTTGCGCATGAATAAGAAACAAAACCAAAGGAGTTAACATCAAAAGACCAAAACCAATAATTACCATAATTACAGAAAGAGGCGTAAATGGCATAAAAACAACCATAAAATAAACTGTATAAGGAAAAACAAAGGCTTTTAAGAGAAAATGAAAAAAACGATATTTGTATAATTTAAAAGAAGAAGAAGGAGTAATCAGAATAATAGCAGCAAAAAGTGCAAAACTGAAAAACCAAACACTTTGAAAGTTTCCTAGTGGGTTATCTAGTTCTTTACTCAAATAAAGTCCTACTAATGGAAAAGCTCCTATAAATAAAATTTCTAAAACTCTGCGAAGATGAGGAAATTTATTGTTGAGATAAGCCAAATAAACTAATCTAAACAGCCAAAATAAAGCAGAAATAATCATGACAGACATCAAAATTGTCATGGCAAATTCTGTGAATTTATAAGAGAAGGCTTGATTTAGAAATGGAACGAGAAGTGTGATAGACAAATAAATAGCCAATGGAATAACCAGAATTGCCCAAAAATGATAACTTGACTCTTCTTCTTTTCCTGTAAAATGAACCACAGCCACAATAATGGCATGCAACATAGAAGGAAAAACAAACATACCCATAAAACTCTGCACATCAGTAACACCCTGAATCCAATCAGGAACAGAACGAGGAACTAAATCGTGTGCTTGCAAATAATAAGAAAGCATTAAAAACAAATAAATTGCAACCGTAACGACCGACCAAATACCATTTACAGGTTTTGAGTGATAGGTCAAATATCCAGCATAAATAGTTTGAGCAATGATAACTCCTAAAAAACTAAAACCATAGACATACCAATTATTTACTATACGTTCATCTAACTCCATTCCAAAAACTTGAAAAGCATTGTAGTAAATAATAAAAAGAGTCAGTTGTGGAAGGATAGTAGAAAAAAATATCCAACGAGGATGCAAAAATGGATTCATAGTTTTTATATTTTTACTAACAGACAGGGATGTCTATTATACAAGTATCAAATTACTAATTTTCTTTCTTAAATGATGCAAAACGGAATTAAATTGCATAAAATTAATCTATATCAATCCAGAAACCACACCATTCAAAACAACAAAACGCTTTTGTGGATTTTCTATATTTTCAAATACTAAATTTGGATTACTTTCAAGTGCTATTTTTTCACTTTGCATTACAAGAGCATAATTTTCAAAATTATGTTCTTCGTGTCCGTAAAAGGTAGATAAATCTCCAATATCAACTATTTCACTTTTAAAAAGATACTGATGTTCTTTTATATCAAATTTAGAATGTCTTTCAAAAGCTATATCTGCTCTAAATTTTACAAACTGAGGAAATTCTATTTCTACATTCCTCAAAATGACATCATAAAACTGTGTTCCATTTAAAGGTAATTTTTCGTAGGCCTCTATTGATTTGTCTTTATGCAAATTATTTGCAACTGATAAAAGTCCATTCAAAATAGAAACATAATTATACTTTCTAACTTCCTGTTTTTCCCAGTCGTTTGGATAATGCCCCGATTCTATCAAAATTGTTCCGTAGCCTAATTTCTGAAAGCCATCTCCAAAAGCACGAGGTTCGAATTCATCGTCATATTTTGCCATTTTCCCACCTAATTCTTTTTCTAATCCTTCCACCATTAAAGAAATTACTTGCATGGCTTCTAAACGTCGCATTCCTCCTTTTTTAATAGTTGTTTCTTTATCAAAAGCAGGTGCAAGAAAAGCAAGAGTAGTTGGAACTGGATTTTTACCAACAGAATATTTTGAGCGTTGGTCGTGCAAATTAAAACTGAAATGAGGCTGTACTTTTGCTGCTAAGTCTATGAGTAAATTTGCTTCTGGTGTTTGTCGTTGAAGAAAATCTCTATTCATATCAATTCCTTGAGCTGTTCTGCGTGTAAAAAGTGCTGTTCCATCAGGATTCAGAACAGGAACAAAATGCAGCGTGAAATGACTTTTAAGTATTTCTACTAACTTTTTATCTTCATCTGTGATTGGATTTTCTAAGAAATGAAAAATATCTAAAAGTGCCATGGTTGCTGTCGGTTCGTTTCCATGCATTTGAGACCATAGCAAAACAGGTGTTTTTCCATTTCCAAAAGTAAGATGATAAACAGGTCGTTTTTGGGCAGATTCTCCTAACTTTTTTAGTTCAAAATTAGAATTTTGCTTTTTTATTGTATCAAATAAAACTTGATTGAACTCTTCAGGCTGAAAATGTCTATATACAAGTAATCTTTCTTTGTAGAGAGAATAGTTTTCTAAAAGTTGGGATGTAAAATTCATTTAAACTGCTTTTATTGTAGGATTATAAATGATTGTCTATTTTTTTAAAGTTACTTAGGAATCAGTTTTTCTATAAATTATCTTTGTTGATTAATCTGATAAAAACACCTATTTTTCAAACAACTTGAATTTATTAATTTAGTTTGAAGTTCACAAAAAATCAAATCAGTATGAAAAATCTAAAAAAATCATTTCAAGAATGGTATCAGAAATACAAAAAATATCTTTACGTAGAACCTCTTATGTACGGAACAATGATTTTGATAATCATCATCAGTATAATTCTAGTAAAGATATTTAAAGATTAAATAACAAAGAGACCAAAGAGATTAATTAACGATTCTCTAGCTGTTTTTGGTGTCTTCGCTAACGACATTTTCTGTCTTCATCCAAACTGTACGTTGAGGAAATGGAATTTCAATTCCTGCTTCGTCCATTTTATATTTTAATTCTTCAATCAAATCATTATGTACAGACCAATAATCTGGAGTTTTTGCCCAAGAGCGCACAGCAATATTAACTGAGCTATCTCCCAAACTAGTTACTACAATAACTGGATTTGAAGGGGCATCTCCTTCTTTCAAAACAAGTGGATGTGCATTTGCTGCTTTTGACATAATTTCTTTTGCTGTTTTTATATCATCTCCATAGCTAATTCCAATTGTGATATCTACTCTTCTGATTGGTTCTCTTGAGTAGTTTGTGATTGGACTATTTGAAAGCTCTCCATTTGGAATAATAATGAGTTTGTTGTCTGTTGTATTCAGAAGTGTATAAAAAATCTGAATTTCTTTTACTGTTCCGAGCATTCCTTTAGCCTCAATGAACTCTCCTATACGATATGGTTTTAAAAGAATAATCAAAACTCCTCCAGCAAAATTAGACAAACTTCCTTGTAGAGCTAAGCCAATTGCCAAACCAGCAGCACCAATAATTGCAGCAAAAGAAGTAGTATCAATTCCGACAATAGAAGCAACGACAATGAACAAAAGAACTTTTAAAAGAACTCCAATAATGCTTGTCAAAAAGTTTGCTAATGCTAAATCATTAATGGCTTTATGCAATGCTTTTTTGATAAGTTTGATAATGAAACCGACGACTACCCAGCCAATAACGAGTGCAATTAAAGCATAAACTACTTTAAGTCCATAGGTTACTAGAAGTTCTTCAATATTTATATTTTTGATGTCAAAATCCATAAGTAGTTGTTATTTTTTTATTAAACGATTAAAATTAAAATACATAAAAACAAACTTTTGCTCGTCTTTTTATGTTTAATTCATAAAGATAAGGGAATTGGTGGTAGTATTCCAAATCAAAAACCCCTTGTCAATTAAGCTCATATTTGCAAAAAAAGTCTTTTTGAACTTTATTAGCTTCTTTATTGGTTAGGCATTTGTAGTTAGATAGTTATAATTTTCAAATCGCAATTATTTCATGTAATTTGCAATTAATTATTTTTTAGACTTTTATTTATTTCCTAATAATACAGAAAAGAGAAAAAAGAGAGAATAAAACAATCATTTTTTAAACTATATATTCAAACAAACACAATTTAAACACTTACGAAATTAGAAGAATCTAAAAATAGATTAGAATGACTAATTCTGATTTAACTCTTTAGTTTTTAGCTTCTAACTTCTAACTTTATTATATGACAAAGAGAAAAAAAACAAAAAACGAGAAAAACCCTCGTCTGAGCCGTGAAGAAATACAAAAATTAGCCACAGGACTCATAGAAACGCTTGCTCAAAGCAAATCTGAAAGTTTTACACTTCGCCAACTCTATAAAAGAATTGGCTTGACAGAAAAAGAACAAAAAGAAAATTTAAGAGAAATTGTAGACACAGCTTCTGCTGCTGAAAATACGACTACAAAAAAAGAAGAGCCTAAAACACAATCCCAAGAGGTAAAACAAGAGACAAAAAAGGAAGAACCTAAAACGAACTCTTCGCAGCAGCAAAAACAAAACAATCAACAAAAACATGCTGCAAAAGAAACCACTAGAGATGTAACTGTACAAAAACAAGCTCTTTCTAACAAATCTAATCGATTAGAAAACGAACAAAAAGACGAAGCGAAAGAAGTAAAATCACATACTGAATTACAAAAAAACGAATACATTGGTACTGTTGATGCAGGACGTGATTCTTCATATATTATCTGTGAAGGCTTAGAAGAAGATGCTTGGGTAGGAGGACATAAGATAAAAGGAGCAATTACTGGAGATATTGTCAAAATTAGATTAACAGGAAAACAAAAAGGAAAAAATCCAGAAGCTGAAGTAATAGAAATAGTAGAGCGTGGAAGAACCGAATTTGTTGGAAATGTTCAATTACTCAATCGCTTTGCTTTTGTAGTGGTGGAATCTAAGAAATTAAAAATGGATATTTTTGTTCCTTTGGATAATTTAAATGGAGCAACTAATGACGATAAAGTAGTCGTTAAGATTGTAAAATGGTCAGAAGAAAAGGGTAAAAACCCTGTTGGAGAAGTAACTGAAGTTTTAGGAAAAGTAGGAGAAAACGAAGCCGAAATTCATGCCATTATGGTAGAGTTTGGTTTGCCAATGGAGTTTGATGAAAAGTTAATTAAAAAAGCAGAAGAAGTTCCAGACGACCTTACAGATAAAGAGTTCAAAAAACGTAGAGATTTCCGTCCTATTCTGACTTTTACCATTGACCCAGTTGATGCAAAAGATTTTGATGATGCTATTTCACTTTCTTATTTACCAAATGGAAATTATGAAATAGGTGTCCATATTGCAGATGTTACTCATTATATTCGTCCGAATACTTTATTAGAAAAAGAAGCTCAAAAACGTGCAACTTCTGTTTATTTAGTGGATAGAGTTGTTCCGATGTTACCAGAAAGAATTTCAAACAACTTGTGTTCATTGCGTCCACAAGAAGAAAAATTAGCTTTTTCGGCTGTCTTTGAATTAGACAAAAACGGAAGTGTTCATAAACGTTGGTATGGCAAAACAGTTATTTATTCAGATCGTCGTTTTACGTATGAAGAAGCACAAGAGCGCATCGAAACAAAAGAAGGAGATTATGCCGATGAAATAAATGTACTTAATGATCTTGCAAAAAAACTACAAGCCAAACGATTTAAACATGGTGCAATTAGTTTCGAAACTCAAGAAGTAAAATTTAAGTTAGACGAAAATGGAAAACCTTTAGGGGTTATTCCAAAAGTTCGAAAAGATGCTCACAAACTTGTAGAAGAATTTATGTTGCTTGCTAATAAAAGTGTAGCAGAATTTGTCTACCGTTATAAAAATGGAAAAGAGAAGAATACAATGATTTACCGTGTTCATGATGATCCAGATCCAGATAAATTAGCAAATTTGAAAGCTATGGCAAAAACATTTGGCTATGATATAAATGTAGAACCAGAGCATTTTGCAGCTTCTTTGGCTAAACTTGTTCAAGATACAGAAGGAAAACCTGAATACGAAACACTTCAATCTTTAGCTATTCGTTCGATGGCAAAGGCAGTTTATACCACCAAGCCAACAGGACATTTTGGACTTGCCTTTGAGCATTATTCTCACTTTACATCACCTATTCGTCGTTATCCTGATATGATGGCGCATCGTCTGATTGAAAAATACCTAAAAAATAATATTAAATCTGTTGACCCAGCCAAATATGAAAGTATGGCTCGTCATTCTTCAGATATGGAAAAACGTGCTTCTGATGCAGAACGTGCTTCTATTCGCTTCAAACAAGCTGAATTTATGGCTGATCATATCGGAGAAGTTTTTGAAGGAATGGTTTCAGGGGTTACAGAATGGGGTTTGTATGTAGAAATTACCTCAACAGCTTGTGAAGGAATGATTCGTCTATCAGATTTGAAAGGAGATTATTTTGAATATGAACCAAAAAATCAACGAGTAGTGGGTCGTAAATCTCAAAAAACATATACACTAGGAAATAAAGTAGAAGTACGAGTAAAAGGTGTTGATATGGAAAAAAGAACGATAGATTTGTTGATGGAAACAGAAGAAGACAATTATGTAAGTTCAAATAAGTCTCGTAAACCTCGTAGTGGAAGAAGAAAATAAAATCTGAATTCTAACTTTAAATTATTTTTAACATAAAAACAGGTCAAAAAAGAATAGATAACTACTCTTTTTTGACCTGTTTGTATTTGAGGTGTTGCTATACTAAAATCCCAATAAAGACAATATTATTTTTATAATTGAGCTAGAGCTTCTTCAATTTTTTTCTCTCCACTATGCATTGTAATTACTTTCTTAGAGGCAGAGCGATTAGTCAATGTTTTAAGCAATGTTTCAGCGACATCTTCAATAGAATTTTCGCCAGCACTATCAATATTCACTTCTATTTTTCCTGTTGCTTTTTCTTCTTTGAGTGTACTTGGTTGTAGAATGGTATAATCCAAATTAGTATTTTTCATCAACCACTGGTCAGCATAATGCTTTGAAATATAATAATCCATCATATCTTTTGGAATTTCACTCCACTTATCTGTATCTGTTGCAAAAACAGTACTTAGCATAATATAACGCTTTACATTTTTCTTTTCTGCAACCTGCATTGTCTTGATTGCGCCGTGTAAATCAGTTTGTAAAAGGTCTTCACCTCTAGAACCTGAAACAAAAAATACAGCATCTACATCATTTGGAAATTGTTTTTCCATTTCTTCAACAGAAGCGTTTAAGTCTAATTCTATTTGAGAATAATTTTTTGCATCAAAAAGAGCTTTATCTTTTCTAGTTGTGCCTATCACTTCATGTTCTTTGGCTAGAAGTTTTTCAGTTAATGAACTTCCTACTCTTCCACTTGCTCCAATAACTAATATTTTCATTTTAATAGTTTTTAATTTATTTGAATTTAATATATATTACAAATAGACTAACAGTTATTACAAGCCAATAGTTTTTATTTTTTTATTTTCGTACTTTATCTTTTGAAATAAGAAATATGTCTCAAATCAATTCTCTTTAACGACCATTTCAAAACTAACAATTCCTCCATCAATGACTGCTTTTTCTAAGCTGCCATTTTTATAAAAAAAGAAACTCTCCCTACCACTTGTATTTGTTTTTTTGTATTTATGATTTCCCAAGTGAACAATAGTATTAAAATCTCCTTCTTGTTCTGAGTAACAACGCCCAATATTTACAGGTTCTTCAAAATACATGGAAATGGTAGAATAACGAATAGTTTCTTTAAATGTAGTTTCAAGTTTGCCATCTTTCATTACTTGATACTCATTATTTTTTCGTTTTGTATCAGCTTGAGCGTGATTGTTTCCATTATAATTTATATCTACGTGTGCGCTTTGTAATATCTCATTATCAAACAGCACATCATATTCATAATTTACATCAAAGGTCTTGATAAACTTTATTTGAATGTTGGTCGAACTCTGATAATGAGTTTTAGAATCTGCTTTTTTTTGAGTTGCATACAAAGTACCAACTGATTTCCCTCTCCAAATCATATCAAAAGACAGCTTTTTTTCAGAAGGTTCAGAAAAATTAAATTGACAAATAACAAAGCTAAAGAGAAACAAATACCAAGTCATAACATGTTTTTTAAAAAGAGTAAAGAGTCCTAGATTACTGTAAAATATCCATTCAAAACAGTAACAGTAATATATTTATTCATGTGTTTTTCATTTTGTGTAAGTTCCTACAAGGTAGGAAATTTATAAGTAATATTGAATACAAAAAAAACTCTTTATCTATAAAAATAAAGAGTTTTAAAATGTTTTTTTTGAAAAAGAAAAAAATACCAATATCTCAGACTAAAATCATCTTTTGAAATGACATCGGTTTTAAAAAGCAGCAGTGAGAAAATAAAACACCTCTCACTCGCAAATCTGAAGATTTGCCAAAATGATAAATCGTAGTCAATAGACAACGCTTAACTACGATTTATTCTAAGCTGAACGGAGAAATAGCACAAGTGAGGCTTGTGTATCGGTTACCGTTGTTATAGGCAGTTTTTATTCCGTTTCTATTTCGTTAATCGCATTCTCAAGAGCTTTTTCACTATCGAAATATTTAGCTTTTAAAAGATTAAATTCCTTATCGTCTTTTAATGTGTTTTGTAATGTTGAAGCTAAAAAATCATAATTCGTAAATTTGGTTGGCGTATTTAAAATATTGGTTAGCCAATTCCACATTTTTTCTTTTCCAATTTCTTTTTCTATCGCAGTAAAAATAATAGGTGCAAAATCATAAACATATAACTGTCTATTCTTGTATTCCGAATCGGACTTTATTTGCTTAAATGGTTTTGCTTTGAAGTCTTTTAGATTATTAAATTTTTCAGTTATTTTTTTGTCATAAATCTCTTCGCCTATTATTTCTTTCGTTAATTGCAATGACATAAATTCTGAAAAGCCTTCACTCAGCATATCGCCAAGTTCTGAATTGAAATCCTTTACCGTTCCGAAATAATAGTGTCCTAATTCGTGTGCAATAAATGGTCTGTAAAAATCTTGATATTTAGGATTGATTATATTTTTCAACCCATTTTGCCACCCAATACTCATTATTGTAGGATATGACACAAACATCCAACCGTCTTTTTTTGATGTAGGTGTAGTTTGTACAAAAGAAATAGATTGCTTGAATGGAATATTCAATTTGTCGGCATAGAATTTTTTATAGGAATTGATCATCTCACTAAAGTTTTTTGCCTCACTCTCACTAAAGTCTGAGTTCAAAATATATGTATCGTTTATGTCTGTAAAATCGTAATTACCACAAAACAAGGTTAATTCCCGAGGAACGTCACTTTTGAAATTTGCAGTTTCGGCTTTAATCGGTTCGTTCCCATTTACATACAATGTTTTACAATCTTTGCAGGATATATCGATGTCATATTTGACTAAATGAAAAATTTTGTCACTCCTAATGTCATATAAAATGGGATACCACGAAGATTGACGACCATCTGACCTGACGGAATTTTGATTAAATGCAATATTGCCTTTCCAATCTTTTCGGCTATAATTCGCAATTGTATCGTTAGCAACGGGAAATTTACCAACATATCTAAATTGAATAGATTTGGGAAGAAACTTACCTTTTCCAGTATTATCTTTAAAATAGTATGCAATAGATTCTCCCGTCGAAGTTGTATCAGCAAGAGATTTGCTGAAATAAATTAAAAAGTCGTTTGGCTTTTTACTTCGTATATGAAGAATATTCATACCAGAATTTAGTCGAATGAAATAGTCCTTTATTTTCGGAATATTGCTCAAGGTTAAATCACAATCAAAAGTTCCTTCTTTTATTGAGATTTCGACTTTTCCTGTTAGAAATGGTGTGTTTTCTTGTGCGATAATGCTCGTTAATGGTAAAAGCACAAAGAAAATTACCTTGATTAAATGCCCTCTCATAATTTGTATGATGATGTTTTTTTTAAATTGCCTAAAACGATTACGGCTTAGCGAAGATGGAATTTCTTAGTCGTTCCTCTCTAAACCTCCAAAATTTATTTTTATGTTCAAATGTCTGGGTCAAAACGTTACGCCCATTTTTGCTAAGCTAATGTTAGCAGCAGGTTTTTGTTACCAAGCAGGGATTTACGAAGGTATAAAATTCCGACCGTAGAGAGGGAAATTTTATAATTTTGTAAATCTCGTGTTGGTTGAAGTGCCGTAGCTTAGGCATTTCCCTCCCAACTGTTATAAACTCAACACTACAAAAATAATATAAAGCTCACAAGAAACAGCTATATAACCAATCAAATTAGTAGTTATGTAAGTTCAGTTGCAGTTAGTAAATTCGTAGTGGAATACATGCGAACAGATGGTACTCAAAAATACAAAATTTATCCTTAAATAAGCGTGGGACGAATAGATTTGAGGTAGTGTTTGTTGTTGGTCATCACAACGGCAAGCCAAAGTTAAAGACAAAGGCAACGGCATTGATACCCATCACTCGCAAGTCTAAGACTTGTCAAACTGATAGGTCGTAGTCATCGCTTCGCTAAAGACAACGCCCAACCTACTTTTTTATTTATTTTGGAATACTACGAAGAACGGAATGACATCGGTTTCAAAAAGCAGCAGTGAGAAAATAAAATACCTCTCACTCGCAAATCTGAAGATTTGCCAAAATGATAACGTAGTCTAAGACAACGCTTAACTACGATTTATTCTAAGCTGAACGGAGTTCCTACAAGGTAGGAAATTTATAAGTAATATTGAATACAAAAAACTCTTTATCTATAAAAATAAAGCGTTTTAAAATGTCTTTTTTGAAAAAGAAAAAAATACAAATACCTTAGACTAAAATTGCCTTTTAGAATGACATCGGTTTTAAAAAGCAGCAGTGAGAAAATTAAAATACCTCTCACTCGCAAATCTGAAGATTTGCCAAAATGATAAATCGTAGTCAATAGACAACGCTTAACTACGATTTATTCTAAGCTGAACAGAGGGAGGAGATTGTATTTAAGACCTACAAAAGCAGATTTGAATAAATTGAAGAAGAAGTAAATAAGCAAACCTGATAGGTCGTAGTCATCGCTTCGCTAAAGACAACGCCCAACCTACTTTTTTATTTATTTGGGAACACTACGAAGAACGGAGCATTACATGAAAGAACTGGAATGATTTTTTTATTTTGTAGAAAGTTCTTAAATTGTTCGTGTACGTTTGTTGTTGGTCATCGTAACGGCGTTGCCGAAACTAAAGACCAACAACGGCTTTGAGGTATATATGAAAGTTTTTTCAGTTATAAATAACTTGTATTTAATTTCCAAAAAAATGAAAAAAAGTGTTTTATTATTTATCCTTTCTCTTGTTTTTAATCAATTACTGGCACAAAAAAGTAATATCCATAACAGAACTCCCAATACGTTAATGGAGTTTGAAGAAATAATTGACTTTTATAATAATGAAAACAAAAAAGGAGGTCATGATGCTGATGTAAATACTTATGCATCAACTTTTGGGTACTTAACTTTAATTGAAGGTAATGGAGAGATAAGACCAATATCTGAAACAAAATTAAATTGGTTAAATTCAATTTTTAAAGCGTTGAGTATTCCTCAAAAAGCTAGTGACTTATTTCAAGAGGAAGTATTGATTAAATCAAATGATAAAAAATATTGGTTGCCATTACAAAAAGAACTAGTTAATTACTGGAGAGAGGAAGTAAAATCGAATACTAAAACATTAATCTATTTAAGAACTTTTGGTTCAATAAAAGATTTAGATGAAAACAAATGGTTATTTACCATTAATTCATTTAATACTAATTACTATGATGGACTTTGGAACGAAATGATTAATAGCTTTGATAGTAATGATTCTACAAATGGTTTAAGTTGTATAGATAAATTAATAGAACTAAATCCTAAAGATGGAAGAAATTTTTCAATACTGGGGGATTATTACTATGATAAAGCCTATCCCTCAAATATAAAATTATTAAAAAAAGCTGACTTATGTTATTCAAAAACAATTGAATTAACTCCAAATGATAGTTATGTGTATTATCAAAAAGCATTAGTAAAAATGCAACTATCTGAATACTTTAAAGCTTGGGATAATATTGAAATTGCTAGAAAGCTAGGAGAAAAAAACATCGAAAAGGATAAATTGGTAGAATTAGAAAGTAAACTCGCTTATGCAGAATATTTGAAGTCAAAAAACTAAACCCACTCTGACACAAGGTTACAACCTTGTGTCTATAATTTCGTCAGCATATGCTGACAAAAAAGCAAGTACAAGAAGAATCTTGCACTAGAAATAAAAACAAATCAATCTTCCAATATCCCCCTAAAAACATTCATCACACCCTCCAAAGTCTTGACTTGTTCCATAATAAAGATAACACGGTCTTTACTTTCTTTTAGTCGACAACGTTTTGGTCGTTCTTGAATGTATTTTAAAACTTTTCCAAAAGCATCCGTTTGATAATAATCTGGACGGTTTGCAATGAAATAACCTCGTATCTTTTCATTTTTGATAATCAGTTTTTCAAAACCAATTTGTTCTGCCATCCAACGCAAACGAACAGCTTGTAATAAATTATCAAAATCTTCTGGTGGCGTTCCGAAACGGTCTTTTACACTTTCTTTGAATTT
Organism: Bernardetia sp. MNP-M8; assembly: GCF_037126285.1. Taxonomy (NCBI): domain Bacteria; kingdom Pseudomonadati; phylum Bacteroidota; class Cytophagia; order Cytophagales; family Bernardetiaceae; genus Bernardetia; species Bernardetia sp. MNP-M8. The sequence goes on from NZ_CP147012.1 coordinate 2,342,248, forward strand.
TTCTAACTGCTCTTCATTTTTTAATCTATCGGCTTCAATGTAGAGTTGAAGGCGTTCGGAAATATTGGAAATATAGCTTTCTGGTATCAGTATCTCTAAATCGGTTTCTATCGAACACGTAATTTTTAGTTCTTTTGGTTTGGTAGCATTTGGGTTTTGGAAAAGCTCCTTAAACTCGTCTTCTTTGAGTTCTGAAATGGCTTCTTCTAGCATTTTATGATAGGTATCCAATCCCAAATCATTGATAAAACCACTCTGTTCTGCTCCCAAAAGATTTCCTGCACCACGAATATCCAAATCACGCATCGCAATTTTAAAACCGTCACCTAATTCATTAAATTCCTCCAACGCTTTCAAACGTTTTCTAGAATCGGCTGGCAAAGTAGCCTGTGAAGGAATAAGCAAATAACAAAAGGCTTTTTTGTTGGAACGACCCACACGCCCACGCATTTGGTGCAAATCCGAAAGACCAATCAAATGAGAATTATTGATAATAATCGTATTTGCGTTGGGAATATCCAAACCCGATTCAATGATATTTGTCGAAACCAAAATATCAGCATCGCCATTTATAAAAGTCATCATTGTTTTTTCCAACTGGTCGTTTTTCATCTGTCCGTGTCCGACAACGACTTTTGCATCAGGAACTAATCTTGTCAAAATTCCTGCAACTTCATAAATATCAATCACTCGGTTATGAACAAAAAATACTTGTCCACCTCGTCGAAGCTCAAAACTAATAGCATCTCTAACCAAGGCTTCATTAAAACTATGAACCTCCGTAGTTACTGGCTGACGGTTGGGTGGTGGCGTGTGCATAACCGACAAATCCCTCGCTCCCAAAAGTGAAAATTGCAGCGTTCTGGGAATTGGCGTAGCTGTCAAAGTCAAGCAATCTACATTTACACGCATTTCCTTTATTTTGTCTTTTGTTTTGACACCAAATTTTTGTTCTTCATCAATAATAAAAAGCCCCAAATCTTTAAATTTTACTTTTTGACTGACAATTTTGTGCGTTCCTACCAAAATATCAATTTGTCCTTCTTCTAATTTCTTTAAAATTTCTCGTACATCTTTTGCTGTTCTGAAACGATTGATAAAATCTACATTTACACCAAAATTTGAAAGACGTTCACTAAAAGTACGATGATGTTGCGCTGCCAAAACCGTCGTAGGAACTAAAACGGCAACTTGTTTTCCATTCGAAACGGCTTTAAACGCTGCACGAACAGCAATTTCTGTTTTACCAAAACCTACATCTCCACAAACCAATCTATCCATCGGAACAGGTTTTTCCATGTCTTCTTTTACGTCGTTGGTTGCTGTGGCTTGGTCGGGTGTATCTTGATAAAAAAATGAAGATTCAACTTCGGCTTGCATATAATTATCTTTTGGATAGGCAAAACCTGTCGCAGTTTGACGTTTGGCATACAAGGCTATTAATTCTGTACCAATATCTTTTAAATGCTTTTTTACTCTACTTTTTTTGTTGTTCCAATCTTGCGAACCGAGTTTACTGAGCGACATTGAACTTCCATCCTGACTAGAATGCTTTGAAATTTTGTGTAACGAATGCACACTGACATACAAAACATCATTATCTCTATAAATCAAACGAACGGCTTCTTGCTCATTTCCATTGACATCTAATTTTTCCAAACCTGCAAAACGACCAACTCCATAATCAATATGTGTAACATAATCGCCTGCTTGTAGTGTATTGAGTTCTTTGAGTGTTAGAGCTTTTGATTTTGTGAAACGTTCTTGGGTGCTATATCTGTGATAACGCTCAAAAATTTGATGGTCTGTATAGCAAACAAGTTGCTGATTGTGGTCAATAAAACCACCTCGCAAACCAATATTAAGTCCATAAAACTGAACACCTACACCTTTTTCTTCAAAAATAGTGTGCATTCTATCAATCTGTTTTGGTAAATCGGCAGCGATAATACATTGATAGCCTTTTTGATTATAATTTTCTACATCAAAAACAAGGTTTTGAAGATTTTTATGGAATGTCGGTTGTGGCTTTGCATCAAACTCAAAAACGGTATTATTTTCTTTTGTTTTTTCTGTAATTCTTCTAAATTTTTTACCAAATTCTAGTTGAACAAATGTTTCTATTTGGTCTTTAAATTCTTTTTTTGTGATAAATAATTCTTCTGGGTCAGAGATAATTTGGGTATAATTCGATACTTGTAAAATGGTATCAAAATCTTCTGATGCCCTTTCGAAATATTTTTCTATCACTTCTACTGTCAGCGCATAATCTTTTAGCCATAATCTAGTTCTTTTTGGTACAAATTCTAAAAAATTCTCTCTCGTTTGTTTTTGTACTTTTTCGGTAACATTTGGAACAATGACAGCACGATTTACCTTTTCGATAGAAAGCTGGTCGGTTGGTTTGAAAGTTCGGATACTTTCTATTTCATTTCCAAAAAATTCTATTCGATACGGATATTCATTTGAATACGAAAAAATATCAATAATTCCCCCTCTGACAGAATATTGTCCTGCTTCAAAAACATATTCTTCACGCTTAAAACCATATTCATTCAATATTTCAATGACAAAATTTGGCTCAACGATTTCATTAATTTTGACAACAAACGTATTGGCTGCCAAAACCTGTTTATTAATCACTTTTTCTGTCAGTGCAGATGGATAAGTAACAATGATAAGTCCATTTTCTTCTGAATGATGATTGTTAAGTCTAGTCAGAACCTCCGAACGCTGCAAAATATTGGCATTATCTATTTTTTCAAATTTGTATGGCTTTTTATAAGAAGTAGGAAAAAATAAAATATTTGGCGCAGAACTAGACAAGGTTTCGCCAAGCAAATGTTGAATATCATTATAAAAATAAGCAGCTTCTTCAGCATCCTCCATTATCACAAAATGAGAAAGCGCAGGATTCGAACGATAAATGGCAGCCAAAACAAGTGCATCCTGACTTCCCATAAGTCCTTTCAAATGAATGCGTTTTGGTTTTTCTTCAGTTAGCCCTGCTGAAATTGTCTGAATAATACCGTCTTTTTGGTATTTTTTGACAAAATCTCTAGGAGAGAGTTTTAATACTTTTTCTTCTGTTTGCTCGTTCGTTTCTAGCTGGTTCATCTTAGAATAGAGTACCACAGACTTACCAGTCTGTGAATTAGGATTATATTTTTTGCACAGATTAGGAAGTCTGTGATATATTTTTTCGAATAGAAATAACAAAGAAACGGTTTTGTCTCTTTGTTTTCAAACTATTGATAGCCTTACAAGGACTGTCAAAGTTTTTGATTTTTAAACTTTGTCAGTAGTTTTTTGGTAATCCAAAATAACTCTGACAATAGTTTGTATAGGATAAACGCCTGTAAAGTAAATAGGTTTTGAGATAGATACAAAATTACTTGCTGAGTAAGTTTTTCTTATTTTAATGAGTCTCAAGCTATAATGACAGAAATAGAGATAGCTGTTTCTAAAAATAGAAATGATAAAAAATAGAGCGAAATAAAGAAGCAGAAATAAAATTATTTTATTATGCCTTAAAATAAAGCTAAATTTGTAATTCAAATTACAAAGTAAAAATAGAAATTATGCCAATCAAAAATATACAAATCGGTCAATATAATACACTTACCATTTTACGCACTTCTCCGAATGGTGTGTATGTTGGAAGTTCACTCTTAGATGAGGTTCTTTTACCTCAAAAGTATGTTCCCGAGACAGCAAAAGAAGGAGATGAAATAGAGGTCTTTGTTTATACAGATACACAAGACCGTCCTGTTGCAGTTATCGAAAAACCATTTGCAGTTGTGGGAGAAATTGCAGCCTTGAGAGTAGTTGATATTACAAGAATTGGATTCTTTTTGGATTGGGGACTTATTGAAAAAGATTTATTTCTTCCTCATGATGAAGTACCAAAAGGTAATAAAGAAGCAAGAGAAACTCAAGATCCAATACGAATAGGAGATTATATGTTCGTCAAACTTGTACTAGACCACAAAACAAATCGTGTAATCGGTTTAGGAAAACTAGGAAGCTTTGTAGAACGAGAAGATATTGATTTGCAAGAAGATGAAGAAGTAACAGCAATTATTGGTGCAGATACAGAAATTGGTTATCGTTGTATTATAGAAAAAGAGGGTATTTATTATTATGGAATGCTTTATCACAATGAGATTTTTGGAGAAGAGCAATTGCACGGACAAAAAAGAACGGCTTACATAAAAAAAGTACGTGAAGATGGTCGTATTGATTTAAGACTTCGCAAAGATGGTTTTGATGGAATTGCTGACCAAAGCACTCTGATTATGCAAAAACTAGAAGAAAACAATGGGTTTTTGCCTATTTCTGATAAAAGTAGTCCAGAAGAGATTATGGATTATTTTAATATGAGTAAGAAAACATTTAAAAAGTTAATTGGAAATCTTTACAGAGAGCGAAAAATTAGTATTGATAAAAAAGGAATTCAAAAAACAGAAAAATAATGTTTGTGTTTTAAAATTATTTTATATATTTACGATATGTAGGGTATTTTAAAATTCTCTTTATTTTTTAAAGAACACACAAAGCTATAGAACTAAGACAAAATTATAGAATTACTTTTTTTGATATATTTTTTTGTAAACCAGCTATTTTGTGTATATTTCTAAAAATTAGTCTGTCTTGATAAAATTCTGAAAAACAAAACAGAATCAAAATTGTCTAATTACTAAATTATAAAATAGACTAGAAAACTCTAAAAAATTTTAGTTCCACTCTAAAGCAGTATAAAAATCTTGAACCTGAATGATTACTATAGAGAAATGCTGGAAGGCGAAGTAATTGTATCGTACAAAGGAGCTCCATCACAGCCTCTTTTCGATGGGATTTTGAGTGTAGCAGACGAGCGATTAGCTGCCCTCGAACAAAAATCTAAAATTCGAAAAAAGGTCTATCACATTATGATAGAAGCTCTTCAAAACGTTTACCATCACACGCAGGGAGAAGGTGTGCAAAAGTCTGAAAGCCCAGAAACAGTATTATTTGTTCTTTCCAAAAATACAACAGGATATGAAATTTCTACTGGAAATTACATTCCAACCTCTCTTGTCGATACCTTGAAAGCACATATTGAACGCATTAATCAGTCTTCTGCTGAACAAATCAAACAGCTTTACCGTGAACAATTACATGGTGGAGAGGTTTCTGTGAAAGGTGGAGCAGGGTTAGGAATAATTGACATCGCACGTCGTTCGGGCGAAAAACTCGTTTATGCTTTTGAAGACACTGGCGAGGATAATTCTTTTTTTAGTTTGAAAGTAAAAGTTTCGGCTTAAACAATATATTTGAATGGAAAATTTTTTCTTAGAAGGTACTAATAAAACACCTCAACTAGATTTTAACTCTAACGAAGGACGCTTCCTGATAGCAGGACGCTCTATTCCAGAAAACTCTATTGAGTTTTACAAACCTCTCTTTGAGTGGTTAGATAATTATGTCAGTCAAGCAAAATCAAATACGATTTTAGATGTAAAATTGGAATACTTTAATACAAGTTCTTCAAAATGTTTAGTAGAGATATTTAGAAAGTTAGAAGCTCTACAACAAAAAAATGACAATGTTCTTATCAACTGGTTTTATGAAGAGGATGATGAAGACATGCAAGAATCTGGCGAAGATTTTCAAGAAATCATAGATGTAAAAATTGTCTTAAACCAAATGGAAGAAGAAGATTAAAAATTTTCCTACTGCCAATTTGAGATACAAACTAGATAGCTATTCCTTTTATACATAATGGAATAGCTTTTTTATTTTTAACTATTACTCTAAATTGTTTTTTTATAAAGTTGTTTTGAGCCTTCCATTTTGCCAAATTCCAGTTTGTTGTTTTCCATTTGTTTTGTAGAGAGTTCCTTTTCCAGTTTGGGAGTTGTATGACCAATCTCCAATATAATGTTCGCCATTAGGATAATACATTGAGCCTTCTCCATGTCTTTGGTCTTGATACCATTGCCCTTCATAACGACTTTTATTTTGATAGTGCATTGAACCTACCCCATGTTTTTGATTATTTTTCCAATTTCCTATATATTTACTGTTATCTGACCAAATATAAGTTCCTCGTCCGTCACGCATTCCTGCCGAAAAATTCCCTTTATAATATCCACCAGAGGCATAATACATAGTTCCTTGTCCATCAAACTTTCCATTTTTAAACTTACCTATATACCTTCCAGATTCAGATAGAAGTTCTCCAAAACCATCTTCACAATTTCCAGTCTTGCAATTTCCCTCTTCAGCATTTACTAAAATATCTTCGTCATTTACTGTTACATCAATTCCATCCATAATTCCGTTTTTAGTAAAACGAATACGCAGATCAAATTTTTTATCTTTATAGAGCCACGTCGAACCTGTTCGATAATTATATTTTTTATAGGGAGTTCCCATAATATAAGCTACATAATTTTGATCTGAATAAGGAGTTACTTTTTCAGTTAGAGGATGCGAAACTTCACCAAAACCAGATTTATTGACAGCCACTTTATACAAAAACCCATAATCATTAAAATAAAAACGAAGTTTATTATTATTAAAAACATATTGAAAATGGTCATAAGCAAGATGAATTTGTTGATACCCTTCTTTTTGTCTCTTACTTGCTAATTTTACTTCTTCACTATCTTTATGCTTTCCTAATAAGTCGTATAATCCATTTGACTCAAAAAAATCTTGTCCTTTATAAACGCCTCCTTCCCAAAACCCTTTTTTTGTTACTCCATTTTGATATACAAGTTGTCCTTTTCCGTGTCTTTTGCCATCTTTCCATTCACCTTCATAACGAGAACCATCTCTTTCTACATAAACTCCTTCTCCCTCTTGACAGTCTCCAGAAATACAATTTTTAAAATGCAATAATACTCCTCTCAATCTTGATTTTATTCGTGAACCAGTATAATAAAACACTACTTCGACAGGAAGATTGCTATATTCCATATAATTTGCATTGTCTTTTGAAGGTTTACCTAGTTTGACTATTGTAGAAGATTTTGTGTCATTCCAAGTCAAATTTTTGGGTAATTTGTTAGAATAAGCTGCAAATTGTTTTTCATTTACTGAATAACTATCATCATACAGCATTATTTTATCAATAATATTTCCTTTATAAAAACCTATTCTAATTCCATTGCTTGGATATGTCCAGATAGAAGTAGAGCTAAGAGACTCATCTTTGAGTCCTAATTTATTCAAAAAATCTCTTACTAAAGGATCTGTTTTAGATTTACCAATTAGTTTAAACAAATTATCTCCATCTACCGTATTAGTCAGTACATTTGTTGCAGAAGCAAAAGTAGAAAACAAAAAAATAAGGCACAAAATACCTACTAAACTATTCTTCATTTTGAATAATGAAAAAGAATAGCTTTTATGAATTTTTATAGTAAGGTTGTAATAATTAAAAAAATATAGAGTAAAAAAAGTCAAATTGTTTGGATAGAATAATAGTGTATAAAGATAGATTTTTGTTACAGTAACACGTTTACTTACAAAGTGTTACCTGTTTTTAGAAGAATTATTAGTCAATAAATAAAACATTTATCATTATAATTGAGTAAACGAATTTGACTAAAATAAGTTCTATTTGTATTTTGAGAAAGTATTTTGGATTTTCGTAATCAGAAATTAAAGTTACAAATCAACATAAGATATATAGTATGTTTACAGGAATTATTGAAGAAATAGGAACACTTATTTCTATAAAAAAAGAAGGTACAAATCAGATGTTTGAAATAGAATCATCTATTTCTAATGAACTCAAGATTGACCAAAGTGTTGCTCATAATGGCGTGTGTTTAACGGTGACAAAAGTTGAAAAGAACAAAAATAGACATTTTGTAACAGCTATTGAAGAAACTCTTCAAAAAACAGATTTAGGAAGTTGGACAGTAGGTTCAAAACTAAACTTGGAACGTTGTATGCCTGCTAATGGTCGTTTTGATGGACATATTGTACAGGGACATGTCGATCAAACAGCTGTTTGTACAAAAATAATTGATGAGAATGGAAGTTGGCGTTTTTATTTTGAATATGAAGATAAAGGAAATTTTACTGTTCAGAAAGGATCTATTTGTACAAATGGAGTCAGCCTTACCGTTGTAGATTCAGAGAGTGGCTCAAAAATAAATGGAGAAACTAAAAAAGGTAGTTTTAGTGTTGCTATTATTCCTTATACCTATAAGCATACTAACTTCCATAAATTAAAAGTAGGTGATACAATCAATCTTGAATTTGATATTGTTGGAAAATACATGAAATTACTTTTTGAAAAACACATCGGAGAATTAGCAATTAAAAGTTAAAAATTACACATTTTTATTTAGTAGTAAAAGTAAGTATAATTTTTAATTCGTAATTGATTTTTCGTATCTTTCAATTTATTAAAAAAACGCTTTTGATGAGATATATTATTCACTTTTACAGCTTATAATTTCTCATTAGCTTCACTGCTTTTAAAAAGTCGTAATTCATAACTGTTCCAAACCTACTCCTAACCTAAGTAAAAACTACCAGACCCTATATATATGAATTGTTTAATTGTAGATGATGACGAGTTTTCTCGCAATGTAATAAAGCATTTTGCTAACAAAACAGAGAGTTTGACTGTACTTGAAGAAACAGATAATGCTGCTGACGCTTTTACAATCATCAAAACAAAAGAAGTTGATATTGTTTTTTTAGATGTTGAGATGCCTGAAATGACAGGACTTGATCTAATGAAAACACTTGATGATATGCCTCAAATTATTTTGGTTACCTCTCGTGCAAGCTATGCTGTTGAAGCATTTGAATATAATGTAACTGATTATTTGGTAAAACCCGTAAATTATGCTCGTTTTTTGAAGGCAGTAGGAAAAGCAGAAGCCAATCTAAAAGCCTCAAATGTAACTGTTGAGAATCAAGATGAAGTATTTATCAAAGCTGATAATAAAATTGTTCGTTTGCGTTTGAGTGATGTGTTTTTTATTGAAGCACTGTCTGATTATGTGATTATTAATACAGAGACACGTAAATATATTATTCATTCGACAATGAAAGGGTTAGAGAAAAAATTGCCTGAGTCTGATTTTATACGTGTACATCGTTCGTATATTGTCAATTTCACTAAAATAATGAGCATTGAAGATGCCAGTGTAGTAATGCCTAGCAAAACAATTCCGATTGGAGCATCTTACAAAAATCGTTTTATGAAAAAACTGAATTTATTATAAACAACAAAGTTTATAAATTAAAATTTGTTAGTCTATACTATAAAAGTCTATTTGATAATTTAATCAAGTAGACTTTTTTTGATTTAGAAGTAATTTTTACAAAAAAAATAAAAAATAGAATCATTCTAAATTAATATAAAAACGAGTTAATTCTATCTCTAAATTATCAAAATCAGTTCTTTATTTGCAAATTTGTTATGCAAACCGACTAAATTTGTTAATTCTCTCTATTTATTGTCTTTACAATTATCTATATTTAATTTCTTCTCAAAACTTTCAGGTTTATTTTGAAGTTGCATACTCAATAATTAGAACAAAAAAAATTAAGACAATAACCATATATTTAATTAGATATTCATTTTTATATAGCCCTTTTTTATGAAACAATTAGAAATTTTTACGTCTCTATTTCAAATTATGCTTTTTGTAACTGCACTTTTGGTTACGGCAGGCGTAATTTTCAGTCGTTATAAATATATTCGACGCAACATCGAATTAGGAAAATCTTGGAAAGGAGAACACAATCCTGCTGAACGCCTACGATTAATGATTTTGATTGCCTTTGGACAGAAAAAAATGTTTGCACGTCCGTTTGTAGGCTTAATGCACTTTGTCATTTATGCAGGTTTCCTTTTAATTAATATTGAAATTCTAGAAATTGTAATTGATGGAATTACAGGACATCACCGTATTTTTGCTCCTTTATTTGGTGCAACTATTTATCAAATCTTAATTGGATTTTTTGAATTACTAGCTCTTGGTGTCTTGACTACTTGTATTATTTTCTTGATTCGCAGAAATATAGTCAAAGTAGAACGTTTTGATAAACCAGAAATGAAAGGCTGGGCGCATCTTGATGCAAATCTTATCTTAATTTTTGAGATTGTATTAATGTTTTTCTTATTTACAATGAATGCAACAGATTCTATCTTGCAAATGAGAGCAACAGATTTGGTAAATAATATGGATGCTGCACACTATAAAGTCTTTGAAAATACTCCTGTTCGCTTTTTGGTAAGTCAAGCACTTATTCCTCTTTATGATGGACTTACAACTACTCAACTTGTCTTGTTAGAACGTGCTGCTTGGTGGTTTCATATTGTAGGAATTATGGGTTTTGCCATTTATGTAACCTACTCAAAACACCTTCATATTTTCCTTGCTTTCCCAAATGTATATTTTACTCGTTTGCAGCCTAAAGGCGAAATGAATAACATGCCTTCTATCACTAAAGAAGTCAAAATTACAATGGGAATGGAAGAACCAGCAGCAGACGCAGGAATGGAAGACGAAATTCCTTCTTTTGGTGCAAAAGATGTAACAGATTTGACATGGAGAAATATCTTAGATGCTTATACCTGTACACAGTGTGGACGCTGTACAGATGTTTGTCCTGCAAACATGACAGGTAAAAAACTATCTCCTCGTAAGATTGTCATGAATGTCCGTCAGCGTGCAGATGAAATTGGACAACGTATGGATGAAATGGGTGAATACTACAAGCCAGATGATAAAATGTTGTATGGCGATTATGTAACCAAAGAAGAATTAATGGCGTGTACTTCGTGTAATGCGTGTGTAGAAGCATGTCCAGTAAATATTAATCCATTAGAGCCAATTTTGGAAATGCGTCGTTATGTAGCGATGGAAGAAGCTGACGTTCCTGATGCGTGGAAAGCAATGCTAACTAATGTAGGAAACAACGGTGCGCCTTGGGCATTTGCGCCAACAGAGCGTTTTAAATGGGCTGATGAAATGAAAAATCAGTAAACAGTAATTTTTCAGTTATCAGTCATCAGTTAATACAATTTTGTTAGAATTAAAACTTTGCTAATAGTCAGTAGTCTGACTTTGACAATAGTTTCTAAAATAAAGATTTAATCCTTTTCTCTAGTTCAAGCGTCGACGCTTGAACTAGAGAAAATAAACATAAAAAATATGAGCGAAGAAACATTAAGAATTCCTACAATGGCAGAACTATCTGCTGAAGGAAAATCTCCAGAAATATTATTTTGGGTAGGTTGTGCAGGTTCGTATGACGACCGTTATAAAGCTGTTACTCGTGCGATGATTCGGATTTTGAATAAAGCAAATATCAATTTTGCTGTTTTGGGAACAGAAGAAAGCTGCACAGGTGACCCTGCTCGTCGTGCTGGTGATGAATTTACTTTTCAGATGCAGGCAGCTATGAATATTGAGGTATTGAATAATTACAATATCAAAAATATTGTTACGGCTTGTCCTCATTGTTTCAATACATTAAAAAATGAATATCCAGAATTGGGTGGAAACTATGATGTTATTCACCATTCTACTTATCTTCAAAAACTAATTAATGAGGGTAAAGTGAAATTTGGAGGAGGAGAATTTAAAGGAAAACGAATTACCTATCACGATTCTTGCTATTTGGGAAGAGCAAATGATATTTATGAAGCTCCTCGTGAAGTTTTGGAAAAATTAGATGCTGAGTTGGTAGAAATGAAACGCTGTAAATCTAAAGGACTTTGTTGTGGTGCAGGTGGCGCACAAATGTTCAAAGATGCTGAAAAAGGCAAAAAAGAAGTCAATATCGAACGTGCAGAAGAAGCTGTTGCAGTTCGTCCAGATTATGTAGCTGTGGGATGTCCTTTCTGTATGACAATGATGGGAGATGGAATCAAGCACTTCAATAAAGAAAAAGAAATTAAAGTATTAGACCTTTCTGAATTTATTGTAGGAGCACAAGATTTATAATATTTGTGTTTTTTTGATAAAAAATAAAAAACTAAATACTCTTTATTTTCTTTGAAAAGTAAAGGGTATTTTTTTGTTTTATCTTTTCTTTCGCTGGTAAGATATCACCAATGGCAAAAAAATTAGTAGAGTAATAATAGAATTAAAAATTAATACCATGATTTATTACTCTACTATTATTTTAGTGGGAAATTAATAAAAAAATTAAAGTAGTATATAAGTAGAAAATAAGAGTGATTTTTAATTAGCGTAAGTCTGACGTAAAAGAGGATAAATAGTTTGCCATATTGTATCTGCTACAATCTCATAACCTTGTGCATTAGGATGCAAACGATCTGAAAGGTTTAGATTTACTTCTCCCATAACACCTTCTAATAAAGAAGGAATAAGAGGAGAGTTGTATTTTTTAGCTAACCTTTCATATACTTTTTGATATTGAACAGCATATTGTGCAGCAATTTGTCCCATCATTCCAAAACCAACAAGTAATTCAATAGGTAATTTGACTTTTGCTATCACAACCATTACATTTGGATATTGTGCTTTTGTACGTTCGATAATTTGCATAAGGTTTTGTTCCATTTTTTCAGGAGTAATTCCTCTAAAAAGGTCATTTATACCTAAAGCAAGTACAAAAATATCTACTTCTTGCTGTTGAAGTACACTAGGCAAACGCATGATAGCACTATGTGTAGTATCACCACTCACACCAGCATTAATGGTGTTGTAAAGTAAGCCGTATTTATCTATTTTCTGTTGAATAAGAGCAGGAGGAGCTTGACTTAATTGCAAACCATATCCCTCTGTCAAACTATCACCGAAGAATATTATATTCTTCATAATCATAATATTTTTTAGTAAAAAAAAACTAAAGAAAATAATTACTTTTTTATTTGAAGATAAAAAAGATAACTTTTCATTAATTATAATGACAGTAGTTGATTATAGTTATGATATAGATAGCTGTACAAAAATCGTGTACTTTTCAAAGAATTTTATTTTTCATCAAAAAAAACGCTCTTATTTAATAATTAAGAATTACTCAAAAAATAAATATAATATCTTATTGTTGAATCTTTACCCTCCAAAAACACTTATTACCTAAACAACTGTTATTTTATTTTTAATTTTGTTTATTGAAGGCTTCAATTAGATATTTTTCTTTTTGGTAGAAACTTATTGAAATAAAATCTTGATTGGTATTATAATCTTATGCCCAATACAAGCACATCATCTATTTGATCATAGTTTCTTTTCCAACTTTCAAATTCACTAGAAAGTTCTTCTAATTGTTCTTGAGATGTTTTACTTTTTATTCTTTGGAATAAGTCTCTAAGTTTTTTACTCATAAAACGTCTATTTTCTTTTCCTCCAAACTGATCTTGATAACCATCTGAATAAAGATAGATTTGAGTGTTGGGTTGTATTTCGAATTCATGTTTGGTATAAATAGCATTTTCTTTTCCATCTATTCCCACTCTATCTCCTTTTATATAGTACAATTCATTATTTTGAATAATACAAATAGGTCTTTTTGCACCTGCAAACGATATTTTGTTTTTCTCTTTATCAATTACACAAATAGCGATTTCCATCCCTTCATGAATACTTGCACGTTCTCCATTCCAAACTGCTCTTATTGCTCTATTTACGTTTTCTAAAATCTTTTCAGGTGAATATATTTTTTTATCTATAACAGCCCGATTGAGAAGTTGATGTCCAATCAAAGACATAAAAGCTCCTGGCACTCCATGTCCTGTACAGTCAGCAACAGCAATAACTATTTTGTTATCCTCATCTCTACACCAGTAAAAATCACCACTTACTACATCTTTTGGTTTATAAAATACAAAGTGACTAGGAAGTAATTCTTTAAGATAACTAGAAGAGGGCAAAACAGCCGATTGTATGCGTTCTGCATATCGAATACTAGATTGTATTTGTCTGTTTTGAGATTTTAATGTTTTGTCTTTTTCATAATTTTCAATGGCACTCTCAACTGTCATCATTAAGTCTTTGGTACTCCAAGGCTTTGAAATATATCTGTATAAATTAGTACGATTCACTGCATTTGTAACCCCTTCAAGACTTGCTTGCCCTGTCAAAAGGATTTTCATACAATTGGGTAACACCCGATGTGTTTCTATCAAAAACTCATCTCCTCGCATTTGAGGCATAATATAATCTGAAATAATAACAACAATTTCTTTTCCTTTTTCTTTAAAGAAATCAATAATTTCTAATCCTTCTTCTCCACTTTCAGCTACTTCTATAATCATAGAATCAGCAAAGTGTTGAGATAGCTCTTGCTTTAAACTATTTAGAATAATAGGTTCATCATCAACACATAAAATAATTTTTTTATCCATATTAAAAATTGAGTATTCTTTTTATAGGGTAAGTGAACGTCAATATACTATATTTTATTTGATAATAATAGTTTTTTATCGAATAAAACACTAAAAACCAATCACTTATATTTTCATTATGCATTTATATTTTTGCATAAAAATTGAGCTGCTCGGTCTGCCCCATCAGCCTGAAGAAATATAGACATACTTTGAGACATCTCTTTTTTCTTATCAAATAAAAGTTGTAATTCTTTCATTAAATGAGTTTTAATTTGGTTTTCTTCCAAAAATAAGGCTGCCTTTGCATCAAAAGCTCTTTTTGCTCTTCCATATTGGTCGTCATATCCCCTTGCTTTTGGAATAAAAATAGTTGGAATTCTACAAGAAAGAAGTTCATTGAATGTATTATATCCTGTTGCAGAAATGGCAAAATCTAAAGCAGGCATTAATTCTATAAGTGGAAAATGAGAAAATGAAATAGTAGAAGCAGGAAGTTTTAAGAAAATTTCTTTCAGTTTATTTGTAGAATTTAAAGGAGGTTTGGGAACAAGTAATCGTATCTTTTTTTGTCTTAGTAAAGAAGAAGAATTTAAAATCAAATCAAAAATTTGTTTGTAGTTTTCTGTTGTAGTGGTGTCTCCTCCTCCTCCTAGATTGACTAAAAGTAAATTTTCATCTTCTGCCACTCCCAAGTTTTTTCTAATGTCTTCTCTTGATTGTAATTCTGATTTTTCTCGTATCAAAATTTCATTACTCCAAAACAAACTATCTTTCTTATTGGCTGGAATAGGAATTTTTGTAATTCCTTGACTATGTGGTGCAATTATATAATCATAAAAACTCTGTGTTTCGATTTTATTTCTGTCCATATTCATTTGTTCTCTATGAATAAAGAATTTTTTCCATTTTAGAGGAAGTCCCAAAACAGAAAGCAAATCGTTCATCGAACCCAAAGGAAAAGTATCTACTACCAAAGCCACAGGACGGTAGGTATTTACAATCGAAGTCAGAATTTCAGAATAAGAAATAGCTAAATCTCGTTTTAAAAGTTTAGAATCTCTAGCAATTGTTTTACTAGGTACTTTGTAGTAGGCAAAACCCTCTTGATACAACAAATGCGAACCTTCCGAAGCTGTAAAAAATAGTGGTACAAGCGAAGAATCTTGTTTTTTGAGCTGACGAGCAATAGCCAAACAGCGAGTAAGGTGTCCTAATCCCAAACCATTTACAGTATAAAAAAGTACGTATTTCATAAGTAGAGTTTTGTTTTTCCGAAACTACTAAAAAAGTATACAATTCAAAAATTCCTTTTCTAAAAATGGTGTTTTTAATTTTCGTATTTTTGTAAATTATTAATTGATTAAAAATCAAATCATTTTTTCTAAATTTGAAATTCATTAATCACTAATAATTTATCACTAACCACTATATAAAGATGAATTATTTTATCACAGGTGCAACAGGTTTTTTGGGAAGTTATTTGGTAGAAGAATTGATAACTACAAGTAATCAAAATCAGCAAGCCATCAAAATAATTGCTTTAAAACGAGCAAGTAGCCAAATTCCTACAAAACTACAAAATTATCCTTCTTCAATTTTGGAATGGGTAGAAGGTGACTTGTTGGATGTTGTCTTTTTGGATAAAATCACAAAAGGAGTTGAAAGAATAATTCATGGTGCAGCTATTGTTTCCTTTGACCCAAAAGACAAAAAAGAAATGCACCAAACCAATGTAGAGGGAACAGAAAATATAGTAAATGCAGCTCTAGCCAATAATGTAAAGGTATTCTGTCAGATAAGTTCAATTGCTGCGCTTGGTCAGCCGTTGGCATCACAGCAAAATAAAAACATAAAAATAAATGCTAATGATAAAATAAATGAACTTACCTTCATAGATGAAAAAGCACGTTGGACACCCGAATATACAGGTTTTAGTGCATATTCTTTTACCAAAAATTTAGCAGAACTAGAAGTTTGGAGAGGACAAGCAGAAGGGCTTGATGTAGTTGTTGTTAATCCCTCTTTTGTTTTGGGCTACGATGAAAATGGTAGAAGTAGTACTGTTTTGATTGATTATATAAAAAGCGAAAAACCATACTATGGAAGTGGCTTTAGTAATTTTGTAGATGTGCGTGATGTTGCAAAAATGACAGTTTCACTTTTAGAAAATTCAGAGTTGTATAATGAACGTTATATTTTGAATGGTGGAACGGTAGCTTATTCGGAACTAATGCCAAAAATTGCTATTGCACTAAACAAAAAGCCTCCTCACAAGCCCATTCCAAATTGGATAAATAAATATGGTTGGAGATTGATTAAAGTATGGAGTTTTATTAGTGGAAAATCACCTATTATTACAAAGGATTCTTTAGAATCGGCAAGCCGAACGACTACTTATTCTAATCAAAAAATAAAAGACAAGTTAGATACAGATTTTAGAAGTTTAGAGGATACAATAAGGTGGATTGCAGAAAAATACAAATAATATTTTTGATTTTATTAAAATTTTAGTTGTAATTCTTATTTTTTTTCTAAATTTGCTTGTAATTCAAAATTCTACCTGTTATATCTGTAGTGAAAAAAATAATTACCCTTTTGCTACTTTCTCTGTTTTCTTTCCATATTTTGGGTGTTTATGTTTCTTTCCAAGTAAGGGAACACTATATCAAAAAAGATATTAAGAGACGCATCAAAAAAGGCGTTCCAGAAGAAGAGTTAGCACACATTATTTATAAACCTTCCATTAAGAATCAGTTTGATTGGACAACTAAAGCTGAATTCCGTTATGGAGGAACTATGTACGATATTGTAAGAACAGAATTTGTAAACGACTCTACACAAATTTTTCATTGTGTAAATGACAGCCAAGAAACTATCCTTTTTAAAGATTTAGAAAAACGATTAGAGGAAGAATTAGCATTACATTTATCTTCTAAAAATGAAAAAAAATCTCCTACATCTGCCAAAACGCTATACAAAACACTAGCTAAATATGTGTCAGATACTCAATTTACTATTTTAAATGCTGATTGGATAGCCATTTCTTTAAAAGAAGAAAATACCACCTTGGGCTATTATTTCAACCTTTATCATTCACTTCATTTAGATATTCATAGCCCACCTCCTAGGCATGTTTGATTTTCTTAAATTTTTGGATAAACGACTACTTAGTCTGTCATTGGTGGAGACACCAACAACGGCTAAGATAAGTCTATAAGTTGAAGGCTTTTGTTTGTATTTTATAATTCTGTCGTTGGTGGGGACATCAACAACAGCGAAGTATAGCAAAAACAATCAACTTCTATTTTATCCTCCTCATTCAATTTTACAGACAACTCCATTTATATTATCAATAAGCAAAAAACAATTTTCTGCTTAGGTTTTTTGGTGCGTCTAATTTTAAAAAATATTGATCTTATTTTAATTTAAAAAAAATGAAACGTATATATTTATCTTCTATCCTAATTTTTTTAGGACTTGTTTTTTGTGCTACAAATTTATTTGCTCAAACTAAGTTAAAAGGAAAGGTAGTTGATGCAACTACCAAAAATGCTATTTCAGGAGCAAAAATTCAAAAAAATGGAAAAGTTATCTTCATCTCAAATGCAGAAGGCGAGTTTTCTATTGATTGTGAAGCTCAAATAACTCTTTCGGTAGGCTTTCTTGGCTACCAAACTTCTACAATAAACGTAGAGTATTGTGAAGAATTTCTGACTGTTTCTTTGGTTGTTGCTACTGAAAATCTAAATGAAGTAGAAGTTGTATCAACAATAAATTCTGATAAAGAGCTTTTAGAAAAACCAGTTTCGCAGGTTCATCTTACTACACGAGAACTAAATCGTGGTTTAGGACTCTATTTAGATGATGTTATCAATGCAAATGTTACTGGCGTTACAATGCAAAGACGTGCTGTTTCTTCTGGACAGCAGTTTAATATTCGTGGTTATGGAAATGGTGTTGGCTTTAGAGGAGCTTCTAATAATTTTGATGGACAAGGTTATAAAGTCTATTTGAATAATATTCCAATTACTGATGCTGAAGGAGTTACTTTAATGGATGATATTGATTTTGGTTCGATTGGAAATGTGGATGTAATTAAAGGTCCTTCGGGTTCTTTGTATGGTTTGGCGATTGCTGGTGTAGTTAATTTAAAAACTATCCGTCCAGAAAAAAATAAAACTTCCATCGGACAGAGTGCCATGTTGGGTAACTATGGACTGATGCGTTTTACAACAACACTCCAAACAGCAACTGATAAAACCTCACTTTTGGTAAATTATGGACACCAACAATCTGATGGATATATGACTCATAATTCTTCAAAAAAGGATTTTATGAATTTAATTTTTGATACAAAACTTAGTCAAAAACAAACCATTACAGCTTACTTTGGATACAGCAATAGCCATGATGACAGAGGTGGAGAACTTTCTAAAGAACAATATGAAGCCAAAGATTATAGTGGAAATGCTCGTTATATTAAAAATAACGCTCATTCAGATGTAGTCAGTTTCAGAACAGGAATTAGCCATAAATATGATTTTAAAAACTGGATTTCGAATACGACAACTATTTTCGGAACAGGTTTGACAAGCAATGTAAGTTCGGCTGGTGGTTGGACAGACAAAGACCCAATTAATTATGGTCTTCGTTCTACTTTTGATTTTAAATTTAACTTAACTCAAAATGTAAGTCTTACAGGAACAGCAGGAATTGAAACTCAACAACAACTTGCTCAAATTATAGGCTACAGCATGGTAACCAATCCAAAAGATTCATTGGGTTATAATATCATTGGAGGAGTTCGTAGTAATCAATATTCAAATTCAAGAACGAGTTCTATTTTTACAGAATGGGTACTTCATTTACCAAGTGATATTTCAATTACGGCAGGTATTGGAAGTAGCAATTTGAAAATAGATTTGGAGAATAGATTGTACAACGCAAATAGCGACAAACCAACAAATGTTTCTGCTAATTATGACAATATGGTTTCTCCTAGAATTGCTATCAATAAAGTATTCAATAATTCGGTTTCCGTTTATGCTTCATATAGCAAAGGTTATAAAGCTCCTGTAAGTGGAAATATTGTACTTTCTACAAGTGGAGAACTTAATACTGGTCTAGTTCCAGAATTTGGAAATCAGTTTGAAATTGGTTCGAAAGGAAGTATTCTGAATGGCAAACTAAACTATCAAGTAGCTATTTTTGAAACTATTTTTGAAAATAAATTTACTTCTGTTGCTGTTCCTTTAGACGCTAACACAACAGCCTATACGTATATTGCTAATGGTGGAAGTCAGAAAAACACAGGTGTAGAAGTGTTGCTAAAATACAATGCGTATCAGTCTGAAACAGGCTTTTTGAGTGGAATTAATCCGTATATGAATGTTACTTATTCAGATTTTAAATATGATAATTTCAAATATCAATCTCTTGCAAATGGTGAAGTTGCTGAAGTTGATTTTAGTGGAAAAGCAGTTGTAGGTGTTGCTCCTTGGGTAGCTAATGCAGGTGTAGATTTCAATACAAACTTAGGATTTTATGGAAATGTAGCTTATTCGTATCGTGATGCTATGCCTTTTACTT
Organism: Bernardetia sp. MNP-M8; assembly: GCF_037126285.1. Classification (NCBI taxonomy): domain Bacteria; kingdom Pseudomonadati; phylum Bacteroidota; class Cytophagia; order Cytophagales; family Bernardetiaceae; genus Bernardetia; species Bernardetia sp. MNP-M8. Next base: position 2,362,160 of record NZ_CP147012.1, read on the forward strand.
CAGATGGCGAAAATGTTACAGATGCGTATAGTTTGGTCAATGCTAAAATTGGTTTTAGAAAGACAATTTCTAAGTTTAGTCTTGATATTTATGCAGGTGCAAATAATCTTGGAGGAACTCAATATTATTATATGGTTTTCTTGAATCAATTACCTGATGCTTATTTACCAGCTCCAAAAGGAACACAATCGTTTGGAGGAATTAGCTTAAAATATAATTTCTAAATTAATAGCTTTTATTATGTCCCATAAGGACACAAGCAACGGTAGATTTGTTCATCCTAAAGTAAAATTGAGTTTCTTTTAGAGTAGTTAAAACCGACTATTTAGCTACACCTATAATCTTACCGTTGCTTGTGTTCTTATGAGCGACATAAATAATTTTCAAAAATAACCATTTAAAATGAATAAAATATACTATCTAGTACTTCTAATTTTCATCTCAGTTTCTACGTTTTCGTGTGGAAGATTTGGTAATAAAGAAAAAGAACAAACAGAAAATAAAACGACAGATTCTACAAATGTAGAAGGCAATAAAAATCAAGAACGAATTGTCAGTCTTTCCAAGCAATACAATGAAATTATTTATGCTTTAAATGCAGAAAAAAATATTGTTGCCGTCGATCTTTCAAGTACTTACCCACCAGAAATAAAAAATATACAAACGGTTGGTTATCATCGTGCTTTGAGTGCAGAGGCTATTTTGTCTATGAAACCAACTTTGATTTTGGAGGATAATAATATTGGACCTGAACATGTCGTAACCCAACTCAAAGACTTGCAAATTCCGATGAAACAGTTTGGAAAATATGAACATACCATTGCAGGAACAGATTCTTTGATACGTGAAATGGGAATTTATTTTAATGCTTCTCAAAAAGCAGAAGAATTATGCAAAAAATTAGATGAGGACATGGAAAAAGCAAAACAAGAAATTGCTAATTACAAAACTATTCCTAAAGTATTAGTAATTCATTTTGGTAGAGCTTCGAATGTCTATTTGGTAATGACAAAAAAGAGTACGGCAGCCAAAATGATAGAATGGGCAGGTGGAAAAATGGCTGTAGAAGACGAAAAAGGAATGAAACAATTTTCGCCAGAAGTAGTCGCACAAGCAGACCCAGATATTATTTTACTGACTGATTTTGGTTATGACAGATTAGGTTCGACTCAAAAAATTTCGGAGTTAGCAGGAATAAGCACCACAAAAGCATTCAAAAATAATCAGATTTATAGAGTCGAAGAACACGACATGGTTTATTTAGGTCCACGAACAGGCGAAAATATCCTTCTTCTTCAAAAATTAATTCATCAAGATGCAAAAAAATAAAAATAAATTTTCTCTTGCTAATTCTAGATTTATCTTTCCGTTTTTGATCATTTTGCTTGTCTTGATGGTGCTTTTTTCGATGCGTTATGGAGCAGTAGAAATAAGCTTAGAAGAAATTTTTTCTTCTATTCAAAAATGGTTTTCTAATACAGAAAACAAAACACTTACCGAACGTATTTTCTTAGAAATTCGCTTGCCAAGAGCCATTTTATGTGTTTTTGTAGGTGCTAGTTTAGCCGTTGGAGGAGTTTTGTTACAGGCTTTATTCAGAAATCCGATTGTCGAACCTGGGTTAGTAGGAACTTCTTGTGGAGCAGCATTTGGGGCAGCTTTGTATTTTACTTTAGGTGCAACTTTTAACTTTAAAGATGCTGATTTTGGAGAATATACACTTCCTTTGGCTGCGTGTTTGGGAGCAATGATATCGACAGGACTTGTCTTTTTACTTTCTCATTCCAAACAAACAGGAAAAAGTGCTATTGTTTCCTTACTTCTCACAGGAATTGCCATTAATGCTTTGTTTTTGAGTGGAGTAGGATTTTTGTCTTACATCGCTAGAGATCCACAAGCTCGTTCGATTATTTTTTGGAATTTGGGAACGCTTTCTGGTGCAAATTGGTCTTCTGTTACGATAGTTGGGATAGTTACTTTTGTGTCAATTTTGATTGCTCTGCGTTATGCCAAACAACTCAATGCACTTATGATAGGCGAAGAAGAAGCACAATTTTTAGGGGTTCGTTTGAATAGCTTGAAATGGAAAATTTTATTAATCAATGTTGTTATGGTAGCTGTTGCGACAGCTTTTGTAGGCATTATTAGTTTTGTTGGATTGATTGTTCCTCATTTATTACGCATTTTGAAAGGTTCGGATAATCGTTTTTTGATAAAAAATAGTGCTGTTTTGGGAGCGTTATTGCTTTCTTTGGCTGACCTTCTTTCTCGTTTGATTGTTGCGCCTGCTGAACTTCCTATTGGGATTGTTACCTCATTAGTCGGAGTTCCTGTTTTTATTATTTTGTTACAAAAAAAGAATTATTTGTTTTAACGTAACTGACAGCTTCCAAGCTGTCAGTATAATATTGCAAACCTAGCAACAGCTTGGAAGCTATTGGCTACTTTTAAATCCTAAAAAATGATTACCCTAAAAAACATAACCTACAAAATAGGACAAAAAACTATTTTAGAAGATATTTCAGTCAATTTCGAACCTTCAAAACTTCATTTAATCATTGGCGCAAATGGCGCAGGAAAATCTACTTTGATAAAACTAATTTGTAATCAAATAAAGGCTACAAAAGTAAATGGAACAGAGGGAACAATTCTTTATGAGAATCAAGAAAGTAAAATCATTTCAATTTCAGAATTTGCACGAAATAGAGCAGTTCTTTCTCAAAATATCGAACTTGCTTTTCCTTTAAAAGTACACGAAGTAGTAATGATGGGACGTTATCCCCATTTTGGGGCAGCAGCAACCCAAAAAGATTACCAAGCCATAGAAGAAGCAATGGATTTTTTTGGCGTAATGGAAATGGCAGAAAGAGAATATTTGACACTGAGTGGAGGAGAAAAACAGCGAGTTCATTTTGCTAGAGTGATGGCACAGATTTGGAATTTTTCTTTTTCGAATACATCTAACTCTACCAAAAATTCAAAGCTAAAAAACAGGTATTTGATTTTGGACGAACCTCTTACTTTTTTGGATGTTCGTTATCAATTTGAGTTTATGCACAAAGTTACAGAGCTTTTAAAACAAAAAGATTTGGTAGTTATTGGTGTAGTGCATGATTTGAATCTAGCTGCAAAATTTGCTGACCAAATTGTCTTACTTTCCGACTCAAAAATCTTAGCAGCAGGAACTAAAGAAGAAGTTTTGACAAAAGAAAATATCAAAAAAGCTTATTCTTTAGAGCCTGTCATTCATACCGATTTCCGAAACGATAAAAATGAAATGTATTTGTTTTTTGAGTAGAAATACTTCAAAATCAATTAGAATCCAAATTCTTTTGGATACTCTACAACTCCACTTATATTTTTTAATGCTCCTTTTGTAAGCTCAATCGCCATACAATTTTCCTTTGGCACATCAAAAGGTAACTCAATATCAAATGTATGTGCTTGTTTATAGCCAAACTTTGGATAATAGTTTTTGTGTCCCAGCAAAATAATCGAATCAAAACCTAACTCTTTTGCTTTTTTATGAGCTTCTTTGATAAGTTGTGTGCCTACTCCTTTTCCTTGAAATTTCGGTAATACAGAAACAGGTGCAAGAGCAAGAGAATCATACGTATTTCCTTGATTTTTTATCTTAATTTTTGTCATAAGAATATGCCCAATGATTTGATTTTCAAACCTAGCAATCAAAGATAATTGAGGAATAAAAGCATCAGATTTTCTCAACCTTTCTACCAAAAAATGCTCTTGTTGGTCGCTATATTCTTTATCTTGAAAGGCTTCTTTTATAATTTCAAAAACAAATGCTTCATCTGATTTTTTTTCTTGTTGTACGTCAATATTCATTTTCAAACTATAATATTTAGAGATTTTTTAATTTACTTTTATCCATTTATGTGCTGTTGTGAATTCTATCAAACCTTCTGGTTTTGTGAAAATCACCCCCTTCATAGGATAACTTTGGTATTGCCAATCAACTACAGCATTTTTATTTTTTATAAGAAAACCCTGTTATAATTGAAGTTGTCTAAGAGTAGAAAAAATCCGTGTTTTGTGACACACAAATAAAGCATTCATTTTAAACAACTTCATTAAGAAAATAGAAGATTGAAATAATTTGAGCTTGTAAAATTTATAATAGTGAATTGTATTAAAGTTTAAACTGGCAAAGCCTCTTCTTTAATTTTCATGTCATGCAAAAATGTACTTCCGTCAGAATGATAAGATTGTTGGGCTGCAAAATCAGTAATAAAATGATTTGCTTTTGCTTGAAAAATGCTTGAAGGAGTTTGTTCATTAAACTCAGCAAAATTACCACTTCCTATCTTTTCAGAAATAATTTTATTGTTATAATCAATCCCCTTTGGTGTGAGTTTGTGCCAAGTAACCTGTACATGAATAACTTCTTCACGTCCAAAATAATATCCACGAATAAGCTCAATTCCTGTAATTAGATAACCTTCTTGATAAATTTCAGTCGGACTTCCACCATCGCCTCCAAAATGTTTACCCATTCTTTTAGACTTAAATAATTTATCCTCTGTACCTATTTCACTAAAAATGGGTGTAAAACCATCAATAATATCTCCACTACGAACCACAAAACCAGTCAGAGCTAAAAAATTATCTTGTTCAATCGGATTTCCTTCCCCTTTTTCTTTATCCACTAACTGACTTTTTGCACTTTTCATTTCTGTTACACCAATTTTGTCTGTTTGCACAATACTTGGAGCATTAAATTGAGGTAAGAGGTCTAATTCTTTAGATGCAAGAATTTCGTTTACTCCTGGTTTTATTTTTTTATCGTCAATAAGGTTTACTTTTATCAAAAACTCTAATGATTTGGCTCTTATCTTGGGGTCTGCTGATTCTAGAGCCTTTTGAATAAGAGCAGATTGTGTGTTTTTTTTTGCTAATTGTGTAGCCCAATATCCACTAATTATATTTCCAACAACAGTTCCTAAGATTGCTAAAAGTCCTGTAATGAGTAAAGGAGTAATTTGTTCCATAAGTTTTGTAGTAAGTTTTGATATTTACTTTTAAATATAAGAAATTTGACTGTTTATTCTAAATATTTTATACTTTAAATACATTGTCTTTTATACTCAATAGAAATTGGTTTTCGAAAATTGGACGTGAAAATTAGGTGCTAAAAGTGTTTCTAGCTCATCTTTATAATCAACGATATATTCAAAAAATGCAAGGACGTTAGTCCTAAATTTTTCAAATGTATTGTAGTATTCATAATCAATTATTTTCTTTCTCATCAACTTCCAAAGTCTTTCAATTAAGTTTAAATTAGGCGAGTAGGCAGGCAAGTAAATGAGTTCTATTTTAGAGCCATATACCCAGTCTTGCACCAAATAAGATTTGAAATAGGAGGCTTGGTCTAAGACCATATACACCTTGCTTTTATCTAAATACGCTGCTTCTACTTTATCTAAAAATTCTCTTACACTCTCTGAATCAACTGTTTCTGATTCACTAATGAGTATATCGCTTGGATTTTGAATGTTTACTGTACCTGTCAAATTTATGCGCTTTCTACCACTACTACTTTTAATTTCTCTTTCCTCTCCTGTTGGAATCCAAGCATAATTACTTCGGGTATTCCATTGAGGATGAACAGCATCTGCGTAGAGTAGAACAGCATTTTCTGAATCTAAACGCTCTATCAAAGCCTCTATATCTTCTATAAAGTGAGTTTGAAGTTCTTTATCAGCTTTAGCAGGAACTGTTTTTGTCTTTTTATAAGAAAAACCTAGACGTTTCATCAAACTAGGAAGACTTTTAATAGCGTAATCAATACCTAAATTTTCTTTTATCCAATAAGCAATAGACTGGCAGTTTTTATGCAAGTGAGAACGAAGTTCTTTATCTAAAGCTGCCAAATCAAAACTATCCAACTTACCCCAAAAACCTAAATAATTAGAAGAAATAAAACCAGAAAGACCACAGGAATTATAACTTTTTACATAATTATAAAAACTACTTAAATCAACACCTAAAAGCTCTGACAACTCTTTTGCTGACTTACCTTGGTCAAGACCTAAAAGAACAGTACAACGAATATAGTCCTTCTTTCCTGAAGAACTTTTACGATAATCTTTTAAAATATCTCGTTCAGAAATACTAAGTTGAAAATTCATAAGCTAAAAATAATCAAAATTTAGATATTTTTGAAATCTAATTACGGATGAGTATATCTACTTGATTAGACAACAAAATTTTATTTACTCTGTATTAATTGTCCTTAATTATATTTTTCGTATTTTAATTGTTCAAATGTTTTTTTATAACCAAACGAAAACTATTTTCTTCAAAATTTCGTTTTGAAAAACCTGTCTCAGCTTATTTTTTTTTAAAATTTCGTTACCTATTTTTCCTCTATTTTACCCTACATTTTCAAATGATGTTTCGCAATAAAAAAAGTGAAGAAAAACTTTATAAATTTAAAGACCTAAAAATCTATTCTTCTCCTGAATGGCTCGCTAATGGAATGCGAAAATACAGAACTGTTTTTGAGAGCATCGAAACGAGTTATTTGTATGTAGAGCTTTCTTTTTATAATAAATTATTTGATGTAGAAGAGTGGGAAGCTGCTATTTTACTCAAATGCTACCGTTTGAGCAGTCGAAAAGAGCGAGAAATCGTTTGTGAAATAAATGTAAATCAGGTTATTTCACCTCAAAATAATATAGTGAACATTAGAGAAGGTTGGGGAAATGATGAAGTAGGAACATTTTGGACACGAGGAGATTATGTTTGGGAAGCCTATATAGATGGTGAAATTTTTGGTACGAAACCTTTTTATATAGAAAGTGGAGGTCCTGTCACAACTCAAAACAATCCCTATTTTGAGATGCAAACTATAAAACTCTATGAAGGAACACAAGATGGAGTAGATGAAGAAAATAGAGTGTATCATAAACAATTTTCAGCCACTGAGGCTAGATATATTTGGGTAGAATTTAATTTTGAAAATCTGCAAGAAGATGACTTTTATTGTGAACTAACTTTTAATATATACAACGAAACTCGCCAATTAAAAGGGCAGACCATAGAAATAAAAAAGGTAGAACAAGATGAAGATTTTGTAGAAATAATTTCGGGTTATGGCTCTGATGTAAAAGGTTCGTGGATTCGTGGACATTATACATTAGAAGTTATCTTTATGGACAGACTTATTGCAATTGTTCCATTTGAGGTGGGCAAAAAATTTGTAATTGGAAATACGGTTATCTATCCTCCCTCGTCGTTTTTGACAGGAAGAGCCTATTCGAATCCTGCAAAAGAAAATGAGGAGGATGAAGAAGAAACCTATGAACAAGTAGTAGAAAGATTAAATAATTTAATTGGACTCAAAGACCTCAAAAAAAGAATTCATGATTATACTTCTTATCTTCAATTTACTCAAATACGTCAAGATAAAGGACTTAAAGAAGATAAAAATCTAAATTTACATTTAGTTTTTAAAGGAAATCCAGGAACTGGAAAAACTACAATAGCTCAAATGATGGGAAAAATTTATCATCATTTAGGATTGCTTTCAACAGGAGAATTACACGAAGTAGGAAGAGCTGAACTTATTGGGCAATATATTGGACAAACTGCTCCAAAAGTAAAAGATATTATTGATAGAGCTAGAGGAGGAGTTTTATTTATTGATGAAGCCTATTCGTTAGTTCGCTCAGGAGAAGATAGCAAAGATTACGGACAAGAAGTAATTGAAATTTTGGTAAAAGAAATTTCGGACGGAAAAGGTGATATTGCTATTGTTTTGGCAGGGTATACACAACCTATGGAAACACTTTTAGAATCAAACCCAGGATTGAAATCTCGTTTCCCTGTTCAGTTTGAATTTCCAGATTATACTCCTCATGAACTTTTAGAAATTGCACAACTGACAGAAAAAGAAAGTGATTTGCAGTTTACACCCGAAGCTCTTCATATTTTGAGTAAAAAAATTACAGAAGAATATCGCAAAAGAGATACTACTTTTGGAAATGCTCGTTTTGTCAAAACTACAATTAGAGAAGCAAAAATGAATTTGGGAGTCAGGATTATGAAAATCGAAAATCCTAAAGAACTTTCAAAAACCGAACTTTCAACCGTTCATGTGGCTGATGTAGCGCATCTTACAGCAGGAAAAACAGTTACTCCTCTTTTGCTTTCTATTGATGAGGAAGAATTGCAGCGTTCGATGGCAGAACTTCATGCTTTAGTTGGACTTTCAGAAGTCAAAAAACGTATCAACGAACTTATTGCTTTGGTTCGTTTTTATCAACAAACAGGACGCAATGTATTGAATCAGTTTTCACTGCACATGCTTTTCAAAGGAAATCCAGGGACTGGAAAAACTACCGTAGCTCGTATTTTAGCTACAATTTATAGAGCTTTAGGAATCTTGGAGCGTGGACATTTGGTAGAATGCGACCGTCAGAGTCTTGTTGCTGGTTTTGTAGGACAAACAGCTATTAAAACACAAGAAAAAATCAATAGTGCCATTGGTGGAATTTTGTTTATTGATGAGGCGTATTCTCTTACTTCAGATTCAAAAACTCAAAATGATTTTGGAAAAGAAGCCTTAGAAACCATTTTGAAACAAATGGAGGACAAACGAGGCGAATTTATTGTCATTGCAGCAGGTTATACTCAAAATATGGAGCAGTTTGTAGAAATGAACCCTGGTTTGAAATCTCGTTTTGATAGAACCATTATTTTTAAAGATTTAACAACAGAAGAACTTTTAGAAGTAGCAGAGGGATATTTTGAGAAAGAAAAATTGACTTTGACAGCAGAAACAAAAGAATATCTACAAAATCAAGTGACAGTTCTTCATGCACAGAGAGATAAATATTTTGGAAATGCACGTACTATCCGAACTATTGCTGGGGAAGCTGTCAGACAACAACATTTGCGTATGGCATCGCTTCCTGAAGCTGAAAGAACTGAACAGATAATGCAAACTTTAGAAAAAATTGATTTAGAAAAAGTTAATTTCAATTATGAAGAATTGACAGGAAAACGTAGAATGGGCTTCAAAATGTAATCCTGTCATGATTGATTATGAAGATGATATGTTGGAGTAAAATGTATACCAAAATAAAAGGTATTTCACCCTTTTATATTTACGGATATAGTTTACGAAAAATAAAGTTTTTGGTGCATTTTTCTTACGCTAAAGCGTAAACTACAGGTAAAAGCAATTACTAAAAAGTATTTATTTTGGTATTACCTATCCAAAATTTTATCATCTAATTCTGTTATTTCTTTATTCTTGCTTTTAAAAGTAACATTCAAAATTACTCCCAACAACATAAGACCAATTCCGATAGCAACATAGATATTAAAGACCTCGTGAAAAAATAAAAATCCAAAACCAAGTGCATACACTATGCCTGTATAGCTCACACTTGCAACTTTTGCAGCTTCTTCAACTTGATAGGCTTTTGTCATATATAATTGTGCAATTTGTGTCAAAATTCCTATCAAAAGTAAATATAACCAATCTATTCCCACAGGCATTGTCCATTCATAAAAAATACAATACAAACTAGCGATAGGCAGCGTTACAAGTGGAAAATAAAGAATTACCATAAGAGGATGTTCCGAAGTTTTGAGTTTTCTGATGCAATTATATGCACAACCAGCAAGAAAAGCTGCTGCAATTGCCATCACAAAATAAATTGTATCGACACGCTCATCAAAACCTTTTACCATCGTTACACCAATAAAAGAAATCAAGAAAAATAACCATTGAAGAGGCACTAAACGCTCTCCCAAAATAAGCCACGCAATAATTGCCGTAAAAATTGGAGATAAATAATGTAACGTAATTGCAGAAGCAAGAGGAATATTTTGAATCGTGGTAAAGAATAGAAAAAGAGCCATTCCACCAAAAAGACCTCGCAAAAAAAGAATTTTTTTATTTGTTCCTAATCCTTTTACTTTTTGCATTTTGAGTCCAATTACACAAATTACAAAGGAAACAGAAGAACGAAAAAGTATAATTTCCATTGCAGGAATATGAGGCAACATTTTGACTATCAAATTCATGATAGCAAAACAAAAAATAGCAAAAAGCATATATAAGATACCTTTTGAAATGCCAATTTTTGCAAATAAATCATCAATTTTTGAAGTAGAAACGGAAGAGGAAGGAGTAGAATTTTCCAAAGAATATATTTTTTGTAGATTTTCTGTATAAATTATCCACAAAGGTAAGCAAGCCCAAACGAAGTAAAACAAAAGCTAAACTATAAATAACTAAAATTAAGGTTAGCGAATTCCGAGAAAATCTTCGTGAACATTAAAAATCAAAGAAAATTGATGATTTGAGATAAATGGAAATACTCGTTCTTTATTCTGACGAGTAGAAAAATTATAGCCATAATACAACAGCACATCTCCAAAAACCCCCAAACCTATTTTTGGCGTAATAACAAAAGCATTTTTGGAAAAATCCGTTTGATATTTTGCTTCTAGTGCTAGAGCTAGTAACATAGCATTTACTTCTACTCCTGTTTTTATTCCATAGACATTTCTGGATTGACTCTCATTCAATTGAAAATTAGGAATAACTTCTAAAGCTGTATAATAGGAACGACTAAAATAACCTGTACAACCAAAGTTTCGCATCTGAAAAGCTACACCTGCTTCTGAATAAAAGTCTTTTTGTAATCCTGCACCAATACGAATAGAAATGTAATTTAAAGAAGAGTAATTTCTATTTACTACTCCATACGGTCTATGCCTCTGTAAACTATCTTCTTGTGCAAAAACAGAAGATATGGAAAAGAGCCAAGTAAACAAAAGAGCTATTACAATAAAAGTTTTTTGATGATTCATTTTTATAAAAATAAGGTTAGTTTAAAAAAAACGTTTTTGCTTTTTTAGGGCTAATCTACTGTAAGATAAGTATTTTTGCCGTTGTTGGGGTCCTCATCAACAACAATATTCACATATACCATACTCTACATTTACTGCTCATCGTACAGAGACTATAAAATCAAGCTAAAAGTTATTTCTTTACTTACCTTTGTTCTTTTAAAACTTATTGGAAAAAGACATAGTTACAATCTACACTACCGAAAAACATACCGTTCCACAACAACTAAATTCTCCTATTCGTCTTCAAGAATATGGAGTAGGTATTTTTGCACTCATCCCTACCAAGTCAGCTTTCAAAAAAGCTTTGAAAAAAAATTATATTACAGTCAATAGTAAACCTGCCACGACGGCTACTTTCATAACTGGTGGGGAAACTATTATTTTATCGCTTCCAAAAGAAGAAAAAATAAAAAGAGAATTTATTTTTCCTCTCAAGGTTTTGTTTGAAGATGAATATTTGGCAATCATTCATAAACCTGCTGGTATTTTGGTAAGTGGAAATAGCTTTAAAACGATTGCAAATGCGTTACCTCAAAACTTAAAAAAGAGTAATCTTGATGATGCGACCATTCCACAGCCTGTTCATCGCTTAGATTATGGAACAACAGGAGTTTTGCTTGTTGGAAAAACAGCTAGTAGTATTCGTGCTTTGAACAAACTTTTTGAAGATAAAGAAATTCAAAAAAACTACTATGCTGTTGCGATTGGAAAAATGAAAGAAAAGCAGGGAGTAATAAATACAGAAGTGGATGAAAAAGAATCAAAATCAAACTATCAGGTTATAGAATCTGTAGTTTCTCCAAGGTTTAAATTTCTGAATTTGGTAAAACTAGAACCCAAAACAGGAAGAAGACATCAACTCAGAATTCATCTTTCAAGTATAGGAAATCCAATTTTGGGAGACAAAGAATATGGAATTGAAAATCTAATTCTGAATGGAAAAGGAATTTATCTACATGCTTATTCCTTGGAATTTATCCATCCCTCTACAAAACAAAAGATTTATATAGAAGACAAATTGCCTCCAAAATTTCTAAAACTATTTACTTTATAGAGCATAGTTATTCTTAAAAAAAACTAAATTTCTATTGTGTTTCCATAAAAAGATAAAAGGAGTTGCTTTATTTTACTAATAATCTTTAAAACTTCATTGCTATTTTTTGGTGAGTTTCTGAATTATGTATCTTGCTATGATATATAACTTAAACTAGCCATACACACACATTTTATTTTATCCCTATTTCAAATTTATGAGACATTCTATCTACAAAATTGGAGCTGTTACACTTGGTCTGACTATCGGATTAGGTCTAACATCTTGCAATGAACCTAAGAAATCAACAGCTACCGAAGCAACTGAAGAAGTAGCAACAGATAAAAAACCAACTGATTATTTAGCTATTGATTTGGCTAACTTTGATACAACTGTTCGTCCTCAAGACGACTTTTTTATGTTTGTCAATGGAAACTGGCTGAAAAATAATCCTATTCCTGCTTCTGAAACTCGCTGGACAAGTTTTAGCGAAATATTGGAAAGAAATAGAGAAATTTTGAAGCGTGTTGCTGAAAATGCAGCAAACAATACTTCTGCTTCACCTACTTCTGCTGAAGGACATGTGGCAGCATTCTATAAAAGTGGAATGAACGAAGAAAAACGTGAAGAAATGGGTTTAAAGCCTATGGAAATATACTTAGAAGCAATCAACAAAGCAGCTACTTTAGAAGAGTTTTTGAAAGTTTCGGCAGACCAAAAGTCTGTTGCAGGTGGCTTGTTTAGTATGTATGTAACGGCTGATGAGAAAAATAGCTCTACAAATGCTCTTTATCTTAATCAAGGTGGAACTTCTCTTCCAAAATCATATTATGAAGTTGCAGACCTAAAAGAAAAACTCAATGCTTTTGAAAAGCATGTTGCTAATATGTTTGTTTTGATGGGAGAAAATGAAGAAACGGCAGCAAAAAAAGCGCAACATGTAGTTGCTATCGAAACAGCATTAGCTAAAGTTTCTCGTACACCAGCAGAGCGCAGAGATACAGAAAAGAATTATAATAAAATGACATTTGCAGAACTTCAAAAACTTTCTCCAAATGTAGATTGGAAAGCGCATTTGTCAGATGTTGGAGTTCAAAATATCGAAAGTGTAGAAAATGTTATTTTAGGCACACCTGAATTCTTTACAGGATTGAGTAAAATTTTGAAGAGTAATTCTTTAGATGCTCTTAAAGATTATCAAAAATATCAACTTGCAAGTAGCTTTTCCAATTTCTTAAATAGTGCTTTTGAGAAAGAAGCATTTGATTTTTACAACAAAACAATGCGTGGACAAAATGAAATGCAAGAGCGTTGGAAACTTGTTTTAAACGTAATCGATAGAAGTGTAGGTCATTCGTTAGGTCAGCTTTATGTAAAAGAAGCATTTAGTCCAAAAGCAAAAGAACGTGCTGAAATAATGATAAACGACGTTCGTGCAGGTTTTGAAGACCATATTAAAAGTTTAGAGTGGATGGGAGAAGACACAAAGAAACAAGCTCTTACAAAACTTTCTGCCATCACTACAAAAATTGGCTATCCTGACACATGGAAAACTTATGAAGGTCTTGAGCTTTCAGAAGACAATTATGCTCAAAACTTTATGAATGCAAGCAACTGGTGGCTAAAAGATAATTTAGCAAAAGTAGGTCAGCCTGTAGATAAAGAAGAATGGCACATGACACCTTCAACTGTAAATGCGTATTACAATCCAACAAGCAACGAAATTGTATTTCCTGCTGGAATCCTTCAACCTCCTTTCTTTAGTGAATACGCTGATGATGCTGTCAATTATGGTGGAATTGGTGCAGTTATCGGACACGAAATTTCTCATGGTTTTGACGACCAAGGAAGTCAGTACGATGCAGAAGGAAACATGAATAACTGGTGGACAGACACAGACAAAGAAAAATTCAAAGAGCGTACAACTTCACTCATCAATCAATACAGTGAATATACAGTTTTAGAGGACATTAATGTAAAAGGAGATGCTACTCTAGGTGAAAATATTGCTGATTTGGGGGGAATGGCTGTTGCTTATGATGCACTTCAAAAGGCGTGGGCAAGAGATGGAAAACCAGAAAATGAAAGTGGGTTTACACCAGAACAACGTTTCTTTATAAGTTGGGCGCAAATTTGGCGTGTAAACTTCACAGATGATGAACTTCGTAACCGAATTGAAACAGACTATCACTCTCCAGGAATGTTCCGTGCAAATGGACCTTTGAGTAATTTTGATCCATTCTTTACAGCTTTTGATGTAAAAGAAGGTGACAAAATGCGTAGAGAAAAACAAATCGTTATTTGGTAGAAAATTGTCACATTACTTTCTTAAAATAAGAAAACCGTTTTATTATTTTTTAGATAGTAAAACGGTTTTTTGATGCTTATTTTTTTAAAAATTTAGACAAAAAAATCCCTTCTTTATACAAAAAGGGATTTTTCATCTGTTTCTTTTAAAAGTATAACTGAGTAATTTAAAAATGAGCAGTTGCAAAAAATATTCATTATTAGCTAATGAGACAAACTACTGATTACTCTGTTTTAACTTTCTATTTTTGGTTCTGAAAAAATAAAGTTACTGTTAAAAATTTTTGCTTGTTGTGATTTCCTTCTAAAATCTAAACGTACAAATCAGTTACTTTGAGAACCTGTGTTACTTTTATACTTACTTACTTGACTTATATATTTCAATAGGCTTGCCAATGCCAAAAAACAGTTAGAAATAATTTCATTTTACTAAAAAACAGCTTTTATAGCTTATAAAGGCGTATTTTGTTTTCTGAAAAATAAACACAGAGAAAATATTTTTTCAAAATAGAAAGGTGGTTTTTTCAGAATAGAAAAAAATACAGATTTACCACCCAATTTGTTGTGCATATTTCTTTACTGTTTCCTGTGAAATTTCCTTTTCTTGTTTTATTCTTAAAAGAACTTTAGAATCTAATTGATGAAGGATATAATTTTCGATAATCTGTTCTGATTCTGGATTAGATTCTCCATTAAAAATAATTCCTTTCAACTTGATATTTCTGTTTTTGATGGCTTCTAAGCTCAAAATGGTATGATTGATACTTCCCAAATAAAGATTACACACCAAAATGAGAGGTAAACTTAATTTTTCTATTATATCAATTACATAATCAGCTTTTCCATTTTGTCCATAACTAATTGGAACAAATAATCCTCCTGCACCTTCAACAATAAGATTCTTATCCTGACTTTCTTTTGGTAATTCAAAATCTGAGAGATTAATGTTTATATTATCAATATTGGCAGCTGCATGAGGCGACATAGGAGCTGTAAGACAAAAACGTTCTTTCAAAAAAACACTCTCTGTATTCGAAACTAGATTTTTCACTTGGTCTGTATCTTTTGGTAAACCTGCCTGTATGGGTTTCCAATAATGAGCCTTTAGAGCTTCTACCAAAATTGCACTAACGAATGTTTTTCCACTATCTGTTCCGATGGCAGAAATAAAATATTGATGTTGCATAAAATTTCAAATAGGTTTTAATTTTTGTCTAATTGAATAAGATATTCTAAATATTCATGTCCTCTTTTCTCTGCAAAGAAATCCAAACTTAACATTAAAATTGCCTGAATCGCCAAACCCAATCCTAAACCTTTCAAAAGACTTGTTGTAAAAGTCTGAGTAGAAAAAGTGAAATAAAGGATAATTCCTAAAGTAGCCAATGCTATTTCTACATAACGATAAATAACAAAATTTTTCATTACCACTTCCATACGTGGAATTTCCTGTGTTTTGATACTAGAAGGTTCATTTTTGAAGATATTTTCTACTCGTATAATGTCTTTAGGAGAACGAAAAAAAACGGTTGTTCCAACAACTAACTGAATGAGAGCTACAAAAATAAGAGAAATTGCCATTCCATAAAAAAATGGTTTTTTTACTACAAATATAAAATAAATTGAAATGAGCGTAGCGATAATTCCTACGCCTGTAAAAAATAGACTTTCAAAACGCTCTGCATTAAAATATTCTTGAATAAAAGGATTCATTTTTTTAAAATTTAAGTAGTTAGAAGTTTAGTCATTTGTTGGTGTTTTGGTAACAACACCAACAAAGACAATAATATTAAATAACTTTGACTTGAAGAGAAGAAATTTTTTGAAGTGTTTTTGTTCCAAATGCTGTTACAGGAGTTTGAAATCCTACAGGTAAATCATTTTTTTCTTGCATAGTTTTGATGATAAATAATATAGCCTGAACAGTAAATAAATAAGCTTCTGAACCTATAATTTCAATGTTTGATGTTTTTCCTTGTTCATTTTTAGCTTCTGCAAAAACGATGGTTTTTCCATTTTTGAGTTCTTTTTCTGACGAACCTTCAGGAAGAAAGTTTATCAAATTATTCAAAATAAAATTGCGTAACCAAAGTAACTTTCCTTTCATCATGCTGACAATTGGTGCAGGAAAAGTAGAATACGTTTCGATATTTGGAATAGAAGTAGAAATTCCAGCCGTAAACAAATCTGCTCGCCAAGGATTATAAACAGCTTCGTATTTTTTGTTTTGAGATTCGAAAGTCATTGCTTTGAAAGCAGGTTTGGCTTTCTGAAGGCTTCCATTTTGTCGTATTACCCCTTCTTTGTTGATGTCTTTCAAAACTGTTTTGAGTGTTCCTCTTGAAACTCCTCCAATAGTAGTATAAGCAATTTTGAGATGAGTGGCATCTGGTAAATTTTCTTTAGCAAGATTAGCAGCCAAATCTGTCGGTACAACACCAAAACCTGCTCCTGAAAGCAACAAAATACCCGCTTCTTTAGCTTTTTGTGTATAACTATGTACAAGTTGAAATTCAGGAACTTCACCAGCAATATCCAAATAATGTGTTTTTGTTTCTAAACCTGCTTCTATCAAAGGACGAGCTGTAGCCGAAAAAGGCCCTGCCAAATTAATAATAATATCTATATCCTTTAAATGTTGAATTATTTCAGAAGAAGACTCAAGGGAAAAAAGACGACTTTCTAACTCTAATTTTTGAGCCATTTCTTTGACATTATTTCCTCTTCCTGCTAAGATTGGCTTCAAACCAACTTTTATAGCTTCTTTGGCAAGTAGCTTTCCTACATAACCAGATGCACCATAAATAAGAATTTTGTTCATATTCATAACTTAAGAATTTTTATTTTTTTCTAAAAGAACTTTTAATGCTTTGTTGTGTTCTAAAAAGGCATTTTCCATTTTTTGTAATAACTTTTTGGGAATAAAAAATGAAAAAAGACCTGTGAAATATTCACCATGCAAAAGTTCAGTGGTTTGATTATCTATTTTTCGTAATTTGTAGTAATGTTTTCCTGCCATTAAAAAACTAGCTCCTTGTACGCCTTTCCAAGTGAGTTGATTGTAAGGAACAAAAGCAATTATTTTAGGAGAATAGGTATTACCTAATGGAATAATGTATGTTTTTATGGTTTGTCCTTCTGCTAAATTTCCTTCCAGCTTACCTACTAAAGGATTCCAATTTGGATAGTTTTCTGTATCTACTAAAGCTGTCCAAACTGTTTCTAAAGGCGAGTTTATTGTGATTTTGGTGTGATACTGTTTCATTTTACCAGAATAAGAAAATAATTAGTTACTTTTTTGAGTTCGAAGAGCCAAACCTCTCCAAGTTGCTCCTAACAAATCAGCCGAAGCAATCAAAATCAGCATCTTGCTTTGGTTCATTATAAAAACCAAAGCAAGAGTAGCCAAAAAGAAGAAAATATGACTTGTACCAGTAACCGTAA
The DNA here is from genome assembly GCF_037126285.1 of Bernardetia sp. MNP-M8. Classification (NCBI taxonomy): domain Bacteria; kingdom Pseudomonadati; phylum Bacteroidota; class Cytophagia; order Cytophagales; family Bernardetiaceae; genus Bernardetia; species Bernardetia sp. MNP-M8. Next base: position 2,379,837 of record NZ_CP147012.1, read on the forward strand.
AAAAAGCCGTTCGTTAGTGGTCAGAAGATTGAAATAATATATTCCTAGTACGTGTGAAAATGCCTAAAATGCTTATCCAAATTTTATTGATAGATTCAAAACCAAATATTCTTACTAAAAAATGAGGAAGTAGTAGGATTGTCTCTACCATTAAAAATAAATGAAAAATTGATAATACAGATTTACTCGTAAATATAATATAGAATTTAAAATTGAGTCAGAAAAAATTATTTTACTCTATACCAATATTGTGTTCTTCCCATTAAAGAAAAACCAATATAACCACGTACTTTGAGTTTATCATTTGATTCTAATTCTACTTGACAACTATATGTTTTGCCATTATTGGGGTCTAATATTTCACCGTCTTCCCATTCTTTATCCGATTCTTTTTTCAAATCCCAAAGAATTTCCATTCCTAGAATTTTTTGATTTTTGCGTTTACCACTACATTCAGTACAAAGGCTATTTTCATCTCTGCCTTCTTGTAATAACTCTACAAGTTTTCCATGAACTTTTCCATTGACTTCATAGATTTCAATAATCGAACTTGGTTTTTGGGTTTCGTCATCGATAGTTTTCCATTTTCCCAAAATAGCTTGGTTTGGATTGTTAGAAGTAAAGCCAAAAACAACAAAACAAAGGATACTAAAAAGCAATATTTTTGATATAAGATTCATCTTAATTAGGTGTTTTGTGTGAATTAAATTAAAAAGGAAGAAATTAAATTTTATAAGAAGATTTTACCAAAGAATAAAAAGCCGTTTCAGGAAGTAATCTTTTTGCAGGTAAAAGTATGTTAGCAGGATAAGCGATTGGATAACGCATTTTATTAGAATTGCTATTGGCAGCCTTAAAAATTGTTTTGGCTACTTCTATCGAATCTGCACCTTTATCGCCTGCATCTTGACTTACTTTTTCACATTTTTCGACAAAATTGTCATACGCATCCGTATAATCTGGCGTACTAAAAGCTCGGCTACGACCATAAAAATCGGTCTTTATTGCACCTGGTTCAATAATTTTGAGTTGAATATTAAACTGTGCAACTTCATATTGAAGCGATTCTGTAAACCCTTCAACTGCCCATTTTGTAGCATGGTAAATGCTATACAATGGAAAAGCAACACGTCCACCCACACTAGCAATCTGAATAATTTTACCTCCATTTTGCTCACGCATCAATTTTATAGCCTCACGAGTAATTCGCATTAATCCAAAAACATTGGTATTAAACTGACTTTCAATAAATTCATCGCTCATCGATTCAAAAACTCCATCTGCACCAAAACCTGCATTATTTACAACGACATCTATTCTACCAAAATCTTTTTTTGCTGAGGCTAAAGCAGTTTCGATAGTTTCATTTTTGGTCACATCTAACTCATAGAGTTTTATGGAAGAGTTTTTTTGTAATTCTGTTTCTCTTGAAGGTGTACGCATTGTTGCTGCTACATTCCATCCTTTTTCGGCAAAATAAAGAGCTGCATCTCTTCCAATTCCTGTTGATGCACCTGTAATTAAAATGGTCTTTTTCATAGTTTTGATGAATTTAAATGAATAAATATTCATTATTTGAATAAAAAATAGTTTATTAAAATGTCGTTGGTGCGACACCAACAATGGCTAGTATCTTTTTGTTGGTGTTGCTATCTAAAACCCAACAAAGACTGAAATATTGATAAAATATTATTAAAATTAATTTTTAATTGCGTCCCAAGACATTTTAAACATTGCTTCTGTCTGTTTTGGAGAAAGCTCTGTTTTCGTTTCTTGTTGTAAGTTTACGAGTGCTGATATTACACCAATAAGCTGACAAACAAGAAGTTCTAATGGTAAATCTTTGACAAGTTCTTCACTTTTTCCTCTTTCTAAAAGATGATAAATAGGAGAAATAAGCTCTTCAGCATGATTTCTGTATTCCTCTTTTATAAATGGTGAACGATAGTATTGGTCTGTGAAAATGGCATATTCTGGATTTTTGGTGTTTATTTCCATTACTCTAAACCAAAGTTTGCGAAAGTTTGCCATAAAACTGTCATTTTCATTATAATCCAAAAAATATTGCTTCGTTTGTTCTTTTTTTATATGAAGATAAAGCGCACTAATTAACTCCTCTTTATCTTTAAAATAAATGTAGAGTGTTCCTGTGGCTAGTTTTGCTTGCTGTGCTACTTTATTCATTTTCAACCCAGTAAACCCATTTTCTAAAACTAATTTCAGAGTTGCTTCATAAATTGCCAAAACTTTATTTTCATCTCTTGCTCTTGCCATAATGTTATGTACTTCTTAATTTGTTTGATGATACAAAGATAGGTGAATATTTATTCACTATCAAGTATTAGATGAATATTTTTTCATTTGTTTTTCTATTTTAGTGCTAAGCTAAAGACTTTTTAGTTCATTGGAATTATTAATACCTTTTGAAAAAGTTTAAAACATTCAAAATTTGATGAGATTAATCTAATTCTACAGAACGAAAAATTAATAATGCCCTAAATTTTCCGTATTTTTGGAAAACCTAATTTTTTGGATTTAATACTCAAATAAACTCAGAATAAAACAGAATATTATGCAACGAGATACTCAAATTTTTGATTTAATAGAGCAAGAACGCCAAAGACAAGAACATGGCATCGAACTAATTGCTTCTGAAAACTTTGTTTCGCCACAAGTAATGGAAGCCATGGGAAGCGTTCTGACAAATAAATATGCTGAAGGATTACCTGCAAAAAGATACTATGGTGGTTGTGAAGTAGTTGATAAAGTAGAGCAGTTAGCTATCGATCGTTTGAAAGAACTTTTTGGTGCTGAATGGGCAAACGTACAGCCTCACTCTGGAGCGCAAGCAAACGCAGCTGTTATGTTAGCTGTTTTGAATGCTGGTGACAAAATTTTAGGCTTTGACCTATCTCATGGTGGACACCTTACACATGGCTCAACTGTTAATTTTTCTGGAAAGTTATATGAGCCTTCGTTTTATGGAGTAGAAAAAGAAACAGGTCTTATCGATTGGGATAAAGTAGAACAAAAAGCAAAAGAAGTTCAGCCAAAATTATTGATTTGTGGTGCTTCTGCTTATTCTCGTGAGTGGGATTATGCTCGTTTGCGTAAAATTGCTGATAGTGTTGGTGCGCTTTTATTGGCTGATATTGCTCACCCTGCTGGACTTATTGCAGGTGGAATTTTGGCTAATCCATTGCCTCATTGTCATATCGTAACTTCTACTACTCATAAAACTTTGCGTGGAGCAAGAGGTGGAATTATTATGATGGGCAAAGATTTTGAAAATCCGTTTGGTATCAAAACGCCAAAAGGTGAACTTAGAATGATGTCTTCTTTGTTAGATTCAGGTGTTTTCCCAGGTACTCAAGGAGGTCCTTTAGAACACGTAATTGCAGCAAAAGCAGTAGCATTTGGCGAAGCTCTCAAACCAGAGTTTAAAACTTATATCAAGCAAGTTGCAAAAAATGCTCAAGCAATGGCAAAAGCATTTGTAGATAGAGGATATGAAATTATTTCAGGTGGAACAGACAATCATTTAATGCTTATTGATCTTCGTAATAAAGATATTACTGGTAAAAAAGCTGAGGGTGTTTTGGTAGCAGCTGATATTACACTCAATAAAAATATGGTTCCTTTTGATGACAAATCTCCTTTTGTTACTTCAGGAATTCGTGTCGGAACGGCTGCCATTACTACCCGTGGAATGATGGAAAGTGATATGGAAAGAATTGTTGAGTTAATCGATAAAGTTTTAACAAATGCTGATGATGAAAAAGTAATTGTTGATGTTCGTGCAGAAGTAAACAACTGGATGAAAGATTTTCCTTTATATAAAGAATTGGAAATGAGTGTTTAATAGTTGTAAGTGATAAGTTATTAATGATAAATGAATAAGAATTTGATAAATTGAATTTCTAGATTCTGTAATGTAGAAGTTTGATTTATCAAATTTTTAATAGAATTAAATCACAGGAAAAATAACGTAGATTTTGAAAGCAAAGAAGATGAAAAATAGTATGTAGTTATTTTTGATTTAATACAGGAATAGTATAAGGTAATTCTTCTAAAAATTTACTCCAATATGGGATTTCATGTGCAAGTACCATTGTATGATAACTTATTTTTTGCTGTTGTGTTGTGCTAATCTCTAAAGAAAGTATATGACTATCAGCTATTGCATTGGCATACATAGAAGACATAAATTTGAGTGAATACTTTAGTTCTTTAATTTCATCAAACTTAACTCTAATCTCTTTATTATTTCTTTTATAATTGATGGATTGATTTTTTGAATCAAGCACTATATAAGTAGCTTTTTTAGGATTATCTTTTATCTGAAATGCTTGCTTCTTCTTATAGATTTTTGCTATAATACCAAGAACTCCTAACTCTAGAAAACCAAGTAAAGCACCAAATATCGGAGAAGTATTTGCTCCAAGCCAAAATGTAGAAACCAACAGGAGTATCATAAAAGAAACACCTCCTAAAACCATTATCATAGCAGTTTTGGCAAACTCTCTATTTCCTTCTTTGCCTTCCTTAGCAAAATAACTTCCTTTTCTAAACAAAAAAGGTAAATACTCTAAAGGTTTTGAGACCAACTGTAAAGATTTAGCAACAGGAATTTCAGAAAGAGTTTCTTCTTGATTACAATGTTTATCTCCCAAATACTCCCAACTTTCTATAAAAAAAGCAGACTTACAAGCAGCACAAATCACAACAGTATGTCCTTCTTCTATTTTCTCTCCTGTAATAGGGTCAATTCGTTCTTGTTTTAAAAAATCTGAATGGGTGCTTTGGTCTAAATGATGCTTATTTAGCATTTATAAAGAATTATTGTTGTAAGTAAGTAACAGGTATTGTAATTGTAACTTTCTCAAAAAAGAAAAAACCTCTACTTGTTTAACGATTTTTTCACGTTCTAGGTTCTGTTTTATTGTGGCTTCTAAAATCCAAATTAGTTTATCCTACCATTACGTGAGCATTCGGATAACGATACGAGTTCGTAACAACAGCATTACTAAGAGCAAGAGCTAGTGTAAGTGTTCCAACACGCCCTAAATACATAGAAGCGATAATAATTACTTTTCCCCAAAAAGAAAGTTCACTTGTTAAGTTCATACTAATTCCGACAGTTGCAAAAGCTGAAACCTGTTCGAAAATAATCTTTAGTATAAACTTTGTGTCATTTGGAGAGGAGGGTTCTTGTACCAACAGCAAAAGAAAAATAGCTAAGATATTATAAGCAATTGCAAATATAAAGATTGCAAATGCCTTTCTGATAAGTTCATCTGGAATAGTTCGGTTTGCAATTACAATGCGTTCCTGTCTTCTAATACTAGCAACAGCAGCCACAAAAACCAAAACAAAAGTAGTGATTTTGATACCTCCAGCCGTCGAACCAGAAGATGCACCAATAAACATCAGAACCAAACACATCATAATTGTAGCAGGATTTAGAGCTTCAAAATCCATTGTATTAAAACCTGCAGTTCTTGTTGTCATGGACTGAAAAAGGGCTGTTACAAAGGCTTGAATAATTGTTCTATCAGTTAGTTTTTCTATTTCTAACAACAAAAATCCAATTGTACCGATAGCAAGCAATGTAAAAGTCGTATAAACATTGATTTTAGTTACTACATTCCATTGTTTCCAAGGTTTGACAAAACGCTCTTTTATACTTTTGAATGAAAAAATATCCTCAATGGTTGTATATCCAAGTCCACCCAAAACGACAATCCAAACAATAATAAAATGTAGGTTATACATTCTATCAATTTTATAATTTGTATCTGCCATTCCACCAGAAAACAAACTAAAACCACCATTACAAAAGGCTGAAACTGAATGAAAAAAGGAGAAAAATATTTTATCTCCAATACCTTCAAATTGCTGACTTTGTTCCCAAAGTTCTTCATCCCAAGCATAGTAAATACCTATTGTACCCAAAATTTCTATAAAAAGAGTAATCAAAACGACTTTGCGAAGAAGTTTTGTAGCAGAAACTAGTGATTCACTACTCAAATAATCTTGAATAATAGATTGATGTTTTATACCTACACCTTGTGTCAGAAAACTTGCAAAAAATGTAGCAAAAGATACCATTCCTATTCCTCCAAGCTGTATCAAAACAAGAATTACAATTTGTCCTTTTAGTGTAAAAGCAGTTGCTGTATCAACTACAATAAGTCCAGTAACACAAGAGGCACTTGTAGAAGTAAAAATGGCATCAATCAAATCCATACTACTCTTCCCAGGAGTCATTGTAGGAAGCATAAGCATTCCTGCTCCCATCAAAATCAAAAGAACAAAACTAAGGAGGAATGTAGTGGCTGGTTTATAACTTATTTCTGAAAGATGTGTGGTAATTCGTGTCAAATCCAATCCCACCATTAAAAGCATATAGATTGACAGAAAATGCTGATTAGATAACTCTGGATTAGAAAAACCCAAAAGCTCAAAGTAATAATAGGTTATTCTAAAATTAAGAATATAATTAATTGACCCACAGAAAATAACAAAAGCTATCAGAAGAGCTTCAAACCAATTTCTGCGTAAAAAATCTATCCAATGCGAGTCATAAACAACCCGAAAGATAAAAAATATAGCAAAGGCAAAAAATATAATATCAAGTGTTCCAAAAATTACTCGTTCTATAGCAGCATCTACATAAAAACCATAACGATATACCAAAAAACCAAGCGCAATAGCTGAACAGATTACTGAAAGAGTCTTTATCAGTAATAAAATTCTGTCCCTACTTTCATACACATGATTTTGGTAACGTTCCCGAAAAGTATTTTTGTAATTAAAAAAACGAGTTTTAAAATTGTTCAATTAGTATTTATAATTTTACTTTTTAATCAGTTGTGTAGCTAGATAAATCTATAAGAAAAATAGAGTTTACTAGTTGCAATACGAACATAAATTGAATTTTAGTTCAAAGAAACAAATTTTTTTGGCAAAATAATAATCAAATAAACTTGAAACTTAGTAGATTAAGTCTATTTTTATAAAAAAATGAACCTTACAGCGACTATTTTGGGTTTCAATTTTATATTTTGAAAAAAATGACGTTGTTTTGTACTACGTAGCTGTCAGCTTCCAAGCTGTCAGAAAAATACAAAGACTTTAATTTATGATACTTTAAACGATAGCTTGGAAGCTATTGGCTACATTATGAAAAGACAAGATATAAAAGACTTATTAGAGTCAAAAGAATTTGACCAACCTGTCCATACAAAAGGATGGATTCGTGGAGAACGTGGAAATGCGTATGTTCGTTTTTTAGGACTTAATGACGGTTCTAGCCTTGAAAATATTCAAGTAGTGGCTGATGCCGAAAAGTTTGATGAAAATCTTAGAAAACGTTTTAATGTAGGGGCTGCTGTTTCGGTTACAGGAACTTTAGTAGAATCAAAAGGAAAAGGACAGAATGTAGAAATTATAGCTGATTCGATAGAGATTTTGGGGGATGCTGATGCTGAAAAGTATCCGATTCAACCAAAAGCACACTCTATGGAATTTTTGAGAGAAAATGCACACCTTAGAAGTCGTACAACTACTTTTGGGGCTATTTTCCGTCTTCGTCATGCGCTTTCGTTTGCTATTCATAATTATTTCAATGAACGTCGTTTTTATTACTGGCATTCTCCAATCCTTACAGCATCAGATGCAGAAGGAGCAGGAGAAATTTTTAGAGTAACTAATTTTGATATTGATGATTTTGATTCAATTCCAAAAATTGCAGAAGGTGACCACAAAGGAAAAATAGACAACAAAGAAGATTTCTTCGGAAAACCAACCAACCTTACTGTTTCTGGACAGCTAGAAGCCGAATTAGGAGCTTTAGGTTTGGGAAGAGTTTATACTTTTGGACCTACTTTTAGAGCCGAAAACTCAAATACGGCTCGTCATTTAGCCGAATTTTGGATGGTAGAACCCGAAATGGCTTTCTATGATTTGAAAGATAATATGGATTTGGTAGAAGATTTCTTGAAGTATTTAATCAAATATGCTTTAGAAAATTACAGAGAAGAAATTGAATTTTTAGATGCAAAATTTGTAAAAGAAAATTCAATGAAGAAAAAAGAAGAACGTGCAGAAATGGGGCTGATTCAAAAATTAGAATTTGTTTTAGCAAATGATTTCAAGCGTATTACTTATACAGAAGCGATTGATGTTTTACTTAACTCTAAGCATTACAAAAAAGGAAAATTCCAGTATGATGTAAAATGGGGAGTTGATTTACAATCCGAACACGAACGTTTCTTAGTAGAAAAACACTTCAAAACGCCTGTTATTCTTTATAACTATCCAAAAGACATAAAAGCATTTTATATGCGTCAAAACGATGGCGAAGAAGCAGGAAAAGAAACCGTAGCAGCAATGGACGTACTTTTCCCCGGTATCGGAGAGATTGTAGGAGGTTCGCAGCGTGAAGAGCGTTTAGAAAGATTACAAGCACGTACTGATGCAATGGGAATTACAGAAGAGCTTTGGTGGTACTTAGATACTCGTAAGTTTGGAACAGTTCCACACTCAGGTTTCGGACTTGGTTTTGAGCGTCTGATATTATTTATTACTGGAATGGGAAATATTAGAGATGTAATTCCTTTTCCAAGAACACCTAAAAATGCTGAGTTTTAAGAATGCAGGAAATAACAATAGAAATTGATTCTAATGAAGATATTTGGAAACTTGTTGATAAAAGTTTGAATTATATTTTTATCAGTAATTTTAATCCAAATTCTTCTATTTCTTGGTGGAAAACAGATTTAAAAGTTTCAGAGAATCAAAATTTAAGGAATATTTCTGTTCGAGATATGAGTTTGGATTTACAAGTAGATTTAGTAACTCTTAAAGAAATAATTGAATTAAATACACGAACTTTGGTTATCTATCAGTTTGCTAAACCTATTCCAGACACACTTTTAGTAAATCAGTTAATGGAACAATCAAAAGAGAATATCCTAATTCAGAATGGTTTAAAACATTGTTTTAGTGCTGTTTATGAATTCTTGACTATACGGTCTTTTGATGAAAATTTTATCAAAAATATTCAGCAAAGCATAGAGTAATCTCAAAAAGTCTTTTCTAATTAATTTAGGAAAGGCTTTTTTAGTTTTAGATGTAATTTGTGTAGATTAATTAAAAATCAACTCACTCCATTGACAAAACTTTAATTTTCTGATTGAATTTAGTTTCTTTACTCATTGGATTATTGAGTATTTTTTTGATTTCTAGTAATCCATATCGGAAAAAAGAGTATTCATTATATCCATTTGAACAGACTCTTATTTTCGTTTTTTTATGTTTCCACTCCCCTACTTTGTAACACCAAACAAATGCAATAGAACAAAGAGCAAGTAATTTAGCTATTTTCTCTGGTTCTGTCAATTTTGTATTTTCTAGCTTAAAACCTTGTGTTTTTAGTGCTTTAAACAGCGTTTCTATTTCCCAACGTTGTTTATAAATTTCAAAAGCGTTTTCTAAAAAAACAGGTGAAGCTAGATAAATATATCCTTTTTGTGTTCTGCTTACAGATAAATATACTTCTACACCATTGACTATAAAAACACCCTCTAAATGATACGTTTCTGAAATAGCCAGTCCTCTACACCATGCTGCAATTGACTTTGTTTTACCTTTTCTAGTCGCTTTAAAATTAGACTTTAGTCGCATTACAAAATCAAAGTTTTTTCCTGATAAATAAGTAAACCATTTTTGACCTACAAACTCTCTATCTGCTACAATAGAAGAAATAGATAGGTTAGGAAAAATAGATAAAAAACGTTCTATTAATTCGATGCGTTCTTCAGTAGAAGAGTTTCCTTTTTTTGGAAAAACAGACCAAATAAGAGGCACTGAAACATTCTTATAAGCTGCTGAAAGTAACAAAATATTTATATTTTTTTTACCCACTTTCCAATTGGAACGGTCAAGACATAAAACAATATCCTTCCACTTATCAATACCTTGTAAAGAAACAATTAAACGAGTAATTGCCTTAAAATCAAGGTTATAGTGATTTAAAAAGCGTTCAATACGACGTAAAGAGGAGCTGCATTCTACATTCCGTTCAAAAGCTGTAGCAATTTGAATCAACCCTCCTAATCCTACTTTTATAACAGCTATTACAAAAAGACCTATAAATTGAACTCGTGCAAAATGAAACTCTGTTAAATGAGAAGATAAAACAGTAACTAATTTTGTAACTTTACCACTAGAAGCATACTTTGCTTTTGCCATAATTGAGAAAATTTTGTGAAAAAAATTTTGTAAGAAACTCAATTATGGCTTTTTTTTATCTCGTTTCAAAATCTTTTGTCAGAGGACTGAGAAAAATCAATTAAACTAATTTGGCTCTTCCGACAATTTAGCGAAATTATAAAAGGGTGTGCGTTCGTTTTAGCTTCGCTGAGGGTTACACCGTTCTCAAAAACGAACGAAACGCTTCCTCAGAAGCGTGATATTACTTAAATCACGCTTCTGAGGAAGCGTTTTTTTCAGTTCTGAGGAACTGAACACACAATGTTTCGCTAAAAGTCGGAAGAGCCACTAATTTTATGAAATAAGGAAAATTCAAGAACGCTAAAAAGTCAGAAGAGGCAAAAAAGTGAGGTCAATAAAAAAATCCTTTCCATAATTATATTGAAAAGGATTAGATATAATTTCACAAGAAAACTACATACTTTTGTCTCTACGAATGCTGTAGAATTCCATTATTCTCACTTTTTTTTAGTCGCAGTGAATAAACGGATTTGTAATTTTTTCCTGTATCTAAATAATTTTTGAGTTTCTGAAATAGATTTTCATCAATATATTTTTCTAAGGCTTGTTCTGAATCTTTGTAATGCTTCATAGCATCTTTTATTTCTTCGTCCCATTTGCCAAACAAAACATCAAAATCAGAAGGACTGATATGTTTTCTGCAATCTTTTGAATCACATCCACACTCAAAATTCTGTTCTAAATTAAAGATAGCATATTCATCTGTAATTTCTTCATCAGGCTCAATATCACGAAGCGCAATTTCAAATCCATAGCCTGTACTGATTGTATTTCGGCTACACGAATGATTTACATATTTTGCAAAATCCCAACTTACAATTCTATATCCTCGCTCATCACGATATGAATATTTATCTACTACACCACGAGCATACTCATCTAGTTTTGCGTATTTTTTTGGAGTTACCTCAATTTCTAAACTGTCTTTTACATAGACAATTGTTCCTTTAGGAATAAATTCTTTTGCGAAAACGCCATAGCCAATTTCAGGACTTACAAAGCGAAGTTCGGTAGAGGGATGAATCATGTGTTATAAAAAGTTTATAAAAACAATGAATGACTGAAAGAATTTTGAACAAAATTAATTAATTTAATAATTCTACTAATTAATAGACTTTTACTGCCTTGATAGCAATAAGTTTAAATTTTATCTGCTAATAATTAAATAAAATTGTGCTGAATAAGAACGTAAAAATGAGAAATTAGTTGTAGAAAAAAAGCCTTTTTTGAATATTTTTGAAAAAATAGATTTTTAGCAATAAAAAGTCTCTTTCGATATTAAAATTTTAAAATAAGGTGATTAATAGATTTATTTTTATCAAAAATTTAAAAATGCTTATCTTCTAATTTTATTTCTCTACAAAAAATAGTAACCCACAAAAAAAGCCAACAAAACTAAAATAGTCTTGTCGGCTTGTCTTTAAACTTGATTTTCGAATTTCATTCTGATAATGAATTCAAAAATTTCTCTAAACAAACGATTTTTACATACCTGCTTTAGCAGTGATATCAAATCCTACATTTACAGTATTATTGATAAATTTGTCTTTTACTTTAGCAGTACCTTCTGCCATAAAGCTAACATTGAATTCTGTACGGTCAAGGTTAAATTTTGCACTTGCTTTTACTTCACCTTCTGCTGGCATAGTTACATTTGCATAAAAGCTAATTGCTTTTTCTACATCCATCATTTTAAGGTTACCTGTAATTTTGTGAGTTGGGTTCTCAGTAGAATGTTCTCCTTCTACTACTTCAATTGTTGAAGCATCAACAGGCTCAACATTTGTGATAGTGAAAGTAGAAGTTGGATATGTTTCAACAGCGAAAAAATCAGGGCTTTGAAGGTGTCCTACCAATTTACCATTATCTTCAGCTTCTTCAATATCTAATACTTTAATGTCTGTCATGTTGATAGTAATTGTACCACCTGTAAGCATGCCATTTTCTACCATTAATTTAGAATCTGGAGAAATGCCTAAAGTTCCATTGTGCTGACCACCTGGTTTTGAACCAATCCAAGTAACTGCACTAGCAGAAGGATCAACCATAAGTTCTTTCGTACCTTGAGTTTCTTCTGGAACAACAGCAACTGTATCAGCTACTTCAGCCTCTTGGCTTTTAGGAGCATTGTTACAACTTGAAAGGAATGATAATGAACCTGCTACTAAAATAGCACTAGCAAATAAAGAAATACTTTTCATAATAAAGTGAGGTTAAGTTTTGAAAAGACAAATGTAAATAAAATAATTGTAGGTACAACTATTTAAACTACTTTTTTTTGATTTAAAATCGAAAGATTTTTTTTTCTTTGATATTAGAGGGCATAACTCTTAGTTGCTACTATTGTTTTTGTATTTTTGTTCTGACAAATTATTAAATTCCTTCTTGAATTCTTTCTATCATTTTTATTCTTAATTATTTTTCAAATGACTACTCTTCCTATCTTATACGAAATCTTTTTAGAATCTTCTGGTGTTTCGACAGATACTCGCCATGTAAACGACAACGAACTTTTTTTTGCTTTAAAAGGAGATAATTTTGATGGAAACAAATTTGCCTATCAAGCCTTAGAAAAAGGAGCTTCTCATGTTGTTATTGATGATTCAAGTGTTATTCCTAGTTTTGATGAACATGACCAAAAGAAATTAGCTTATAAGAACAAATATCTATTGGTAGAAAATGTATTAGAATCACTTCAAAAACTAGCTAATTTCCACAGAAAACAGTTTACTATTCCTTTTATCGGAATAACAGGAAGTAATGGAAAAACAACTACAAAGGAGCTTTTACGTTCTGTTCTTTCTCAAAAATTCAAAACATATTCTACTGAAGGAAATCTGAATAATCATATTGGTGTGCCTCTTACTATTCTTAGAATGCCAACAAATACAGAAATTGCCATTGTAGAAATGGGAGCAAATAAGGTAGGCGATATTGAAGAGCTTTGCAGCATTACAGAACCTAATTATGGAATGATTACCAATATTGGAAATGCTCATTTACAGGGTTTTGGTAGCTATGAAGGAGTTTTGAGAGGAAAAACAGAATTATATCAATCACTAATAAAAAATAATGGAACTGTTTTTATAAACAGTAATGATTCTGTTTTGATGAACATGGAAAAACGTTTTGAAGATGGAAAAGTAATGAAATATGGAACAGAGAATATAGAAAATTATTATTCGGCTACACTCTCTGAATCTGTACCTATAATTATTTATAAAGACGAGGACAATAATAAAGTTCAGACTCAACTTACAGGCGCATACAATTTTCCAAATATTTTAGCTGCCTTAGCTTTTGGTAAATTTTTCGGTCTTTCTTATTCTCAAATGAATAAAGGAATTTCAGATTATCTACCAAAAAATAACCGTTCACAAGTCGAAGAGCGAAAAGAAACGAAAAATACTTTGCTGCTTGATGCCTATAATGCAAACCCTGATAGTATGAAGGCTGCTTTACTGCACTTAGAAGCAATGCCAAGAAATGGAAAGAAGAAAGTCGCTATTTTGGCAGATATGTTTGAAATAGGAAAAGAATCATTTATCAAGCACAAGGAAATTTTAGGTTTTGCCTTACAACTCAAAATTGATAAAATAATCGTTTGTGGAAAAGACTTTTCAACAGCCAAAACTGCTGGAAATATTGTTTCTAGTCTGATTTTGAGTTTTGTAGATAAAAAAGAACTAGCTGATTATCTAAAGAAAAATCCTGTTACAGAAAGTATTGTTTTATTAAAAGGTTCTAGGGGAATGGGCTTGGAAACGGTGGTGGAGCTGTTGTAACTTTCACTATCAACATTTAATTACAGATGATTAATCAAGGGAAAAGTCTATATTCTATTTTTATCTTTCAATTATGAAAATCTACATTTTATCATTACTATTAATTCTTTGCCTTTTTTCTTGTAATCCAAAGCCTATTTCTAACAGCGATAAAACAGAGTTTTCGAAAGAAGTATTGGAAGTCAGAAAGAAAGAGTTAGAAGAAAACAAACAGAAACCTATAGATATTTATAGTTACGACGACGCTAGACTTGACTCTATTTTTCGTTTGTCCTTAGATTCTATAATAGATTTTTTGAATGTTGCGAAATTTGAAAAAGATACTATTATAAGAAATGAATTTACGTATGCAGTGTATGGAAAAGCACAAAATGGATTTGCTGACTTTGTTTTCATAGAAAGTATGTATCCAGATTTGTTAGACTCTCTAACAACTCCAACTTATTTGTATATAAAAAATAGACACAAATTTGAGCTAAAAAATCAGTTTAATTTTGATGAAATGAGTTGGCGAGGTTCAAAAATTCAGCGAAGAGATATGAATTTTGATGGAAAAATAGATATCGTACTTCAGCGTCCTTGGTTTGCAAACAGAATGATAGCCGAATATTTAATAATTATGGATTCTGATTTTAAGAGAATAACAAAAACGTCTTCTACTTACGAATTGCTGACAGATGCAAAGAACCAAACGATTATTTCTTTTGTAGATGGTGGAAACTGTTGTACACATTACAAAACTATTAATAAATGGCAAAGTGATAGTTTGGTAGAAATAAAGCATTTAGAAAAATCATATAATCATCAAGAAGAGGGTGAGATTTTAGAAGAGTTTGTAATTAAAAATGGAAAAGAAATAAAGGTCAAAAACCAAAAATTAAAGCAAAATGAAGCAGAACACTATTTTGAAAACTACAAATAGAAAAACAAAAAAAGCATTTATTCCAAAAACTAGAATAAATGCTTTTTATAAAAATACCTCAACGATGGCAAAGCCTCGTTGACAGTTGAAAACTATCCGTTGTCGGTGTCCCACCGACGACATAAAAATCACAAATTAATCACGCTCTTTCAACCATTCTGCAACCTTAGGAGCAAGTTCTTTTTGAGAACGTCCACCTACAAAAACTCCGATGTGTCCACCTGGGAATTCGTATAATGTTTTGTCTTTCGAACCTACATTATCATTCAATGGTTTAGTTGCCGAAGGTGGAACTAAATGGTCTTCTGAAGCATAAATAGTCAGAATTGGATTTTTTATATCGCTTAAATTTACTGTTTTCTTTCCTAACGTAAATTCTCCTTTTATGAGTTTATTTTCTTGATATAAGTCTTTGATAAACTTACGGTAACATTCACCTGCTTGAGAAGGACTATCACCTACCCATTGTTCCATACGCAAGAAGTTCATCATTTTACCTTTGTCTTCCATCATATTAGTAATGGTAGCCATTTTTTTGAATTTGCTAAGTGGTTTCAACATATCAAAACCCATATTCAGAAATTCCCCTGGTACAAGACCATCATTTCCATCTACTACTTTATCTACATCTAAATCTCTTGACCACTTGAATAAAAGACCATCATCTGTATTGAAATCAAAAGGAGCAACAAGGGTAATCAAATTTTTGATTTTGTCTTGATTAAGAGCCGTATAAATAGTAGAAAATGTTCCACCCTGACAAACACCAAGCAAATTTATTTTGTCAATTCCATGTTCATTTCTAACAAAATTTACACAAGAATTAAGGTAACCATTGATATAATCTTCCATCGTCAAATATCTATCTACACGAGAAGGATAGCCCCAGTCAATCAAATAAATATCAATGCCATTATCTAGTAAATTTCTGATAAAACTACGATCAGATTGCAAATCCATCATATCAAAACGATTTACGAGTGCATAAGCAATCAATAAAGGCGTTTTGAGACTACGTTTAGAAGAAGAATAACGGTATAATTTTACTTTATCTTCACTCCAAACAAGTTCTTTTTGAGCTGTTGCGACATCAATTTCTTCTACATCATTGAGCATTTGATAGCCTTTTACGAGCTTTTCAGTTTGCTCAGTAATTTCTTTTGTAAAACTTTCAAATACATTAGTAGGTGTATTTTCTTGGTTTTGATTTGCCATAATAAAATTTAGTTTGTGTGTATTTTGTATTTATTGTAGCACACTCTTTAGAGTGTGAGCATTTTTGTCATACGTATTTTCCGAACCTTAAAAGTTATGGTACGCTTCGCACACTAAAGTGTACTCTACAAAATACGCTTTTTTTCATCAAAAACCCCAACTTCACTATGAAGTCAGGGTTTTTATCGAAGGAAATGTTAGATTTCACTAGAATACAGTTTTACTAAAAAAACTATACTTACATTCTGAATAACTACTCAACTTCAGAATGGTTTTGATTCAATTTTGGTTTATACCAATGGTAGTACCAAAATGATTTTAACTCTTCAACTCAAAAACTATTTTGTAGTTTTCTTACGAGTTGTAGTTTTTGTAGCAGGCTTAGATTCTTCAGTAGGAACTAAAGTTTCTGATTTGCTTACAGGAGCTTCACTTGCTTGGTACGCTTTATCTTTTGCTTCTGACGAAACAGAAGAATTTGCATTGTTTTCTAGCTCACGAATGCGAGCTTTCAATGCGTGTACTTGTTTAGCAAGTTCATCAATTTCAGAATTCAAAACTACAGGATAAGGAGAAAGAACTTGTTCCATTCCTTTATTAAAGCTTGTTTTCAAATCTAATTGAAGAGCCAAAACTTCGCCTTGTAATTTAGAAAATTCGTCGCCTTTGAAAATATCAATCATATTTCCTTCTAAGTGATTGAGCCAGTTCATATAGAACTCATTGTATGTATTTACATTTCCGTCTTTTGCTGTCTCAAACATTTTAGTCATAAACTCTTCAGAGCTACTTTTTACTGTTTTACCAATAATAGCATTCATATCAGCCATTTTTGTTTGGTAATCAAATAAAATAGTTTGCATTTGAGAGAAAAGTTTGATTGACTCTTTTTCTTTGCTTGGAGGCATTAATTTATAAAACGGAGCATATAATTTTTCCATACGCTCATATATTTCTTTACCAAACTGAGGGTTTGAGATGTTCATGTTTTCCATGTTCATCATACCCATCATTTTAGACATGTCAAAGTTGTTCATGTCCATTTTTGGCATCATAGAAGAGAATTTTTCGATCATTTCAGTATAAGGAGCGAACATTGGGTTGTTAGTCATCGTAGTACGATATTGCTCAACCATTTTGTTCATCTGCTCACTCATTTGTCCGAAGTTGGCAAAGCCAAACTGTGAAGGATTTTGAGCAAACATTCCTTTTGCCATTTCTTGCAATTTGTCCATGTTCATCATTTTGAAGTATTCTTGTACATCAAAATTTTTGTTATTGGTCATTTGCACAAATGGTTTCCACATTTCGTAGGCATCGAAATAGGTTTTTGCTCCTTTAGTCATGTTTTCAAATGCTTCTTGCATTGGTTGCATTGCTTTGAAAGCAGGATTAGAAGTCATCATTTTTTTGCTCTCATTCATCATCTCGGTAGTAGAATCTAACCAAGTTTTGTAAGAGCTAGTCATCATTTCTTGCATTTTGGTAGCATTTTCTTGCATATTTAATACATTTTTGCCACCTTCATTAGTCATTTGAGCCATTTTCAACTGACGGTCAGCCATTTCACTCATTGTATCCATCCACTTTTTAGAAAGTGATGATTGTTGTTCCATAAGTTGAGTTACTTGTTCTGGCATAGTTTCAGAAGAAATTGTTTTGCCTTTTTCTACTGCTTCAGAGATGATGCTTTTTTGGTTGTCGTACCAATTTTTATACATGTCCGTAGCTTGCTCCATTACTTTGCCTTCTTTAGCTGCTTCTTGGAGCTGACGAGTAGAACCTACCCAGTTTTCCACGATTTTGTTTTGAGTAGTTGCCCAAAAATCTAACATTTCCTTCGTAGAATCCATTACGTTTGCCATAGTATATTAAAAAGTTTAATTGGTAAAAAATAAGCACAATTCAAATGTACGAGGTATTTTTGACACTACAAAATCTCGTATGCAAGCAGCTAACCCTCTCATTTTGAACTAAATATCTGCTTAATTTTGCGAAATTTTTAATAAAAAAAAGAATATTTGGAAATATTTCAAAAGTGCAATATAAAACCAATGTTTTTTTGCTAAAAAGTCAATTTTAAAAAGTTGCACAATAATCCAAAGTTCTGTAAATCAGTAAATTATAATTTAAAAAAAAGGCTTTTTTTTGATAAAAATCTCTAATTATGCTTTAAAAAGTGAAACTATTATTTTTCTGTTACAAGTAGATTAATTTTTTTTTACGTTGTTTCAAATTAGATAAAAGACAAGGTGTCTAGAAATAAAAAATAACATTTTTATCTTATGTGACTTCTACCCTGTTTTAGAAAAAAAATAACTTTTTATTAAACTGGATTCATAATAAGTAATTTTAAACTTGTCGAAAAAGTAATTACAATTATTGTTGGTACAGTTATTTTTAGTATTTTAGCTACTTAACAAACCCATTACTACTGTTTTGAAGCAAGCTGTTTATAAAAATATCCAAGACTCTGCTCTTAAAAAAACGAATACTACTGTTTTTATAGTAGTGGTTGCTTTTTTATTTCTATCAAATTCAGTTTTTGCTCAGCTTATTCCTTCTGTTGTATTAAAGGATGCTGATAAAGAATATGTCATTACACACCAACTTGGTTTGTACGAAGAAGTAGTAGAAAATTCAAATAAAAAAGAAACAATAGAAACTATTCAAGCTAAAGAGTTTAAAATAGTGGGAAAAGATATTGTAACTCTAAATAAAGGAGCTCACATTATGTGGGTCAAAATACCTTTACAAAACAATTCTGAACTCAAAAAATGGTATTTAGAAATTGGAAACGGACTAGCTGACATTGATGTATTTATTCCAATAGAAAATAATACTACCAATTCCTTCAAAAAAACTTCTTTAGGTTTTTCACTGCCATTTGAAAAACGATTTATTCAAACCAATGTATTTTTAATTCCTCTTGAATTACCTAAAAATCAGAAAAAAACAATCTATTTACGCATAGAAAGTGATTATTTTCAAGCTCCTTTTCGCATTGCTCCTATTGAATTTTATCTTGAAAGGGATCATAAAGTGGATTTAGCTGAGGGGATTTACTATGGTTTTGTGATTGTAATGGTATTATATAATTTATTTATTTTCTTTACAATTAAAGAAAAAGGATATTTATATTATTTAAGTTATTTATTGTTTCTTGGTTTGGCGATGTCGCAACTAAGAGGACATTTGTTTGAGTTTTTTCTATTTGATTTTCCTTTTCTAAATCACTATGCTCCTGTTATTCATTCTTTATCAGGAACATTTGCAAGTTTATTCTTGATAGACTTTCTAAATACAAAGAAGAATTCACGCTTTTTTCATATTACACTACATATTGTCTTAGCTACTTTTTTGTTAGGTTTACTAGTAAGTTTATTAGGCTTTAAACCTCTTGCATCACTTATCAACCAAATTGTTGCAGGTTTATCTACCATAAATGCTTTGGCTGCTGCTATTTTTATTTATTATAAAGGGTATAAACCAGCTAAATATATTATTGTAGGATGGACATTTTATTTAATAGGAACACTTTTATTTGTTTTAGCAGGAGCAGAGATAATTCCTTATAATGATGTTACTTCTAATGGCATTTTATTCGGTTCGGCAATAGAAATGATATTGCTTTCTGTAGCGTTAGCTGCTAAGATAGATTTTTATAAAAAAGGGCAAGAAAAACTGCAAGAAGAAGTTTTAGAAGCATCAGAAAGACATAGAGAACTTGTAGAGAATCAAAACAAAAAATTAGAAGAACGAGTAGTAGAACGTACAGAAGAATTGAATGTCGTTAATGAAGAACTTTCTGTAAATCTTGAGCGACTACACGAGCAAAACTTAGTCATTGAGAAAAAAAATCAAGATATTACTTCAAGTATAACCTATGCCAAGCGCATACAAGATGCTATGTTACCAAGTTTGGAAGAAATTAAAAGTGTTTTTTCTAACTCCTTTGTGTTTTTCAAGCCTAAAGATATTGTTTCTGGAGATTTTTATTATTTCAAACAAGTTAATCAAAAAATAATTATTGGAGCTGTTGATTGTACAGGACATGGCGTTCCGGGGGCATTTATGTCTTTGATTGGAAATGATTTATTAAATGAAATTGTAGAGAATAAATCAGTTACCAAAGCATCCCATGTTTTAGATAAATTGAATCAAGGTGTTATAAAAGCATTGCGTCAAACAGATACACAGGTTAGAGATGGAATGGATGCAGCCATCTGTGTATATGATTTAGACACACAGATTTTGGAATATTCTGGAGCAAAAAATCCTCTTATTTATGTGGAAAATGGAGAGGTAAACATAATAAAGGCAGACAGACAGTCTATTGGTGGAAGTCTTATTAAGAATCAATTCAACAAAAAGCCATTTACAACACATACTATAGATTTGAAACAAAATCCGAACATAAGTTTCTATCTCTTTACAGATGGTTTTCAAGACCAATTTGGAGGAGAAAACGATAAGAAATTTACAACAAAGAGGTTCAGAAATACTTTATTAGAATGTTCTAGACTACCTTTCTCAGAACAAAAATCTTTTTTAAAAAATACACTTACAGATTGGATGGGAAATAAAACTCAACAAATTGATGACATACTAATATTTGGTTTTAAACCTTCACAAATGAATTAATTATTTTTGGATATGAGTATGAATTTTTGATTTAATTTATACAATTATTTTTAGTAAATTACCTTTTACACTACTTATATATTAGCTACTTTCTACTACCATTATCTTGCAACAATTTTATTATACAAGTATTTTTTATTTCACAAAAAAATATATTACTAACTTCATAGTAATGATTATTTTGTTGTGCTTTTCCAACTCTGCTTTTGCTCAATCGGTCTCTACTACTTTTTTATCAGACTCTACTCAATCTTATATCATTACAGATAAAATAGGCATTTTTAGAGAGGAAAATCAACAAGAAAAAACTATTGAGTCTATACAAGAAATTGATTTTATAGTTGAAGGAAAGGAAATAATTACTGTCAATAATGATAAAAATGGCTTTTGGTTGAAAATTCCTATTCAAAACAAAACTCTTCTTAAAGAATGGTATTTAGAAATAGGTAGTGGACATGGAGATTTAGAATTTTATATTCCTGAAACAAATAACTCTATAAAGACCTATCGGAAGATATTACTTGCAGAAAAAATACCCTTCTCAGAACGTTTGATACAAACAGATAGATTTTTACTGCCTTTATTTTTACTACAAAATCAGTCCATGACTATTTTTGTACGTGGAGAAAGTAATTATTTTCAAGCTCCTGTTCGTATTGCTCCTTTAAAATATTACTTTGAAAGAGATCATAAAGCAGATATAGCAGAGGGAGTTTATTATGGCTTTGTGATAGTGATGTTTTTGTACAATCTATTTGTATTTTTTACTTTGAGAGAACGAGGTTATCTTTATTATGTAGGTTATCTGCTTTTCTTTGGTCTTGCAATGGCTCAAATTAGAGGTCATGGTTTTGAGTTTTTATGGTTTAGTTTTCCTCTTATAAATAATTACGCTCCACTTTTTTATGTTTTTGGGGGAATTTGTGCCAGTTTATTTTTGATAGATTTTCTTCATACTCAAAAGAACTCACGCTTTTTTCACATCACTTTACATATTACTATTTATGCGTTTGCATTAGCTGGTGTAGCAAGTATTTTAGGTTTCAAAAATATTGCTTCTTATATCAATCAAGTTGTTGGAGCAATATCTACTCTAAATTCATTAGCTGCTGCTATCTATGTCTATTATACTGGATATAAACCTGCAAAATATATTATAGTGGCTTGGTCTGGATATTTATTAGGTATTCTTGTTTTTGTTTTGGCAGGAGTAGATATTATTCCCTACAATACATTCACTTCTAGTGGCATCTTACTAGGCTCAGCAGTAGAAATGATACTGCTTTCGGTTGCTTTAGCTGCAAGAATAGAATTTTATAAAAAAGGTAGAGAAGAACTACAAGCCAAAATGTTAAAAACCTCGGAAGAGCACCGAGAGTTTGTCGAAACACAAAACAAACGATTAGAAGAACGAGTAGTTGAGCGCACAGAAGAGTTGAATGTAGTCAATGAAGAGCTTTCAGTAAACCTTGAACGTTTGCACGAACAGAATGTTGTTATTGAGAAAAAGAACCAAGATATTACGGCTAGTATCAATTATGCAAAGCGCATACAAGATGCAATGCTACCAAGTTTGGAAGAAATAGCAAGTATTTTTCCTAACTTTTTTGTGTTTTTTGAGCCTAGAGATATTGTTTCTGGAGACTTTTATTATTTCAAACAAATCAATCAGAAAGTAATTGTAGGTGCAATAGATTGTACAGGTCATGGCGTTCCAGGGGCTTTTATGTCTTTAATTGGAAATGATTTATTAAATGAAATTGTAGAGAATAAATCTGTTACTCAAGCCTCTCATATTTTGGACAAATTAGACGAAGGAATCACAAAAGTATTGCGTCAGACAGATACTCAAGTACGGGATGGAATGGATGCAGCTTTTTGTGTTTATGACATAGAAACTCAGGTTATGGAATATGCAGGAGCAAGAAACCCTCTTATTTATATTGAAAATGAAGAATTAAAAATCATAAAAGCAGACAGACAATCTATTGGTGGAAATCTTATCAAAAATCAGTTCAATAAAAAATATTTTACCAATCATATTTTAAATACACATGAGACGACTAGTTTCTATTTATTTACAGATGGTTTCCAAGACCAGTTTGGAGGAGAAGCAGATAAAAAGTTTACTACCAAGAGATTTAGAAATGTTTTAGTAGAAGTATCAAAACTACCTTTTTCGCAACAACAAGAGTTTTTAAAAAACACACTCAAAAACTGGATGGGTTATACCAACCGACAGATTGATGATATTTTAGTATTTGGATTTAAAGTAGGAAAATAATAAAAGTGAAGCTATAAGCTAAAGTGCTTTTGTACATTTTTTTTAGTAAATTAGCTGCTTACAAACCCACTCTTACTACTACTTATAATATCATATAATTGAAAAATATTTATTCTAAATACAATATAAAATTTGTTTTAAATAAAAAAACAAATAATTCTATTTTAGTATTTATACTAATATCTTTTTTTATATGTTTCTTTAACTCTGCTTTTTCTCAGGAAATTTCTACTATAGACTTAGATAATGAAACAAAATTCTACTCAATAGCCAACAGAATCGGAATTTTTAAAGAAAATCCAGATAAAAAAGAAAATATAGAAACTATACAAAATGTATATTTTGAGCAAGAAATAAATAAATTTATTAATCTTAATGGAAAAAATCAAAAAATTTGGCTCAAAATACCTCTAAAAAATAAAACAGATTTAGAAAAATGGTATTTTGAAATAGGAAGTGGAAGAGCCAAAATAAATATTTTTATCCCACAAGCTGACCAAACATATAAAAAAATAGAACTGGGATATAACAAGCCTTTCAAAGAAAGAATCCTCCAAACTGACCGTTTCCTAATTCCCCTTCAACTAGAAAAAGAAGAATCACAAACCCTATTTGTAAGTATAGAGAGTCATTATTTTCAAGCTCCTATCCATGTTGCGCCTTGGGAATATTATTTTGAGAGAGACCACAAAGTAGATTTAGCTGAAGGAATGTATTATGGTTTTATTTTGGTTATGTTTCTTTATAATCTCTTTCTCTACTTTACACTAAAAGAAAAAGGATATTTATATTATATTATTTACCTACTTACTCTAGGCTTAGGTATTGCTCAGTTGAGAGGACACAGTTTTGAGTTTTTATGGGGAAATCATCCTTGGGTAAATGATTATGACCCTATTATTTATTCTGTATCAAGCATTTTTGCGAATTTATTTTTTATAGATTTTCTTCATACAAAACGTAATGCTATAGTATTTCATCGCATACTACAAGGATTAATAGTCTGCTTTATTTTCATAATTTTTGTTGTTCTTTTTGGTTATAAAGCATTGGGTTCTTCTATGAATCAAGCTGCTCTTGGATTTTCGTGTCTAAATGGTCTTCTGGTTGCTATTTTTATCTATTATAAAGGATATAAACCTGCCCAATATATGATTGTAGCTTGGTCATCTTATCTAATAGGATTATTTATTTTTATATTAGCAGGAGCAGGAATAATTGATTATAACGATTTTACTTCTAGTGGTCTTTTGATTGGTTCTGCAATAGAAGTGGTTGTTCTTTCTGTAGCATTGGCTGCCAAAATAGATTTCTACAAAAAAAATCAGGCAGAGTTACAAGCAAAAATGTTAAAAACATCTGAAGAACACAGAGTATTTGTAGAGACACAAAATAAACGATTAGAAGACCGAGTTGTCGAACGCACAGAAGAATTAAATGTAGTCAATGAAGAGCTTTCAGTAAATCTTGAACGATTACATGAGCAAAATATAGTCATTGAGAAAAAAAATCAAGACATTACAGCTAGTATAACTTATGCAAAACGAATACAAGATGCAATGCTTCCTAGTTTAGAAGAAATTACAACTGTTTTTCCCAATTCTTTTGTGTTTTTTGAGCCTAGAGATATTGTTTCAGGAGATTTTTATTATTTCAAACAAGTTAATCAAAAGGTAATTATTGGAGCTATTGATTGTACAGGTCATGGCGTTCCAGGGGCTTTTATGTCTTTGATTGGAAATGATTTACTCAATGAAATAGTAGAATCAAAATCAGTTACAAAGGCATCTCATATTTTAGATAGATTAGATGAAGGAATTACAAAAGTTCTTCGCCAAACAGATACTAGAATACGTGATGGAATGGATGCAGCTTTTTGTGTCTATGATTTGGAAACTCAAGTCATGGAATATGCAGGAGCAAGAAATCCTCTTATTTATATAGAAAATGGTGAACTAAAAACTATAAAGGCAGACAGACAATCTATTGGAGGAAATCTTATCAAAAATCAATTCAATAAAAAATCATTTACTAACCATACATTAGATTTTACACAGAAAATAAGTGTTTATTTATTTACAGATGGCTTTCAAGATCAGTTTGGAGGAGCAAAAGATAAAAAATATACTACAAAAAGATTTAGAGAAACACTCTTAGAAGCCTCAAAACAACCTTTTTTAGAACAACAAGAGTTTTTAAGGCTTACACTCAAAAATTGGATGGGTTATACAAACCGACAAATTGACGACATCTTAGTATTTGGGTTTGAAATAGACAAAACGAATTAAGAAATAATTAAAATATACACAAACACATGCTCTTAGATTTAACAGGAAAAATAGCTTTAGTGGCAGGAAGTACTCAAGGAATTGGACTTGCAACAGCTCAACTCTTTGCACAAAGTGGTGCAACAGTAATTCTTTTGGCAAGAAATGAAGAAAAATTAAAGGAAGTTATTATAGAACTTTCAATACCAAAAAATCAAAAACATGGTTATTTAGTAGCTGATTTTTCTTCTCCCAAAACATTACAAGATGTTTTGAGTGATGCTCATAAAGCAGGAACTTTTGAAGGCGCACATATTTTAGTCAATAATACAGGAGGTCCTCCTCCAAACAAAGCACATGAAGCCTCTTTACAGTCTTTCAGAGATGCTTTTGAACAACATCTTATTTGTAATCAAATATTAGTGCAAGCTCTTTTTCCATTTATGAAAAAAGAAGAGTTTGGAAGAATTATCAATGTTATTTCTACAAGTGTAAAACAACCGATTGATAACTTGGGCGTTTCTAATACAATACGTGCAGCCGTTGCAAATTGGGCAAAAACTCTTTCTTTTGAATTAGCTCAATATGGAATTACAGTAAATAATGTTCTTCCAGGCATGACTTCTACTTCAAGATTAGATGCAATTGTTAAGAATAAATCTAAAACAGCCAATATTTCAGAAGACGAAGCCATTCATCAATTAAAATCAACTATCCCAGCTTATCGTTTTGCTGAAGCTGAAGAGATTGCAAATGCTATTTTATTTTTAGCATCAGATAAAGCAAGTTATGTAAATGGAATTAACTTGCCTGTTGATGGGGGAAGAACAAGAAACTTATAGAAAATATTTAGAACTCAATTATAAGAACTGTTTAAAATTTTAAACAAAAAAGGCTGTTCCCAATTGGGAACAGCTTTTTGCTTCCTCTTTCTGCTTAATTGTCTATCTTAAGTATCTTAAAAATAGTCTATTGTAATGATTAAAAATGTACAGTAAATAAACTATAAAAATTTCATTCTGTTAGTTTTGCAACCAATGATAATAGTTATACTATTAAATTTAGTATAAATACTATTGATTTGCAAATATTGTTTCATTTTTTATCAAAAAAAAGTGATTATTTTTACAAATTCTAAAAAAAATAAAATTAATTCACCAAAAATCAATATGTTATGGATATAGAATCATTTAGAGATTTTTGTCTTTCCTTTCCTGCTGTGACAGAAGGTTTGCCATTTGGAGAAGATACTCTAGTTTTTAAGGTAGAAGGAAAAATGTTTGCACTCATCAGTCTCAATAAACCTGATGGTTTTAATGTAAAGTGTGACCCTGAAAAAGCTATAGAATTACGAGAAAAATATGACTGTATTAAAGCTGGTTATCACATGAATAAGAAACATTGGAATACAATTTATTTTGGAGGAATAAATACAGAATTCGAAACTTTACTTACAGAAAAACAGCTCAAACATTGGATTCGTCATTCTTATGAACTCGTTGTTAGTAAGCTACCCAAAAAGATTAGAGTAGTAGTACAAGTTGAGTTGGAAAAAATAGATCCGAATTAAAGAGGGTAAAATAGGCTATAAAATGAACAATCTGTTACTAAAGTAAGAAAGAGTTGATAATCTTAATAAAATCAGAAATACTGACAACTATTTGTTCACTATGTCCGTATATAGACACAAGATTTCACAACAACTACTAAATATTTCAATTACTTTTAAACAGTCAAAACTCTAATAATCAAATTGTTAGAAAAATATTCTTTCTATTCTATTCAATAACTTATCTATTAATTCCTTAAATATGTTTAGCTCTACACAACCTGTTTTATCCATAACTACTACTGATATTTCTTCACTTGTAGGAGTTGTGTTTGAGTTTTTTGCTAACCCAAATGAAAGCAATCTTTCACTTATCAAAAAGAACATAAAAAACCTATCAGAGATAAATAATTCTGTTGAAAAATTAAAGAATTGGGCTTGGCAACATGCTGACTTAGAGTATGCACAAAAACAATTTTATAAGACACAAGAAGTAGAAAAAGCAGTAGAAACTACCTATAATTCATTAGGTGTCTTGATGAAAAGTAATATTTCAAAACCAATACAGGATTTTCTTCAACATTTTGAAGAGTTACTCAAAAATTTACAATCATATCGCTCTATTTTAGAAAATGATTT
This sequence comes from Bernardetia sp. MNP-M8, assembly GCF_037126285.1. Lineage (NCBI taxonomy): Bacteria > Pseudomonadati > Bacteroidota > Cytophagia > Cytophagales > Bernardetiaceae > Bernardetia > Bernardetia sp. MNP-M8. The sequence continues at coordinate 2,407,441 of NZ_CP147012.1, forward strand.
GAAAAATGAGGAAATCCAAAAAGAACTCAAAACACTTACTAATCGTAAACTCAATATTGCATAAGGAACAATTACGAATGTAACTTTTTAATTCTAATGAGTTAAAATAGTAGTTTATTAATTTCCTAAAAAGGAATAGCATTTTAAATGCTGTTCCTTTTTTTATGTATTTTTATTCTCTCTTGGTGTTGTTGGTGTGTCACCAACGACTTCCAGTATTTTGTATTTTATTCCACTAAAACCTTCTGAAAAGAAGAAAAAGCAACAGGTTTATCAGAAAACCATTGTTTTGTAGTCTTCCAAACTTTTCCAAATAGCTCTGATCTTCTATAATTATTTAGTTTCTCTTCACTTTCCCAATGGCTGTATGTCAGAAAAACACACGGATTATGAGCATCTTGCCATAATTCTAAATGTTTACACCCCTCAAAATGACGGATTTTTGTTTTGTTTTCTTCAAAATTAGCAATAAAATCTTGAATATGTTTTTCTTCAAAAGTCATTCTGACGACACGTAATAAGTTCATTTTATAATTAGTTTAAGTATTGATTATAAAGTAATAAAGACTTTATTTTGAATTTGTTTTAGATTTGTCTAACTTTTTGGGTTAGAATTATCTTTATATAATTACTGTTCATTATGTAGCTCGCTCTTTAGAGAGAGAAAAGTATAATACAAATTTACTTATTTTAGTTTTAGTAAGATTTTTAAATGAATGATTTTCAGATAATATTAGTTGGCATTTTGGTTGCCATTAGTTGTGCTATTTTAGGATGTTTTTTGGTTTTACGCAAAATGGCAATGGTAGGCGATGCCATTTCTCATGCTGTTTTACCAGGGATTGTAATTGCTTTTTTGGTTGTTCAGCGTTTCGATTCTATTTTTATGCTTATTGGTGCTGCTATTTTGGGCGTTTTTACAACACTTTTGATTGAGTTTTTGCACAAACAAGGAAAACTCCAAACAGATGCTTCCATTGGCGTTTCCTTTACATCACTTTTTGCTTTGGGGGTAATTCTTATTTCAGTTTTTGCCAGTAAAGTTGATTTAGATGCCGAATGTGTGCTTTTTGGTGAAATTGCGTATGTTCCTCTACACGTTTGGCGCATAAATTTAGGCGATGGTGCAATACTGAATTTGGGTGCAAAGGCTGCTTGGTGGATTGGTTCGGTACTTCTAATTATCCTGTTTTTTGTAACTGTTTTCTATAAAGAAATGCTCCTCACGACCTTTGATCCAGCTTTTGCTTCTGCTATCGGAATTAATGTTTCGGTTTGGCATTATTCACTAATGAGTTTGGTTTCTTTGGCTACCGTTGCAGCTTTTGAGTCTGTGGGAGCTGTTTTGGTGCTTTCATTTTTGGTTGTTCCTCCTGCAACAGCTTATTTATTGACTACCAATTTCAAAAAAATGCTTTTTCTATCCTGTTTTATTGGAATAATTGTGGCTATTTTGGGCTATTATACGGCTGCTTTTCTGAATGCTTCCATTGCAGGTTCGATGACAAGTGTGGCAGGTGTTATTTTTGCGCTTGTTTTTGTGTTTGTTCGGATTAAGAAATAATAATAAATGAGGGTTCTTCTTTAGTATTGGACTGATAATAGTATATCTTTATATTTTCTTCTATCAGGTTCTAGAAGAAGTGAAAAGTGTTTTGTTAGCTATCCCTTCTGACCAACTTATATAACATTTGTCAACTTCTTAGTTAAGAAATAAATCAGTTTTTTTTACTACACATTTCTTGAAGGTGGTATTACACAAAGTATGATTTTTTTTTAAGCATTTTAGAATAGAAAAGCAACATCAACAACCAAATAACTTATCATACTTTTTACAACACCACCCTATTTTTAATTATTTTTTCTCAATCAATTTATCTTCATCAGTTACTTTTACAGAAATTATATTATTAATCACAGAAAGCACAACATAAAGTAAAATTATTAAAGGAATTCCCAAATACTGCAAGAAAATCAATAAAAGAACACTTGAAAGAAGGAAAATATAACGAATTTCATTTCCTTTGAAGGCAAAAGATTTAAACTTTAATGCAAAAAGTGGAAGTTCTGCCACCAAAAGCAAACTCATCACAATAGCCAAAACAACTAATAAAATAGGATTTAAAATAATGGCAGAATACGTTGGATTTTGCAGTAAAATAAGAGGAATCGAACCAATCAAAATAGCATTTGCAGGTGTAGGAACACCAATAAACGAATCTGACTGACGAGTATCAACATTAAATTTAGCCAAACGCAAAGCCGAAAAAATGGCAATTAGAAGTGCAACGTAAGGCAAATAAGAATCCATTGCTGTCGGAATTTGTCCTTCTACTAAATCTTGAGATACCTTTTCTAAACTTGCCGAAATCATGAGTTGATACAAAATAAAAGCAGGCAAAACACCAAAAGTTACACAATCAGCCAAAGAATCTAATTCTTTTCCGATGGGCGAACTGACTTTCAATATTCTTGCTACAAAACCATCTAAAAAATCAAAAATAGCAGCAATTCCGATACAATAAGCAGCAATATCAAGTGAGTTTTTGAAGCTAAAAATAATACCGATGCAGCCAAAAAATAAATTGCAGCACGTCAAAAAGTTAGGAATATGTTTTTTCATTCGGATAGTTTTTTGTTTACTTGTACGACAAACTGCCTAGTCTGTTTTTGATAAAACTTTATTTGTTGATAGTAGTTTAATCTAAGTTATTAATTTAAAAAATAAAATGATAAAAAAAATAAATATACGAGTTCTGTTTTTGATTAGTTTCTTTTTTATAGAATCTTATTTGCAATCTAACTGTGTTTACTCACAAGTGTTCCTGCCAGTTGATTTGGTTTCTGACCATTCTGACGACAAACTGCCTGTTCATTCTATTTTTGTAGGCGAAGATAATCATAAATGGATAGGAACAGAAAACGGAGTCTATCAAATTGAAGAAGTAACCGAAGAAGCTCTCGTAAATGCAAATGAATTTTTACCAAAAACTTCTATTTTGCTTATCAAAAAAGCTCCCAATGATAAAGTTTGGTTTGTTACCTACTCTAATGAAATTACAGTATTAGATATAAAAACGAAGCAACAAGAAAAGCAAAATTTTGATTTTCTCAAAGGTAAAATAGTTAGTAGTCTAGCTTTCTCAAATGATTCTAAAATAGTTTGGGTAGCCAGTAGAGGAAATGGTCTGTGGAAAAAAACAGGTACGAATACTACAAAAATTCAAATAGAAAAACGAAATGAGGAAGAAAATATAAATGATATTTTATTTTTTAATGGAATGATTTGGGCTGCTACCGAAACAGGACTTTATTATTCAAAAAATGTTTCTGCAAATGATAAAAAACACAAATTCAAATCTGTATCTGATTTTACAAAAGGAAGTAAGATGATAGTTTATAAAAATCAGTTATGGGTTTTGGGATACGATAAAAAAGATAAAGGAACACTCAAAACCACAACAGACGGCAGAAAATGGACAAGCTATTCACTTTCAGAATCTTTTGAATACCAAGTTCCGAATATAATGGAATTTGATAGCAAAGGTAATTTGTGGGTTGCTGCTGATAGAGTGGCAAAATTTGAGCTTTTAGGAAATAAAAAATGGACAGAATTTGGAGAAAAACAAGGTTTTCAAAGTAAGTCGGCACTTTCTTTAGCAGTTGATAAAAATGATAATGTTTGGGTTGGAACAGAAGGAAGAGGACTTTTTGTAAGAGTAAATTATCCTGAAAAGCTGACAAAAAAAGAGGACGACTTAGAACAAGAAATCGAAACCATTGCTGATTTAGAAGAATTGAAAGAAGATAAAAATCTATCTGAATTATTGAATACAGAAGAAACAGAAGCTATAAAAGGAAAAAAACTAAGACTGAAAGTTCAGTTCAAAACAGCAAAAGCTGATATTTTGCCTGAATATGAAGATGAACTAAATGAGCTTGTTACCTTTATGAACAAAAATACAGAAATACGGATTTTGATAGAAGGACATACTGCACCTATCGGAAATGCTCAGAAGAATCAAGAGTTATCCGAACAAAGAGCTGTTGAAGTAAGAAATTATTTGATTGCAAAAGGAATAAGTCAGAACCGAATTCGAACAGTAGGCTATGGTGGAACTCGCCCAATTTCTACAAACCCAGAACAAATGAAGGAAAATAGAAGAGTAGAAGTTATCTTTGTAGATTAAAATACTTTCACAACCGTCAACGAGGCATAAAGCCGTCGTTGAGGTTTTTTTGTTATAGTCCTCGTTGATAGTTCAGACCTCAACGACGGTTTAAAACCATAAAAAAATGGCTTTCCAACTCCCAAAAAACGAAACTTTACAAGGAAAATGGACTTTTCATTACCTTTCTCCAGCGCAAAATAAGTACAACGGAATCCTTTATCTGACAAAGAAAAATCTTTATTTTGAAGGAAATTTTCAGATAGAAAATCTTAGTGTAAGTGCCATTGAAGGTGGTTTTGTGATTCCTTTAGAAGACATCAATGCAATGGCTACCCAAAAAGTAATGCTACTTTTCAATCAATTACATATTCAAATGAAGGATAAAGAAGTTCATATTTTTGATAGAGGGGTTTTGCCTGTTGGTGGTGTGATAAAGAAGATTGAGGAGTATAGAGGGAAATAGCAAGACAAAGACTTAAATTTTAAGAAAAATAATTATTATGAAGTTCTAGAGTATAGAACCAAATCTCTACTCCTTACTTAAAAGGCTTTTTTATAGGAGTAGAAATAAGACAGATTGAATTAATTATTTGAGTTTTGTTCTACAATTTTTCTTGCTAATATTTTTGCATTTTCTAAAGTATCTATTTTAGGAGTATAAAGTCCACTATCGTGTAAATTTTTATTCATATCTTCCTCATCATACATTAATTCTAATGAAACATTGCCCATTAAATGCTCTGAATCTAAAACTATTTCTGCCTTTAAACCATTTTCTACACAAGTAGGAAAGTAATATTCATGTATCCAGTCTAAAAACTCTACAGTCGCCCCTTCTAAATTTTTATGGTCTGAAATCATTACCAAAATATTTGCGTCTTTGAAATACTTGAGAGACTCTTCACAGGCAAGAATAGACTCTTTTTCATCTCTCATCAAATATCCTTTCCAATAGGCAAAGACGGTTTGAGGAATTTCTTCACTAATATCATAAATTTCTGTGTGTGCGTTTTCAAAAATTTTTTTCATTTCATTTATACTTATAAGAATTAAGAAGGGAATTTATTTTATCAAAAATAAAAAAAATACTGTAATTACACTAATTTTTAAAATTTGAAGTTTTTATAGCTTAAAAATTTTAACTTTAGTGAAATAAAAATTTATAATGAAACAAAACAGTTTGCAATACATAACTTCATTAGTAGAAGTTTTGAAATCAAAAGGTGAAAATTTCAAACCATTGAATCAGAAAAAAATAAATAATTTACAGAAAAAATATGATATTATTTTACCTAAAGCATATATAGAATTTTTGTCAGTTATGGGAAAAGGTGCTAATCGATTTATGCTAGGTTCTTCTGTATTTTATCCAGAACTTTTTGAGTTGCAAGAATGGGGAAAAGAGTTAGCAGAGGAAAATAATATTTCTGAGTTTCCAAAAAATGCTTTTATATTTTGGATGCATCAAGGTTATCAAATGGCGTATTTCTTATTAGATAGTTCTCCCAATCATACTGTTTACTATTTTTCTGAAATAAATACTGAATGGAAGAGAGTAAACTCTTTTACGAAATTTTTAGAACAACAATTAATTTTTTCAGGGTTAAAGTCAAATAAATAGAACTTTTTATAAACTTATAAAAACTTTTGCTAAGTGTTTTTCGTACACTAAGATAGTTTTGTTATATTGCTTCTTCAATTGACAAGAAGTTCCACGTATTTTATAACCTTATCACTTTTTTATGAAAATCACTAGAAATTTATACAGTAGCAATCTTACTTTACTGACCGATTTGTACCAACTTACAATGGCGTATGGCTATTGGAAAGCTGGAATGACTGAACGAGAAGCCGTTTTTAATTTATTTTTCCGTCGCAATCCCTTCAAAGGTGGTTATGCTATTGCGTGTGGATTGAGTTATGTTATCGACTTTTTGGAAAACTTCAATATTTCTGATGAAGATGTAACCTATCTTTCTACATTAAAAGGAAACGACGACAAAGCACTTTTTGACCCAAAATTTTTAGACTACCTTCAAAATCTTGAATTTACATGTGATGTAGATGCAGTAGAAGAAGGCTCAGTTGTTTTTCCACAAGAGCCACTCATTCGCATTAAAGGTTCGCTGATTCAATGCCAAATTTTGGAAACATTGCTTTTGAATATGGTAAATTTTCAGTCGCTTATTGCTACCAAATCTTCTCGTATTTGTTTGGCTGCAAAAGGAGAAGAGGTTTTGGAGTTTGGTCTTCGAAGAGCACAAGGAATTGATGGAGGTTTGGCTGCTAGTCGTGCTGCTTATATTGGTGGTTGTGCTGCTACTTCAAATGTTTTAGCTGGCAAACTTTTCGGTATTCCTGTAAAGGGAACACACGCTCACAGTTGGGTAATGTCTTTCGAATCTGAAATAGAATCTTTCGAAACCTATGCCGAAGCCTTGCCAAATAACTGCATTTTCTTAGTAGATACCTATGATACAGTTGAAGGAGTAAAACACGCCATTACGGTAGGAAACAAGCTCAAAGAAAAAGGCTATAAGTTTGCAGGAATTCGTTTGGATTCTGGTGACCTTGCTTATTTGAGTACAAGGGCTAGAGAATTACTAGATGCAGCAGGTTTTACAGATACTTCTATTGTAGCAAGTAATGATTTGGACGAACATATTATTGATAGTTTGAAGCAGCAAGATGCCAAAATCAATGTTTGGGGAGTCGGTACAAAAATGGTTACGGCTTACGACCAACCAGCATTGGGAGGAGTTTATAAATTATCTGCTCTACGAAATAAAGAAAATACAGCTTGGGATTACAAAGTGAAACTATCCGAACAAGCTATCAAAATTTCTACCCCTGGCATTCAGCAAGTACGTCGTTTTTATTCGAATGGAGAATGTATTGGTGATGCTATTTTTGATGAGGAAAACAAACCCAATTCAGATAATTGGACAATCGTTGATCCAATGGATATGACTCGTCGTAAAAAAATGACAAGCATAGAAGGAGAATACAAAGATCTTTTGAAGCCTATTTTTGTAAATGGAAAACGTGTTTATAAAAAACCTGACCTCCAAACCATTCAAGCTAAAGTAAAAGACGAACTCCAAACGCTTCACAGAAGTATCAAACGTTTTACAAACCCTCACTCTTATCCTGTTGGTTTAGAAAAAGGATTGTACGATTTGAAAACTGACCTTATCTTGAAATTGAGAGAAGTAGAATAAATAGTTGTAAGTGATAAATTATTAATTGTAAAGGAATACAGCATAACATAAGTTTGTTTGTATTTTACTATCGTCGGTGGGGACACCGACAATGGCAGAATTATAAATTGAACAGGGTTTTAACCCTGTTTTACATTTATTCAAATAAATAATAGTAAAAAAACCTGTGTTAATCTGTATAATTCGTAAAATCCGTGTTCTACAAAAATAGTGGGGTACAGTAGAATTTTATCTTTCATTTATCACTAATAACTTACCATTTATCACTTAAAAAAGTAATTTTTCAATTCTTTTGCTGACTCTATATCAAACTGGGTGGTAATATAAGAAAGGATTATCGCCCATAGAGCAGCACTCCAAAGCATGTGAAAGAAAATACGTTTTTTATCTTCTCCAAATGAAACTGCAATCAGTGTTCCGAGGATAGGAGAAAAAAGTATAGGTGTCAAAAACGCAACTCCAATAATTCCATATTTACGCCATATTTTTACAATTCTACGGTTGCGTTTAGAAAATATTTTTCTTTTTCTTCTAAAGGCTATAAAAAACCAATTTCGTATGGCAATTCCAAAGAACGTAAAAAGAACTACACTTGTCATCATTCCCAAAACAGTAATTAAAACAGTTTCTAAATAGGAAAAATTACGTACAGCACCACCCACACAGCCAAAAATAAATTTGAACATGCTCATTGCAAAAACCACCAAGTAATCTATAAATCGTTGCATTGGAGTAGGTAGATAAAAGAAGTATAAAGCTCTTTAGCTCTAAGTTCCATAAAAAAAATGATTTTTAAATGGGTTTTTAGATAAAGGATGGATATTTTACGCTCTACAAATCAATTTTGTAATAATTGATTAAATTGCACTACTTATTTTAAAATATTTCAATTCTTTTATTTTCATTTAAAAAAAACATGTTAAAAACTACTATTTCCAAAATTGCTTGTTCAATTTTGTTTTTATTCATTTTTTCGCCTTTTGCTCAAGCACAACAAAAGGTGCAAAAACAGGATAGTCTGCTGACCAACTATCTAAAATATATCGATGAAGCAGACATGAAAAAACACCTCTCTATTTTGGCTTCTGACGAATATGAAGGAAGAGAAACAGGCGAAAAAGGACAAAAAATGGCTGCTGAATATTTAGCAAATCGATTCAAAGAACTTGGTCTTACAGCTCCTGTAAATGATTCTTATTTTCAAAAATTTGAACTTACCAAAACTTCATTAGCAGAATTTAGAATCGAAACACTCACAGGAAAAATCGAATTATCTAAAGATGAAATCATTGTAACAAGTTCATTTGGAGAAGATAAAAACGACGAAGAACATGATATTATTTTTGCTGGCTATGGATTGGAAGAAGAAGGCGAAAATGGATATTCTTCTTACAAATCTATTGATGTAAAAGATAAAATTGCTGTAATCATAATGGGAACACCTAAAGGCAAAGAAAGTCTAATTCCAAATGAAGAAGCTAGAAAATCGGTTTATTTACAAATGACTTACAAAGGAAAATTAGCTAAAGCAAAAGGGGCAAAAGGAGTTATCTTTATAACTAAAAAAGCAGATTATACACTTTTCAATGAAATGTATGGACATTATTTTAAAGAACCAAAATGGGATATTCCTTCAAAAGAAAAAAAGGAAAATAAACCTGAGTTTTTAGCAGCACTTTCAACAGAAGACAAACTCCCAAAACTTTTAGGTTACACAGATAAAAAATGGAAAAAAGCTTACAAAAAATGGAAAAAGAAAAATGAAACTATTTTGGAAGCCAAAGCTAAGGTCTTTTCTGAAATGAAAATTGAAAAAGTAGAAACTGAAAATGTTTTGGGCTTTTTAGAGGGAACAGATAAGAAAGAAGAAATTATTGTACTTACTGCACACTACGACCATATAGGAATCATTGATGGAAAAATTTATAATGGAGCTGATGATGATGGATCTGGAACGACAGCAGTTTTAGAACTTGCTGAAGCATTTGCTCTTGCTAAAAAAGAAGGACATGCGCCACGAAGAAGCATTTTGTTTATGCTTGTTACAGGTGAAGAAAAAGGGCTTTTAGGTTCTCGTTATTATTCTGACAATCCTGTTTTTCCTCTCAAAAATACAGTTTCAAATCTTAATATTGATATGATTGGAAGAATGGATAAAGACCACAATGAAGACCCAAATTATGTTTATATCATTGGCTCAACAATGCTTTCAACCGAACTACACAATCTTAGCGAATCAACTGCTAAAATGTATGCACCAAATGTAAAATTAGATTATACTTACAACGATAAAGATGATCCAAATCGTTATTATTACCGTTCAGACCATTATAATTTTGCAAAACATGATATTCCAGTTATTTTTTATTTTAATGGAGTGCATGCTGACTACCACCAACATACTGACGAAGTAGACAAAATTCATTTTGGTAAAATGCAGGAAATTACTCGTTTAGTTTTTGCAACAGCTTGGAATATTGTCAATAGAGAAGAGCGTATTAAGAATGATAATTAATTACTAGTTATTTTTAATAAAATAGATTTTAGCCTTGATAATTAACTCTTATTTGAGTTTATTGTTAGGGCTAAAAAAATGCAATTCTGATTACTTAAACTAGTAAAAACATGGAATCAAAAATAGTTTATCAAGATGACTATATAAGTATCACTGTAGAAGAGAAAAATAATCTTCTCATAGATACTTGGAATGAAAAATCAGACATTCTTTCTAGAGAGGAATTTCAAAATCTGCTTTTGACCTTCAAAAAAATGGTAGAACAAAGTAATGTCAGTTATGTAATATCTGATGTCTCATCGTTTATGTTGCCTATGACTCCTGAGTTACAAGAATGGACAGTCAATACAATTACAATTCCTTTAGCTCAAACGACAAATTATTCAAAACACGCATTTATAATGCCTAAAGAATTTATTGCTAATCTAGCTATTGTCCAGTTTACAGAAGATACAAATGCAAGTGCTGTGAGTACAAAATATTTTGATAATATGGAAGAGGCGAGAAATTGGTTGATTAATTCAGAGGAAAAATAGAGGAAATATTTGAAATTTATTTGAAATCTATCATAGTATAACAGAACCCAAGTCAATATTTTTCTCTATAGAAAAATATTGACTTAATAAAAGTCGCCACTGCTTCAATCAAGATAAAATATAAAGTTATAAAGGTTTTTCTATAAAAATTCATCGAATTTTTCTACATTTTTATAGAGAGTTGTTTTATGAGAGTATATTTTTTTTTATATTGAAATTAAAATACAGAATAGCTTTACTATTAGACTTAATGGTAGTTATTACTCTTTGTTAGGAATAAAATAATTATGTACTTTTTTACCCTTACCCTTTATGAAATTATATCAAAGTAATTACTTACAAATAGATGCTTTTGATGAGCAAAAATTATTAGAACTAACATGGTTGCCAGCAACAGCAAATATGACTTCAGAGGAATACAAAAACGAGCATGTAGAACTTCTCAAGTTTATGTTAGATAAAAAAGTAGAAAGAATTTTAGGTAATATAAAAGAGCTGGGTTTTGTAGCTAATCCAAAAGTACAAGAATGGATGAATGTAAATATATTTGTTCCTGCTATGGAGGCTGGTTTTAGTAAACTTGCTGTTGTGATGAGTACAGAGTTTTTTGCACAACTTGCCATTGAACAAGTAATGGAAGAAGAAGTGGGACAACAAATTATGACAAAGTATTTTGATGATATAGAAGAGGCGAGAGAGTGGATAGTAAATATTTAGATTTAGTTAGATGATGTGAAAAATAATTATTAAAAAATACAATCATACTCTACTTTCATGAACCAAAATATAACAGGTAACGAACTACAACTATATAAATCTTTCTATACAACTTATCCAGATGCAATTTTGGTTTTGCAGCAGGGAGTAATTATTCTGTGTAATGAATTGGCTCAGCTACTTTTTCAAGTTGAAGACGAACAAGAACTGATAAATAAAACATTATCTGATTTTGCTCTAAGTAATGCTCAAAGTGAGGTTGAAAGTCTTGAATTAGAGAATCATTTGAATAAATGTTTATTAGAAGGTAAAGATGTTTTTGAATGGACTTTTCTTAATAAGAAGAACATAAAAACACATGTAAAAATATTTTTATCTAAAATTTTAATAGATGACAAAAAACTAGTACAAGTTATACTTCGTAATAACGATAGAGTAGAAAATGACAATGCAAAAAATCAAGAACAAGAGTTAAAAGCCATTACAGAGGCTTTAGATCAAAGTGCAATCATTTCTATTGCTGATACACAAGGCAAAATTATAAAAGTAAATGAAGAGTTTTGTCGAATTTCTCAATATTCAGAACAAGAACTTTTAGGACAAGACCATAGAATCGTAAATTCAGCATATCATCCAAAAGAATTTTGGCAAAAGATGTGGCAAACCATAACAAGAGGAAAAACTTGGCGTGCTGATGTGAAAAATAAAGCCAAAGATGGGTCTTTTTATTGGGTCGATACTGTCATTAATCCTATATTAAATACAAATAAGAAAATTACTAGTTACTTATCTATTCGTTATTTAATTACAGATAGAAAAGAACAAGAAAATCAAATCCAGGCGAATCAAGAGCAATTACAAGCTACTGAAGAAGAACTGCGTCAAAATTTAGAGGAATTAGAAACTCAACGAGACTATATTCAAGAGATTAACAAACAAATCAAAACAAAAAGTGAAGTTTTAGAGAGAAATAGTCAAGCTCTTTTAAACATAAATAAAAATAAGGATATATATGCAGGCAATTTAGAGGTTGCTTTTGAATTAATTACTAAACTAGTAGCCCAAACTCTAAATATAGAACGTGTAGGCATTTGGCGATACGATACTATAAATGAAGTAAAAATTATTTGTCAAAAACAATATGAAACAACTGAAAATGGATATATTTTTACTCAAGGTGCTCAAATAACACAAAACGATACTCCAAAGTATTTTGCAGATATAATTACTGAAAAAAACATAGTAGCTGACTTTGCCCAAAATCATCCTGCTTTGGTGGAGTTTATTGATTCTTATCTAATTCCATTAGAAATAAAATCGATGCTTGATATTCCCTATTTTATAGATGGAAAATTAGCAGGTGTAATTTGCTGTGAAGCTCAACATAAATATAGAAATTGGACAGACGAAGATATTGCTTTTGTTAAAGGTATATCAGATAGCATAACTATTACTATCAAAACTCAACAGCAATTAAAAGAACAAGAAAAAGTAAGAAAAAATGTAGAAGAGCTTCAAACTACTCAAAAAGCATTGTTAGCTACTCAGTTGGAGCAAGAGAAATTTGTAAGTATAATCAAAAATGTTGATGCTTTTGTGGCTATCGCTGATTTGAAAGGTAAAATAGAATTTCTTAATGAAAAAGGTAAAGTATTATCTGGATTTAAGGAAGATTATAAAGGCAGACTTATTTCAGATTTTCACACCGAAGAGAGCGCAATAATAGCAAAAGAAGTAATCATACCAACTGTTATGCAAAAAGGTGTTTGGAGAGGAGAACATCGACTTCAAAATCATCTTACAAAACAACCTATTGATACGCTTGCTAATATTTTTATTATAAGAGACCCCAATACACAACAGCCTATTGCTTTAGCTACTGTCCAACTTGATATTACAGCTCAAAAAGATTTAGAAAGAGCCATTCAAGATCAAAATCAAAGACTTCAAGCCTCTGAAGAAGAGCTGCGTCAAAACATGGAAGAACTTCAAGCTACTCAAGAAGCTATGGAGCAAAAACAGAAGTTGGTAGAAGAATCAAAAATAACTTTAGAAAAGCAAAATGCTAAACTGGTACATAATGAGGCTATTCTTAAAAAAGCATTTGATAAAATGAAATTGCAAGAAAGCCAATTAAAAGATAGTTTTGCTTCCTTACAAGCACAAGAAGAAGAGTTGCGTCAAAACATGGAGGAACTAGAAACGACACAAGACCGTGTTAATAGTGCCTTTGCTGAATTAGATGCTCAATTTAATGCTATTAATTCTGCTTTTGGATATATTGAACTGGCTACTAATAGAAAGGTAACACGAGTAAATTCTCTTTTAGCTGAATGGTTTGAGTATGAGATAGATGAGTTGCAAGACAAATCACACATTGATTTAATACCTACTACTCAAGAGGATAAAGAGCAATATAATGAACTATGGCAAACCCTAGAAAGAGGTGAGACTTATATAGGCGTTTTTAAACGTAAAACTAAATCAGGTAATGATTTATGGCTTTTTGGAGCATATTGTCCTATTAAGAATGAAGCTGGACAAGTTGTACGAATAATAAAAATTGCAAGCAATTATAATCTTCAAAAAGCAACTGAAATAGAAGCTCAAACTAGACAAGAAGAACTATTAGCTACAGAAGAAGAACTTCGCCAAAATATGGAAGAACTTCAAGCTACTCAAGAAGCTATGAGAGAAAAACAAGTTCTTATAGAAGATTCAAAAGCAGCTTTAGAAAAACATAATCAAAAATTGGTTGCTAATGAATCTGTTCTTAAAAAGACTTTCGAAAAAATGAAAGTTCAAGAAGATCAATTAAAAGATAGTTTAGGTTCTTTGCAAGCTCAAGAGGAAGAGTTACGCCAAAATATGGAAGAGCTAGAAGCTACACAAGAAGCCATGGCGCAAAAACAAAAATTAGTAGAAGAAGCTAAAATATCATTAGAAAAGCAAAATGAAAAACTTGCCTCTAATGAAGCTGTCCTCAAAAAAGCATTCCAAAAAATGAAAACGCAAGATCTGAAGCTAAGAGAAAGTTTTGATGCCTTGCAAACACAAGAGGAAGAGCTGCGCCAAAACATGGAAGAACTCCAAACTACACAAGAAGTGTTAGCTTACCAAAAAGATATACTTGAAATTAGCAATCGTCAAATCACTAAAAGTATTAGTTATGCAGAAACAATACAAAAAGCTATATTGCCATCAAAGAAATTAATAAAAGAAACTTTACCTGAAAGCTTTATTATCTATAAGCCCAAAGACATTGTTTCTGGAGATTTTTATTGGTTATCCAGACATGAAAATAAAACACTTGTTGGTGTGATTGACTGTACAGGGCATGGCGTTCCAGGTGCATTTATGAGCTTAGTAGCTTCTAATATTTTGAGTGAAATTATTAACCAAAAAGGAATTTTACAACCTAATATTATACTACAAGAGCTGCATAAAGGAGTAGTCAAGAAACTCAATCAAAAAGAAGGTGCAAATAATGATGGAATGGATTTGACGCTTTGTTTGCTAGAAGAAATATCAAATAATCAAACTCAACTAACATTTGGTGGTGTCAAACAAAATCTATACATTGTTAGGGATAAAGAACTCATCGAACTCAGAGGCAATAGACGTTCTATTGGTGGAGGCAAACGAGATGATGAGAGAGAGTACACACAAGAAAGTATTGTACTTCAAAGAAATGATGCTGTCTTTTTAGCTACTGACGGATATCCAGATCAAGCAAATGAAGACAGAAAGAGTTTTTCGAAGAAAAGCTTTAGAGAACTCATGTTAGAAGTAGCACATTTATCAGCAAAAGAACAAATGAAAATTTTTGAAACACGTCTTGCTAATCATCAAAAAGCAACCGAACAGCGAGATGATATTACTGTATTTGGTTTCAAAGTTTAGAATCAAATATATAACAAATAACCTATTCTACTAATAATTAATTTTTTATAATAATAAGTTTCAACTATGATGGATTATCATACACGTCTAGACCCTCAAAGTGCTGTATTATATTACAAAGGACCTTTTGATAAAGATATTTTAGCAAATATTAGTCTACAATTACGCCGTAGATTTACTGATAATCCACGCATGAGTGCCAAACTTTTCTCTATTTTTATTGAGTTGGCTCAAAATATTGCTTATTATTCTGAGGAATCAAATTTCTTTTATGATGAAGAAGTCAAAAAGGATATTAAATATTCCCATGAAGACAAAAAAAATAATGGAGTTGGAACAGTCGTTATACATAATGAAGGTTCAGAAGTTGTGTTGAGTGCTGGAAATCTTGTTCCATCAGAAAAAGTAAAAGAAATTATTGCTAAATGTGAGCAAATAAATTCTCTTAGTGTAGACGAACTACGAGCCTTGAAAAAAGAAGTTAGAAGTATAGAACGCACACAAGAGCAAAAAGGAGGCAATATTGGACTCATACAGGTAGCTCTCAAGTCAGAACATCCTCTTCAAGTAGAATTTAAAGAAGTAGATGATAAAAATTCGTATTTTATAATTTCTGCGACTATCGAAAAATAAATAAAAAATCACAATTATAAACTATAAATTATGTTTACAGAAAATGGCAAAAATTTAGTAGTAGAAAGTAAAAAAGATGCCTACTTTGTGCCTCACGTAAATTTTGATGCTGATGCTCAGCATTGTCTTATTGAAGGAGAATCTTATTTAGAAGATGCTTTTGAGTTTTATGACAATTTGATGAATTGGTTTAAAGAGTATTTTAAAACTAATCAAAAAGTCGTTTTAGATTGTAAACTTTCTTACTTTAATACAAGTTCTTCAAGAGCTTTATTAGATTTGTTTCGTTTGCTTAAAGAGTTTCAAGATGAAGGAAAGCAAATAACTATTAATTGGTATTACCCTGAAGAAGACCATGACGACATGAGAGTAGAAGGGGAAGATTTTATGGATGAGAGTGATATTCACTTAAATATTATCAGCTATTAGACCAATTGTATTAATTGCATTAAATGTTATCACGGTCAATTATTCATATGTGTTTAGCTTCGCTGAGGACTACGTCGTTCTCAGAACTGAACAAAAACGTCTCCTCAAAAGAGCCATTAAAGCACAAAATGACGCTTCTGAGGAAGCGACAAATTCGTTTGTGACCAAACGAATGCACAAAAACAGCTTATACAAAAATAACCGTGATAATATTTATTGAAAATAAAAAAAGGCTTTGAAAATACTATTTTCAAAGCCTTTTTTGCTAAAAGAGATTTTGATTTTTTTAGCCTTTGTTGCTGTTTTAGCGTAGCAACACCAACAAATACACGCACAACCTATTCTTAAGCAACTTTATTATTAGCAGTCCAAAATATATTAAGAGCCATACAGATTAATCAATATCTAACTCTTCACAAGCTCTACGAGCTGCATCTTGTTGAGCATTTTTCTTTGTATAGCCATTTCCTGTTGAAATAGGGTTTTCATCCAATAAAACTTGTGCTACAAACTGACGGCTATTATTTTCTGCTTTATCTTTCGAAATAGAAAACTGTACATTTCTATTTTCTTTTTGCGCCCACTCTATAAGTTTAGATTTATAATTTTTATCAGTTTCTATAATGGTTTGTAAATCCAAGTGAGTTAGCAAAATTCTATTAACGATAAATTTCTGACAAAAAGTAAATCCTTTATCCAAATAAACAGCTCCAATAAATGCCTCAATAGCATCACCATAAAGAGATTTATGAGAATAAGCATTTTTTCGCTTATTATCTACTTCAATAATTTCATCCAATCCCATTTTCTTAGAAAGTTCTCCTAATGAAGCTCTACTAACAATTCTAGAACGAATATCTGTCAGAAAACCTTCATTTTTATAAGGGTAGCGTTTGAATAAAAAATGTGCTACAATGCTGCCCAAAACAGCATCTCCCAAATATTCTAAACGTTCATTACTTTCTTTAAAACCATCTTTGTTTTCTTTTGCAACAGAAGTATGTTGCATAGCAAGTTTGTATATAGAAAGATTGGTAGGCGATGTTCCGATAATGCGTGTGATTGCATTATAGAGCCTTTTATCTGATTCATTAAGAGAAAATTTGCTAACTTTTGTAGCTATTTTACCAATCCAACTCATATTTTAGTTTAAAAAATACCATACTCAAACCTATAAGATTTTCTTGAAATCTTATAGGTTTTATTTCTAAAAACTATGCTTTATAACGACGCATTACAATCGAAGCATTATGTCCTCCAAAACCAAATGTATTACTTAAAACAACGTCAATATTTCTTTTTTCTGCTTTATTGAGCGTAAGATTTAATTTTTGGTCAATTGCTTCATCAGGCGTTTCGAAGTTAATTGTAGGAGGAACAACTTGTCTTTCTAGTGCCATCACACATGCTAATGCTTCTATTGCACCTGCTGCACCAAGTAAATGTCCTGTCATAGATTTGGTAGAACTGATATTCATTTTATAGGCATGTTCTCCAAAAATAGTAGTAATTGCTTTTAATTCTTGTGGGTCGCCTAGAGGTGTAGAAGTTCCGTGAACATTTACATAATCTACATCTTCTGGACTAATTTCTGCATCTTTAAGTGCATTTTTCATTACGTTGGCTGCACCTAATCCTTCTGGATGTGGTGCTGTCATGTGGTAGGCATCAGCCGACATTCCACCACCAATGATTTCACCATAAATTTTTGCTCCTCTTGCTTTTGCGTGTTCTAATTCTTCTAAAATAAGAGCAACACCACCTTCTCCCATCACAAAACCATCACGAGTTTTATCAAATGGTCTTGAAGCTGTTTGAGGAGAATCATTTCTTTCTGAAAGTGCTTTCATAGCATTAAAACCACCTACACCAGATTCAATAACTGCTGCTTCACTTCCTCCTGAAACAATTACATCTGCTTGTCCTAGACGGATATAATTGAACGAATCAATAATTGCATTGGTAGAAGAAGCACATGCCGAAACAGTTACAAAGTTAGGTCCTCGTAAGCCATATTTGATAGAAATATGTCCTGAAACAATATCTACAATCATTTTAGGAATAAAGAAAGGATTGAAACGAGGTACACCTGTTCCCTTATTAAAATCAGTTACTTCTTGTTGAAACGTATGAATTCCACCAATTCCAGAACCCCAAATTACACCTGCACGGTCTGCGTCTACATTTTTTCCTACTTCTAATCCAGAGTCGTCCATCGCTTGAGAAGCTGCACCCATACCATATTGAGCAAACAAATCAAGTCTTCTTGACTCTTTTTTGTCCATATATTTGGTAATATCAAAGTCTTTGACCTCACAAGCAAATTTTGTTTTGAAATGAGTAGTATCGAAATGAGTAATCATGTCGCAGCCACTTTTTCCTGCTTCTAGTGCGTCCCAAAACGTTTTGACATCGTTTCCTAATGGTGTAATAGCTCCTAGTCCTGTAATTACGACTCGTTTAAGTTGCATAAGATTGTAGTTTGGGTAGAATGATGTGTGTTTGTGTGTTAGTTTTAATTTCTTTTTTAGATAAAAGAAGGAAAATTTAGCAGTGCTAATTTACTTCTATTATTTTGTGAAACCTTTTTTCGATTTTAACTTTTCAACAGAACAGTCAAAAAATATTTTCAAATATAATCATTTATAAAAAAACAAACCTACCGAGTAACACAAATTTACTCCGTAGGTTTGTACAAATCCAAATCAAAAAAGAATAATTTTGATAAAATGAAAAGAGCTTCACTTTTGTTCTGCGTTTTCACTTTTTATAAAATCTAATCCGTAATTGATTCAAAAAAGTAATTCTGATAGATTGTGTTCAGAAAATAAATAAACAAATATTATTTTGCTTATGCTTTTGCTGAATGCTCTTCCAAATACTTAATTGCTTGTCCTACAGTAGAAATATGTTCTGCTTGGTCGTCTGGGATAGAAACGTTAAATTCTTTCTCAAATTCCATAATAAGTTCTACTGTATCAAGAGAATCTGCTCCTAAGTCATTTGTAAAACTTGCTTCAGGAGTTACTTCTGAAGGCTCAACTGCTAATTTCTCAACAATGATGTTTTGTACACGTGCTGCGATATCTGACATAATGTTTTTGTCTTGTTTAGTTTTGTAATGAGTAAACTGAATGCAAAGAAAAAGATTTATCTCAATAAAATCAAATCATTAGACAAACTTTAAGAGAAAGTTGAGGTCTTAATCTATTTTTATGCTAAAATGAAGGAAATATAACACATTACACAAATCTTTTTTATGAATCTACTTCTCCTAATTCAATTTCTCCGACTCTAAAACCTAGCTTTTGCGTTGCTATTTTCTTTATTTCTAATTTCCATTGTTTCCACTCGTCATCCTTCATCACTCCTACAAATAATAATCCACTAGGTTCGACAGATGCCCAAATATGCTTTTGTGTTTCATCAACACTAAACCAATAAGGAATACCATCATTTTCAAATCCTAACCAACCTTCCATAGATTCGTAAATTACAGGAATAACAGTTTCCCAAATTTCATTTGGTAAATCGTGCCTTATATTTAAGTTCATTGATTGCTTTTTCATTTTATAGATTTTTTATGTGCTGATAAGAGATGTAGTTTAATGTCTTGATATTATAAAATTTTACTTGTACAATAGTTATTGGTATATGAGCGTAAGTCGCTACCTTATTTATTAAACGTTATCACGGTTGTTTACAGGTCTAATAATTAGCAAGTTATAGAAAAATAAACCTGTCTTATTTTTCCATAGCTCAGGGTTTGCAAACCCTGAGCTATGGAAAAATGAACATTACTAATTTAACTGTGATAACGTTTCTTTTTTACCAAGACAATTTATAATTAGGCATTGGATTACCTAAAATAATATGCAATTCTTTCTGAATAAGTGGAAGTACACTATTAAAAAGATGAATAATGAAATGAGCATAAGCTGCTGTTAAATTATTTAAAGTCAAATGACTATAATTTTTTTAATTTAATTACCTTGTTTGCATTATTGAAGGTTATAGACCATTTAGAAAAACTGATTTTTTATTAAAAGATGAATTATAACAAAACAAATAGATTGTCAAGATTAACAGCAATCTTAATTCAATTACAGACTAAACGAATTGTAACTGCCTCGGAATTAGCGAGTAAATTTGATATTAGTAAAAGAACCATCTACAGAGATATCAAAGCATTGGAACAATCAGGTGTTCCAGTACTAACAGAAGAAGGGAAAGGCTATACATTGATGGAGGGATATAAAGTTCCACCAGTAATGTTCACAGAAAAACAAGCAAATGCCTTAATACTTGCAGAACAGTTAGTGTTGAAAAACAAAGATGCCTCATTTGTAAAAGATTATTCAGAGGCAATTGATAAAATAAAATCAATTTTAAGGTACACTACCAAAGACAAAGCAAATTTACTTGCTAATAGAACTCAATATGATGAAGTTATAAATCAAGAAAGAAATAGCACTAATTTGTCAGATTTACAAAATGCACTTACCAATTACAGCCTTGTCAAAATAGAATACATTAATAAAGAGGGAATTATAACGAAAAGATTAATAGAGCCATTTGCATTATTAAGTTCCGAAAATTGGTATTTGGTTGCTTTGTGTCGCCTGCGTAAAGAATTTCGATTTTTTCGATTGGATAGAATTCAAAAAATGGAAATCCTATCAGAAAATTTTGAGCCTCACAATTTAACATTACAAGAGTATTTTGATAAATATCATTAATTTTTTTTGACCCTTGCCATAAGGCTGTCATCAATGGGATTTACCTTTGTATCATACTAATTTAAAAACAAAAAAAAATGACAAACGTAATGAGCACAAACATTAATTTGTTCGAATTTCCAGAACCTACTATGATTTCAGTCAATGGTATAGAACTCGAAGTATTTGAAGCAGGTAAACAAAATAAAGGTAAACCCATTGTACTCTGTCACGGTTTTCCAGAGCACGCATTTTCTTGGCGTCATCAAATTCCTATTCTTGTCAAAGCTGGTTATCATGTCATTGTTCCAAATCAGCGTGGATATGGTAAATCATCTCGTCCAACTGAAGTAACTGATTATGACATTGAACACTTAACAGCAGATTTGGTAGCACTTCTAAATCACTACGGATATAAAGATGCTACATTTATCGGTCATGATTGGGGGGCAAATATAGTTTGGAATCTGACATTACTACATCCAAAGCGAGTAAATAAAGTTATAAACTTGGCTTTGCCTTATCAAGAGCGTGGAGAAAAACCTTGGATTGAGTTCATGGAAGAAGTATTTGGCGAAGACTTCTATTTTGTTCACTTTAATCGACAGCAAGGAGTAGCAGATGCTATTTTAGATAAAAACACAGGTCAGTTTCTTCGTAATTTATTTCGCAAAAATATACCTCCTGTACCACCTGAACCAGGAATGTTGATGATTAATCTAGCAAGAGCAGAAAAGCCACTTGGACAGCCCATAATGGATGAAAGTGAATTAGCTGTTTTTGTCTCTGCTTTCGAATCTTCAGGGTTTACAGGAGCTATAAATTGGTACAGAAACCTTGACCGAAATTGGCATTTATTAGCAGATGTAAACCCAATCATACAACAGCCCACACTTATGATATATGGCAATCGTGATATGATTCCTAAGTTTGAAAGGTTAGCAGAATTTGTACCTAATGTAGATGTGGTTAGTCTAGATTGTGGTCATTGGATTCAGCAAGAACTTCCAGAAGAAACTAATCAAGCGATTTTAAAATGGTTAGAACAACATTAATCACTAAAATCCTAAAATAAACTATTCCTAGTGTCATCACCTATAAATTTATTTAAGCATCACACTTTATATTTCTACAATATAAGTGTGATGCTTTTAGTTTTTATACCTTATTAGCAAGATGATAAAAACAGTATAATAATCCTTCAAATTTATAATTTGACATGTTTTATAAATAAAATTGTATTTTTAGCTAAAAATAAGACCAAAAAAATAAGTGCATTTTTGTTACTTACTATTGACTACATAGCATATACAACTTCATAAAACGAAAAACATTGACAATACCATTTGAACCAGTCATTTTGGACTATAAACTCAATATTCATCTAATTCTTGAGTATTTAGCCTTTTTTTTATCTTATAGATATTATGTTTGGCTAAGAAAACGGTCTATAGATTATATTCCAAGTTCAAACCGACTTTCAATAATATTGGGAGCTGCAATTGGAGCTTTTTTAGGTTCAAGAATTATAGCCTTGTTAGAAAATCCAGTTTTTACTTATGATGTTTCAGCTATAATTGCTTATCTAAACTCCAAAACTATTATGGGTGGTTTGTTTGGAGGACTTTTAGGAGTTGAGATTGCTAAAAAAATCATTGGAGAAAAACAATCATCAGGTGATTTATTTGTTTTTCCAATTATTCTTGGAATTTTTATTGGAAGAATTGGTTGCTTTTTATCTGGGATTAATGAGTTTACTTATGGAAAAGTAACTACTTTTTTTCTAGGAATGAATCTTGGAGATAATTTAAAAAGACATCCAATTGCGCTTTATGAATTAGTATTTTTGGTACTTCTATTTCTGTTTTTATCAAAACTAAAACACGCAAATTTAAAAAATGGCTTATTATTTCAATATTTCATGATTTGCTATTTTGGCTTTCGTTTTTTTATTGAATTTTTAAAACCAAACGTCTTTTTTGTTTTTGGTTTGAGTTCCATTCAGATTTTATGTCTAATTTGCTTAACTTATTATTACAAAACAATTTTTAATCTCTTCAAAAATGCCAGTTAGAAATTACACCTATTACGATTATACGTTGAGCCTTTGTCCAGAATGCTTAAAGAGAATTGATGCCAAAATTGTTTTTGAAAATGATAATGTTTATATGCTAAAACGCTGTCCAGAACACGGAAAATCTAAAGTATTGATTGCTGATGATATTCCATATTACAAAAATATAAGAAACTATAATAAACCTTCAGAAACACCTTATAAATTTAATACAAAAACTGACTATGGTTGTCCGTATGACTGTGGTTTGTGTCCCGACCACGAGCAACATTCTTGTTTGACAGTTATTGAAGTTACAGACAGGTGCAATTTGACTTGTCCTACCTGTTATGCTGGCTCTTCACCCACTTATGGAAGACATCGAACATTAGAGGAAGTAAAAACGATGTTAGATACTATTGTTTTAAATGAAAAAGAACCTGATGTTGTTCAGATTAGTGGAGGAGAACCAACCATTCATCCACAGTTTTTTGAAATACTAGATTATGCAAAATCTCTACCTATAAGACATTTGATGTTAAATACAAATGGAATCAAAATAGCCAAAGACAAAGAATTTGCGAAACGATTAAAAAGTTATTCACCAGATTTTGAAATCTATTTGCAATTTGATTCTTTTGAAAACAGTGTTTTAAAAAAAATGAGAGGAGCTAATTTGAATGAAATTAGAAACCAAGCAATTGAAAATCTGAATGAACTTAACCTTTCAACAACACTAGTCGTTACTTTACAAAAAGGTTTAAATGATAATGAAATTGGAAAAATAATTGAGTTTGCTTTACAACAAAAGTGCATTAGAGGAGTCACATTTCAACCCACACAAATTGTTGGACGTTTAGAAAATTTCAATCCAGAAACGGATAGAATGACTTTAACTGAAGTAAGAAGAAAAATTTTGGAGCAAACTTCTATTTTTCATGCAGATGATTTGCTGCCAGTTCCATGTAATCCTGATGCTTTGGTTATGGGTTATGCTTTAAAACTAGACAATGAGGTTTTTCCTTTGACAAGATACATCAATCCAAATGATTTGTTAGATAATAGTAAAAACACTATAATCTACGAACAAGATACTATCCTTCAAGAAAAAATGATTGAGTTATTTAGCACAGGAAATTCTGTTGAAGTTGCAGAAGAAAACTTAAAATCTATTATGTGTTGCTTGCCAAATATCGATGCTCCTAATTTAGGCTATGACAACTTATTTAGAATCATCATTATGCAATTTATTGATGCCTATAATTTTGATGTTAGAGCTATAAAAAAATCATGTGTACATATTGTTGATAAGAATAATAAAATTATTCCATTTGAAACAATGAACTTGTTTTATAGAGACGAAAAGTTAGTTCGATTGGAAAAATTACGTAACGAAATTAAATTTTAAACTATGATACTAGTAGAAATTGGGAATTTAAATGGATTGGTAGCTCTTATAATAGGGGTAATGTTTGGACCACCTGTGTTATTAAGTGTAATAGGTGTTTTTTTATACAAAAGCAATCCAAAAGCAAGTAAAGTGCTTTTTATACTTGCTGCAATATATTTACTTATTGGTTTGGGAATGTGTGGGACAATGTTTATATAAAAAAAACTTCATTCTATAAATACATCAAAACATCACACCTTTAATTTTCACGAGTTCTTAGCTTAATGCAAAGAAAAGTTTTTTTGATGTTTATATCATTCTTGAAGCAATTTGACTTTTTTCTTTTGTATAAATTCTTCACTAATTATCAATCCAAAAATCATTATATGTTAAGACTAAAGAACCTCAATCACACGCCCATAGACTTGCCTTGTCCAGCCGTTAGTTCCACCTTTATTATTTCCGATAAGTAAACCTTTATCATTGCTCTTAGCTTTTACCAAGTGAGTATAAAAATTACCTTTTACTTTACAATAAACAATATCTTTTTCATTGCAATCTTCCCATTTAACAGGTGCAAGTTTATGTTTCTGACCTGATTTAATTAAAGGTATCATCGAATTTCCTTTTTCACTTGTAACGAATGTTTCTCCGTTTTGTAGCTTTTCTAATTTGTAGTTTCTCATCTGAGTTTAAGGTGTTTTAATACATAAAATCTTATATAATCAAAAAAACTCTAAAATCGAATAAGAAGTTCCCATCTAAAACCAACCTACCTCTTAAAAATTGGAATAATCTCAATCTGTTACAAATAGCAGTAAATTTTAGTCCCTTTTTATGTTAAGAAAACAAAGAGAGTTTTTTAAATTAAACTTCTAGTCGTAACATTGCAATTCTAAAAAAACAGCTTTATTAATAATTAAAGACTGTTTTTACTTATAAACAAAATACACAAACTAAAATATCTGCAAATCAGAATACACATAAATGAAATTAACATTCTTTACCCTTATTTTAATAGCTTTAAATAATTCATTATCAATAGCACAAACAATTACAGGAACAGTAGTTGATGAATATGAAAGACCTCTCCAAGAAGTCAATATTTTAAGCAAAGCAACTGATAACCACACACATTCAGATGCAAAAGGTAATTTTGTCTTTGAAAATATATCTGTCGGAGATACTTTACAGTTTTCGCATATTGGCTACCAAAGTCAGTGGTTTGTAATAAGCGATTTAAAAATACCATTATATATTATGTTGAAAGCAACATCAATAAATTTAGATGAAATAATTATTAAACCACAACTAAATGCTCTTCAACTCATAACTGATATTGATATACAAACAAATCCTGTAAACTCTTCACAGGATATTTTGAGAAAAATACCTGGGCTTTTCATTGGACAACATGCAGGTGGTGGTAAAGCTGAACAGATATTCTTACGTGGATTTGATATAGATCATGGTACAGATATTAGTATTTCAGTCGACGGACTTCCAGTCAATATGGTATCCCATGCACACGGACAAGGCTATGCTGATTTACATTTTGTAATTCCTGAAACAATTGAAAAAATTGATTTTGGCAAGGGAGTTTATTACGAAGACAAAGGAAACTTCACTACTGCAGGCTATGTAGATTTTAATACAAAACAAAAATTAGATTATAATTCTATAAAACTAGAAGTTGGACAGTTTGATACATATAGATTATTGGGAATGTTTAATCTAATCAATACTAACAAAAACAACGCATATATTGCAACAGAATTTCAATCATCTGATGGAGCTTTTGAAAGTCCTCAAAACTTTAATAGAATTAATATCTTTGGAAAATATACAGCTTTAGTTTCTGAAACTGATAAAATTAGTATTACTGCTTCTCATTTTACTAGTAAATGGGATGCCTCTGGTCAGATACCTCAACGTGCAGTAGATAGTGGATTGATAAGTCGTTTTGGAGCGATAGATGATACCGAAGGAGGAAATACTTCAAGAAGCAATCTAAAAATTGATTATGATAAATTGATTACTAAAAGTTCTTCTTTAAAAAGTTCTGTTTATGTGAGTCAGTATGATTTTGAACTTTTTTCTAATTTTACATTTTTTCTAGAAGACCCTATAAATGGCGATCAAATTAAACAAAAAGAAAATCGTATTATTTATGGTCTAAATACTGAATATAATGAGTCTTTTTCTACGAGTGGTCTGAATGGAAACTGGAAATTAGGAATCAGTCTTCGCAATGATCAAACTAATGATACCGAATTATCTCATACTCTAAATCGTACAAAAACTCTTGAACAAATTAAATTAGGAGATATTAATGAAACTAATTTGGGAGCATATATAGCAACCGATATTTATATCAATAAATGGACTTTTAATCCTTCTCTACGAGTAGATTATTTTGACTTTCAATATAATGATGCTTTACTCCCAACTTATAAAACACAAGAAGAAACCAAAGCTATTGTTAGT
This sequence comes from Bernardetia sp. MNP-M8, assembly GCF_037126285.1. Lineage (NCBI taxonomy): Bacteria > Pseudomonadati > Bacteroidota > Cytophagia > Cytophagales > Bernardetiaceae > Bernardetia > Bernardetia sp. MNP-M8. The sequence goes on from NZ_CP147012.1 coordinate 2,434,215, forward strand.
CCAAAATTTAATATTTTTTACAATCAATCACAAAAACTTCAACTTTACTTAAAGACTGGAAAAGGTTTTCATTCTAATGATACACGTGTAGTTGTGGCACAAGATGGTAAAAAAATACTTCCTGCTGCTTATGGATTCGATGCAGGTTTTATATGGAAACCAACTCCAAAAATGTTATTTAACATAGCCTATTGGTATCTGTACTTAGAGCAAGAATTTGTTTATGTAGGTGATGCTGGAATTGTAGAACCAAGTGGGAAAACTAAACGTCAAGGAGTAGATTTAAGTTATCGTTATCAGCCATTATCGTGGTTGTTTTGGAGTTTTGATGCTAATTATACATACGCTCGTTCTATTGACGAAGCTAAAGAAATGGATTACATTCCTTTAGCTCCTGATTTTACATTGGTTAGTGGACTCAATATTATTCATAGATCAGGCATTTATGGAAGTATAAATATGCGTTATTTGGATAATCGTCCTGCTAATGAAGATAACTCAATAGTAGCAAAAGGATATACTATTTTTGATTTGAATGCAGGATATAAATGGAGAAGGTTTAATTTTGGTTTTCAGATTCAAAATCTATTTGATACTCAATGGAATGAAACTCAATTTGCTACAGAATCACAATTACAAAATGAAACTGAACCTGTAGAAGAAATTACTTTTACTCCTGGAACTCCATTTTTTATTAAAACATCAATCCAATTTAATTTTTAAGAAGGATTAAATTAATCAATAACTCAAAAGTGAATTTTAAAGCAATAATTGAAGAAATATACCAAAAAATCAAAGTTGTAGAAGATAAAGGAGAATTAGCTTCTTACATTCCTGAATTAGCTTATGTAGATTCAGAAAATTTTGGAATACATATATCCACACTTGATCAAAGCAATTTTGGTATTGGAAACTATACTGATAAGTTTTCCATTCAAAGTATTTCAAAAGTGCTATCTCTAGCTTTAGCATATAGAATGCTAGGCGAAAAAATATGGAAAAGGCTTGGTGTTGAACCTTCTGGAACTCCATTCAACTCTCTTGTTCAACTTGAAGTAGATAATGGAATACCTAGAAATCCATTCATAAATGCTGGTGCAATCGTCATCTCAGATATTTTAATTAGTCATTTAGAAAATCCAAAAGATGACTTTCTAGCTTTTGTTAGAAGTCTTTCTAATAATTCAGAATTAAACTACTCACATGAAGTGGCTGCATCAGAAAAAGAGATTGGTTTCCGAAATGTAGCTTTGTGTAATTTTATTAAATCCTTTGGAAATATTGAAAATGACCCTACAGAAGTTCTTGATTTTTATTTTGACCTTTGTTCTCTTGAAATGAACTGTCAAGAACTTTCAGAAGCATTCTTGTTTTTAGCAAATAATGGACGTAGAATAGTTGATAATCTTTCAATACTGACTAAAAGTCAGGCAAAAAGGATAAACGCACTCATGCAAACCTGTGGGTTTTATGATGAGTCTGGAGAATTTGCTTTTAAAGTTGGTCTACCTGGAAAAAGTGGCGTTGGTGGAGGAATTATAGCCGTCCATCCCAATCAATATACAATTGCCGTTTGGAGTCCAAAACTAAATAAAAAAGGAAATTCGTATAAAGGAATGCGATTTTTGGAAGATTTTACTACAAAATCAGAGTTGTCTATTTTTTGAGATTATATTTTTATGTGTTAAATATCTTGGGTTAGTCATAATGACACCTTCAAACAACTTTTCCTGATTTACAGTTATCATAATCAATCAAATTATTAATTTAAAAATTTAATTATGAAAACTATCTTTGAGGCTCTTCGAAAAGACCATGATACTCAGAAAGATTTAGCTGACAAACTTATTCAAACTTCAGGTGATACTTCTGAAAGACATTCATTGTACGACCAACTCAAACACGAACTTAAAATACATGCAGATGGTGAAGAGCGTCATTTCTATGTTCCTTTGTTTGATAACGACATGACACAAGACCACGCACGCCATGGAGTAGCCGAACATCATGAAATGGATGAGCTTATGGAAAAACTAGACAAAACTGAGATGAGTTCTTCTGCTTGGCTTACCTATGCTAAAGAGTTACGAGAAAAAGTATATCATCACTTGGATGATGAAGAACACACTATTTTCCAATTAGCTGGTAAAGTTCTTTCTGAAAAACAAAAAACACAGCTGGCTACTGAATATCAAAGTTTTATTCAAGAAAAGAGAAATTAAAATTCTATTATTTTTTGTAGCGCCTGCATAACAAGTTTATATTTTAGGCACAATCTAAATCAAACGAATTATTAATTTTATGAATTAATATTACTCTGATAAATAAAGTATGCAATATTTTTACTCAAAGTTGTTATATTTGTAACTTTAAACAAAAAAAACAATTAAAATATGAAAAATCAATACATTTTCAAAACAATATTCTTTCTTATTCTAGTCATTGGCTTAGTTTCTTGTGGAAAAGATAAAGATGAAGAGGTGGAATTTGTACCTGCACCACAGATAGACTTCGAAGCCGACGAAACCTCTACAAGCTCAGGGTTATCTGTAGTATATACAAATACAAGCAAAAATGCAGATCCAGCTACTTATGAATGGACTATTGAATATATTGGTGTAAATTCTCCTGATGAAATTAGTCCTCAACTTGTATTCGAATCTAAAGAAGAAAACATACAATATACTCATACTACTATAGGATATTATAGAGTAACTTTATTTGGAAGTAACTCAAATGGTTTTGGAACAAGTTCAATATTGATTAGGTATTAATTAGTAAAGACAAGTAAAAAGTGAATTTAATTTTTATTACTTAACGTGAACTCGGTATTATTTAGGTACAAATATTCTAGGTTTTTCTGGGTAGAAATGATAAGCTACTATTGTAGCTGCCATATGCGTAAATGCGTTTATAGGCTTCCTATGTCTAGAATGTTCTACGTCAAAAACGGAAATTAAAATATCATTTACAGATTCAATAATGGCTCTTTTTCTAAGTGTGTATTTTTCTTTCAATGTGATGAGTTGATTCTTCATATTTTTTTTTGTTTTAGTTATCATTTTAAGTCCCTTTTCATAGAGTTGTTCCCAAAGTTTTGTCAAATATCCTTTATCACCAAAGCAATTTCCTTTCAAATTTTTCAATAAATTTTTGAGTAGATTGTGGTTATTATCAGCCTTATTTGCTGCTGTAATTTCAAAAGCCATTACCTCTCCTAAATGATTGATGACTAAGTGAAGTTTAAATCCAAAAAACCACCCCATTGACCCTTTTCCTCGTTTTGCAATGTCTTTGAACACTTTATGAGAGTGAATACGACGATTATCAGAAACAACTATTTTCTTAGAATCAATGAAGTAAGTACCTGTTTCTTCACTTTTAGCACACAGGAGTTTGGCGAGTACATACATAGGTAAACTTACCCTTTCTATTAATTCTAAAAATCGGTTATAGGAGCAAAGTTTAGGAAAATAAGGGACTAAATCGTTACACACAAAACGTTGATAATAGTATTGAAAATTCTTATAACCTGAGTAATTATAATATACTAAAATAGTCATTATTTCACTAGCTGATAACTGGGGAACACGAGTAGGAGAAGGGGTGAAAGTGGAACTGCTTTTTGTTCCCACCCATTTACTAGATACATAAGATTGAGCTTGTAAACAGAACTCATCTACTAAATAAAAAATACCGATTAGGTGGTCTTCGTCGAATTTTATAGTTTTGTCAAACATAAGGCTAAAGAGGTTAAAGTTGAGTAGAGCTATTCAAAAATAACCTTTTTTAGCCTTTTTTGACAAAAATAACTGAAATAAGTAAACAAAACACTGAAAGTCAATTAGTTAAAAACCGAGTTCACGTTACTTAGCTACAGAAGCCAATAACAATAAATTGTTGTTGGTTTTTTGCTTTAATAAATCAAAATAAATACAAAGAATCATTTTCTTACCTTTACATAAAAAAACAAATTTCACTTCCTATAATGACAAATAAAAATCGTTTTATTCCTTTCAAAAAAGAAATTTCAGGTATCGAATTACCAACTATTTTCAATTTCCCTTTTTATTATCAAGCTCATGAAATTGTAAAATTAGCTGCTGAACAAGTACAAGAATATTTAATCAGTCAGATAGACTGGAAACATAATTTTGGTTTAAATCAAAACGATACAGGTTTAGTAATTGGAAAAATGTTTGGGGTTTTGGTGGTAGAAAACAGCAATAATGAAATTGGTTTTTTGGCTGCTTACTCAGGCAAATTGGCTGATAGCAACGCACATGCTTATTTTGTCCCTCCTGTTTTTGATATGCTAACAAAAAATGGTTTTTATAAACCTGAAGAGGAAGTGTTGAATACTCTAAATAAAGAAATAGAAGAATTAGAAAATAACAAAGAATTTAAAAATATTAAAAAATATTTTGAAAATCAAAGTAAAATAGCCAAAACTGAAATAGAAGAAGCTAAAAAAGAACTAGCAAAAAAGAAAAGAGAAAGAAAAATTAAAAGGAATTTGGCTGTAACTACACTTTCTCAAACCGATTTTGAAAATTTAAAGGAAGAGTTAAAAGATGAAAGTCTGAAACAACAATATTTTTTCAAAAAACTCAAAAAAGACTGGGAAAAGTGTTTAGAGAAATCTGAAACTCAACTCAAAGTCTTTACAGATAAAATAGCAGCACTCAAAAGTGAGAGAAAACAAAGAAGTAATCAGTTACAACAGCGTTTATTTGATAATTATAAATTTCTGAATGCAAAAGGAGAGTATAAAAGTCTTCAAACTATTTTTAGTAAAGAATTACAAATTGCTCCTCCTGCTGGTGCAGGTGAGTGTGCAGCTCCTAAACTTTTACATTATGCCTATAAAAACAACCTTAAACCAATAGCACTAGGAGAGTTTTGGTGGGGACAATCTCCAAAATCTGAAATCCGAAAACACAAAGAGTTCTATCCTTCTTGTCGCAATAAATGCGAGCCTATTTTAGGTTTTATGTTGGAAGGATTAGAAGTAGAAGAAAATCCAATGCTGAAAAATCCAGCAGAAGGAAAGGACTTAGAAGTTGTCTATGAAGATGAATATCTGTTGTTAGTTAACAAACCTGCCGAGTTTCTGTCTGTTCCAGGACGAAATATAAAAGATTCTGTTCAGACAAGAATGCAAAAATTATATACTGATGCAATGTTAGTTCATCGTTTAGACCAAAGTACATCTGGTTTGTTACTTGTTGCAAAAGACAAAGAAACTTATCATAATCTGCAAAGTCAGTTTATAAAAAGAACTGTAAATAAACGCTATTTGGCTATACTAGATGGTGTCTTACAAGAAAAAACAGCTTTTATAGATTTGCCTTTGCGTGTAGATTTGAATAATCGCCCACATCAATTAGTTTGTTACCAACATGGGAAATCTGCACAAACAAAATATGAAGTGTTAGAAATTAAAGATGGAAAAACTCGTGTTTATTTTTATCCTCTTACAGGAAGAACACATCAGTTGAGAGTTCATGCAGCGCATCCAAATGGTTTGAATGCTGCCATAGTAGGCGATGATTTGTATGGAAAAAGAGCAAATCGTTTGCATTTACATGCTGAATATTTAGAATTTAGTCATCCAAAGACTAAAAAGAGATTTAGTTTCAAAGTAAAGGCTGATTTTTAGATAGAAAGAAGTTTTTTGTTACTTTTTGTTTGTATCTGCATTTAGACATTAGTGCCATTGTTTTATAATTGTTAGTATTTCTTCCATAAAGAGCAAATGGTGTTTGTCAAATACATAATCACAACTAACTCAAAAAAGAAATGAAAAAAATCAAAAATATGGCTTTTATATTTACTGCTTTTCTAGTTTGGACAGCTTTTATTGGCTATGGATTTATGAATGGATTTTTATTAAGATCTATTTCTGAAGATAATGCTGAATCTTTTATTAGTGTCACTCAAGAAAAAATAGACAATGAATTTGTAGGAAGTTTTGCCATGGTTTTGATAGAAAATGGAAAAATATCTCAAGATTTTTTTTATTCTGTTGATAAAGATAAGCCTGTAAACGAAAATACAGTTTTTCCTGTGGCATCTATTAGTAAATGGGTTACTTCCTTCGGAGTTATGAAATTGGTAGAAGATGGAAAGTTAGATTTAGACAAACCAATAGACGATTATCTCACAAGGTGGCATCTTCCTAAAAGTGAATTTGATAATAAAAAAGTAACCGTTAGAAATCTACTTTCGCACTCCTCAGGATTGATAGATGATTTGGGTTATGATGGTTTTGCTCCTAATGAAACTATTCAGACAATCGAAGAATCATTGACAAAAGCTGCTGATGCAGGCAGTTCTGACGGAGTTGCAATAGTAGGATATGAACCGAATAGTAAGTATATGTATTCGGGAGCAGGTTATACGATATTGCAATTAGTTATTGAAGAAGTTAGTGGAAAATCTTTTCAAGAATATATGACACAAACAGTTTTTGAGCCTTTGAAAATGGAAAATTCTACTTTTGAGTATCCTGAAAGCTCAAACAATCAACTTGCTCAAGTTTATAAAGTGGATGGAACAACAAGACAAATGAATAAATTTACTGCTCTTGCAGCAGCAGGATTGTACACAACTACAGAAGATTTATCAAAATTTTTGATAGCCAATGTGTCAGAAAATAATATTCTTTCCCAAGAAACTATTCAATCGATGAGCAAACCTGAATCATTTATTAATAATACAAAAGTGTATGGATTAGGTCCTCATTTGTATAGTCAAGATGATATAAAATCAAATATTATTGGACACGATGGTAGTGGAAATGATGCTATCAATACTGCTGCAAGAATAGATCTTAAATCTAAATCTGGAATAATAATATTAGAAACTGGAAACTGGAATATAGCTTCGTCCATAGCAGACGAATGGATTTTTTTGAAAGCAGGAATAGCTGATTATGTAGTTATGCAGCGTAACAAAACCTACATATTAACTTTACTCATAATTGGATATATACTAATTATTGCTGTTTCTATTTTCATTATTAGAAAGAATAAATAAAGCTAAAGAAAATCAGATTATTAATGTATTTTGTGTAGAAATAATTTCATTTTTTTGAGTAAAAAATGTATATTAGACTTGTATAAATCTTTTTTACTACTAATATTATTTTTTATGACTATTTATGAGAGCATTTTTTTGCGTTTAGACTTTTTCGAAGATAAAGGCTTCATAGAAGCAACTTGGTATCCTACAACAGAAAATTTCACAGAACGAGAGTATAAGGAAGAGTTTTTAAACTACTTAAATCTAGCCTTAGAATTCAAACCTAAACGAGCAATGATTAATACACAAGACTTTTTATTTACTACTTCGCCAACTTTACAAGAATGGACAAGTGAAACTATTTCAGCCCCTATTATAGAAATGGGTTTAAAGGAAATGGCTTTTGTAGTAAGTAAGGAGTTTATGGCTCAACTTTCTATAGAACAACTTATGGAAGAGCCATCAGCCCAAAAGTTTATCACAAAATACTTTGACAGTAAAGAAGAGGCAAAAGAATGGATTTTGAGCTTTGCTGATAGTGAGACGATGTAAATTATTTTTTTCTTCCTCATTTATCTTAAAAATGAGGAAGAAAAAATAAAATCTAAAAATTAACATGAAACAAATTCTAACTCTACTTTTTTGTTTTATATCCTTTCAAAGCTATTCTCAAGATACAACTTTTCTAAAAGTTCATTTTTTATATGGCTCAAAACCATTGAAAAGTGATGAAAATCCAGAACAAAAATGGTTTGGTGGAATCTTAGGAGGACATGTTGGCATTGAAGTAGAGGAAGATAAAGTTTTGAATTTTCTTCCAAGTAGAGAGAGTTTTCATTGGTTTGCAAATAAAAAAGACAAACACAGCACGTATGCTATTCACTCTGTTCCTAGTTTTTATGCCATCTTTGGAGAACATCCAGATAGTGTTCAACTAGCAATTATTTACATTCCAATACACATTCAGCAAAAAGAAACTTTCGACAGTATTGTGTCTGCTTATGTTGGTCATGCGCCTTATGATTATGCTTTTTTTGGTATGCGTTGTGGTGCAGCGACCTATGAAATTTTGGCTCAAATGGATATTTTGAAAGACTATTCGAATAAAAAAACAGTTAGAAAAATATTTTATCCTAGAAAGTTACGCAAACGACTTTTCAGAATGGCAAAGGAAAATAATTGGAAAGTTATCAAACAAGAAGGTGGTCAAAAGAGGAAATGGGAAAGGGATTAAAGAATTCTAAAAATAATTATCAAAAACAATGGACTTACTAAGTTATCCAATTATCTACAAAGACAAATTCGGAGAAGAGAAAGCTAAAATAACCACTTTTGGAACTACATTACATATAAAATTGCGAGATACTCGTTTTGAAGGACAATGCTTCGAAACACTTGAAATATCTGAATTTGATAATCAAGAAAATGATAAATTTGAATGGGAAAAATGTCAAGACAGCTCAAAAATCCTTACTAATTTTGAAATAAAAGTAAAATTTCAAATTCAGCTTGCCATCGAACATAATCAACAAATGGAGGAAATGATTGCACAAATTAGTACAGGAAATGAAAAAGGCACAAATGTTTTCTTAGAACTCAAAACTGATTTTGGAGATTTCAAAAACACAAAAAATTATGATTCTTTTGAAGATGCACTGCTAGAAATGCAGAGTGTATTACCAAAAAATATCAAAATCAAAACTTGTGTAAGTTGTAAGTTTTCAAATTATCATCCAATAGGAAATGGAATGTTTGGTGGATTGTATTGTTTCAAAAAATTAGCTCATCAAGTAGATAAAATAGTTGATAAACGTAGTTTACTGCATTGCTTTGATAAAGAATTTGCCAAAGATGAAGAAAAACAAAAAATATTCAATGTACAAGAAACATTTGATTGTCTAGACCATCGTTTTCCAAAAAAGTCTAATTGGACATATAAAAATTGGATAGAATAAAAGAAGCAAAAACGAATTGCAGTATGAAACAACAATTCGTTTTTTATAGTAAAGATGTAAAGAAAACTACACCACACCTTGTGCAATCATAGCGTCAGCGACACGCACAAAACCTGCTATATTAGCTCCTTTAAGATAATTTACTTTCTTTTTTTCTTTGCCATACTCTACACATTGCTCATGTATTTTCTTCATAATTGCTTTTAATTCTTCATCTACTTTTTCTTTTGTCCAAGATAAACGAAGTGAATTTTGTGTCATTTCTAACCCAGAAGTAGCCACACCACCAGCATTTGAAGCCTTACCAGGTGAATACAGAACATCATTTTTAGCAAAAATATCAATCGCTTCTGATGTTGTTGGCATATTTGCCCCTTCGGCAACTAACTGACAGCCATTTTTCACAAGAGCTTTTGCGCCTTTTTCTTCTAATTCATTTTGAGTAGCACAAGGAAGTGCAATATCACATTTTACATCCCACGGACGTTTGTCTTTATGGAATTTTGCAGAAGAATATTTTTTGGCGTATTCTTTTATTCTACCTCTTTTTTCATTTTTGAGTTCTTTTACAAACTCTAGTTTTTCTGTTGTAATTCCTTCTTCATCATAAATATACCCATCAGAATCTGAAAGTGTAACTACTTTTGCTCCCAATTCTATCGCCTTTTCACAGGCATATTGCGCTACATTTCCAGAACCGGAAATGACAACTGTCTTATTCTCTAAAGAATCTCCTTTGTGTTCCATCATTTCTTTTACAAAATAAAGAAGTCCATAACCTGTTGCCTCTGTTCGTAGAAGTGAACCTCCCCATTTTACGCCTTTTCCTGTAAATGTTCCTGTAAATTCGTTAGCTAGTCGTTTGTATTGTCCAAACATATACCCTACTTCTCTTGCTCCTACTCCAATATCACCAGCAGGTACGTCTGTTTCTCCTCCAATATGTCTAAAAAGTTCGGTTACAAAACTCTGACAAAAACGCATTACTTCTTCATCACTTTTCTCTTTTGGATCAAAATCAGAACCTCCTTTACCACCACCTAAAGGCAAACCTGTAAGAGAGTTTTTGAAAACCTGCTCAAAACCTAAAAACTTTAGAATAGATAAATTTACACTTGGATGAAAACGAACACCACCTTTATAAGGACCAAGTGCAGAATTAAACTGAACACGAAAACCTTTATTGATTTGAATTTCATTTTTATCATCTAACCAAGGAATACGAAATAAAATAGCTCGTTCAGGTTCGACCATTCTTTCCAACAACTTTGCTTTTTTGTATTTTGGATTTTCCTCTATAAATGGAATAATAAATTCGGCTACTTCTTCAACAGCTTGTAAAAACTCTTCTTCGTGAGGTTGCTTGGTCTTAACAGACTCTATAAATCCTTTTACTTGTGTATTATGATTATTTTTAGACATAATTATTTGGTGTGGTTTGTTGTGTCAGTCGATTTGAAATAACGACTTAATCTACTTGTTTTAATTGAAAAGCAAACGGTTTGTAGTTATGAATGTTTGGAATGGCTTATAATAAAGTCTTCTCTGATTAATCAATTTAAATATATAATTCTCATAAATAAAGGATGGATGAATTCATTTAAACTCTAGAATTATTCTTATACTTTAGGTTCTTAAACTTTTCTGTATTGAAGAATGTACTTTAATAACTGAATAATTTTTGATTAAATTATTACTCTAAAGAAAAATATTTTATCAACAAATAATTAAATATATTTTCAAATAAATATAAATTTAAATTTATATAAAAAAATTACTTTTAAACTTGTTTTAAATTAAATCTATTTATAATTAATTTTTTATTTTATGAAGCCACTTATTTTTGTGTCAATTTGTTTATTTTCTGTACTTCTCTTTTCTTGTAACGATGAAAATATAATAGAAAAAACAGAAAACAATCAATCAAAGAACTCTTATATTTCTAATAATACCTACTCAAAGGAAGCCAAACCAGACATAAATACTGTTCAAGATTATAATCCTTGTGTACAGTATGGCAATTCTTGTGTAACAGTAAATAATCTTATTCATAATGATGTTGATTGTGGAATTATAAATGACTTACTTAGCTGTTATTATCGTAGTTGCTCACCTGATTATCCTAAAAACCCTAGTTATGGTACTATTACGAATGAAGGTTGGTATACTAATCCACCAGTGTATTTTTATCAAGACTTAACCTATTATGTAAATGGAGATGATGATGTAGATTTAGGTTCTATAATAAATAGTATAAACTCTTATCGTAATAATCTTGCTACAACATTTTCTGGTGGTGTATATAGAATAGGAGTAATTTTACCTACATTTAACTGTGATTGGAGATCTTACCAAACAGTTAGAATAACTTACTTGGTAACGTATTAATATTTCAGGATATGACAAAAATAAAAAAACAGTTCTAACGCAAAGTTAGAACTGTTTTTTTGTAAAACTATAAGTATAACCTTCGTTTAGTCAATCAAATACGTAACTCCTAAAGAGAAAGTACGACCAACAGTATAAGAATCATATATATATTCTGTTCCTTGGAAATCTTGTACTTGTTTGTATTCAGGATTTAATAAGTTTCTAGCTCTGAAACTGAATCCCCAGCCACTTTCCATTGTTTTCTTAACAGCAAAATCTAAAGATGGACGAGGCACTTCATATACATCTGGCTGTCCTGCTTGTGCTACAATAGCCAAACGTTTTCCAAACACATTGAAATTTCCACTAATACTAAGTCCTTTTTCTGGCAAATCATAATAAATAAATGAGTTTAGAACATAAGGAGATTGCATAAACATAGTACGAGTAGGCTCACGATTTGGGTCAGTTTTCAAGATAAAAGAATATTCTGCTGAATCAATATCTACTTCTGAATACATCAAACTAAAGTTTGCACCCACACTAAAGTTTTTGAGAGCATCAGAGAAATCTAATCGCTTACGCACTTCAAGCTCAAGACCAGCAACAAATGCTTGATCAACATTTTTGTACTGAATCTGTCCATTTGGTTCTCTTGGGTCAAATGCACGTTCGATAGGGTTAGAGAATTTTTTGTAGAAAGCACTTACTGAAATAATCTCTCCTGCATTTGGATACATTTCATAACGCAAGTCAAAGTTATCGATAAGGGTTCTTTCTAGGTTTTCATTACCAATGATAGTAAAGTCATCAGCAAAAGCAAAACTAGGAAAAGGAGCAAGTTCTCTAAAAGTAGGACGAGCTAATGTTCTACCATACGAAGCACGAAGATTAGTTGATTTATTAAGTTCATAAATCAAATTGAGGGCAGGTAAAAAGTCATTTTCTTGAATATTTGCTTTATTTAATGTTTCATCATCACTTGCTGCTTGTAGGTTTGTTCCTTCATAACGTACTCCCATTACAGCACGGAATTTTTTAGTAAAACGCCAATCTGTCATTCCATAAAAAGAAATAATTTCTTGATAACCTGTATAACTATTTCTTGGAGAAGTAAAATCTGTGATTACTACACCTAGATTACCATTATCCATTACACCTACATTTTGGAAAAAATCATCTATTGTTCCAGTCTGACGATAATTATCTAAAACACCTGAGTTTTTGAAATTAATATACTGGTATCTTTTTTCATTGAAATCTCTATCTTTCATTAAATATCCACCACCAAATTTAAATTTACTGTCTCCTCCTTTTGAGGTAAATGGAATTGTAATATCTACTTTATTATCCCAATTGATTTCATTCATATCACGATAATAACGAGCAGGAGAATTATAAGACGAAATAGCAATATCATAAAAACGTTCTCCTCCATTTTCATAATAATCATCAGAGAAATAACGCAAATCTGGCTCATTTTGAGTAGATTGAGCCAATGAAGAAAGCCACTCAATTTCTATATTTCTTTTTCCAACAGTATGCTTTCCTTTAAGTTGAGCTGAAGCAATACCACGCTCTAAAAACTGCATTGTTTGTGTACGATATACATATCCTTCTTCCAAACCTGCACCTCCTCTATTCCAAAGTCCTGAACGATAATCAGTTGTCTTATCTCCACTTCTATTATACATCAAATTTAAAGAGATTTTACTTGTAGGAGCTACTTTGTAAGACATATTTAAATTTGCTCCCCAAAGTGCGCTTTCTGTTCCTTGTTCGGTATTGAGCTGGTAAGTTGGATTAAGTTGGATTACATCTACTCCATCTCTACTAAAACGACCTGTAACTCCATTATCATAATAACTAAAATTACGTTGATAACTTAGTGAAGATACAAAACCAAAAGGACGACCCAAAACATTGATTTGATTACCTAATGAAAGAGAATGAAATTGATTTAAAAATGGAGCTTTGCGCTCATAGTCCATATTTGTTCCAAAAGATTTTGTTTGATTATCTACTTGTTGTTTTTGTTCTGGTGTGAGAAAGCTTCTAGGATCAAGAAATTCATTAGATATTCCACTTGGTATAGAACGGCTTCCATCATCAATTCCTAAAAAGTCTGTTTTTCCTCCTTTATGTGTCAAAAAGTTATTATTTAAACTTGTTTGGTCATTAAAACCTAATGAAGAATTCCATTGAAATGTAAATCTATCTGGAAAATCTTTAGTTACTACATTTATATTTCCACCAGCAAAAGAACCTGAAAGATCTGGTGAGAAAGTTTTAGATACAATAATATTATCAATTAAATTACTAGGAAATAAATCCATCTGAACTGAGTTTCTATTTGGGTCAAGGCTTGGAAGGCTTGCTCCATTGAGTGTTGTTTGGCTATAACGATCGCCAAGTCCACGTACATATACATATTTTCCACCTTCTACCGAAACACCTGTTACTCTTGTAATGGCTGCTGCTGCATCTCTATCTCCTGAACGAGCAATCTGTTCTGCTGCAAGTCCATCTTGAACAACTCCTGAGTTTTTTTGTGCTGCCAAAACTGCTGTTGTAGATGCAGTTTCTGCTTTCGCTTCTATCACTACAGCTTCTAACATCTCTGTATCTTCACCTAAAGTAGCATCAATTACAGTTACTTGTCCTGCTTTTACTTCTACTCCTGTAACTGTTTTGGTTTGGTAAGAAACAAAAGAAATTTGGAGATCATATGTGCCTGCTTCGACAGAAATAGAATATTTTCCATCTAAGTCAGCTGCTGAACCGTTTGTAGTTCCTACAATAACAACAGTAGCACCAATGAGTTCTTCTCCATTAGCAGCATCTTTAATTGTTCCTCTAATTGTTCCTTTTGTAGTTTGGGCAAAAGAAGTGGAACTAATAAGTAATAATACAAGTGTAGCAAATGTCAGTAAATGATTTTTCATTACCTTTTGGTTGTAAATTATTGAAGTTAAATGAAATTTCTGTGTCTTTTTAGTCAAAAATGAAAATGCTAAAAAAACAGGTTTTGAAATGAGTTTCTAAAGAAAATACAAGTAAAGCAGCTACTCTTTTGAAGTAGCTGCTTTTTTGATTTGATTCAAACAAATCTATTTTTATTGAATATAGCTTGCTGTCATTGTCCAGCCATTATACCAAGGCGTTGTACCTGGTTCGATAGCACCTCTGTAAGCAGCAGGACTAAGGAAAGTATTAGAAGTTTCTGATACATCTCCACCTGTAGCTGTCGGAACTAAGTTTGAACGAGTTATACCCAAATCCTCTACTTTATTTCCAGACTCTGTGAAATAAGTAGCAAGGTCTAATTTAGCAGCATCTAAAACAGCAGCATCTATATCTGCACCTGAAGGAGTAATAATATCAGAAAGGGCAGCTACATCATTACTAGCAACATTAAAGAATGTATTATTCATTACTTTTAAAGTTCCTTCTTGAAAACGTTTGTAACTATTTTCACCACTTGGAGTAAGTTGAACAGCAAGACCTTGCTCAAAACCTACAAAAATACTGTTGTGGTATTCTCCACCTGCATTATCTTGGAAATAGAATACTCTGTTTTTTCCACCATTTCCTCTACCTACATAAGTAGCATTATAGAAAGTAGCAGTTGCATATGGCTGAGCATCTTTAGGAGAATCTCCACCGTCATGCTCACCACCATTTTCACCATCATCTGTACGTTGATAAGCTACAACAAATTGATTAATTCCTCTAAAACCTAAGTCAGTATCGTATGCTTCGTCTCCACAAGCTGTAGAAACAAGATATTTAGCATTTACAGTTCCACCAAACCACTCAAATCCGTCGTCTTGGTTTGCAAATACTTCGATGTGGTCAATTTTAGTTCCTCTACCAACAGCACCAAGAGTAAGACCATTGATTTCGTTGTTAGCAGCAATTGAAGTACCACCGTGACGAATAGAAATATAGCTAAGTTCTCCAGAGTTATCATCATCATCCGTTCCACCATAAAGACCACGACCTTCAGTAGTTGGAATACCTTCAATAGATGCTTCAGCAGTACCACGAGCAATTGTAGTTTTTCCTAAAACAATAACACCACCCCAAAGACCATTTTCTACGCCTAAAGAACCATCCAATGGATCTTTTTCAGCAGTAAAAATAATTGGTTCGGCAGCTGTTCCTTTTGCCATAATTTTAGCACCACGAGCTACAACAAGTGCAGAAGCACTTTCTTGCTCACCTGGTTTTGCTTTCACTACTGTACCTGCTTCAATAGTAAGAGTTTGTCCTTCGTTTACGAATACAAAGCCATCAAGAATCCAAACTTTATCTTTTGTCCAAGTAATAGCTGTTTCACCAATACCAATTGGGTCAGCCTTTACAGTAACAGAAGCTCTACTTGTTGCAGCATCAGTTCCTGTTGTATAGTTAGCTGGATAAGTTGGTGGTGGTGGAGCATCTTCTCCAAGAACAGTAACAGTTTGAGTATTTGCATTAGTACCACCATCTCCACTAGCTGTAAGAGTTACCTGAACAGCTCCTTCAGTAGTAAAAGTAAATGTTGGATTTTTTTCTGTTGAGCTAAAAGCTGCACCTGTTGCAGACCAAACAAAAGTTTCTGCGTCTGTACTTGTGTTAGTAAAAGTTACTGTTTCGCCAACTTTAGGGCTTGTAGGACTAAATGTAAAAGAGGCTACTGGAGCTTTTTTTGTGTCATCTTCATCATCTTTACAGCTTACTAATACAAGAGCTGCAAATAGAAAAATGAATGCTAATTGAAAGAAATTTTGTAATTTCATTGGATTAAATTAATTTAGATTAATCTTAGTGAATTGATTTTGAACAATAATATTTGTTCGGAAAGTTTTTAGTGCTTTTGTCTAAACTTGATGCAAAAGAACAACCTTATCTTTACTATGAAATTGCTTCAATATTAACATTACGTTACGTAACAAACTGTTCACATTTAATTTACAATGAGGTCTTTTACTCTTAGTGATTAGGAGCGATTTGCTTATAATTAACTTATACTTTTAATATTAGAAATCTTGAAATTAAATATTCTAACAAAATTGCACTAGTATAAAATCTAAAATAGAGAAGAGTAGTTAATTTTAAATTTATTCTATATAATAAACCGACTGAGTTTTTAATTTAGTTTTTTGCTACAAAAAAAGTATATTGCCTTATAAAACAAAGTCAGGTTATTTATTCCTGTATTCTATTCTCTTATTTTTATAGGTTGGTTATGCAAAAAATTCTAGTTCCAGTTGATTTTTCTAAGCCTTCAGAGGCTGCTCTAAATTACGCACTACATTTTGCCCAAGTAATTGGGGCTGAAATTATTTTACTTCATGTAGCTTGTGCTCCTTTACCTTCTGCTACTAATTATCATCTTCATGTAGGCTTATTAAAAGAAGAAGTAGAAAAAGGAAAAGCAAAATTAGAAGAGTATATAAATCAATTTTCTGAATTAACTTATCTAGATGGGAGTGGAAAGCTCAAAATCATATCTATTTTGGAGAGTGAGGATGGAATAATTCCTTCTATTGAAAAAGTTTCGAAAGAGCATGGAGCTTTTTTAGTTGTTATGGGAACTCATGGAATGACACGAGCAGAAGAAATTTTGTTAGGAAGTGTAACAGCTGATATTATTGCTTCTAAAGAAACTCCTGCTGTATTAGCTATTCCTAGTAATGCAACATTTTCAAATTGGGAACGCATTGTTTATGCTGCTGATTTTTCTGAAAAAGATGAGAAAGTAATTGATATTCTTTTAGAACTGGCTAGTTATTTTCCAAATTCGAAAGTAGATTATTTACATATCAGTAATGATAAAGAGCGTATTGAAGATATCGATAGACTTCATCGTTTGAAAGCAGCTTTTAAGAAAATACCTGTTTCTATGTTGGACTTTAGATTCAGAGAAAATGATGATTTAGATAAAGGAATAGATGGCTATTTAGAAAGTTACGAAACAAGTATTTTGGTTATGCTTACTCATCATCGTAATTTCTTTGAGAGTTTATGGCATAGAAGTAAAGCAAAGGAAATAAGTTTTCATACTGATGTGCCTTTATTAGTATTGAAGACAAATTCAATTTGAAAATAGATTTAGATAATTAGAAGTAAAAATTTAGAAAGAGATTTTCTAGAATATTAATTTGTCAAATGATTGCATATTTTTTAAAAAAATTGGGATATGGTTTTCTAGTCATTTTTGGAGTGACTGTAGTGGTGTTTTTTATATTTCATGCACTACCTGGTGATCCTACAAAGATGATTGCAGGACCTCGTTCTACACCTGAAACTATTGCCATAATCAAAACTGATTTAGGTTTGGATAAGCCTTTAAGCACTCAATTTGCCTATTATCTGAATGATTTGTCTATTGTTTCTGTTCATGAAGACACAAAAAGCAATCAAGTAAAATATGATTACATCAAACTTTTTAGTATTTCAGATAAAGCATTTGTAGTCAAAAAACCGTATCTAAGAAAATCTTATTATAGTGATAGCCGAGTAGATGAAATGCTCTTCGACAGAGTAAGTGCAACTCTTGTTTTGTCAGTGGCTGCAATGATTTTTGCTACTTTTTTTGGAGTAATTTTTGGAATTATTTGTGCGCTCAAACAAAACTCTTTTTTAGACCATGCCTTAGTTTCAATTTCAGTCTTGGGTATTTCTACACCTTCTTTTGTAGCAGCCATTTTTATAGCTCTCATTTTTGGATATTATTTAAGTGAATACACAGGACTTGACATGACAGGTTCACTTTGGATAATGAGTGTCTTTGATGGAAAGCAATTAGCTCTAAAAAATATTATTTTACCTGCTTTTACACTTGGTTTGCGTCCCTTGGCAATTATTACCCAACTCACACGCTCTTCGATGATAGAAGAACTTTCTAAAGATTATGTCAGAACAGCACGAGCAAAAGGATTGCCTCAATATATTGTTATTTTCAAACATACACTCAAAAATGCTATCAATCCTGTTGTAACAGCTATCTCAAACTGGCTTGCTACACTTATAGCAGGTGCTTTTTTTGTAGAATATGTATTTAGTTGGAAAGGATTGGGCTGGCTTACAATTGATGCCGTTCAAAAACTTGACCTTCCTGTTGTGATGGGGGCAACACTTGTGGTAGCTGTCATTTTTGTAATTATTACGCTTATTGTAGATTTATTGTATGCGTTACTTGACCCTCGTGTTAGGGCATAAAAAAAACGCCTATAAATTTATAAGCGTTTTTTGAATAACATACAGAGTAATTTACTTTTTTGTTATAATAAACGTTATCACGGTTGTTTACAGGTCTAATAATTAGCAAGTTATAGAAAAACAAACCAGTCTTATTTTTCCATAGCGCAGGGTTTGCAAACCCTGCGCTATGGAAAAATGAACATTACTAATTTAACCGTGATAACGTTTAATAACAATAACAAGTTATTTTTTCTCACTTACTTCATTTTTAGGAAGCGTTTCGAATCCCATATTATAAAGTGTAAAAGCAAAAATATCAGCATTTTCTTCAATTGTTTTGCTAGTTGGTTTTCCTGCACCATGACCAGCATCTGTTTCAATACGAATCATTACAGGATTATTTCCTTTGTGTTTGTCTTGTAACTCGGCAGCAAATTTGAATGAGTGAGCAGGAACAACTCTATCGTCATGGTCGCCAGTAACAACAAGTGTTGCAGGATAAGAAACTCCTTCTTTTACATTATGAACAGGAGAATACCCTTTTATATATTCAAACATTTCTTTGTTCTGTTCAGAAGTTCCATAATCATACGCCCAACCTGCACCAGCTGTAAAGGTATGATAACGAAGCATATCCAAAACACCAACAGCAGGAATGGCTACTTTCATAAGGTCTGGACGTTGAGTCATAACTGCACCTACCAAAAGCCCTCCATTCGAACCTCCTTTTATTGCTAAATATTCACTAGAAGTGTATTTTTCTTTGATTAAAAATTCAGCAGCAGCAATAAAATCATCAAAAACATTTTGTTTTTTGAGTTGAGTTCCTGCATCATGCCACTCTTTTCCATATTCTCCTCCACCTCTAAGATTTGCAACAGCATAAACGCCTCCTTGCTCCAACCACACTGAATTAATTACACTAAAACTAGGAGTAAGGCTAATATTAAATCCACCATAACCATACAAAATAGTTGGATTTTTACCATTTAATTCTGTTCCCTTTTTATAAGTAATAATCATAGGAATCTTTGTTCCATCTTTTGAGTTATAAAAAACTTGCTTTGATTCGTAATTATCTGAATTGAAATCAATAGCAGGTTTCCAGTACGATTCGTATTCTCCAGTTTCTGCATCAAATTTATAAATGCTACTTGGTGTATTATAATTGGTGAAAGAAAAATACATTTCCTTATCTTCTTTTTTTCCACCAAAACCACCAGCACTTCCTACCCCTGGTAATTTTATTTCTCTGATTTCTTTTCCATTCATATCATACTGAACAACTTTAGAAATAGCATCTACCATATATTCAGCAAACAAATATCCACCACCTGAAGAAGCACTCAAAACGTTTTCTGTATGAGGAATTACATCTTTCCAATTTTCAGGAGTTGGCTTTGAAGCATCTGTCATCACTACTTTCTGATTTGGCGCATCTAGGTTTGTAACCAAATAAAGTTTTGAACCTTCATTATCCATTAAATATGTATCACTATCTTCATTACCTACAATAGTAACCAAAGGAGAATTTGCTTTTGATAAATCTTTAATAAAAAGTTTATTACCAGAGGTTGCATTACTTCCAGAGATGAGCAAATAGTTTTCATCTTCTGTAACAGAGCCACCTACATATCTGTGTTTTTGGTCTGCTGTTGCTCCAAAAATAACTTTGTCTTCACTTTGAGGAGTTCCTACTTTATGAAAGTATAATTTATGTTGGTCTGTTTTGGCTGAAAGTTCACTTCCCTCTGGTTTATCATAGCTAGAATAATAAAAACCGTCGTTTCCTTTCCAACTTATACCACTAAATTTCACATTTTTGAGTGTGTCTTCAATTGCTTCTTTACTTTCTGTATCAATTACAATTACTTTTCTCCAATCGCTTCCACCTTCTGAAATTTGGTAGGCTGCACGAGAACCATCTTTTGAAAAATCAAGTCCTGCCATTGAAACAGTTCCATCTTTTGAAAATGTATTTGGGTCAATAAAAACTTGGTCTTTTTCTTCGCCTTCTTTTTTTCTATAAACGACATATTGATTTTGCAATCCATCATTTTTGTAGAAATAAGTATAATTTCCTTCTTTAAATGGACTAGATATTTTCTCATAATTCCAGACCTTCTCTAACTGATTTTTGAGCTGCTCACGGTAAGGAATAGATTTTAGGTAATCGAAAGTGACTTTGTTTTGAGCTTTTACCCAGCTTTCTGTTTCTGTGCTTCGGTCGTCTTCTAACCAACGATAAGGATCTTTGATAACCGTTTCAAAGTAAGTATCTTCTACTGTTCCTTTTTTTGTTTCAGGATATTCAAATGTAACAGGCATTTTTTCTTCTTGGGTTTCTTTTTTTTCTGTTCCACAAGCTGAAAGCAAAGTTGCAGCAATGGATAATTGTAAGACTATTTTTTTCATTGTGTGTATTTTGATATAAAATGAAATAATTGCGGTAAGACCAATAACTAATTATTCTAATTTGTACGATAAAATACAGAATAATTACAGGTTATTGTTGTAAAATTAGTTAATCAATCAAGAAAAACAAGTTTAATACTTCAAAAACTACTTTTTGATAATCCTTCATTTTATAACTACTTTTGATTCCTTAAACAGAATGCACAAAAAACGAAATGTATAAAAAATTTCTTTCTCAAACAGCCATTTACGGACTTACTGGAATAGTTGGTAGATTGCTCAATTATTTACTTACACCTTTCTACACAGGGATTTTCCTTCCTGATGAATATGGTGGTATGTCCGTTTTTTATGCTTATGCAGCACTTCTGAATGTGATTTACACACATGGAATGGAAACGACTTACTTTCGTTTTATATCTAAAAATAATGAAGGAAATAATGAGGATGAGAATAATCCATCCTCTAAAAATGGGAAGCCTTACAATCTTTCTCTAAGTTCTGTCATGTTTACTTCGCTCATTTTGAGTAGTTTGATGTGGATTTTTGCAGAGCCAATAGCTGTTTTTTTAGAATATCCCAATAATGCACAGTTTGTAAAGTGGTTTGCTGGTATTATTGCCATTGATTCTATCGTTGCGATTCCGTATGCAAGATTGAGAGCAGAAGGAAAAGCAATGAAATTTGCATCTCTTCGAATGACAGTTATTGTTCTTACTCTTTTTCTCAATTTTTTCTTTCTTTATTTTTGTAAAAACAGTGTAGAAGGAACACAGTTTTTATTTTTTCAAGAGTATGCAAAACTAATTTATGACCCAGAAATTGCTTTAGGTTATGTTTTTTTAGCCACCTTGATTGCAAACTCTTCTGTTATTCCACTGCTTTGGAAAGAATTTAAAGATTTTCGTTTTACATTCAATTGGAAAAAGAACTGGGCAGATTTCAAACCTATGCTTTTATATGCCTATCCGTTACTTTTTGCAGGAATTGCCTATGCGATTAATGAAGTAATTGATAGAAGTTTATTACAAAAATGGCTTCCTGATAATTTTTATCCAAATAAATCTCCAATGGATGCAGTAGGAATTTATTCAGCCTGTTACAAACTTTCTATTTTTATCACTTTAGCTGTTCAAGCCTTTAAATATGGTGCAGAGCCGTTTTTTTTCTCACAAGCTAGTCAGAAAGATTCTCCCAAAACGTTTGCTACCATTACTCATTTTTTTACGATTGTCTGTGTTTTGATGATGCTAGGAGTGAGTTTGAATATGGAATGGATAGCAAATATTTTTATCACAAATAAAGAATATCACGAAGGACTTTTTATTGTTCCGATTCTGCTTTTGGCAAATATTTGTTTGGGATTATATTATAATTTTTCGGTTTGGTTTAAGGTTTCTGACCGTACACATTTTGGACTTTGGATAAGCCTTGCAGGTGCAGCTATTACAATTAGTTTCAATTTTATTTTGATTCCTTTTTATGGTTATTTTGGAAGTGCGATTGCGACACTTTCTTGTTATTTTTTTATGGCAGCTTTGTGTTATCTTTTGGGTAGAAAATACCAACCTATTCCTTATCCGATTCTGAAAATGATTTTGTATTTAGGAATTTCTACAGCACTTATTTTTATTTGTTTGAATATAGAATGGACAGGGTTTTGGCAAAAACATTTGATTCAAAATGGATTACTTATTTTGTTTTTAGTAGTTACTATTTTGGTAGAATATCGAACTTTTAGGAAATTGAAGAAGTAAATGTAGCCGACAGTTTCCAAACTGTCGTGTGCTATGGCATTTCTGACAGTTTGGAAACTGTCAGCTACGAAAAGACAATTAAAATTATTTCCAAAAAAAGAAACTTTTTCAAACCCAAATCCGTTATAATAGCGTACTTTAAATTTACACCTTTCTCATTACTTGCAAAAAAATACCTTTTCTAATCGCTGACAGTTTTCGTTTAAGTACAGGAAACTTGAGATATAGAAAGGGTATTTTTTTTGTCTAAATTTTTGCGTAGCTTTTTGGTTTAATTGCTTAACATAAATCAGACTACAATGAAATTACATTTTTGCACATTCGTTTTTTTATTATCCTGCACTACTTTTTTTCTGTTTAGCTCCTCACTTTTTGCTCAAATAGATAGTACAGAAAATAGAATCAAAACAAAGAAAATTAAAGAAAAAAAATCTACGCATCTGTGGGGAATAAATCCTTTTATTACTGTCGAACCTTTTTATGAAAAAGGTGAATTTGACATCAATATTTTGCCTATTGTCTATCAAACCTCATTTTCTAAGCGAGTTGATTTTAGAATAAATCCAATTCTTAATTTGGGAATACGCCAAGATTTTAATGAATTTAGTCATATCGGTTTTGAAGCTGCTTTACCTATTTTTATTTTTAAAAAAGAAGAACGTTATCTTCCTTCAAAAGGCTTTTTTTTAGCTCCTGTTCTTAGTCTTACAAATTCACCCTCACAATCAAAAATGAATTACGGATATTGGGGAGAAGTTGGTTATAATCTACTAATTGACGAAAAATTTGGGCTTTCATTTGGCTTACAATACGGCAAAACTCAATTTGTATATAAAGTAGGAGAAAATGAAACTACAAATCATTTTGGATTGAAAATTATTTTTGGAAAATGGTATTAAGAAAAAATAATCCTCAACGACGCTTTCAAGCTCGTTGACGGTTGTATGGAAATAGTATTTCAAAAAAAATAAAAATTTTTGTATGGAATTTTGTGAAGCTGTGCATCTACTTACCAAACAAACAAATTTATCTCACTTTAATTTTTATCGATTATGGAATCTCTTAGAAAATCATTCAGACAATTAACTTCAATTACAAAAATCAGTCTATTAGCA
Organism: Bernardetia sp. MNP-M8; assembly: GCF_037126285.1. Taxonomy (NCBI): domain Bacteria; kingdom Pseudomonadati; phylum Bacteroidota; class Cytophagia; order Cytophagales; family Bernardetiaceae; genus Bernardetia; species Bernardetia sp. MNP-M8. The sequence continues at coordinate 2,458,044 of NZ_CP147012.1, forward strand.
ACTTCTACTGTATTTGTTGTAGCCTGTAATTCTTCAAAAACATCAAATTATGAAATGGCAGATGGCGTAGCTACTGAACAAAACCACAGAATAGCTTCTTCTCCCACAAAAATTAGCCGTAATAAAGAGAAAAAAGATATTTCATACAACACAACTCAAGATGCAGACTATGCTGCTGGTGCTGTGATGGATGAGGCTGAAATGTATATCTCTGATGATAAAATTTCTCAAAACACAGAAGAATACCAAAAACAGATAGAAAATAAATTCATTCAATCTCTCAAAGAACCTCTATCTACTTTTTCGATTGATGTTGATAATGCTTCTTATTCAAATGCTCGTCGTTTTATTCAATCTGGTCAGCTTCCCAATGCTGATGCTGTTCGTATCGAAGAATTTATCAATTACTTTAATTACGATTATCAAAAACCTACAGGAAAACATCCTTTTTCAGTCAGTACAGAAATTTCTACAGCTCCTTGGAATGAAAAACATAAATTAGTTCACGTCGGAATTCAAGGAAAAGATTTGGATTATGATAATCTTGCGCCTTCAAATTTAGTTTTTTTGATTGATGCTTCTGGTTCAATGGAGGCACAAAACAAATTACCTCTTCTTCGTTCTTCGCTCAAACTTCTTCTTACACAATTAAGCAAAAACGACCGTATTGCGATTGTTGCTTATGCAGGTGCAGCAGGTTTGGTTTTGGAATCTACACCAGCCACAGAAACAGACAAAATTATGAACGCCTTAGAAGCCGTTTCGGCAGGTGGAAGCACAGCAGGTGGCGCAGGAATCCAACTTGCTTACAGTTTAGCAAAAGATAATTTGATAAAAGAAGGAAACAACCGAGTTATTTTGTGTACCGATGGCGATTTTAATGTAGGCGTAAATTCTCCAAAAGAATTAGTAACTATGATTGAAAGCAAAAGAAATGACGGAATTTATTTGACTGTTTGTGGTTTTGGGATGGGAAATTATAAAGACCATCAAATGGAAGATTTGAGTAATGCAGGAAACGGAAATTACTTTTATATCGACAATATTCAAGAAGCAAAAAAGGTTTTTGTAACACAAATGAGAGCCACACTCTTTACAATTGCTAAAGATGTCAAAATTCAAATTGAGTTTAATCCTACAAAAGTAGCAGCCTATCGTTTGATTGGTTACGAAAACAGAATGCTTGCAAAAGAAGACTTTAACGATGACAAAAAAGATGCTGGTGAACTTGGAGCAGGACACACTGTAACAGCTCTTTACGAAATTATTCCAGTTGGTGTAAAAAGCGATTTTTTTCCTTCAGTAGATGATTTGCGTTATCAGAAAGAAGAAAATAAAATAAAAGCATCTTATACGGCTGCTGCCTCTTCTGACGAGTTATTAAACTTAAAATTGCGTTACAAAAAGCCAAATGAAGATACAAGTAATTTGATTGTCAATCCATTGAAAGATGATAATATTGCTTTAGAAAAAACATCTGATAATTTCCGTTTTTCGGCTGCCGTAGCAGAATTTGGAATGATTCTGAAAAACTCTGAATTTAAGTCGAATGCTTCTTATAATCAAGTTATTACACTTGCCAAAAATGCAAAAGGAAAAGATACAGAAGGCTACCGTACAGAGTTTTTGAAATTGGTAGAAAGCTGTCAACTTATGTCCAAATAAGGTCTAAGTAAAACAATAAAATGCACTTATGAAAAACTAAAATTAATCACCAAATTTATCTAAAAAAGCCATTTCTAATTTAATTTAGGAATGGCTTTTTTGCGTTATGTTCCCCTAAAGACTTGGTTTTGCTGAGTGAGGGCTGTGGAGTGAAACTAAATACATTTGTAGGTTCGTAGCACACTACGAACAAGTGTGTTTATACATTGTTAGGTGCTTTTTTTCTTACTACCAATTGTCTAATACTAGCTAAGTGTGAAAACAAAACTATCGGAACTATCACTGTTGGAAGCCATACAAAAGGAAAGTAAGTTACTCCAATATTGGGTTGATCAAATGCTAATTGTTGAAAGGGAGTTTGTGCACTTAATACAGCTATTACCAATATATTAATCAATAACCCTAAACACACAATATTCCATAGTAGAAGACCTTTTCTTCCTATTATTTTCTTAACAAACACGAAATAATATACTATTGGAGCTGTAATTCCTGATATGATGTCATAATTATAGCCATCAAAGGTCATTAAATCAGGAATTAACCCACCTAAAAAGATATAATAAAGAGTTATTTCCACAGGAATGCGTACAATATGCACTATGTTTAAATATTTTAGGCTAAGGCTATCAATAAACTTTTTGCCCTTTTTATTGGTAAAAAGTATCAAAATAAATAAAATAGTCGGAGCAAGTAATAAAGTAAACCTTGGTGGAAATGTTCCCAATTTTTGGTAAAATCCAGTTACTCCTAATACACCTACAATAAGCATCCAGATAATAATGCCGTAAAGAGTTTTTTTATGATTAGAAGCTTTAAAAAATAACCAAACAGAGATTAGGGTTGTTAGAATTAGCCCAAGAGAGGTGAAAATTGAAATATCTGCCATTTTGTAATTGTTTATTGTGAAATTCAAAGTTAGGCAGTCAAAAATACAATCCACTTGACAAAAGGCAAGAAAAAGCTAGAGTTATTTTTTCTTTCGTATTCTACTTAGTGTACTATCTGTAACTCCTATATAGGAAGCTATATATTTTAAGGGTACATATTTTATTATTTCAGGTCTTGAAGTCAGTAAGTGGTGGTAGCGTTGTTCGGCAGTTTGATTAATCATTGCATAGTTTCTCTTTTTGGAAGCGATGAATTCTTTAACTAAAATAGCTCTTCCGAAATCTCTAAAGGCAGGTTTATGATGAAACAGTGTGTTTAATTCTTCGTAAGAAATGCGATAGCCTGTACAATCAGTTAGAGCTTGAATATTTGTTTCAGATTTAACTCTATTGAAAAAAGAGGTAATTTCAAAAACGATATTATTTTCTGTGAAAATATCTGTAGTGATTTCATTTCCTTCTAAATCATAAAGAAAAACTCTCATTAATCCTTTTTGAAGAAAAAAATAGTCATCACTAACTTTATTCTCTTCTAAAAAAAGTGAATTCTTTTCAATTTTTGTAAAGTGAAATGTATTAGCAATTTCTTCAGCTTCAATTTCATTTATTGGAATGATTTGTTTAATGAAATTTATTAATGAAGATTTATTTTTATCCATATTTCAAATTGCATCTAATGTGTTTATAAACGCAACTGCGTTCAGTTATTTAAAAACACCACCAATTCCAAAAAAAGAATTAATGGTGTTTACAATATACAGAAGATAATGATTTTTTCTACTAAGTTTAAATTTTGATTATGAAATAAAAATGCTTGAACAACAAATACATGCTACAAGCCGAATACATATAAATCCCTCATTAAAAACGAGCAATAGCCTGTGGAGTCAAAATTGTTATTATTTGTTGTTTCATAATTAACCACTGTTTAAGCAACTTAAACACATTAAAGAATGAAGTCTGTAACCCCAAAAAGTTAAAGTCACAGCGAAAATCAAGAGTAAAATAAAAATTTTATGTTGCTTTTGCCGAACCAGTCCATTAAGACCAAACAAAAATATTAGTCCTGAAATGAAGTACAATATTATTCCGAAAAAATGTCCACTATTCATATGACTGTTTGCTGTCTTTTGTGCATATGGTAAAAGCAAAAAATAGATCAATAAGTTAACCACTATAATTGTCGTCAATATATATGTGTCCTTTTTTCTCACTTTATTTTAGTCTGTCGCCGTGTCGTCATAGGGTGTGACACATAACTTATTTATAAATTCAACTGCATTTGGTATTTGCAATATACAAAAAAGAACGATTCTTAATTTTAATTACTACCTAACCATCTTTCTATTTGTACTCTCAAAACACAAGTCTAAGACTTGCCAATTGATAAATCGTAGTGAAACACTACGCTTAACAGAGGGATAGATTTAATTGTCCGATACCTATGAAGGTGTACTGACAATCCGTTTTTGTCAGACACTTTAACTTCGTTGAGAGCTAAAGTCGTTCACAAGTGTCAGTCAGCACAGTTGAGGACAAAACTTTCAGAATATAAATTTTAGCTTTTCCTCTGGAATCATTTGATACGACTCTTTCAAAAAATTATCTTTGTCAAAATCTATAAACTGATTTGCTAATTCCTTATTACACAATGTTCCGTTTCTAAGTTTAGCATAATCTTGAAAAGAGCAAAACTCCCAATTTTCTAACTTTGTTACTAAACCTGCTTTCAAAGGATTTTGATGAATATAGTAGAAACAAGTATCAGCATAATTTGCACTTCCTTCCTCCAAACTCTTCGCTGTGGTTTTGGGTTTGAAAAGTACATTTTGCCTTCCTCTTTCTGCATTCGAACCTTTTGCATAACTACTCAAAACAATTCGAAAAGCGTTTGAAAGTTTATTTGTAGTAATGTTTCCTAATTTCATTTCCTGTACTGAATATTCTGTTGTGGAAATCAAAAAATGAAAATGATTAGGCATTAAACAATAATTTATTATCTCACAATAAGGAGCAACGTGCTTTTTCACAAATCGCAAGAAATACAAATAGTTCTCCCTATTGAAAAATAACTGTTGTTTATTATTTCCTCTATTGTAGATATGGTATAGTTGTTCAGATTGAAGGTACATTTCGTATTTTGATTGAACTGTCAGGACACCTCAAAGGTGTCGGACAGTTAGGGTTAAGTTGTGATAAAGTATGTAATAATTGTCTGACACTTATGAAAGTGTACCGACAATACATAAGTTTGTATTTAAACTGTCAGATACTTTCACAAGTGTCGGTACAGTTTACGCTGTAAAATCAATAATTCAAATTACTACCCAACCATCTTTCTATTTCTTCTACCGACATATTTTTGCGTTTTGCATAATCTTCTATTTGGTCTTTGCTGATTCTTCCTACTCCAAAATAAATAGATTCGGGGTGGGAAAAATACAAACCTGAAACGGCTGCCGTTGGTAACATGGCTAAACTTTCGGTAAGTTCAATTCCTGTTTTTTCGGTGGCTTTTAGTAAGTCAAATAAAAGGGTTTTTTCGGTGTGGTCTGGATTTGCAGGATACCCTGGTGCTGGACGAATACCTACATATTTTTCTCTTACAATATCTTCTTTTGTGAGGTTTTCGTCTTTTTGATAGCCCCAATATTGTGTACGAGTTTGTTTGTGCAATAACTCTGCAAAGGCTTCGGCTAATCTATCGGCTAAGGCTTGCAACATAATTTTGCTATAATCATCGTTTTTAGCTTCAAATTCTGCTAGTTTTTTCTCAATTCCGATGCCTGTCGTTACTGCAAAAAGACCGATATAATCCTTTAAACCCGTTTCTTTTGGTGCAACAAAATCAGAAATACAAAGATTTGGCGTTTTTCCTGTTTTTTCTTGTTGCTGACGAAGATTTCTAAAATAAGTCAAAACTTCGGTGCGCTCGTCATTCGTATAAATCTCAATATCATCGTCATTGACAACATTGGCAGGATAAAAACCAATTGCAGCATTAGCAGTCAGCCAACGACCAGAAATGATTTTGTCCATCATTTTTTGAGCATCATCAAATAATTTTTTTGCTTCATTTCCATGATGTTTGTGGTCAAAAATACGTGGGTATGCACCTGTAAGTCCCCACGTCATGAAAAACGGACTCCAATCAATAAATTCTCTGATTTCAGAAAGATTATAATTATTGAAATAACGATTTCCTAAAAATGTAGGTTCTGTAAGTGTCGTTTTATTCCAATCAATTTTGAGTTTATTGCGTCTTGCTTCTTGAATGGGAATATATTTTGCTTCTGACTGTCGTTTTTTGTGGTCTTCTGCAAGTAATGTATATTCGTCTCTTACTGTTTTTGAATACTTCTCTTTTGCTTCATCATTCAATAAATTTGTCATTACAGGAACTGCCTTTGAAGCATCCACGACATGAACCACTGAACCCGAATAGCTAGGTGCAACTTTTACAGCCGTATGAATACGTGAAGTAGTCGCTCCACCAATCAAAAGAGGAAGTTTTAAGCCTTGTTTTTCCATTTGCTGCGCCACAAAAACCATTTCATCAAGAGATGGCGTAATAAGTCCACTAAGTCCAATTACATCAACACCATGGTTGACAGCTTCTTGCAAAATTTTATCAGCAGGAACCATTACACCCAAATCCACAACATCATAATTGTTACACGCCAAAACAACACCTACAATATTTTTTCCAATATCATGAACATCACCTTTTACAGTTGCTAAAAGAATCTTACCGTTTTTCTTTACTTCCTGTCCAGAATCACGCAATTTTTGTTTTTCTATTTCCAAGAAAGGCACTAAATGAGCAACAGCTTGTTTCATCACACGAGCCGATTTTACAACTTGTGGTAAAAACATTTTTCCTTCTCCAAACAAATCTCCTACTACATTCATTCCGTCCATTAAAGCACCTTCAATGACGTGCAAAGGATGGTCTACTTTCAAACGTGCTTCTTCTGTATCTTCAATGATATATTCTGTAATTCCGTTTACTAACGAATATTCAAGACGCTTTTCGACAGAATTTTCTCTCCATGTTTCGTCTTTTACTCGTTTTTTTCCTTCTCCTCTGTATTTTTCAGCAATATCTACTAGAAGTTCTGTTCCGTTTTCAGGATTTTTATTCAAAACTACATCTTCAACGTACTTCAAAAGTTCCTTATCAACATTATCATACACTTCTAACATTCCAGCATTTACGATTCCCATATCCATTCCTGCTTTTACGGCATGGTACAAGAAAACGGCATGAATTGCTTCACGAACTACATCATTTCCACGAAACGAAAACGAAACATTACTTACTCCACCACTTACTTTAGCATGGGGTAGGTTTTCTTTAATCCATCTTGTCGCATTGATAAAATCGACAGCATAATTATTATGCTCATCAATTCCTGTGGCGATAGCAAAAATATTAGGGTCAAAAATTACGTCTTCAGCAGGAAAACCAAGTTCATCTACCCAAATATCATAACTGCGTTTACAAATTTCTATTTTTCTTTCAAACGTATCTGCTTGTCCGTCTTCATCAAAAGCCATAATAATAACAGCAGCACCATAACGACGAACGAGCCGAGCTTGTTCGATAAACTTTTCTTTTCCTTCTTTGAGTGAAATTGAGTTTACAATTCCTTTTCCTTGCACACATTTCAAACCTGCTTCTATGATTTCCCATTTTGAGGAATCTATCATAATTGGAAGTTTGGCAATGTCTGGCTCTGAACCTACCAAATTCAAGAAATGAACCATTGCATTTTTTGAATCCAACATTCCCTCATCCATGTTGATGTCAATAACTTGCGCTCCACCTTCAACTTGTTGTTTGGCTACGTCTAAGGCTTCTTGAAATTTGCCTTCTTTTATAAGTCTAGCAAACATTTTTGAACCAGTAACATTGGTACGTTCTCCAACATTTACAAAATTAGTGCTTTTATCAACCGTAAAGGCTTCTAATCCTGACAAACGCATTGCAATTTTGCGCTCTGGAATCTTACGAGGTTCATGTTTTGCTGCTTCTTCTGCAATGGCTTGAATATGGTCTGGCGTAGTTCCACAACAACCACCAACAATATTAAAAAGACCTTCACTAGCAAAATCTTCTAACAAACGACTCATTTGTGTAGCCGTTTCATCGTACTGACCAAATTCGTTTGGAAGTCCTGCATTTGGATAACACGAAACATAGCAATTTGCAACTCGTGAAAGTTCACGCATATACGGTTTCATGAGTGCAGCACCCAAAGCACAATTCAGACCAACAGAAATAATATTGGAATGCGCTATTGAGTTATAAAATGCTTCTGTTGTTTGTCCAGATAAAGTACGTCCACTTGCATCTGTAATTGTTCCCGAAACCATAATCGGCAAACGGTCAGCTTGTGGAATATTTCTATCATCAAAATATTTTTCTACTGCAAAAAGTGCAGCCTTACAATTTAATGTATCAAAAACGGTTTCTATCAAAATCAAATCAACTCCACCATCAACCAAGCCACGAACTTGTTCGTAATAAGCCTCTACCAAATCATCAAATGTAACAGCTCTGTAAGCTGGGTCGTTTACATCTGGCGAAATAGATGCTGTTCTGTTTGTAGGTCCTATTGCACCAGCTACAAAACGAGGTTTTGTTTCGTGATAAATTCCTCCAAATTCGGCTGCTGCTTCTTTGGCAAGTTTGGCAGACTCATAATTGAGTTCATAAGCTAATTCTTCCATTCCATAATCAGCCATGGCAATGGTAGTGGCACTAAACGTATTCGTTTCTACAATATCAGAACCTGCTGCAAAATATTTTTTATGAATATCTCTGATAATATCAGGTTGAGTAATCGATAAAAGGTCGTTATTTCCTTTTACATCTTGTTTCCAATCTTTAAAACGCTCACTTCGAAAATCTTCTTCTGTAAGTGTATGGCGTTGAATCATCGTTCCCATTGCACCATCCAATACTAAAATACGTTCTTGAAGGTGTTTGGTAATTAATTGATGTATATTTATGCTAGTTTCTGTATTCATATCTGTAGAAGACACTTTTCAAGTGTCTTGTATTTTTAAATTTATATTATAAAAACACTTGAAAAGTGTTTGCTAATCTAATTTCATAAAATTACGAAATTGTAAGGTAATTCATTGTTAATCAAAAGAGTTTAGCAAATGATTTGCAAAATTTTCATACAACAAAATACAACAGGGTTAAAACCCTGTTCAATTGAGGAGTGAATATGTAATTTTAACAAAAGCTGAAATTTGACTTTCTTGAATTGGACAGGGTTTTAACCCTGTTATGTATAGAATTTACAAAGAAACAGCCTTTGCTGGATTACCTAAAACGGTTTCTTTTGCTTTTATGTTACTCAAAACTACACTTCCTGCTCCAATTCTTGCACCTTTTCCTATCGTAACCCCTGAAATAATGGTTACACCGTTTCCTATAAAAACTTCTTCTTCTATTTTCGCTCCAGCACCTATATTTGTTCCTATTCCTATTTGAGTAAAATTCCCTATTTCTACTTCATAATCCAAAGTAGAATTTGCATTGATGATGCAGCTTGTTCCAATTTTTACATCTGCGCCTATCATTGTTCCCATTCCTATCAAAGTTCCATAGCCCATATTTGCATCATCAGCAATGTGAGCTGTTGAGTGAACAGCCACAGCAGGATATTTTTTTCTTTGTTTATAGATTTTTTTGATAAGCCTTTTTCTATCAGCTACATTTTCTACAGCTACAAAATAATCACACTTGTCATTGATAAGATTGAGCATATCATCATCATCAGAACTTCCCATTATCGAAACGTGATTTATTTCGTTTGGAAAAGTAGCAGTTTCAGAAACAGCAGCTTCTTCTTTATAATCCTCATCAAGGAAGCAATAAATGATATTATCTGTACTTTGTAAAACCTCTAAAGCAACCTTTCCAAGACCTTTTGCGCCTAGAATAATGAGTGGAAGAATGGGAGGAAGCTGGTTAGAATCAGTAGGGAGAGAATGAATAGAATCCATAAAAATAAAATGAGTTTTTTTGATAGAAAAATGAAATACGTTTAAACTACAAAGGTACTTTATTTTTATATATCAATGATTGCTTAAGCTGAAGTTGTTATTAGAGAATGTAAAATATGTATTTTATAAGTAAATAGAATGTGTTTATAGACTAAAGGTTTTTTGACTAAACAAAACTATTTCATAAAAGTTAATCAAGTAGAATTCTATATTAAATGGAATTCTATTTTTTTGTATTAAATAGTTCAATCTAATTTTTTAAACTGTATTAATTATGAAATTTATTTTTCGTCTAAGTGCTTTTTCTAGCCTTTTATTTTTTATTTCATTTTGTGCTTCTGCTCAATTTATGGCTGATGTTGAGTTTGATATTATCAAAACGGGTTATAATAAAATTCAAGTTTCAGGAACAGAAGGAACTCGTTTTAATGTAAATGTAGTAGATGGGGAAAATGGCAATTTTGATAATAAGGCTTCCTTTGCATACCGTCTCCGTGCAGGTTATCGTTTCAATAATCGTCATAATGTCTTTGGGCTTTTTGCGCCTTTAAAAATCTCTTACAATGGAAATTTTGATAAACCTACCCGTTTTTATGAAGAGAATTTTTTGCCTTTGGTAGATACAAAAGTCAATTATCAATTTAATTCCTACCGTCTTACGTATCGTTATGACTTTGTAGTAACAGATAAAGTGCGTTTGGGTGCAGGTCTGACAGGAAAAATTCGTGATGCTTATATTGAAGTTGAGCAAAATGGACTTTCTTCAAAGAAAACAGATTTGGGTATTGTACCTCTCATTAATATTTATGCTTCTGTCAATGCAACAGATAAAATTGGTTTTTTATTAGAAGGCGATGGACTGGCTTCTCCACAAGGACGAGCATTTGATTTTGAATTAGCTGCTTTTTATCGAATTGCTGAGGATACAAATCTTCGTTTTGGTTATCGTATTTTAGAGGGTGGTTCGGATATTGACGAAGTTTATAATTTTACACTTGTTAATTATGGCTTGATGGGATTTAGCTATAATTTCTAAGAATACAAACTCATGGTAGGTCAAAGACTTGTCTTTGACTTATTTTATTTTTTTGATTGTAAAAATGAAATACAAGAAGAATGAAATTTGAATAAAAATATAGAAAGCTAAAAGGACAGTAAATAAGCCATAAAAATCAGCAAATAAAGGCTTATATTCCTCATGAGAAAAATATCGTTTGGGAAAGCCTGTATCAATCAATATAAGTAAGAAAGAAGATAAGCAAAGAGCTATGAAAGTAGTTAGATAATAATGGATTTTTGCTGCTTTAGAGTTTACGCTTCGATTAATCAAAAACAAAATAAAGTAGAATAAAGAATAGATAAAAAAGAATTGCAAAATAGAGGCTGATAAATCAAAAACTCCTACCACAAAGTAAGTGTCATGAAATTGTATATCCAAAGCAATTCCAGTAGTTGTAGCAGTTAAAATAATAATAGATATGATGCTATTTATTAAAAAACCAATTAAAACTGCACGGTTTGGATGTTTATTTTTCATAAATAATTAAAATCTAGTTTTTTTGTTTCTACATACAAATAAAGCTATTTTTACATTAAGTCCATTCTTTCAATCTAAAAAAAATAGCCACTTCTATGGAAACTCCTTCTTCAAAAATTCCAAACATAACTACTACTAAAAAACAAATTATTGTTGTTGGTGCAGGTGCAGCAGGACTTTATGCAGCCAGTTTATTGATAGAACAAGGGCACGAAGTAACTTTATTAGAAGCCTCAAACCGAACAGGAGGAAGGGTTTGGACAAAAACAGAACGCTTTCCCTACAAGCTAGAAATGGGTGCAGAATTTGTCCATGGAAAAGGTACACTATTTCATAAAATGGCAAAGAAAGCCGATAAGTTACACAAAGAAGGCGATTCGTCTTTTCTGTGGCGAGATGAATTATTTTCCAATAAAAAAATCAAAAAACTCCAAGACGCAAAACAGTATTTTGCTGATTATGAAGAGTTTTATGAAGGTCACCATCACTATGAAGGTGAAGATATTCCGTTGAGTAATTTTTTAGAGCAGCACGACATTACGCCTACTCGTCAGCCTGATGCCTATCGTTGGTATGAAGCCTTTGCTGGGGCGTTGGGTACAAATTTGCAAAACTTAGGAATGAAAGCCTTAGCTGTAGAAGCGTACCGATGGGAAGCAGGAGAACAAAATTATAGAATGTGTGTAGGTTTTGAAAGTCTTTTGGAAGAATGGAAAGAAAAAACAAAGCCCTTTTTGCAGCTTGAAAAACCTGTTATTATGGTACGTTCGTTTGCAGAAGGAGTAGAAATTATTACAAAAGATTTTCAAAATTATAGAGCTGATGCCGTTTTGATAACTGTTCCTCTTACACAATTGAAGCAAAATAAAATCATTTTTTTGCCCGAATTATCTCCCAAAAAACAAGAAGCGATTGATAAAATAGGAATGGATAATTATGCGATTAAATTTTTTCTAAACTTCTCAGAGAATTTTTGGTCAAAAAAGTACAATGATGGCGAAGAAACCGAATATTTAGTAGGAATGGACGCTGCAAGCGAATATTGGGAAACTGTTCCCTACATTAAAAATCCTTCTACGTTTGGTTTGACAGCATTTATTATGGGCGATAAAGCCAAAAATTACACAGAAAATGGCTTTTCAAAAGGACAGATTTTAGAACTGTTAATTGATGAGTTGGACAAGCATTTTGATGGAAATGCGTCGGCTACTATTTTGGATTTTGAATATTTAGATTGGTCAAAAGTAGAATATATTGAAGGTGCATATTCGTATCCGTCAGTAGGTTCTCACAAACTTAGAAAGCAGTTGGCTCGTCCGATTGAGGACAAAATTTTCTTTGCAGGAGAAGCTACGCATTACAACGGACATTTTGCAACTGTTCATGGCGCACTTGAAACAGCTGAAAGAGCTGTGGAGGAAATTAATGAAATTTATCATCAGTAATTAAAATTATAAATCAATGAAAATCTTAATTATATCTTGTTTGTTAATTTTGAGTTTTACAAAAATGTCTTTTTCTCAAAATACAGAATCACAAGAAGAAGAAATTATAAAAAATATTCGTCAAGAATATAATAGTATACAAGAAAATAAATCTACTTATGATACCACAACAGTTGATATTATGGGAGAATCAACCGAAGGAGGACAATTAGTAGGTTATTATGATATAAAAAACAATAGAGAATTGAAGGTAATAAATATGACTTGGCTTGGAGAAGCAGGAAAACATATATTTACTTTCTACTTGAAGAATGACAAATTATTTTTCATTTTTGAGCAGCATTTTGAATACAACACTAGCATTTATATGACTAAAGAAGTTGCTAAAGAAAATGAAATAGCAGCCTTTGACATCAGAAAGTCAAAAGTAGAAGAAAATAGGTATTATTTTGATAATGGAAAATTATTTCGATGGATAAATCCAAAGAGAGAAAAGGTAGATTTACAAATAGAAGAAAATATCACTAAAGAAAAGGAGCTTAAAAAAGAGTTTGTTAGACTGAGTAAGAAACTCAAAAAGTAGAATAAGTTAGGCTGTTTATTTTATACTCATTTCCATTTCATATTGATCAATTATATTTTTAATGCCTATAGAATTAAGAAAATTGATTTTATCTTCACATTTTGTATCAATATTATTGATTTTGATGAAGGGAGAAAATTCTTTTATACTAGAAAAAAGTCTTTGATAAGCTAGTTTTTTAGATTTCTTGTCATTTAGTAAAACTTCAAATTGTGCGATATATCCCTCGTGTCTATTGATGGGATTTATGACAAAGAAAGATTCTAGATTATTTCCTGAGCCGTTTTGATTCCAAACTTGATAATATTCATAATTTCCATTCTTTATAATCTTGAAATGATTGTCCCAAGAATAAGCATCTTGATTAGACATTTCTGACCAGTTTATATCAGAATAATTTATCTTTTTGAGTTCAAAATTAGTTGTATCTCTATTTTCTAGGTTTATTTCTCCTACAAAGCACTTGTAGCGTTTTGTTATCTCAAAACCCACATTTTGATAGACTTTTATAGCCTTTTCATTTTCTGTAATTACTTCTAAAACCGATTTATCAACTTCATGTTGCAGCAAATCTGAAATAGCATATTCATAGATAGAAGGAATAATTTTTTGTCTTCTGTGAGAAGGAATTACGCCTGTTCCTGTATTATAAGCAATTTTTTTTGAGTTTCTTGCATCAATGGCATGAATGATAAAACCAACTAATTTTTCATTATCAAACATTCCATAAGAAAGGCGATAATCTACTTTTGCCGTTTGCCACCTCTGTTTGTAATAAGCTATGTCAGTAGGCATTTTGACAAAATAATTTTCGAAAGAAAGCAAAAAGCATTCTATCAAACTATCAAAACTGATTTCACTTAAATTTTTGATTTCCATAGAAAAATGTTTAATAGTAAATTAATTAGTAATTATTGTTTTCAGTTGTATTATCCTGCATTTTATCATATAAATCACTCGCTAATCAGTTACAAAATCATCTTAAAAACATTCCCTAATTCTTCAATCAAATCAGAAGGAAGCATGGATTCACTAGATTTGTTTTTGGCTGCCAATTCTCCAGCTTTTCCATGTAAAAAAATACCAAGCAACAGACTTTCTTCTGAACTATAACCTTGCGCCAAAAGGGAGGTAAGTATTCCTGTCAGAACATCGCCACTTCCCCCTGTTGCCATTCCAATATCGCCAAAAGAGCTGTGATAAATATCTCCATTTGGCAAAGCTAAAGCTGAAAAAGAACCTTTGAGTAAAATACAAAGTTGATATTCTTTAGCTAAATTTCTTAAAAGTCGGTGTCTTTCTTCGGGTGTTTGTGTTTTTCCAAAAAGACGTTCAAATTCTTTTGGGTGTGGTGTCAAGATTGAATTTTTGGGAACAAAATCTAACCAATCTTTATTCTCATTTTCATAATTTCTGTTTTTAGCCAAAATATTCAGCGCATCAGCATCAATAACGATTGGATAATCAATAGTTTTCAGAATCTGTAAAAATAATTTTTGTGTTTTTTCTTCTGTACCCATTCCACAACCGATTCCGATAGTTTTATAATCTTTCATTTTTTCTATTAACTCATCAGAAAAAGTAGATAAAAATGTCTTATTTTTCTTTTTTTGTTCTTCAAAATCATCTACCAAAATCATTGCTTCTGGAACTGCACTTTGTAATGGGACAATTCCACATTTTGGCGTTCGGATAGACAAAAGACCAATTCCACTTCGAAGAGCAGCCTTTGTTGAAAGCTGTGCAGCTCCTATTTTTCCAAAACTTCCCACAATCAGTAGCGCATGTCCGAAACTTCCTTTGTGTCCTGTTCGTGTACGTGGTTTGTAGATTTGTTTTATTTTTTGAGTAGTGAGCCAGTAGTTTTGAGAATCTAGTTGCTCAATAAAATTCTTATCCAATCCAATATCCAAAACTTCAAAATTTCCTACAAACTCACTGTATTCATCAAAGAAAAAAGAGAGTTTTGGACTTTGAAAAGTGAGTGTATGGGTCGCTTTTATGGTCAGATTTTTATCAAAATGCTGTTCCTTGCTTTGGTTTTCATCAGCAAAAAGTCCTGAAGGAATATCTATCGATAGTACATTTTTGTTAGAATTTTGATTTATAAATTCAATCGTTTTGGCTGCAATCTTTTCAGGAACTCTATTTAATCCATATCCAAAAATTGCATCAATAATCCATTCGTTTTGATTGTTTTGAGAGATAGACAATTTTTTTAAATCTTCTTCTGTCTTTATTTCTACAATCTTTATATTTGAAATTTCTTGTATTCTTTCAAAATTAGCTTCAAAATCTTTACTTCGTTTATCTGAAAAAGCTACTATATACACATTTATTTGGAAAGCAAAGTTTGAGAGAAGTCTAGCAATTACAAGTCCATCGCCACCATTGTTTCCAATTCCACAAAAGACATGAAATTCTGTATTGATTAAACCACTATTAATATTTTGAGCAAAATAATTCTGAATCCAATAAAAAGCCTTCTGTGATGCTTTTTCCATTAAATCTAAAGAAGAAATAGGCTCATTTTTGATGGTTTCTTGGTCGGCTAAAGCCATTTGATTGGCTAATAGAATTTTCATTTTTTGATTAATTTGGCTGTATGGAGGAATAATTTTAGATACTTATTAGTAACTTGATTTATCGAATTGAGTTTTTGATATTAGAAAAAATAATAATAGTCGTAATTTAAAGAATAAATGAATCCAGAAATCAAAATCCTTCCTTCAAAAAAGCTAATTGGTAACTCTTTAAAAATGTCTTTATCAAATAATAAGACAATGGAGTTATGGCAGAGTTTTATGCCTCAGAAAAAAACTATCAAACATACTATTGGAACAGATTTATATTCCATTCAAATTTATAATGAATCATTAGATTTTAAAGATTTTAATCCAAAAACAGAGTTTACAAAATGTGCCATGATTGAAGTAGATTCTTTTGAAGTTATTCCCCAAGGTATGGAAAAAAGAGTTTTGGAAGGTGGACTATACGCTGTATTTTTATATAAAGGTTTGCCCAAAGATTTTCCAAAAATGGCACAATATATTTTTGAAAAATGGTTACCAAACTCAGATTATCAATTAGATAAAAGAGAGCATTTTGAGATTTTGGGAGAAAAATATAATCCAACAGATGAAAGCTCAGAAGAAGAAATTTGGATTCCAATAAAGTTAAAATAATCTGGAAAATTATTTCTTAAAAAGCTGAAAACCCCAAGCAATTACTAAAAAACCAATTCCAGTAAGAGGTGGAGGAAGTATTTTTGAGATAAACCCGATTACAATCATGGCAACAGCTAAAAGAATGAGAATAATACTGATGAGGTTAATTTTTTGATTGTGTTTCATGTGATTATTTAGTTTTCGTTTCTGCTATAATTACCCCAAAAATTCCATCTGTTTGTTGCCAGTTTTGGGAAGGTAAATAGACTTTGGAAACAAAGCCATCTAAATAAAGAGCATTTTTACAGCCTTTTTGTTTGAAAAAAGTAGCCAAATCATAAAAATTAATCTCTTCTTTTGACATTGCAAAGAGTATATTTCCATTTGGTAATATTCCTACACCATTTCTGATATTGAGATTTGATGAGCCTTTTCGAAATTTTGAATGAATATTTCCATCAATCAAAAGCATTGGTCCTGACTGAGTAGCATATTTTATGTTTTGTTTATCGTTTGTTTTGAGAAATTCATTTGTAGTAGAAACAATAGCTTTATTATCTTTTGTCAAATAAAAAATTCCGTTGGGCTGCATATAAAAATTGCCATAGCCTTTTTGAACAGTATCAACCTCAAAACGAGTAATTCCATTATCAATAAATAATCCTTGTGGCGACAAATCTCTTTTAAACATTCCCCCATTCATTGCAAAAACTAATTCTTTATTTTGTTTTTGAAATGACTTTTTCAGAATTCCAAAGTTTTCATAGTTTTTTCCTGCTTCATCTTTCCAATAAAAATCTAGTTGTTGTTCTTTTGGATTGAGTTCATAAACCAATAATCTAGCTTCATTTATTTTATAATTTTCGTCATCTTGTATTATCTCGTATGTAGAAGTTGTATCAATTTTTATTTTTTGATAAATGATAAAACTTGCAAAAAGAAGAACAGCAAAAATAGTTGAAAGCAAGATTCGTTTTTTCATAATGAATAAATTTAAGAAGAATAGATTAAAAAATATCTCTACCAAAATGTAAAAATTCTGATAGAGATAGAATAGAGGAAATTTATATTTAATTTTTATTTCATAGCGATTTCTTCTCCAGATTCAAACTTGACATAAGTAAGAATAGATTGTATTTGTTGATCACTAAAAAAATCATGATTTGGCATCATTTGCCCGTATTCTTCATACAATTTTGATGCATAATCATTTTTGCCTCCTGTAATTACTTTTTCAGGATATTTGATAAAATTAATGATTTCAGATTCGTTTTCCCAACGAGCAGTTACGCCTTTAAGTGCAGGACCAACTACTTTTTTATCAACAGCATGGCATTGCGCACAATTCCCTTGGAAAAGTTCATTTCCTTGCAAAACGATAGCTTTTTGAGGTTCAGCAAGAGAGGCTACTTTTGTATTTATATCTTCCACAGGAGCCGAGTTTGTAGCTGTATTCTGAGTTTTACTTGTTGTAGTTTGGGCAGAGCCATTAAAAAGCATCACTACTGTAATAATCAAAACAAGACCAACTCCTAGAATGAGTCCAGAGAGTGTAAGGATTTCATTATTAGAACTCATAGCATTAAAATTTATTTTAGTTGAAATAAAAAAACGTTATTCTGTCCATTAAAAAACGGATTGAATAACGTTTAGGTTCTACATTTTTTGAAATTTCAAGCTCTATTTTACTATAAATTCTTAGCTGAAAAACAAGTTATTTATCATCTTCATTTTCCACTTCAGCTTCCAAATCTACAATCCCAACTTCTTTGATAGTTCCGTTTGGTTGTACTTGATGTATAACGCCTGACTTAACTGTCATTTCTTTTTCTTCTCCTTCGGCTGCATAAGTCATACAACTTACTGTTTTGTCTTCATTGAGTTTACAAGTTACTTTTTCTTCTTGTGTAAAACCATCTTGTGAACCTTTGATATAATATTGCATATTTTGTTCTGCAATTGGATGTCCTGTTTCATCAAAAGTAACTAATTTTGTAAACTGAAAAATAGATCCATCATAACCATAAAAAAGAAGTGCAGTAATTCCTTCAGGCATATCAGCTAATTTTCCAATTAAATACAAACGATTATTTCCTTTTGGTTCTACCATAACTCTTTCGCCCAAACCATTAATGATATTGAAATATTTTTCATAAGTAGTGGTCGAAACTGGAGAAAATGCTTTTGCATTTGATTTTTCACTCAAATCATAAGGCGTTTTTACTTCCTTTATTTTTCCTACAAATTCAGCAAAATCTTCAGCAGGAATTGTGTCTTTTAGGTGTAAAACTTTTCTGTCTTTGTCTTTGCTGGCATCATAGACATTTTTTTCATCTATAGCAATCGTTTTTGATTTGTCTTTGTATGGGTTTTTATTTCGCTGTGCAAAAGAAACAGTTGAAAAAAGACAAAAAGCAAAAGTAAAGACTAGCAATGAGTAAATATTAATGTTTTTCATTGTATTGAAATTAAGGTAATGAGATTAAAAAATAGCTAAAACAAGTTTTAGGAAGGATGGTGAAATTTAAATTATCCTTTATTACTAAACTGTTTCAAAGCTACTCTTGTTTTGATAAAATGAGTAATAGAATAAAAATTGAGATAAAATTAGTCAAAAATATAATTACCTTTTGCATCTATCTGAAAAGATAAATGTTGTTTGTTTTTCTCAAATTTTTCATATCCTATCTTTATGTTGTCCCAAAATCCTACCAGTTTTTGATATTTTGGATAAAATATTTCCTTATTTTCTTTTGTAAAACGAAACGGAAAAATATAAATTGGAATTTTGCTTTGCCCATTTGCTCGTGCCTGTACAGCCAAAACATAGACTTCTTTTATCAATTCATCTGTAATGGGAATACATCCAATGGTTACACAAGAACCATGTAGATAAATTGCTCCTCCTAAATCTTTTATTTTTCTTGTTGGATTTCGTTTTTTATCGGCTTGATTGGGATAACTAATTCCTAAAGATAGAAAATAGCTACTCATTGGATTGAAATGGTTGATATAATAAAAACCTTCAGGAACTTGATAATCTCCTTGTTGATTTTTTGCGCCTAAGCTGCCCGAACTTCTGCAAATGTCATAAGTCAGAAATTTTTGATAGGATGTTGCCGTTTTTGCTTTGACATATATTTCTAACTCTCCTTCATCTTTATAGGCAACCATCAAAATATTGAGATTTTGAAGAGATAGATTGTTGTCAGCTAATTTTTTAGTCAGATATTTTTCTTTTTCTTGATACGCTATACGCACTTTTTTGTATTTTTTCTGCTCCGAAATAAAATCCTCATATTTTTGATAGGCTACAAAAGAGAAGCAAAAAAGAGCTATAAAAATAAGTGTTGAGTGATATAATTTAGTTTTCATAAGTGATAGTGGTTTATTGAAAGAAAAAATCCTTTCCATTCTGAATTAAACTCAAATTGAAAAGGATTTTTTTATTTTATTCTTAGGTAAATAGTATTAAACTCGCTTACCAATCCATTTACAAACTGTATAGACTAGTTGGTCGTAATCTACAGGCTTAACAATATAATCGTTTGCTCCTGCATCAAAACACTCTTGTTTGTCTTCTTCTTGTGCTTTTCCTGTAATGGCAACAATTGGATAATGCTTCAAATCTTCATCTTGACGAATAATTCGCATAGCATCAAGTCCATTCATCTCAGGCATAACCGAGTCCATCAAAACCAAATCTATATCTTCTTCACGAAGCATATCAATAGCTTGCTGACCATTCATGGCTTCCAAAATCTGAGCTTCATAAGTCTCTAAAGCAGATGCGATTACAAAAATATTACGAATATCATCATCGACTACTAAGATAGTTTTGTTTTTGATGAGCTTAATTGCTTCTTCCTTGCTCACTTCTTTTATAGATTCATTAGCAGATTTGTACTCTTCTTCTTCCTCATCATCATTTCCATCCATTTCTTCATTGATAGAATTACGAGTGAGCGAACGAGGAGGAACATCACCTTCTAGTTTTTCAGCATTTTTATCTTTTTTGCCTTTGTTATTCTTATTAGAATTTCCTCTTTTTGGAAGCAATTCTTCTAATTCTTTATCTACTTGAAGTTCGGCTAATAGAGATTCAGCAAGTTCGGCTGTACGTGTTTTTTGTTCATTTTCTTCTTGTTTAGGGGTTTCTTTCTCAACCTCTTCTTCCATTCTATGTAAAAATAAAGCGACTTCTTCTCGCAATTTTTCACCTGTATCTCTAGTCTTTAAGATGATACTTTGAGCTGCTTTTCGCAGATTTGTTTCTTCTTCAGGTGATAGGGTTTTGCCAGTATAAATAATGACAGGAATATTTGGATGATTTTCATTGATGTATTTACACACCTCTTGTCCACTTCCATCTTTTAAACCCAAATCTACAATTGCACCATCAAAAGTTCCATTCTCAATGGCTTCAATAGCTTCTGTCTGATTTTTTACACCTTTTACTTTTACATCGTTGCCAATGATAAGCTCTTTGATAGCTTCCATTTGTGATTCGTCATCTTCCACAACTAATAAATCTTTGACTTTTTTATGAGAAAGACGAAGCATATCAGTCATTGCTTTTTTCAAGACATTTTCATCTATTGGTTTTTGAAGGAAACCAAATGCCCCTGTGGAAAGCAAATCATTATCTTTATCTCTAGCCGAAATAATTTCGATAGGAATATGACGCAACTCTTTATAGGATTTTAGTTTTTTCAAAACATCTGTTCCATCAATATCAGGCAAGCCCAAGTCTAAAATAATTCCACTAGGTTTGTATTGCATTGCCAAATCAATTCCTTCTTCTCCACTCTGAGCAATCAGGGCTTTTATATTTTGAGAATGCAGTACTTCTGCCATGCTTTCAGCAAACTGAACTTCATCTTCAATAATGAGAATAACATTATCGTTCTTGTTAATATCATTTCTATCATCTTCAACATCTTCTCTTATTAGTTTTCTAGGCAAATATCTCTGAGTAGAAGATTTGTTTCTTCCCGTTTCTAGATTTTTTACTACCACTGTTACACGGTCTTCTTTTTCAGCTAGTTCTTCATCTAATCGTTTTGGTAAAATAATTGAAAATGTACTTCCTTTTCCTGCTTCTGAATCTAGCTCAATTTGTCCTTGCAGTAGCTTTGTAAGCTCTCTAGCAATTGAAAGTCCTAAACCTGTTCCTCCATATTCTCTTGAAGTAGTTCCGTCGGCTTGTTTGAAGGCTTCAAAAATGATTTGTTGTTTGTCTTTCGGAATTCCAATTCCTGTATCTGTAATGCTGTATCTGTAATGGTCTTCATCGTGTTCAGCAATTGACAATTTGACTTCTCCTTTTTTTGTAAATTTAAAGGCATTCGATAAGAAGTTTCGTAAAATCTGAGCGAGTCTTTCCTTATCACTATATATATATGACTTGGTTTTGTCTTCTGTAAGAAATTGAATCCCTTTTTCTTGAGCAATTCCTTGAAACAAATCATTCATATCTGTAACAATTTCTTTATTGGCAAACTCTACAGGATTGATAACCATTTTTCCTGCTTCAATTTTAGAAAGGTCAAGAATATCATTTATTAATCTTAAAAGCTCTCCACCTGATTTATAGATAATCTTAGCTTTTTTGACATCTTTTTCTACTAATGTATCCTTTTCATTTTTAGAAAGCATTTTAGAAAGCATGATAATCGAATTGAGTGGTGTTCGAAGTTCATGCGACATATTTGCCAAAAATTCTGATTTGTATTTGTTTGATAATTCTAATTGTTCGGCTCTTCTGTCTAGCTCTTCTTTCGCTGAAATCAGACTTTCATTTCTACGACGCAATTCTTCTGATTTTTCTTGTAATTCTCCTTGTTGAACTTCTAATCTTTCATTGGCTTGCTCAATCTCTTGCGCTCTTGCTTGTGCGCTTCTTGTAGCTTCTTCTGAAGTAGCTAAAAGTCCTTTGATTCTGTCAGTTTGAAGAACAGAATAAATATAAGTTACGATGGTGTTGGCAGCCTGTTGTAAAAATTCTTGTTTTAATTGTGTGAAAGGCTCAAAAGAAGCTAGTTCGATAACTCCATACAGTTCATATTCAAAAACAAGAGGAAAAGCATAAACATGAGTTGGTGGCTCTTCAACTGTTCCTGTTGTGAGCGACATGTCTTGTCTTCTGATATTTTTTAGCAAAATCGGACTACGCTCTAAACCCACTTGTCCGACCAAACCTTCTCCAATTTTGTATTCATTTGAAAGACCAGAACGCTCTGTAAAGGCATACGAAGCATTTAGTTTTAATTTAGAAGAATAACTATCCACCAAATACATCACACCTTGAGCCGA
Source organism: Bernardetia sp. MNP-M8 (assembly GCF_037126285.1). Lineage (NCBI taxonomy): Bacteria > Pseudomonadati > Bacteroidota > Cytophagia > Cytophagales > Bernardetiaceae > Bernardetia > Bernardetia sp. MNP-M8. The sequence continues at coordinate 2,480,672 of NZ_CP147012.1, forward strand.
TTCGGTATAACGAGAAATAAAATTGATTGCTTTTCGACTAAGTTCCAATGAAAGAAGGTTTCCAGAAAGTTGTTGAGCAAGTTGATTGATACCATCTTTTATCCAGTTCTGTTCGAAAGTTTCAATTTTGTTAGTTCTCAAACTTTCAGTCATTCTTTGTAGAGCTGCACTAAGTTCGTCCTCTTCGCCTCTTTCTTTTACATTTACGGTATAATCTCCCTTTGCAATAACTTGTGCCTGATTGATAATATTTTTAAAATTCTCAATCATTTGATTAATCGAAATAGCTAAAAGGTCGCTTGAGCTTTTTACTTCAATTTGTCTTGATAAATCTCCTTTTGCAATATTGTTAGTAATGTTGGAAACTTCCCTTAAATTTTCTACTACTTTTTTTACAGAAGAATAAATACTGTCTTCTGACTCTGTATTGGTAAATTTCATTGTTAAATCTCCTGCCGAAACTCTACGAGCTACTTCTGCAATATCAGAAGGCTCTCCACCAATTTGTTTACGAGTGTTTCTGACAATAAATAAGGCTACCAAAATACTTACAATAATTGAAATTAGGGTAAATCCAATAATCAAACGACTAGAGTCTGTATAAATTTCTTCACTTCGTTTGGCTGCTTCTCTTGCATTTTCGAAGTTATCAAAGATGATTTGATTGAGTGTTTGATTACTTGATTCGAAAGCTAAAAATGAACGCTCACGTAGTTTTTCTTTTGCTTCTTCTTTGTTATTATATCTTGATAATTGTTTTATTTTTTCACTTTCTTCTAAATATTTTTTATAATCGTCTTGAAAGAGTTTGAAATTATTTGCATTCTGTCTTAAATCTTTCAAATCTGGATCATCTTCTTCTTTTTGGTCTGCAATTCTATTAGTTAGAATATCTTCTCTTTCTTGAAGTAATTTTTTGTAGTTTTTTTCACTACGAGTAATATTTTCTTTATCTAATCGCATCAAACCTTCATATTCTGACATTTCAATTTCTGAAAGGGCAAAAATATGTTGCTGCTGACGTATCATGTGGTCAGAAGTATTGGCACTAATGGTCGATATCTCATAGATACTCGGCATCCAATTTTCACTAATCTCAAGGGCTACATTTTGTACCTGTGAGAGTTTGATAATTGCAAACACATTGACTGCAATAGACAAGATAAGAATAAGGGAGAAACCTCCAATCAGTTTCGTGGTTAAACGCTCAAACATTCGGATTACTGTTTTTATGGAAAAGGCTATTATAACAATCTATTCGTTTCGCTATATAATTTCTAGCTATAATTTACTACTAATTTAATCAAAATAGCAAACATAAAGCCTTTTATAGTCAGAATAAGATTAAAATAGCTTGCCTTTCGACGAAATGGAATTTTTAATCGGTTGGTTTTTACCAAATTCTTTTATCAAAAACAGTAATTAGATTGTATCTTTTAATTATAGAACTATTTTTAGGTCATATCTAAACTAATTTCGTACTTTATTGAATCTGATTGTTTGGCTATTTGATAGGCTTGGGTATTTTTTATCTCTTGTTCCCACTCTTGAATATCTGTATAATCCATACTCCAAAAACCATCTTCATCAGTTTCTAAAAAAATAGTTTTGTCATAACTTAATTTGATTCTAAGTTGATAAAACTCCTCATCATTTTCTAGCAAAATTTGTCTAACAATATCAAATTCAAATCTTTCTTCTTCTTCTTCATTCCAACTATATATTCCATATTCTGCTAATAACTCATCAGCATCATCGTCAGGCTCAGCTGAACAGCTTATTATTTCGTAATTAGATTTAAACTCTACCATAGCATCAAGAGCAGATTCTATTAATGAATTTGCTTCAGAAGCCATTTTATTTTCAACTATCTGAGTTAAGATAGCTACTGAGTCTTCAATTTTAATTTTCATAGCTTAATTTTTTTCAAAAAACACAATACAAAACAAATCCCCCAAAAAGCACAGAAAAAGGAAACAACAAACGAATATAAAGAGGTTTCAAAATATTGGCTGCCTGAGTTGCATAATTGTGATGGTATTTTCGTGGTACAAAGTAAAGTACAACAGAAGTTCCGAGCATAAACCAACCTAATAGCTTAAAAAACTCTGGATAACGACAAAAATCTGCATACAAAATCATTGCTATTGCAGGAATCATGCGAATAGTAATTTCAGCATAATTTATAAAATTAGTGCTTCCTGCTTTTCGTAAAGTTGCTCTAGCTATTTTTGGAGCAAAAAGCATTAAAAACCCTACTGAAATCAAAAATATTCCGAAAGTTACCACTGTCCATTTTGCAATAATTGTAATCATTTGAAAGTAGTTTGGAGTTTTTTATATAAAGAGTTCTATTCTAGGCACTCCATATTTGCTGTTTGATTTTTATATTTCAAAACTAACTCATAATCTTTCATCAATTCTGTAAGGTCTGAACAATTTACTTCTTTATTGGCTACTGTTTCCGAAGTAGGATTGTTTTTAACAGATGAACGAATTGTAAATTCTTTTTCAAGACATTTTATTAATTGATTATCAATAATATAAAAGCGTTTTTCTGTTATTTTATCTTTAGTTTGACTTTCTCCATTCATTGTTGTTCCATCAAAACTCCATGCTAGGGTATTATCAAATATAAAAAAGGGTGTGTTATCTTTTAAAAAATATTCTTTTGTGACTCCACCATGTTCCCAACCTTCATCATGTTTTATCATTCGCAGTTGTCCGTTTTCTAAAAAATAAATGACTTTACCTGATGATTCTTCATAACAACTATATTCAAAAGAGGTAGAATCCATTTTTCCATTCGTTATTTTAGACATAATGCTTTGATATTCGGCTCTAATATCTTCAACTGTTTTCAATTCTGTTATTTCTTGATTTGTTTGAGTGGATGTATTTTCTGTAACAGTTTCATTTTTAGATGAAGTAGAATTTTGCTCTAAATCAGAAGATTCAGCTGTTTTGGTTTCTGAATTTCCATTACAAGAAATAAATGAAAAAATGAGAAGGAAATAAAATAGGTTTTTCATGATTTGGAAGTTAATTATTGAGTTTTTATGTAAAATTTATAGTTAGAGAAATATAACATTATTTTTTATAATAAGGATAAAATAATTCAGAATCTCTATCCTAATTATTTGCGCTAAACCTAATTTTAGAATTTTTTTTCCCAAACTTTTTCAAAACACTTGCTGTTTTCCACCCCAATATATTGTCCATAATTCGGAATTATATCATAACCATTTTTTTTATAAAGTGCTATGGCTTCAGGTTGTTTGAGTCCTGTTTCTAAGACACATCTTTTATAAGATAATTCTTTTGCCCATTTTTCTAGTTCTGAAAGAATTTTTGAAGCAATTCCTTTTCCACGATTTTGAGATAAAGTATACATTCTTTTTATTTCCATTGAATCAGTATCAAATTCTTTTATTGCTCCACAGGCTAATGGAATGTCATTTTCATAAAGAACAACAGCATGTTTTATGGTGTCAATTTTATTAAACTGTGCATAAAAAGAATGGTCTTCTCCATCTCTTTGAGCTAAATCAGCGTCAAGGAGTTTCACTAAATCAATAAAATCTTTATTTTCAGAATTGGTTCTTATTGTTTTCATTATTTGGATTGTTTTTTTAGGTTGTTTTGATGGTCGTCGGTGGGGACACCGACAACGGCTATAACCTGTCGTTTTTGGGGTGACAGATAGAGTTAGGCATAATAATAGCTAAAATACAAACCAAATATTTAAACACAAAAAAGGTCATAACAAAATGTTACAACCTTTTACAATACTATGAAACGATTAAAAAATTAGTCAACTAATGTAACTAGATCTTTTTTAGGTTTTCTTACTTTTTTCAAGTTTACCAACCAGTCATTTTCAGTTTTTCTGTAACCAACAGGAAGAAGTACACAACTTCTGAGACCTTTTTCTTTTAATCCTAAAATCTCATCTACTGCATTTGGATCAAAACCTTCCATTGGCGTACAGTCTACTTCTTCGAAAGCACAAGCTGTTAGAGCTTCTGTAAAAGCAATATAGGCTTGTCTAGCAGCATGTTGAAAGTTTTCTTCTGCATCTTTTTGTGGATAGCTACTCAATAACATTTGACGGTAGTTTTCCCAACCTTCATTTTTAAATCCACGAACTTCATTTACCAAATCAAACATTTTATTGATTCTGTCGGCTGTATATGTATCCCAAGCAGCAAAAACAAACAAATGCGAACAGTCTGAAACTACAGATTGATTCCAAGCAACAGGCTTGATTTTGTCTTTAATTTCTTGATTGGTAATAACAAATACCTCAAAAGGCTGTAATCCACTTGAAGTAGGTGCAAGCGAAATTGCTTCGATGATGTTATCGATTTTTGCTTGTGGTACTTTTTCGCCATTCATTGCTTTAGCAGCATATCGCCAGTTGAGTCTATCTAATAATTCCATTTTGGTAGTTTTAAATTGATTTTTGTATATAAATTTTTTCTAGCACAAATTATTCTTTGTCTACTGAAAGTATTTTTATCCATTCATTCAGAACCTCTTTTAGGTTTATAATATCTGAAACATGGACATTTTCATTTACTAATACTTGTGCAAGCTGTTCTGGAACACAGGTAGCTTGTTTTTTTAGTTCTTTTCCCTTTTCTGTCAATTTTATAATGACGCTTCGCTCATCTTCTTCTGAACGATTACGCTCAATAATTTCCATTTTCTCCATACGTTTTAGCATAGGCGAAAGTGTATTTGTATTGAGAAGTAACTTTTCAGTAATTTGATTTACTGTAATCTCATCTTTTTCCCAAAGTACCATCAATACTAAATATTGAGGGTAAGTAATTCCCATTTTATCCAAAAAAGGCTTATAAGCCTTTGTGATAAGACGAGAAACTGAGTAAAGAGGAAAACAAATTTGATTGCTCAGTTTTAATTTTGATTCTTCCATTAGTCATTCTTTTTTTGCTTTGCTCTCCAAGCCTGCCATGCTCCACTAGACCACAATGCCCAAGCAATCAGAACAGGTTGAAAAAATAATCTTATTAATCTAGCTCTATCCGAATTTAATGCTCCAAAGGCATCTCTTCCTTCAAGATACTGTGAAATATTACCAGGGAAAATCAATATATAAAATATTGCCAATGCCCAGCCAAATTCAGTTCGTTTAGATTTCCAAAAAGCCAGTCCCAAACCCAATATCATTTCTACAATTCCTGATAAAATGACTACCATATCTTTACTAAAAAACGGTATCCAGTCAGGCACTTGTGCTTGAAACTCAATTCTATTAAAAGTCAGATGGCTAAAACCTGCATATATCATAAAGAGAGCTAACAGGATTCTAAATACATTTTGTAACGTTGATGTTTTCATTTTATGAATTTTTAAGTCGTTTAAGATTTTATTTAACACGATTAAGTCGTGTGCGATACAAATGTACTTCTTTTTTTCGGAAAAACTAATTTTTTTTAGAAAAGTAAGTACTACAGGTTTGTCAGATACTTCAAATAAGGAACAATTAAGAATTAAAAAACACGACCTGTTAAAGCAGTGAAGCTAATTTAATTTATTGATTATCAATAGATTGAATGTTTGAAAATAGTAGTTTATTTAATTCTTATTCCTTATTTTGTTGTGCATTCAGTTCCTCAGAACTGAATGTTTCGCTTCCTCAGAAGCGTGATTTATTTACCTGAATCAGGCTTCTGAGGAAGCATTTCGTTCAACTCTGGGGAGTTGAATGCACAAAAAAAATAAAGCAAATTCAAAAAGAATATTAGTCTATAAAAACAGAATACTTAACTATACTTTAAGAGTGAGTTATCGAAGAAAAGCAATTGGTCAATAAAAATATAATTTTTAGGATTAGAATTTGCCTTATTTGTTGAAATAAACTTATCAAAATTCTTCCAATAACTATCAAATTTCACTTTTACTGTTTCTGACACTAGAAGTGAAAACATCAATATTTACCGTTTATAAAAAAATATAAAGTTATGTTTCGTTTTATTTTAGCAAGTCTTTGTTTTATTTTTCTGCTTTCTACACATTCTGTTTTTGCTCAAAAAATGAGTAAAGAACAAAAAAAAGTTTGGAAGAAAAAACAAAAATCGATGTCTGTAGAAGACTTTAAGAAAAAAGTAGAGGGCTACGAAACAGCTGTTGAAGAGGCTAGTAAATTGGAAAAACAGGTTGTTTCGACAAGCCAAACTCTGATGGAAAAAGAACGAATGGTTGATAGTTTGCAGCAAGCTTTAGCAGATGCACAACAAGCAGCAAAGTCAGAAACAGAAAATGCTGATGCTTCTTCTTCGGATGGAAAAGATGATTATTCTAAAGGAACAGTTTATAGAGTACAAGTAGGAGCATTTAGAAACAAAGACTTAATGAAATTTGTCGAACACAGACGTTTCCATGCTGAAGAAGATGAAGACGGAGTAAAAAAATATACCATTGCAGCTTTTAGAGACTATTGGGAAGCTGACTTATTCAAAAAATATTTGCGTGAAATGGGTGTAAATGATGCATGGATTGTTTCTTATAAAGATGGCGTTCGTGTTCAGATAGAAAGCGTTTTGTCAGCAGAAGACCAAAATATGGTAAAATCAGGAGATAGCAAGAATAATGACATCGATTAAGATAAAAAATATTTCATTTTTCTGAAAAAATGCTTGCACTATAAAAAATAAGTTGTACATTTGTACTCTCAAAACGAGTAACTACCAGCCTTTAAAATCTTGCCCAGATGGCGGAATCGGTAGACGCGCTGGTCTCAAACACCAGTGGAGCAATCCGTGCCGGTTCGACCCCGGCTCTGGGTACATTTATTGAAAACCTCTTTTCTAATTTTTGAAAAGAGGTTTTTTTTTGTTTCATAAATTCTATATTTCTTCTTTATGTCTTCTCCAATTATAAAATTAAGTAGTATTACAAATCTTCATGATGCTCGTTTCGGTGCAGGAATGGGAACAGTTTTAGATATGATGATTGGCTTTTCATTAAATCCAACTAGTAAAAACTATGTTTCTGAACAAGATTTTGTGCAGATTTCGGGTTGGATAACAGGTTGTAAAATTGTGGCAGAACTAGAAGGTGATACAATCAGTGAAGAAGCTCATAAAATTCTTTCAAATACAGACTATAAGATTGATTTTATACAGATTTCTCAAAAATCTATTTTTTCAGAATTAAAATCAAACAGCTATAATTTTCCTATTATATTTTCTGCCAATTTAAAAGAACTAGAAAGTTTAAACATGAAAGATTTTAAGGTAGATTACTTTTTAATAGAATCTAATGAAGAAAGTTTATCTGAAAGAGAAATTCAAGTTCTCCAAAAATTATCTAAAGAACATCCGATTATTTTAGGTTTTGGAATAACAAGTGAGAATGTAACAGACTTACTTTCTCAAACAGAATTAAAAGGAATTGCTTTCAAAGGACAAACTGAAATAGAAGTTGGAATGGGTGGCTATACCGATTTTGATGAAATTTCAGATATTTTGGAAAAGGTAGAAGAGTTATAAATAACTATGAGGGAGAAATCAGCTTAATTGAAACATTTTAGTTTAACTTTTCTTACTTAGAAGCAATTTCCAAACTCAAAAAAAATCCGTATTTTTGAAGTTGTCTTAAATCTAAAAGAGTAACTAATTTTTAGTTTGCTGTATATCGTTTTATTTCTTGTTACTTATGAATGTTTCGCCTAACGAATCTTTTAAAGTCGTTTATTCGCTGTATGAACATCAATTTTTGGGTTGTTTGTTTGAGTCTTTTGTAGTACAAGTTCGACAGGGAAAACTGACACTAAAATATCAAAATATTTCTTCTCGCAATGCTCATGAGTTTGATAATGGACTTTCAGAGTCAGATTATGAATTGATAAAACTAATGGATTCGATTCAGCAAGATGCCATTATCAAAAAATTTAGTAATATTTCTTCCAAAGTAGGAAAGAGTGGCAAAAAACTAACTATTTTCGATTTTGTAGATAAAATTTATGACGAGGAAAAAGGAGATAAAGTCACTCAAAAACTTATTGAAGACTATGTAGAAGGTAAAAAAATAAAAATTCTGAATCTTCTTTTAGAGAAAAACAAGCTCGTCTATACGATGCAAAGAGACGGAACACCAACAGGAGAATTTATCGAAATCCCAAAAATCCCTGCAACTATTCTCTTTCATGTTTATAAAAATCCAGAGAATACACAATATTATCCGACCATTCGACACAATGAAAAAACGATAGAATTTCGTCAGTCAGATGCCAAAATTGTCTGTAATTCTCCTGCTTGGCTACTGCATAAAAATATTTTATATCATTTTGATAGACCTTTAGAAGGCGCAAAACTAAAGCCTTTTTTACGCAAAAAATTTATTTTAGTCAATAAAAGCGTTGAAGAAACGTATTATAAAAAATTTGTCGCTTCTTTAATTTCATCCTATCATGTGATTCCAGTAGGTTTTGAAATAATTACAAAAAGAAACGACCCACAAGCAGAATTGCATTTCAAAATTTTGTCTTCTTCTACACAATCGCTTTTTGATACGCCTGTTTCTACAAAAGCAAATCAGAATGAGAGCGAAAACACAGTCGTTTTCGAACTCAATTTTAGGTATAATGATGAAGTTTACAAAGTTTCAGAATTGAATGAAAATCAAAATAGTCATGTAGTCTTTGAGAATAATGAAGATAAATTTATTTTTACAAAATTTATTAGGCAAGTTTTGTTAGAAAAAGCTGTCGTTTCAAAACTCAAAGAGTTAGGTTTGCCTATTCAAAAAGGAAAAATTACGCTTCCTCGTTCAAAGGCTTTTTCTTGGATAACCAAAAATGAAACTATTTTACAAGAATTAGGAGTAGAATTAAAGCAGCACCAAAGCGAAGAAGGAAAAAATTATTTCATTGGAAAATCTCAAATTAGTATTGCAATCAATGAAAATAAAGATTGGTTTGATATTAATGCAAAAGTATTTTTCGGAGAATATCAAATTCCGTTTATGCAAATTCGTCAGTATATTTTGAAAGGTCAACGTGAATTTACACTTCCTAATGGTGAAATTGCCGTTATTCCTGAAGAATGGTTTACAGAATATAGTGAGCTTTTTGAATTTATGCAGTCGAAAGATGAAAAATTTGCACTTAAAAAACATCATTTGGCATTAGTTCAAAACTTAGAACAAGGAAATCTTGCCAACGTAACAATGAACCGAAAACTTCAAAAATTATACGATGCTGATAATTTTGGAGAAATAGAAGACTTTGAACTTCCAAAAGGCTTTAAAGGACAACTTCGTCCCTATCAAAAGGCTGGTTATAATTGGCTTCGTTTTTTGCAAGAATTTAATTTTGGAGGTTGTTTGGCTGATGATATGGGACTTGGAAAAACGGTTCAAACACTCGCTTTGCTTCAAGCACAAAAGGAAAAAGAGGGAGAAGTTGCTCCTTCATTATTAATAATGCCGACTTCACTTTTGTACAACTGGGCAGTTGAAGCTAAAAAATTTGCGCCTGATTTGAAGGTTTGGCGTTATACAGGAACAGACCGAAATAAAGATATTACGACTTATTTTCCAAAGTATGATGTAATTCTGACTTCTTATGGAACAATGAGAATTGATGCTGATATTTTGAATGAATTTTATTTTAATTATGTAATCTTAGACGAGTCTCAAGCCATAAAAAATCCAAGTTCAGCAATTTCAAAGGCTGTCAAAACACTAAAATCTCGTTTCAAACTTATCTTGACAGGAACGCCAATTGAAAACTCTACGCTTGATTTGTGGTCGCAAATGTCCTTTGTAAATGGTGGACTTTTGGGCAATCAAAAATTCTTCAAAACGCATTATCAAATTCCGATAGAAAAGCAAAGTGATGTCGATAAAGCGAGAAAATTACAGACTATTATAAAACCGTTTATTCTTCGAAGAACCAAAAATCAAGTCGCAACAGAATTGCCACCAAAAGTAGAAAATATCATTTATGTAGAAATGAGTAAATCGCAAGAAAAAGTCTATGAAGAAGCAAAATCATATTACAGAAATGAAATTTTGAAGCATATCGAATTGCAAGGAATGGCAAAGTCTCAAATTATGCTTTTGCAAGGTTTGACTAGATTAAGGCAACTTGCCAATCATCCAAAAATGGTTGATCCAGATTATGAAGGTGATTCAGGTAAATTTTCTGATTTGTGGGAAAAACTAAAATCTGTTTTGAGTGAAGGACACAAAGTTCTCATTTTTAGTCAGTTTGTAAGGCATTTGACTTTAGTTAGAAAAGAGTTAGACAAAGAAAAAGTAAAGTATTCGTATCTTGATGGAGGAACAAAAGATCGAAAAGCAGAAGTTGAGAATTTTCAAAACAATGAGAATATCAAAGTGTTTTTGTTGTCTTTAAAAGCTGGAGGTGTTGGTTTAAACTTGACGGCTGCCGATTATGTTTTTATGTTAGACCCTTGGTGGAATCCTGCTATTGAAGCACAAGCTGTCGATAGAGCACACCGAATTGGACAAGAAAACAGAGTTTTTATTTATAAATTCATTACTCAGAATTCAGTTGAAGAAAAAATATTAGCTTTACAACAACAAAAAATTGCGCTTTCACAAGATTTGATTACAACAGAATCTAGCTTTGTCAAAACGCTTTCTAAAAATGATATCGCTGATATTTTGAAGTAATCTTATTGTAGGGAAAAGACACACCTTTTCATAGATTAGTATTTTGGGTTCATAAATAAATGCTAACTTAATTAGCAAAATTAAAACAATATTTGTAATTTTTGGTTTATTTGTTAAAGAAAGATTAAAAAACATCTACTAAAACAAATAAAAAATATGGATTCGATAAACCAACTCATAGAATATATGAATGATTTTGTTCTTTTGAGTAAAGAAGAAATGGAAAGTCTATCAGACGAACAGCGTTCTTTATACCAAGAAAAAGAGAAAATTTATAAAGACAATAAACATTTTGTTGATTTTGCACAAGAACAATCAAAAGAAAAAACGAAATTTGGAAATGATATTTCAAGAGAGATTGCTAAAAACTTTCTTTTAGATGACCTTTCAGTTGAAATGGTAGCCAAGAATACAAAACTTTCTAGCGAAGAAGTACAACAAATAGCAGATTCTTTAATAGAATAAATTTATGAAAAATTTTGTCATTTAACTTATTTCAAAAAGTTGAAAAAATAGTATAGAATTTTAATTATTTTGAAATTCTATATTATCCTTTTAGGTGTATAATTACAAAATTGGGAAACTCAAATTTACTTATCTATATTTGATTATTAAAAACTCTCCTCTGTTGTTGATGTTTTAGAGTAGCGACACTGACAACAAAATAAATTACCATTTATGCCACAAGAAACTACTATCAATCCTACATTCTCACTACAAGAAGCTCAAAAAGCTCTTGAAACTCATATCAAAAACCTAAATACAGAAGGCAAACCAGCCGATTTGTACGCACCTATCAAATATATTATGTCTTTGGGTGGAAAAAGAATGCGTCCTTTGCTTGTTCTTTTGGGGTATTCCTTATATGACTCGGAATGGAAAAATGCTGTTGCTCCTGCAATTGTAACAGAGGTTTTTCATAATTTCACTTTGTTGCATGATGATATTATGGACAATGCTCCAATTCGTAGAGGACAACCTACAGCACACGAAAAATGGAATGAAAACACAGCACTTTTGTCAGGTGATTTGATGCTTATCAAAACCTATCAATGGTTTGGAGAATCTATTCCTTCAGATAAATTTCATTCTGTTTTGCAGCTTTTCAATGCCTGTGCGATTGGAGTTTGTGAAGGACAACAGTTTGATATGGAATTTGAAAGTCGTAATGATGTAGAGATAGAAGAGTATTTGGAAATGATAAAACTAAAAACAGCCGTTTTGTTAGGATTTTCATTAGAATTAGGAGCAATTTTGGGAGGTGCAAAACCTTTTGAAGCACAGCAACTTAGAGAAGTAGGCATTTCGGCAGGAATTGGTTTTCAACTTCACGATGATATTTTGGATGTCTATGCAGACCCAAAAACATTTGGAAAACGAGTAGGAGGAGATATTATAGAAAATAAAAAAACTTATTTGATGCTGACAGCTTTACAAAAAGAAAAAGAAGCAGGAAATAAGGAATTACAGAATTGGATAAATAAGACAGAATTTGATGAAGCCGAAAAAGTAAAATTAGTTACTCAAATTTATAACAATCTGAATATAAGACAGTTTGCAGAAGATAAAATGAATGAATATTTTGAAAAATCCTATCAAACCTTAGAAAATCTTTCTGTCAGACACGAAAAACAAAAACAATTTTTAAAACAGTTTTTGATGCAAATACAGGAAAGGCAGAAGTAGAGAAAATAAATAAAACTTCTCTTAAATATTTGTATCAAAGTCATCAGAAATTCTTTTTTTATCAAAAAAACTGTATTTTTGCAGTATCAAATCTGTTTATCAGAACCTTTTAAATCAATCAACTATGTTAAATACACTTCTTTTCATCGGTGGACTTGGAGCTTGGGAAATTGCTCTTATTATGCTTATCGTCCTTGTCTTCTTTGGCGCAAAGCGCATTCCTGAACTTGCTCGTGGAGTAGGTCGTGGAATTCGTGAGTTTAAAGATGCAACCAGCGAAGTAAAAAATTCAATCGAAGCAGAAAGTAAAAAAGAAGATGTTTCTACAACTAAAAGAGAAGCATAATAAATAATTACGAATTACGAATTAAAAATTACGATTGTAAATTACTCATTATTAGTAATTTATGTTTTCAAATTGTTTGATTCAATCAAATTCGTTTTTATTGAAAAATCAGAATATAAATTAATACGAAGGAAAATACAGAGTTTACAAAATTCTTATAATTTTCTTTCGTATTTTTGTTTTTATAAAAGCTATTAATTCAAGAGTTAAATCTTGAACAATAACGTAATTCGTAATTTTTAATTCGTAATTAAATTGAAAACTTATATAGATTCCTTTGCTTCTGTCCAAAAAGCCATTCAAAACAAAACTCTTACTTGTGTAGAATTGGTAGAACATTATTTGAAAGTCATCCACGAAAAAAATCCTTCTTTGAATGCTTTTTTAGAAGTTTATGATGAAGAAGCTAAAGCACAGGCAAAACTTGTCGATGAAAAAATCCAAAACGGAACAGCAGGAAAACTAGCTGGAATGATTGTCGGATTGAAAGATGTTTTGTGTCATAAAGACCATAAATTAGGCGCATCTTCAAAAATGCTAGAAGGTTTTGAATCTCAATTTGATGGAACAGCCGTAGAACGTCTTTTGAAAGAAGATGCTATCGTTATTGGTCGCCAAAACTGTGATGAATTTGCGATGGGTTCTTCCAATGAAAATTCTGCTTTTGGAGCTGTAAAAAATGAAATTGGTACAAACCGAGTTCCGGGGGGAAGTTCTGGAGGGTCTGCTGTGGCAGTTCAGGCAGGAATGTGTATGGTTTCATTGGGTTCTGATACAGGTGGCTCTGTGCGTCAGCCTGCTGCTTTTTGTGGAATTGTTGGTTTGAAACCAACCTATTCACGTATTTCTCGTTATGGTTTGATTGCCTTTGCATCATCTTTTGATAGCATTGGAATTTTTGCAAATAATGCTGCTGATGTTGCTATTACGCTAGAAGTTATTGCTGGAAAAGATGATAATGACAGTACAGTTTCTCAAAGAGAAGTGCCAAAATATTCTGAATTATTAAAGCAAGATTCAGAAAGTAATACTAAGCCAAAAATTGCTTACATCAAAGAAACTTTGCATTCTGAAGGATTAAGCGAAGAAATAAAAGCTGCAACAATTTCAAAAATTGAGAAACTAAAAAATGAAGGCTATCAAGTAGAAGAAGTAGATTTTTCTCTTCTCAAATATGCTTTACCTACTTATTATATTTTGATTACGGCAGAAGCAAGTACAAACTTATCAAGATATGATGGTGTTCGTTATGGTTTCCGTAGTCCGAATGTTACCGATTTGGAATCGATGTACAAAAAAACACGTACAGAAGGTTTTGGTAAGGAAGTCAAGCGCAGAATTATGTTAGGAACGTTTGTTCTTAGCGCAAGTTATTACGATGCTTATTTTACGAAAGCACAAAAAGTAAGACGCAAAATACAGGAAGCAATGAAAGAATTATTCTCCAACTATGATTTCATTATCTCTCCAACAACGCCTACAACAGCCTTTGAAATTGGAAAATATGAAGGCGAAACGGTAGAACTTTATTTAGCTGATTTGTTTACTGTTCCTGCTTCTGTGGTCGGAATTCCTGCGATTTCTATTCCAAACGGAACAGACAAAGAAGGTTTGCCTATCGGACTACAAATAATGGGAGATTATTTTTCAGAAGATAAATTATTGGCTTTTGCTGATGAGATGATGAAGTAAATTTATAAATCCTCGTTGACGGTTCAGACCTCAACGACGGTTTACATATAATAGAATTTTTAAAAATCGTTTAAGAATTACTTGAACGATTTTTTTGTTTATATTGTATTTGATTTATAAACTACAAATAAATACAGAAATGAATAGACGTTTTTCGGAAAGAATGGGAATTGTAAAGCCTAGATTAGATTTACAAATAAATGATATTGATGAGAGATTGAAAAACAGGCTTTGGAATATTTTCCTAAAAAAGGTAACGTATGAGAGATTTCTATATGGTACAGATGATCCTAAAACGTTATACTATCACTTTATGGAAAATTTTTGGGGAGAGTTTTTATTACTTCCTCTTGATGAAATTCCTGTCCTAGGAAATAATGACTATAAGGCTAAGATACGTGCAAATTTAAAAGAGTTTTTTTTTCAGACTAGCTGGTATGAAATTTATGAGTTACTTGAATTCTATTTACCTTATAAAATTGATGGATTTGCATCACAAATTAATGAAGCATTAGAGAAAGAAATGTCAGGTTATAGAATAGTAAATAATCTAGTAACTCCAATTACTTCACAAGAAGAAATTAATGAAGTAGAAGAAGCTGCTCAATCTCCTTATAATTCAGTAAATGAACATCTCAAAACGGCTATTCAACTATTTTCAGATAGAGAAAATCCAGATTACCGTAACTCCATAAAAGAAGCTATCTCTGCTGTGGAATCTTTATGTTGTATTATTGCTGAGGATAATAAAGCCACTTTCGGAAAAGCATTAGCTAAAACAGAACGAAAATTGAATTTAGGTGTTGAATTTAAGACAGCTATTAATTCTTTATATGGCTATACAAATAATGAAGGAGGAATTAGACACAAATTATTTGAAGGCAGTCAAGAAATTAAGTTTGAAGATGCTAAGTTTATGCTAGTTTCTTGTTCTGCATTTATCAATTATTTGATAGCCAAAAATGTATAGTAAATGATTCTCTTGCCGTTTTCGATATCTCACCGACGACATATAGCAAGACACACAGAAATTTATGATAAGAAAACCTTCCAAAAAGCTGTCAAAACAAGCATACCTAAAGAAAAAGGAAGTAAATATTTCCAACACATTGTCATTAGTTGGTCGACACGAAGGCGAGGAAAACTCCAACGAATCCACATCTGAATAAGCATAAAAATAATAGTTTTGCTCATCAGCCAAAAGAAAGACCATAGATAAGACGAAAAATGTCCAATTTCTCCACTTGTATAATTAGCTAACTCAAAACTCCCAATATTAGGAAAAGGACTATTCCAACCTCCAAAAAATAAAATACTTGTCAGAAGTCCTATCAAAAGCATCATTCCATATTCTGCCAACATCAAAAATGCCCAACGCATTCCTGAATATTCTGTTTGAAAACCTGCTACAAGTTCTGATTCTGCTTCTGGAATGTCAAAAGGTGTTCGGTTGGCTTGTGCAAGTCCAGAAATAAAGAAAATCAGAAAGACAATAAAGAAAAATGGCATTGAAATGATATTCCAAGACAAAAGTCCTCCAATAGTTTGAGTTTCTATATTTAAAAATGAAATACCAAATAAATAGGTCGTTTTTTCTGCAAAAATTCCTTGTGCCTGACTAATTTCTTGTAAATCTAAAGAACCATTCCAAACTACCACACACAAAATAGAAAGTCCTAGAGGAAGTTCATACGAAACCATTTGAGCCAACGAACGAACAGATCCATACAATGAAAATTTATTGCTAGAAGCCCAACCAGCCATCAAAATTCCTATTACATCTAAGGCTACAATACCTAGCCAAATCAAAATACCTAAAGGCATTTCAGTTTCAGAATTTGCTGTAAAGGGAACAAGCGCAAAACCTGCAAAAACAGCTATAAAAACTAGAACAGGGGCAAATTTGAATAAGAATTTATTTGTAGAAGAGGGAATAATATCTTCTTTAAAAAGTAGTTTGACTACATCAGCAAACGTTTGTAAAAGACCGTATTTTCCTGTTTCAGTAGGACCAATACGGTCTTGTATGAAAGCAGAAACTTTACGCTCAACATATACACCCACCAGTGTATTAAATAAAATTAGAGAAAGTGTAAGAAATATTAGGAAAGTAATAGTCATACTATTATATTTGATAGTAATATAAAGAAAGTAAATTGATTTATCTATATTTAAGGAAAGATGTATATATTCAAAACTTTATTTCAAAAATGCTGTGTTTATCAGAATTTTATTCTTAGTAGTAGGTTTTTAAAGAAATGTTAATATATTAGTGATTCATTTATAAAATTATCAATTCTTATTTTACAGTAACTACAAAATTACACACAAACCTCCAAAAACTTTTATTTTATGAACAAAAGATACCGTTTATTTGCGATTGCCTTTTTATTTTGCTTTTGTCTTTTTGGTAATCTCTTCCTAGCCAAAGCACAAGTAGATACAGGTGATGTCATTGCACCTGATGAAGAAGAAGAATTTAGTATGGATGGCTTTGAAGAAGCTGATGATACAGTCATTAAAAAATATTGTAATAATAAAATCAATAACTTAAATCCTACTACACTTATCGGTTTGAGCTATGATTTTATGTTTGGCTCAGAACTAGAATCTATAAACCCAGATGATAGTGATAGCACTTTTAGTTACACATCTCCTATCAGTCTAAATCATGGTATTCGTTTGGATGCTAATATTCCTTTAGTATCTAAGAGTAATATTATTTTCAATGCTACTTTTTCATATTGGGAAAGTCGTTATAATTTTGATCAAGTAGATACTAGAGATGCTTTAGCTCTTTCATTAAATAACAATCCACTTCGTACAGCTACGTTAGGAATTTTAGCTTTCAAACCTCTTGATGAAAAACATTTTCTTATATTTCAAGCTGCTACTTCACTCAATGGAAATTATAGTATTGGAACGTATGATGCTGGAGAAGTAGAGCCAGATTTTGGAAAGATGAAATATACTGCTTCTCTACTTTATGGTTGGAAGAAAAGTGATAATCAAAACTTAGCTATTGGTGTTACTCGTACATATCGTGGTGGTAAACTTTTACATGTGCCTATCTTCATGTGGAATAAAACGTTTAATAATAAATGGGGAATGGAATTATTATTACCTGCTCGTGGCTCTCTACGTTATAATTTTTCTGCAAAATCGTCACTTAATTTTGGTTATGAGTTAGAGGGACAAAGCTATCTCTTACAAAATTCGCCTAACAATGATATATTTGCTACCAATAATTATGAACTAAGTAAATCTGAAATTCGTGGGCGTATCGAACTCAATAAAGCACTTTCTAGTTTTATTCGTCTGAATCTTCAAGCTGGTGTAGCTCCTGCATATCGTTTTGATTTGGCAAATGGAGCAAGTAATGATGCAAATGAAGTATCAATAGGAAGTCTTGGTTTACCTATGTATTTCCGTATTGGTCTTAACTTTGTAAGTCCTTAATTACTAAGTAATTAAAATTAAAAGAAACTATTGAAAAATAACATTTTATCCAAAAGGCATAGTTTTTGAATTTTCACTATATAAATAGTAAAACTATTGCTTTAACATAGCAAAACAATTTATTGTAGATACAAGGTTAATTGTAATTTTATTAAAACCTATTCAGACAACACTTTAATTTAAACTTCATTATGAAAACACTTCATATCTTATTTGTAGCTCTTTTTGCTTCTTTATTTGTTTTGACAAGCTGGACAGCAGCCGAATTTTACTCTCCTACACAAGATAGCCCAGGAGATATTTTGATAGGTGATTGGCAGCCAAGCGATAAACGTTCTGTTATTCGTATTTCTAAAGGAGAAGCTAGTAAAGGACAAGACGTAAATAAATACTATGGTCGTATTGTATGGCTAAAAGAAAAAGATAATCCAGACGGAACACCTCGTTTAGACATCAATAATCCAGATGAATCAAAGCATTCTGATAAAATATTAGGAATGACAAACATGAGAGATTTGGAATTTGTAGGTGATAAAGATGATTTAGTTTGGGAAAATGGAAATATCTATGATCCTAAAAATGGTTCTGATTACAGCTTTGAAATGACAATGAGTAAGAAAAATACAAATCTTGTCGATGGACGTGGTTATATTGGTGTTTCTATGTTTGGTCGTACTGATACATGGAAACGCTTGGTTAAAAAAGGAAAATAACCTTTTTCTTTTCTAAGACAAAATACTCTTTCTATATCACTTAGAAAGAGTATTTTTTTTGATTATATTAAAATAAAAATTATTTTCCCTTAAACTTATTGTTGAAGCATTTTGCTTGGAGATGCCTTTTTGCCAGCATATGCTGATAGATAGATATAATATACAATCTTATGCCAGTATAAGGAAAATTCAATATCTGTATTGGTAGTATCTAAACTATAATCGGGACATTTATTGTGAATAAGAGTATTGAATTTGTAGTGAAATTCTTATCTCAAAATATATTTATACATTTTCAGGCAAGATAGCATAACAGTACAATATATTTTATATAAAAAAAGCCATTCTCAATAAATTGAAAATGGCTTTTTCTTTTGTATAAATTTCTCTGATATTATTCTTCTCCTTTAGAGGCTGCATAATAGATTTTGAGAGCTTCTGTTTCACGAAGTTCTTCACGAATATCTATTACAACTCCCATATCCAAACCAACATCGCCTTTTATAGCTACACGAAAACGATTTTTATCTACTTCGGGTACGTTTGCCATAGATTCCACTGCAAACTGTTGAATTTGATCTAAATTGATGAATACATCATTTACTTGAATACGAGGTGCTGTACCAAATTGATCTGCTTCTTTTGGTTTACCAATATAAATATTAGCTACCAAATTGGCTTTTTCCATTTTCTGCACTTGGTTTGCTTGTGGCAAAAGTACGTTTACTTTAAGCGTATTTTCTCTCATTACAGTCGAAACCATAAAGAAGAAAAGTAACATAAAGATAATGTCTGGCAGAGCAGAAGTAGGTATCTCTGGATTCGGTTTTGGTTTCTTTTTAAAAGGCATGCTATTTCTAGTTTAGAAATGGTATTTCTGTGTATTCTTTGGTTATTTATTAAGCTAGTTATTGTGCTCCTCCACTACCTGTTGGCTCTGCATCAGATACATTGAGAGGATACTTGTCTTTAGCTAATTTATAACGGTCTTTATTTACTTGTGTATCCTGTCTTGAAATTTCTAAGAAATCATCAACAGTAATTTTTTCACCTAATTCTTTGGTCAAATATTCTGCTCTAAGTTCATTATAGCCTTGTAAAATTTCATCTAAAACAGTTAAGTAAGTTGTATAATCTGTACCTCTGTCTGTTTTGATTGAGATAATGGCATCTTTTGGACTTACAGAAAGTTCAGGATCAACACCATAATTATTTACATGTGCTTTTATTTCCTTTTTTATCTGACTCATTTTGCCTTCTTCTCCTTCAATAAGCAATTCATTGCTAGAGTTAATAATAACTTTATATACATTTCGCTTATTGAGTTCAACTGGAGGAACTTCTCCTTCAGGCTTAGGTGCTAAATCTCTATAAACTCCTTTTTCGGAAGCAATACGTGTAGTTACTAAGAAAAAGATAAGTAATAGAAAGGCTATATCTGCCATCGAACTGGCATTTACGCCTACATCGTCACGTTTTTTCTTTCCCATAATAAAATTTTCTTATTTAAATGAACGGCTTACTTCTCCAAAAATAGCTCCTATAAAAGCGACTGCAATCATAACATAGGTCATAATGAGTACGCCTCCAATATATTTTGCACCTTCTGCACTCATTTCTTCATCTGTTGTTTTTACGGCTGTTGCATCAGCAAAAGCATAACAAATAAAGAATACAACGACTAAAACTCCTAATGAAATAGCAATTTTAACAAGTGCTTTTGGGTCTTGAGTAACTGTATAAACTAAAGGAAGTACAATAGCTGCAATCATTGCAAAACCAACAAGTACATAAGAGAGAGGAATAAACCAATCTGCAACTGCATTACCTGTAATTTGTTCTTCTACCTTTGTAGGTAGTTGTACTTTGTCCATAAGGTCATCAGTAATGTCTGTATAACCTTTTTCTTCTACAGCTTGCTTCTTTGCTAATTCTTTTTGTGCAGGATAGCCCGAACAGCCATATACACCAAAAGCAACAAATAAAACGACAACGATACCGTAGATGATTAAAGAAAGATATTTTTGCATAATTCTTTTTATCTAATTTTTATCTGAGTATTCTAGTAAATTGTTAATAAATTGATTTCTAAGTGATTTGATAGTTTTAAAAACTATTTATACAAAACCTTAAAATAGAATAGGTGTATTAGTTGTACAGAATATATACTAATAGTAACACACCTATTTTTACTTTAATTCTTTCTTAACTAATTACTTAGAAAGGTCATGTTTGATAAGCAAATCTACAAGAGAAATAGAAGCATCTTCCATATCTGTAACAATTGAGTCAATTTTAGAAACACAATAATTATAAAAGATTTGAAGAATTACGGCTACAATAAGACCACCTACTGTTGTAAGAAGTGCTACCTTGATACCACCTGCTACTAGTGAAGGTTGAATATCACCTGCTGCTTGGATAGCATCAAATGCACCAATCATACCGATTACTGTACCCATAAACCCAAGCATTGGAGCAAGAGCAATAAAGAGTGAAATCCAGATAAGTCCTTTTTCTAACTTGCTCATTTCTACTGAACCAGAAGACATAACTGTTTTTTCTACGATTTCAATACCACGATTAGCACTCATAAGACCTTGTGCAAAAATGTCAGCAATAGGACCACGAGTAGCAGCACAAACTTCTTGCGCTCTAGAAACACCACCTTCACGGAGAGCATCTTCTACTTTAGCCAATAATTTGTCTTTATTTGTACTAGCAAGGTTAAGAACAATAATACGTTCAATAGCAACTGCAAGACCAATAATTAAACAGATAAGTACCAATGACATAAATTGCCATCCACCTTCAATAAACTTTTCTTTGATAGCTTCGTGAGTTGTTTGTTCTGGAACAAGGGCAGCAGCAGCAGCGTCAGCATCTGCTTTTACTTTTGCAGCAGCAGCTTCTTCTTCCATTTTTTGCACATTGGCAATAGAATCATTTACTCTATCTATAGAGTCTTGATTTACCATCATTTCGCTGTCATCTTGAGCGTGCGTTGTACCAATAGCGAAAAAGCAGATTAGGGCAAGCAGAGAAAATAATTTTTTCATATTAGTCTGAGTGATTTACGGAGTAAATAATCTTATAGGTTAAGATATTAGGTTTAGCAGTTTGGGCTAAGGGTGTAAAATTAAAATTGACAATAAATTAAACTAAAATTAAATAGACTTTATTATTCATTTAGAATAGTGAGTGATTCAATTTTAACTTATTAATAAAACAATATTTGACAAAGTAATAAAATTTCAATCAAAAAAAATAATGTTTTCAGTGTCAACAAAGATTTTTGCTGAAAAATTATTTTAGAATTAACACAAACCATAAAATTCTATTACTACAAATGTTTCAGTGTTTTGTAATTTCACAAAATACAATTGAAACTAGCAATAGTAGATTAAGAATACATTTTATGTCCTAAAAGTAACATTTTAGTTTGAGATAATCAAAAAAAAATAATTCAAGTATAAATTAGTGTTCCTAATACGTCTATTTTATAGATTTTTTGTTTTTGCAGAGAGGAAGGGATTCGAACCCCCGATGCCCTTTTGGGGCATACTCGCTTTCCAAGCGAGCTCCTTAAGCCACTCGGACACCTCTCTAAAGTTTATCTATTTTTGAGTAAAGTATCTTTTATTCTTTATTCTATCTACAAATAAATTAAGAAAAAACACGGTATGCAAATTTTATTTCATTTTTTTTGATAATATATCCAAACTTATTTTAATAATATGCGTATAAGCATTTTTTATCTTCAAAAAATGTTCAAAATCAAAACTTTATCAAAAAAAATATCAATACATCTATATTTGCTGTCCTTTGAAGAGATACAAGGTTTGAGAATCTATCAAAATCATGTATTTTGTGCTTAATTAGGCTTTTCTACAAATCTATCAACACTTAGGAAATGATTTTATTTTCCTTTATATCAACTGCACTTGGAGAACAACTTAGATATACAAACCAACAAAATAGAAGATTCGATTAAGATTGATTTGAACACTTCGAAAAGTGGACAAGGCTCAAAGAGAATCTACAAACGCCCTGAACTTCCTATTACGGCTGTTTTGGGAAGTGCTTTTCTTATATACGGTATTCTTTACCATGCTGCTGCATTTGCTGTTTTGGGAGCTGTCTTTTCGTATGATAGAAGTAGTAGTGAAACAACTATTTTGATGAATATTCGGGATATTAGTTACATTGTTTTTACAATTGTAGGAGCTATCATTGTTCCTCGTTGGTCTGCTCGTAATATAATTGTTGCTTGTTTGTCATTAATGGCAATTTGTGCTATTGCTGTATCTTTCCAAACTCACAACTTTGCATTAGCTGAATTTTTATTTTTCTTAACAGGAGGGTCTTTTGCGCTTGTTCGTTTGGCTGCATACTGGCTTCTTAGTTTAGAATCAAAGAAGAAAGGACAACATGCAAGGCGAATAATGCACTTAGAAGGAATGTACTTACTGGGAGTTGCTCTTAGTTATATTCTCTTTTTACCTTATATTCAAGATATTGATTCTTCTTGGACTCAAGCCTATTGGATTCTTTTGCCTTTTTTGGCTATTGCTATTGGTTTTCAGTTTTTACATTATCATTATCCTTTACGTTCTATTCCTGAGTCTTGGAAAAATGAGTTTCGTCATGCTCGTAAATCACTGAATGGTTTATTAATTAATTCTATTCTCTTACTTTCCATTTTTTGTGTATTTATTGCTTCTATTATTTATGTTCATTTTGAAGAATGGGCAAATGTTTTTGCAGTCACACTTATAGATTTAAAAAACAGACAATTTTATGATTTAGGTGCTTTAGCTATTATTTTCTTAGTGATGGCAATTAGTCGTTTACTTATTGGGACTCTTTTACAACGAGCAGGGCGTTTTATGATTTTTGTTTTTTGTGTTGTAGGGTTTATGTGTTTAGTGCTTTGGAATGGAGATATTTTTAGTAGTCAGACCATTTATCCTGCGTCTGTTTTCAATGACATTTCACCTTATTCATTGCTTCTCCCTGCAACAGCCTTTTTCTTAGCCCCTATTTTGCCTTTGATTTATGCTGTAGTGATTACACAAGCTTCAGAAAGACAGCAACCTCTTGTAATTGGGCTTTTATTAGGAGTAACAATGTTAGGCAAACTTTTATTTACTTCTCTTTCTGCTAAATCGTATAAATATTTTGTAGATTATACAGCTTTTTATTTGATACTAATTCCTCTTGCATTGCTTTTAGTTTTGTTTTTCTTGGCATATTCGGATTTAAGTAGAGACTCAAGACTATTCCATAGAAAAAAAAGAAAATCAAATAAATCTAAAAAGACTAGAAGAACAATAAAACGTAGATTTAAACAAGTTAGAAAAGAAGAGAAAAAAAATCAAGGCTTAGACAAAGATTTGGAATGGATAGAGGAAGAAGAGAATGAAGATATATGATGATGTTCTCATTTTATTATGATACTATTTTTATAAAATATGAGATTATTGTTAAAATTATTGTCTTGTATATTTGTTATCTTGAAAGATATTTTTATTAAATATTAATTCGACAACATCAACATTCTTTCTTAAAGACCTAAATATATAAACTATGATTAACCTTTCTGTTATTTTAGAAGATAGTGCTAGAAAGTTTCCCAACAAGGACGCTTTTATTTTTATGGACAAACATTTCAGTTATAACCAAATAAATGCTGCTGCTAATCAAGTGGCAAATGGTTTGGTGAGAAATGGAATAAAAAAAGGCGATAGAGTAGCCCTAAGTTGTTTGAATTTACCTTTTTTCCCTATTGCTTATTTTGGTATTCTTAAGGCTGGAGCTATTGTAGTTCCACTTTCGGTGTTATTAAAAAGAGATGAAATTGAGTATCATTTGAAAGATTCTGGAGCGAAAGCCTACTTCTGTTTTGAAGGCACTGCTGAGCTACCTATGGCTATTGAAGGTAAAGCAGGATTTGATGCTACCACTAGCTGTGAACAATTCTATGTAATTACTGGAAATCCAGCTGCTCCTTCTCCTATTGAAAATACAGAAACTCTAGGTTCATTAATAGCTAATCAGTCACCGATTTTTGAAAACATACAAACTTTAGCAGATGATACAGCCTTAATTATTTATACTTCTGGTACTACTGGAAAGCCCAAAGGTGCTGAATTATCGCACTCCAATCTGATACATAATGCTATGCTTTCTACAGATATTACAGACTTAAATCGTGATGACAAACAGCTTATTGTTTTGCCATTGTTCCACATTTTTGCTATGACAGTATTGATGAATGCTGGATTGTATAAAGGAGCTACTAGCGTACTCTTACCTAGATTTGATGCCGAAACTGTATTGGAATTAATGCAAAAACATACGGTAACCGTTTTTGCAGGAGTTCCGACTATGTATTGGGGATTACTCAATTATGAAAATACTAAATTTGACTTAAAGGCAATAGCTAAAAATCTCAAAACATGTGTTTCTGGTGGTGCTGCATTGCCAGTAAATGTATTAGAGGAATTTGAGGCAAAATTTGAAGTGCCAATATTAGAAGGGTATGGAATGTCAGAAGGTTCTCCAGTTGTTACCTTCAACCAAAAAACTGTTGGTAAAAAGGCTGGTTCTGTTGGTACTCCTGTTTGGGGTGTGGAAGTGAAAATAGTAGATGAAAATGATAACGAAATGCCAATCGGAGAAAAAGGAGAGCTTATTTACCGAGGACACAATGTAATGAAAGGTTATTTTAATAGACCTGAAGAAAATAAAGTAACACTGAAAAATGGTTGGCTATATTCTGGAGATGTTGCAATAAAAGATGAAGATGGCTTTTTCTTTATTGTCGATCGGACAAAAGAAATGATTATTCGAAAGGGACTAAACGTATATCCTAGAGAAGTTGAAGAGGTAATAATGAAACATCAGGCAGTATCAATGGTAGCAGTAATAGGTGTGCCAAATGATGAATCAGGCGAAGAGATAAAGGCGTGTGTAGTAGTGCATAAAGGAAAAGAAGTTTCAGAAGAAGAACTAATGGCTTATACTAAAGAGCATATTGCAGCGTACAAATATCCACGCATTATTGAGTTTATGGACGCACTACCTATGAGTGCCACAGGAAAAATATTAAAGAAAGAATTGAGTTAATATTCACTATTCTAGGACTAAGGAATATAAAATGAATAAATTTACATTTTGAAAAATTCACGCATTAATAAACAAGGTTAAAACCCTGTTCAATTAAAAAACTACCTTATGAATTATAAATTGTACAGGGTTTCAACCCTGTTTTATAGATAGCTAAAAATGTAAATTTATTTTTTTAGTCTTCCTAAGATACTTTTAATAAAAAAAGACTTGTCAAAATGACAAGTCTTTTTATTACAAGTGTTATGAGGTTGCGAGCGGATTCGAACCGCTGTACACGCTTTTGCAGAGCGTTGCCTAGCCGCTCGGCCACGCAACCTTTTTATTTTGCACTCTCTAAAGTTTGTGTTTTAGAGAGTGCAAACTTACGAATCTTAATTGATTTTGCAAAGTAAAAGTTCATTTTTATAGAAAAAACTAATAAAAATATTTTTTTCTTACTTGACTACTTCTCCAAACAAATCAAATTCTTCTACTTTATCTATCTTAACATTAGCAAAATCGCCTATTCGTAGATATACTTTTCTTGCATCTACCAAAACTTCATTATCTACTTCTGGCGAATCAAATTCAGTTCTGCCAATAAAATAATTTCCTTCTTTTCTATCAATAAGGGTCTTATAAATCTTACCTATTTTTTCTTGATTGAGTTCTAAAGAAATTCCTTGTTGGATTTCCATAATCTCAGCAACACGTTCTTGTTTTTCTTCTTCACTTAAAGTATCAGGCATTGAATGCGAATGTGTGTCTTCTTCATGAGAATAAGAAAATACGCCCAATCTATCAAAACGCATTTTTTCTACAAAATCTAATGTTTCTTCGTGGTCTTCTTGTTCTTCATGGGGGTGTCCTGCAATAAGTGTTGTACGAATAGCAATTTCAGGCAATTTCTGACGGATAGAATCAATTAATTCCTCTGTTTTTTCTCTTTTAATTCCTCTACGCATTGCTTTCAAAACTTTGTTCGAACCACTTTGCAAAGGAATATCTAAATAATTACAGATTTTTTCATGCGCTTTCATTGTATCAATGATTTCTATCGGAAAGCCTGTTGGATATGCATAATGCAAACGAATCCATTCAATTCCTTCAATATCAGCTAATTTTTCTAAAAGCTCAGATAAAGCCCTTTTTCTATAAATATCAATTCCGTAATAGGTTAATTCTTGTGCAATCAACATAATTTCTTTTGTACCTCTTGCAGCCAAGTTTTTAGCTTCTTGAACTAATTCTTCCATCGGACGAGAAACATGTTTTCCACGCATCAAAGGAATGGCACAAAACGAACATGCTCTATCACAACCTTCTGAAATTTTGAGATAAGCAAAATGCTGAGATGTTGTGGTAAGGCGTTGCCCCAAAAGTTCGTGCTTATAATCGACATTGAATCTATTGAGGATTAAAGGCATATCTAATGTACCAAACCAATCATCAACTTCTCCAATTTCGCTAGAAAGTTCGTCTTTATAACGATGCGACAAACAACCCATAACATATAATTTATCAATTTCGCCTCTTCCTTTTGCTGCTGCGTAATCTAAAATTGTATTGATAGATTCTTCTTTTGCTTTTTCTATAAAACCACACGTATTGATAATAATAACATTTGGTTCTTCAATTTTCTTTTTGGTTTCTAACTGATGATGAGCATCAATTTCATTTGCACGAAGTTGAGTGAGTATATTTTCAGAATCAACAAGGTTTTTTGAGCAGCCTAATGTGATTATATTTACTTTATCTTTTTTGATTGTACCCGTTTTCATTTACTGTTATATTTTGGAAGCTAGTTTTATTTTTCAAAAATAAAAAAGCTAATGGATTTGTCTTCTTTAGAAATAAGGATGCAAAATTACACAAAAAATAACAGAAAACATAAGTTATAAATTTTAAAATAAAATAATAAATACTTGATTTTCAGTAAGATAAATTATCTCTTTATGAAGAGACTTTCTTAAAAGCTTTTTAGTAGTTTATACAGTAAATGAACAAAATAATACTTCAGCAAATAATTTATTGAAAGAAAAAAGGCAGGACAAAATGCCCTGCCCTTTAGTTTTCTCTAAACGATTTTTTATAACTTAGACAACTTCAACTTCTTTAAGTTCTCTTTTTAGTGTTTGTCCAAGAGGAGTTGCTGAAGCTGGGTTTTGTCCTGTAATCAGTCTTCCATCAACTACTACTTTTGCTTCACCATTTGCAGCCTGATGAAACTTTGCGCCACGCTCACGAAGTTTTGATTCTACCAAAAATGGAACTACATCTTCTAATCCTTGTTCTTTTTCTTCTGAATCAGTAAATGAATTGACATCTTTTCCATCTACTAAATAAGAGCCATCACTTAATTTTAGATTTACAAGAGCTGCTGCACCATGACAAATTGAAGAAACAATTCCTCCACTTTCATAAATAGTAGCTGCAATTTTTTGAAGTTCTTTGTTTTCTGGAAAATCCCAAACTGTTCCATGTCCACCTGCAAAAAATATTGCTTTGTAATCAGATGGTTTTATTTCAGACGGTTTTTTTGTGTTTTCTACTCGGTTTCGGTATTTTTCATTGTGCCAAAACTCTTTATTTATTTCGTCATCTAAATCAAAAGCTGTCACAGGTGCATGTCCACCTTTCGGACTTACAAAATTGATTTCATAACCTGCATCATGCAATACCTTCCAAGGATGTGATACTTCGCTCAAATGATAACCTGTTTCTTTTCCTGTATCGCCAAGTTTGTTGTGGCTAGTAAGGACAAATAAAATTTTTTCTTTTTGCTCTGCCATAATCTAATAAGTTGTTTAAAAAATGAATATTAAAAAATAGTTTAGATAAAAATAAATATTTTATGAATCATAAAACAAGTTCTAAACTGCATTATAAAACACCTTTCTTATTGAATTGTTTGGATTTTTTAAATATTGAATATAATCTTATCATTTTTTAAAATTTATCATCTTTACCAAAAAACTGCTCTTATTTATGTAATTTTGAATATCCTTTTGATATAAACCTACAAACTAACTAGCCCCAATGAAAAAAAAACTACAAAAATTTACTTTAGTGCTACTTTCTGTTTTTACTCTAACTTCTTGTTTTGAGCTTCGTGAAGAAGTGTATATAAAGAAAGATGGTTCAGGAACTTACTCACTTACTGTCGATTTAAGTGGACGCAAACAAGAAATTGCTATCACTACTTCGCTTACAGATTCTACACAAGAAGAAAAAAACTTTGTTGCCAATATTGAAAATGTAATTCAGAAAAGTAGTGAGAGTTTTTCTGAGATTGGAGGAATTACACACGTTGAATATACAACTGATTATGAAAATTATTTGACAGGTTTTAGCTTTGATTTTGATAACGTAGAATCACTTACGGCAGCACTTAATCAACTCAATACCGAACCTGCCCCTTCAAAACCTGCTTTTGAATTCTCTAAGCGTACTTTTGAAAGAAATAATACACATTATCTCAAACCACTTTTAGAACGAGCAAAAGAAAGACAACAAACACCAGAAGACGAAGCAACAAAACGTTTTCAAGATTATGTTTTTGAGTCTGCTAACTATGTTTTTATTGTTCGTACAGAAGGCAAAATCAAAAAATATTCAAATAAAAAAGCGACTTATTCTTCTGATGATAAAAATGAAATTGTTTTGAATTATAGTTTTTCAGAACTTCTTTCTGGTAGAGCTAATTTGGATAATAAAATGAAATTGAGATAAAAACTACTATGATTCCATTCCTTATAAAATTTCTTGCCCGTTTTCCTTTTTGGTTTTTATATTTAATTTCTGACTTCCTTTTTGTGGTGGTATATTATGGAAAGCTATATAGAAAGCAAGTAGTTTTGGATAATCTTTATCGTGCCTTTCCTGAAAAAACGCAGAAAGAAAGAGAAAAAATTGCAAGAGCTTTTTATAGAAATTTTTGTGATTTTATTATCGAAACACTAAAATCTTTTCATATTTCAAAAGAGGAAGTTGTTAGGCGAACTCGTCCGACTCCTGAGTCTTTAGAAATAGCTAAAACAGTTGCTAAAGACAAACAATCTATTATCGTTTTGGCAACACATCATTTGAGTTGGGAGTGGGTCAGTTTGTCGTGTTCAGTAGAATTGGAAACGATTGTGAAACCTATCTATAAAAGACTAGCCAATAAAAAAATTGATGAATTGATTTATGAAATGCGTTCACAATTTGGAGCAGTTCCACTAGAGATGAGAATTTCAAATAGAGAGATTATTAAGCCAACAGATGTTTCGGTAGGTTATGTTTTGGTAGGAGATCAAACACCAGCAGGAAATAATAGACAGTATTGGACTAATTTTTTTGGAAAGGAAGTGCCTTTTTTTGTGGGTGTGGCTCGTCTTGCGCCTCAATCTAATTTACCCATTTATTTTTTGAGAATTACGAAGCCAAAAAGAGGGCATTATTTATATTCTTTAGAATTAATGCGACAACCTCCTTATAACCCAGATGAGAGTGGAACAGACTTTTCTATTCTTGATGAGTATTCACAAAGAATAGAAGAAGCTGTTCGCAATTCTCCTGAAAATTGGCTCTGGACGCATAAGCGTTGGAAGCGAGTTAAAGAATAATTATAGAATTTGATAAATCAAATTACTACGTTTTGTAGCCATTTGATTTATCAAATTTGGTTACATTTTTAATGTGAGTGTAAACTTTCTTAAATATAAACAATACCAGAAAATAAAAGTTATAAAGTAAATTTCTAAACATTTTTTAAACTTTAAACTATACATTTTTCAAATTTACATTTATGGCACATTCTCATGATCATTCCAATTCTAATAAAAATCTAAAACTTGCTTTTTTTCTAAATGTTGGGTTTACCATTCTTGAACTTATAGGAGGCTATTATGTAAACAGTATAGCTATTATTTCTGATGCAATTCACGATTTAGGCGATAGTCTTTCTTTGGGAACAGCATGGTATTTGGATAACAAATCAAAACAAGAAGCAAACAAAGAATTTTCTTTTGGCTATGCTCGTTTCTCATTATTAGGAGCTTTAGTAAATAGTTTAGTATTAATTGGTGGTTCTATATATGTTATTTATGAAGCTATCGGTAGGATTTTGAAACCTGAACATTCAGATGCTAATGGAATGATAGTTTTTGCAATTATTGGAGTAGCTGTTAATGGATATGCTGCTTGGAAAATGAGTGGAGGTAAATCGCTTAATGAAAAAGTAGTTTCTTGGCATTTATTAGAAGATGTTTTGGGTTGGGTGGCTGTTTTGATTGTATCTATTATTCTTAAATTTAAGGATATTCATTATTTAGACCCTGCTCTTTCTTTACTTATTACGGCTTATATATTGTGGGGAGTTACTCAAAGACTCAAAGAAACACTCTATGTATTTTTACAAGGAGTTCCTAAAGAAATTGATTTGCCAAAAATTGAACAAGAATTAAGAAAAATTGAAACTATTGATTCTTTGCATCATACTCATATTTGGTCTTTGGAGGGAGAACACCACGTTTTTACTACTCACGTAAAACTAAAAAATATAGATTCTTTTGCTCAAATTATAGATACAAAAAGCAAAATTAAAGAGTACATTAAAGATTATGACTTTCAACATTTTACTATTGAAATAGAACTAGATGAAGAAACCTGCGAACTAGCAAAAGAATGAAATAAATTTTGAGATTTTTAGATAAAATTATCATAAAAAAATCGTTTAAGTAACTACTTAAACGATTTTTTGATTTTGTATTTATTATACTTGATTCAAATTAATGTCCATGTTCAGCCGTTTCAGCCGAAGAAGCATTCAAATAATAGGCTCCTTTACTCACAAAAAGAAGTTCAGAAATTGATTTTTGGATTGAATTATCTTTAATTAAAAACTGAAATTCATTTTCATTTTGAGTATATATTTCTACTTCAATTTTTTCAAATTCTATTCCTTTCTCATTTTTTTCTTTTTGAACAAATACAAAAAACTGTCCCCCCTCCTGTATTAAGGCATCTTTCGGTAAAGTAGGACGATTTTGTCCTTTACTTTCAATCGTTACTTTTCCTAATGTTCCATCTCTAAGTACAAATGAAAGTTTTTGCTTTATTTCTGCGTGAAGACTTACCGTTTTTGTAATAGGTTCAATAGTATTTGAAATAGAATAAACAACTGCTTCAACAGGTTTTGAATTGGGAGAATTGTAAGGAATAAAATTTACTTTTTGTCCTTGTTTAATGGCATCAATATCTTTTTCATAGACCAAAATTTCGATATGCAAATGCTCTTCGTTCAAAATTTCTACCATTGATTTATTTGCATCTATAAACTCCCCAAGCTGTCCGACAATATTGTGGGTCATTCCTGAAATAGGCGCAAGAACAGAAAAGGTAGAATGAATAGAGTTAGCAGAAAGTGACTTAGTAGATAAATTAATGAGATTTAGTTGAGCTTGTAAACTTGCTTTTTGAGCCTTTGCCATGTCTAATTCTGCTTGAGCTTGTTGTACAATTTTTTGAGTAGTGGCATCTTGACTTTGTAGATTTTTTTGGCGTTCCAAATCAGCTTCCAACATTATCAGACGAGCTGAAACAGTTAAATATTCTTGTTGCATCTTTAATGCTTCTGGGTTTTCAAGAATAGCAATTGTTTGTCCTTTTTTGACATAATCGCCTTCATGAATCATAATTTGTTTTATTTTTCCTCCTAAAACGCTCCCTACTAAAGCCTTGTTTTGTGGTGGCAAATGTATTGTTCCTGTTGCTTCAATTATTGTTGGAATTGATTTGAGAGAAGATTTATTTATTTCAATTCCTAATTTTTTGATTTGTTCGTCAGTAAAAAAAGGATGATTTTCTTCTGTTGTGGTTTCTTGGTTTGTTGCTGCTTTTTCAGTATGGTCGTGTGCATGTGTTGCCTCTTTTTCACAACTCCAAAAAAGAAGAATAAAACAAGCAAGCAAGGCTGAATATATGATTTTAGTTTTCATTTTTTTTATATTTATATTTTGCACCACAGACTTCCCAGTCTGTGAAGAGTATTTTATTTTTTGCACAGACTGGGAAGTCTGTGATACATTTTTTAATTATTGAGAAATTCCCACATCGCTAATGTGCTATTGAAATTTTCTTGCGTTTCAAGATAAGAAAGTGAAGTTTGCAGTGTCTGTTGTTGAATTTGAACAAGTTGCAAAACTGAAATTTCACCTTCTTTATATCTAATTTGAGCTAAATTAGCTAGTTCTTCGGCTTGTGGAATTTGATTTTTTTGATAGCTTTCCAAAATGCTTTGAAGGTTTTGTAATTTCATCAAAACTGCCTTTTTTTCTTCTGAAATCGCATTTTTTTGATAGGCTAATTCATTTTGAGCCTGTATTTCTTTGATTTTGGCAACTTGAATTTTTGAATTGTATTCTCTCCAAACCAAAGGCACAGAAAATCCTGCTTGAAAAGCATTATAAACACCAACTTCGCCATCAAAAGTTGGAGAAGAGTAACCCAAATGTAATTCTGGCATTGCTTTACTGCGTTCGACTGCAATTTGTCTTTGAGCTAGATTTGTTTGTGCTTCAAAGTAAGTAAGCATTGAATTGGAAGAATCAGAATTAGCTAAATTCAACATTGATTTATCTAAAGATTCAGAATTTACATTCTGACTAACATTTTCTAAAAAAAACAGTTCATTTTGAGCTAATTTTTGTAAATCATGAAAAGTCATTTTTAACTCGTTTTCATTAATAGATTTTTGTTGTAGCAGTTGTAAACGCTGATTTTGTGCTGTCAGAAGTTCCATTTTATTAGTTTGTCCTGCCTGTGTTTGTGCTTTTGTGATTCTCTCAACCGTTTTCCACAAACTATCTTGTTTTTGTAAAAGAGCATTTTTTTGAGAAAAAAAGACAAATTTGTAATACAACTGACTAATCTGATTTTTGAGTGCATTTTTTTGATACTTCAGATTTGCTTCTGCACTCATTTCTTGTGCTTGAAAGGCTTTTTTAGTTGCCGAAATTGAACCAATAGGATTAAAATTTTGAGTAATAGTAATCATTACATCCCGATTATAACTACTCTGAACATTTCCGTATTGAAGGGAAATATTCGTTTTGGGAACAGAAAAAGCTCCTTTTTGCTGACTAATTGCACTTTCAATGTCTAGTTTATTATTTTGTAATAAGCCATTGTTTGAAAAGGCAATTTCAATGATTTTATCTAAAGTAGATGTTTCTGAAATATTTTCTAAGGAATCCGTTTGTGAAAAAACAGGAAATTGAATCAGTAGAAAAAATAGAACTAGAAAGAGTTGTTGGTATCGTTTCACTAAAACACCAATAACGGCATTTATTATTTTTGATGGTTTCATTTTTTTGAGAATTTATGTATGTATTTACCTCAACGACGGCAAAGCCTCGTTGACGGTTGTGATAGAATTATTTACGTTTTTCCAAAAATCCATACAAAATAGGAAGAACAATAAGTGTCAAAACAGTTGCTGTTATAAGTCCACCAATCACAACAGTTGCAAGAGGTTTCTGAACTTCTGCACCTGCTGCTGTGGAAATTGCCATTGGTAAAAAGCCCAATGCAGCCGTTAGGGCAGTCATCAAAACAGGTCTTAAACGGTCTTTTGTGCCTTGAATGATTCGTGTTTTTATGCGTTCTTTTAATGATAAATCGTTTGTTGTTTCCTCCTTTTTCAAGTCATTAAAACGAGCTATCAATACAATTCCATTCAAAACAGCTACACCAAAAAGAGCAATAAAACCTACTCCAGCCGAAATACTGAACGGCATATCACGCAAGTACAACGCCCAAACACCACCAATGGCAGAAAGTGGAATGGCAGTAAAAATCAAAGTGGCTTGCTGAAACGAACCAAACGTAATAAAAAGAAGAGCAAAAATAAGAAGCAACGCCACAGGGACAGCAATTTGCAGACGAGCTTTTGCAGCTTGTAGGTTTTCAAATTGTCCTCCATACGTAACCAAATAACCAGTCGGTAATTTGATTTGAGTATCAATTTTTTCAGAAAGTTCATTCACTAATGATTCTACATCTCGTCCTCTGACATTGATTCCTACAGTAAGTTTTCGCTGTGTATTTTCTCTTGAAATCTGTGCTGCGCCTTCAATTCGCTTGATTTTGGCAACTGTATTTAATGGAATTTGTTGATTTGTAAGGTTTATAGTAGAAGGAATTGCAATGAAAAGATTTTCCAACGTCGAAGGGTCATTTCTATCTTTTTCAGACAAACGCACCACCAAATCAAAACGCTTTTCTCCTTCGTAAATCGTACCTGCATATCCACCTGCAAAAGCCGTTTCGACTAGCTTATTTGCTTCATCAATCGTAATTCCGTACTGTGCTAATTTTTGTCTATCGTACTCAACAACAAATTGAGGAAGTCCGACAATTTGCTCTACTCTTACATCTCCAACACCTTCTATATTTTCGGAAAGTACGCCTATTTGTTGTCCATATTTGAAAAGTGTATCCAAATTTTCCCCAAAAATACGAATGGCAATATCTGATTTATCGCCTGTAATAAGTTCATTAAAACGAAGTTGAATAGGCTGTGAAAACTCAAATTGTGCATGAGGTAAAATCTCTAAAGCCGTTTTCATTTTTTCTACTAATTCTTCTTGGTCTTGCGTTGTTGTCCATTCTGATTTTGGGTGTAATAAAATCATAATATCGCCTGTTTCGATAGACATTGGGTCGGTCGGAATTTCGGCAGTACCAATTTTTGAAACTACATCACGCACTTCATTAGGGAAGTTTTTTATCAAAATTTGTTCGGCTGCTGTAGTGGTTTTTATGCTTTCTTCCAAAGAGCTTCCTGCTGGAAGAGTGAGTTGCATTGCAAAATCGCCTTCTTCTAAAGTAGGAATAAATTCGCCTCCCATTTGTAAAAACATATACAAACTTACTCCAAAAACAAGTACAAAAACGGATACAATACTTTTCCCAAATTGCAACGCTTTTTCAAGAATAGGAATGTAAAAATTTTCGGCAGCTTGCATAATTGAATTTGAAATTCGTTCGGCAAAACTGTGTTTTTCCTTTATATTTTTAGATAAAAGCCACGCTGACATCATCGGCACATACGTCAAAGACAAAATAAATGCTCCTAAAATAGCAAAAATAACGGTTTCTGCCATCGGTTTAAACATTTTTCCCTCAACGCCTGTAAGTGCCAAAATTGGTAAATAAACCATCAAAATAATGATTTCTCCAAAGGCTGCCGATTGTCGGATTTGGAGAGAAGAATCCAAAACGGCATTATCCATTTGCTGCGCTGTCAGTTTCTGACCTTTATACTTTTTGTATAATTGATGGACAACATTTTCAACAATAATAACCGAACCATCTACAATCAAACCAAAATCAATCGCTCCCAAACTCATCAGATTTGCCGAAACTCCAAAAAGATTCATCATTCCAAAAGCAAACATCAATGCCAACGGAATTACAGAAGCGACAATAAAACCTGCTCTAAAATTGCCTAAAAGCAAAACCAAAACAAAAATTACAATCAATGCACCTTCTGATAAGTTTTTTGTAACCGTTGCAATGGCTCTTCCAATCAAGTCGGAACGCTCTAAATAAGGAACAATACTGACTCCTTCGGGCAATGCTTTTTGAACTAATTTTACACGCTCTTCGATGTTTTCAATGACTTCTGAAGAATTTGCACCTTTTAACATCAAGACAATTCCACCGACTGATTCGCCTGTTCCTGCTTGTGTCATTGCACCTAATCGTGGTGCATAGCCTTCTTTTACTTCGGCAATTTCTCCAATCAAAACAGGTTTTGAATTTCTGACTTTGATAGGAATTTGACGAATTTGTTCTAATGAATTTTCAGCATTAATCAATCCTTCCGTTCTTACATAATATCTATAATGCGTTTTTTCGATATAACTTCCTCCTCCATTGGCATTATTTGAAGCTAAAGCATCATAAATATCATTCAAAGTAATTCCCAAACCTTGCAGCGTGGCAGGATTTACAGAAACTTCATATTGTTTGAGATTTCCTCCAAAAGAACTCACTTCGACAATTCCTTCCACGCCAGCCATTTGCCTTTTTACAATCCAATCTTGAATAGTTCGTAGGTCAGTAATGGAATATTTATTTTTGAATTTTTCTTCTACTTTGAGTGTATATTGATACACCTCGCCCAACCCTGTTGTAATGGGCATTAAAGAAGGCGTTCCCAAATGAGAAGGAATTTCGGCAGAAATAGCCGTTAATTGTTCGCTAACAAGCTGACGAGCATTCAAAAGTTCAGTTTCTTCTTTGAAAACAATCGTAACCACTGAAAGACCATATTTTGAAACCGAACGCACCTCAACAACATTTGGCAAATTTGCCATAGAGAGTTCGACAGGCGTAGTGATAAAACGCTCCACTTCTTGAGGAGCTAAAGTAGGCGATTGCGTAACAATCTGAACTTGATTATTTGTAATATCAGGGACGGCATCTAAAGGCAAATTGAGGAGAGAATATGTTCCCCAGCCAATAAGAGCCAAAACTCCCATAAAGACAATGAATTTATTACGGATAGAAAATCCGATTAGGTTGTCTAACATAAAATTTTTGATTTGACCTCCCCCAGCCCCTCCGAAGGAGGGTAGGAATACGGTATAATGTATTAACTGATTCAAGCATCGACGCTTGAACTAGTAATTTCAAGAAAAAATAAATCGAAAGATTATGCTAAAACTGGGGGCGCACGAAGAGGAATATTCTTAAAAAGAATATCTTGTATAGTATGAGCAAAAAAACAAATGTATGTATTTTTGCTAGAAACTACTGCTTGTTTTGTGTGATTTTGAGCAGTAGAAAAATCTGTCAAAATAGCCTTAAAATTAGATTTTATATCTTGTTTGACTATTTTTTGAAGCTGAGTAGAAACAGAGTTACCTTCTTCTGTAAAATTATGCAAATGTTCTTCTCCAACGTTAGGAGAATATAGTAAAGCAAAAAAGTTTGAAGGTGTTGCTTTGTGTGTATGAATTGTATTTGATTTACAAACTACATGCTGATGATGACAGTGAGGCGTAAATGAATGTCCGACAAGCAAAAACAAACTCATGGTTATCCAAAAAAATGGAAAACGAGTTTTTATGTTTTGTGATATATTTGGAAAATTATTCATTTTTATTTTAAACCTCGTTGACGGCTTCATTTGAGTCTCAACGACGGTTCATTGTTTTGAACTTAACCGTCAACGAGGCTAAAGCCGTCGTTGAGTTTTTTTATACTTACTACAAAAGTGAGAAATTTGTTGTCATTTTTCCAAATAAACTTTCTTAAAAGGCTAATTTGGAAAGATTTTAATTTAAAAGAATTAAAAAACTTCACAAAGCATACAACGAACACTTCCACCACCATATTTTTCAATGGTAGGAATAGGACTAGAAATAATCTTACTTTCTTTTTGTAAAATATCTATCTGATTTTGAGAAAGAATTTTGTGAGCAGCTTCTGACATAACCCAAAATTTTTCATCTTTTGTATTTTTGACTTGCAACATATTGCCTGCAAAGTGATGTTTTTGTTCAAGACTTATTTCTAAAATGTTTTTTCCTGCTTCTTCTAGTTTTTGAATTAAATAAGCCCTTTCTACTTTATCTCTAATGGAATCTAGACACACAACAGCTATATTTTCACCTATTGACATCATTACGTTGGTGTGATAAATTAGTTTCCAACCTTCACTAGTTTCTTGTTCAGAATAAAAAAAGACAGATTCATAATCCATTTTTTCACAAAATAAATAAATTAAATCTTTATCTGTTCGCTGTGAAAGACAGGCATAAACCATTCGATTTTTTCTATCTAAAACAAGACTTCCTGTGCCTTCTAAGAAATTATTTTGATTCTCAAAGTTAGTCAAGTCTATAATTTCATCAATCTGAAAACCTAATTTCTGGGCTTCTTCAATGGCATCGTTTCTGCGTTCTTGTCTTCTGTTTTCTCCACACATAGGATATAAAATAGCCTTTTTATGTGTATCAGAATGAAAAGAAATCCAGTTATTTGGAAAAAGGGCATCTGGTGTAATGGGTTCTTTTCCATCTTTTCTTTGAGCAGGAAGTACAATCGTTTTTATGTCGTTTTTTTGGAGTTCTTTTACTAACAAATCAAATTCTTGTTTGGCAAGTTTTTGAGGGTCAATATTATCTGTTATTTTTTCTTGATAAAAATTTGTAGCAATCGTATCAGGATTTGCTGTAAAATGATTGGGTTCTATTAAAAGGAGTGTATCTGTAAGCATAGGTTTTCAATTAAGTATTTTCATATTTCAAACAAAGATAATAGGATTTGACTTTACTACTTGCAAAATAATAGTTGTCATTTATCAATTAAAAAATAATGCTTCAAACCTTCACAGAATTCAAAACTTCGCCAGAGCTTACTCAAAAACTTTACGATAATAGTATCATCAAAAACTATAAAGCAGGTGATGTTATTTTGGAAGAAGAATCTTCTATTCGTTCTATTCCAATTATTGCAAAGGGAAGTATTAGAGTTCTTCGAACAGAAGAAGATGGCAGAGAAATTTTCCTTTATTACATCAAATCTGGTGAAAGTTGTATTATGTCTTTTTTGGGTGGAATGCACAATGAAGCCAGTAAAGTGCGTGCAGAAGTAGAAGAAGATGCAGAGATTTTATTTTTGCCAATTGATAAAGTAATGCTCTTCATAAAAGAATATCCCGAATGGTTAGATTATATTTTTAGGTTGTACCACAAGCGTTTTGAAGAGCTTTTAGATGTCGTCAATGCAATGGCTTTTAAGAAAGTAGATGAACGTCTTTTACATCTTTTACAGAAAAAAATAGAACTGACAGGCTCAAAAACTATTTCTATTACTCACGAACAACTCGCCAACGAACTTGCTACAGCTAGAGTTGTCGTTTCAAGACTTTTGAAACAGCTTGAAAATAATGGAGTAGTAGAATTGGGTAGAAATAAAATTACGATTCTGTAACAAAAGTAGCTGATAAGTTATTTTAAAATCCTCATTTTTGTAAGAAAAAATATATTGTTAGAACAAGAATTAAATAAGTTACTATTTTTGATTTAATAATTAATTGAAAAATCGGTGGTGTTGTAAAAAGTATGATAAGTTATTTGGTTGTTGGTGTCGCTTCGCTAAAACACCAACAACGGCATTGTGGGCAATTTTTAGTTACATAATTTTGCTATTCTAAAACACTTTTAAAAAATCATACTTTGTGTAACACCAGCGAAAAATCAATATAATTTGAAATCGTAATTCGTAATTTTTAATTCGTAATTGTTACTTATTTTACAATGATGATAGAATTTATAGGTTATTTTGCTGCCATTTTTATTGGAATTTCACTTGGACTTATTGGAGGAGGTGGAAGTATTCTGACTGTTCCTGTTTTGGTTTATTTGTTTAGTATTGAGCCTGTTGTGGCGACGGCTTACTCGCTTTTTGTAGTTGGTCTGACGAGTAGTGTAGGTGCGTTTACGTATTTCAAACAAGGTTTGGTCAGAATGAAAACGGCTTTAGTTTTTGGGATTCCATCTATTTTTTCGGTTTTTTTGACTAGACAATATTTAGTTCCAGCTATTCCTAATGAGATTTTGAATGTAGGAAGTTTTGTTCTTACAAAAGGAATTTTCTTAATGGCTTTATTTGCCATTTTGATGATTTTGGCTTCTTATAAGATGATAAAATCAGGTTCTACATCTGTCGTTGGTGAGGACACCGACAATGACTTAGATTTAGACTCAGAAAAAAAATCGTTCAACTATCCAATGGTAATTTTACAAGGTTTGGTAGTTGGTCTTATTACAGGTCTTGTGGGTGCTGGAGGTGGATTTATTATTATTCCTGCTTTGGTTTTTCTGTTGGGTTTGGAAATGAAAGAAGCCATTGGTACTTCGCTTACTATTATTACACTCAATTCTTTCTTTGGTTTTTTGGTTTCTCAAAATCAAATGCAAACCGATTGGAAACTCCTTTTGATTCTTTCTACTATGTCTATTTTAGGGATTTTTGTAGGAATGGCACTTTCAAAACGCATCGACGGAGCAAAACTAAAACCTCTTTTTGGATGGTTTGTGCTGATAATGGGAAGTTATATTTTGATGAAGGAATTATTTTTTTGAAATGAGTCGTCGGTGGGGACACCGACAACGGTCTAGAGATTTATCTATTAGTAAACCAAACTACATAATCATATAAGGCTTGATTTTTTGGTGTGATAGTTACAGGTTCTACTTCGCATAATGGAAAATTAATAGTTTGACGATTAAATTTCCCAGCTCCTATTACACCATAATGCTCCTCACTATCTACAAAATCATTTAAAATAATTTCTGTTCCTGATTTCAATTCATCTCTAGAATATCCATTATAAATTACTTTACAAGGTAACTCTACATTATTTTCTAAATATTCTAGCCATATTTCTATCAATTCAAAATTATCTTCACATTCAGAAATTACAGATTCAATTCTTTTTTCTTGTTCTTCCAAATTTGTCAAATTTGAGTCTGTAATCTCTTTTTCCACTTTATTGTTATCTTCAGTTTGAATTTTCTTTTTCATTATTTTTTTAAGTTGTTTAATATTTAAAACAAATTTCCAATTTATAGAAATCGGATAATTTTGTTTTTTTGTCTTCAAGAATAGAAACTCATTCTCTAACCTCTTTTTGGGGAATAATGGCTTTTATTCTTTCAATCTTTCTATAATCATGGATGAAAAATAGTTTACTCCAGTTTTTATGCTGTTTTCGTCTGCTGCAAAGTTGGGTGAGTGAGGCATAGAAATCACACCATTTTTATAATCTGAAGCACCTATTAAAAAATAAACACTAGGAGCGTATTCTTGATAATAGGCAAAATCATCACTACGTCCATCTGGTATTACACCTTGTAATGAGATTGCACTTTGCTTTCCATAAATATCGCTAATACTATTGGTAACTAAAGGGGTTAATTTCTCATCGTTTAGAACAAGGGCTATTTCATAAGAATAGGCAATATCAACTAAATTTTTTGAGTAGTTAGACAGTAAGAATTTTTGCTTTAGACTTGATAAAACTGAATCTAATTTGTATTCATTACTAGCACTTAGATAAGCTTTTATCACAATTTCATTCTCTTTTTCTTCAATACGAAAATTTGAATTTACTGTAACATAGTCTTTAAAGATAGTTTTTGGATTTGCTAAACCTATCTCAGCATCCATTAAATTTCTAACATCCCAAAATTTACTATCAGTGGCAACATTTTGAAAACTAGATATTAGTTCTTTTGTGTAGTTAATTATTTCATCTTTGTCTTCTGTCTTTTTAAGAACAACTTTTAAATCTTTATAATCTGCAAACAAATTTCTACTTCTGGCAGCAATAACTCCTTGAGGCATAGGGGAAACGTGTAAGGCATATATTTCATCTGGATTGATAATATCAAATAAACCATCATCAATCATTGCCTTTGCACCTTTCCAATTTTCTTCTGAAGGTTGAAATACAAAATAAATAGTACCTGTAAGACTGTCTTTCAAATTTGTCAATACATTAGCAATCCCAAGACCTATGGTTGTGTGTATATCGTGTCCACAAATATGTCTTACCCCTTTATTTTTTGATGAAAACTCTACTACATCAGGAAATTCTGATGAGAGAGCATCAATGTCTGCTCGCCAAGCAATTCGTTTTCCTTTTTTATTTGTTTTGAGAATTCCAACGACTCCATATCCACCAATATTTGTATGAACTTCTAACCCAAGCGATTTTAAGTAATGTGCTATTTTTTGGGAAGTTCTTTTTTCTTGCTCAGCTAATTCGGGATAAGTATGCAAATCTCGGCGTACTTTGATTAGACTATCAAAAATTTTATCAGTGTGTTGTTGTACAGCTTTATGAATTGTGTGGTCAGTCTTTGAGTTTTGTCCGAATAAGGAAAACGAAAGAAAGATAAATTGTACTGATAATGCTATTGTAATAAGTTTATTATTTGAAATCATTTTTACGATATTTAGTTGGTTATTTCTTACAAAGATGCAGAATAACAATACTATCTACCTGACACATTTGTGACAAAATCATTTTTTGCTCATTTTATTTCTTATTCTACTCAAAGATTGTCTTTTAATACCTAAAAAAGAAGATAAATCTGTCAAACTCACTCTCTGCATAAGATCAGGATTTTCAGCTATAAATTTTAGATACCTTTCTTCTGCTGTATTGAATAAAAAACTCTCAACTCTATCACTCAAAACTGTCAAAACCATTTCTGCAATAAATCGCCCCTGCATTTCACTATTTTTAAATTTCTTATAACTTTCCTGAATCGTATTGTAAGGTAGTTTGATAATAATGCAAGGCTCTAAACATTGTAAAAAATACTTGGTAGGTTTCTGTCTGATAAAAGCTGGGTAGTCAGTAATATATTGATTTTCCTTGGTAAAACCTGTTGTTATTTCATTACCCTGTTCATTTATAAAATATCTGCGTATGAGTCCCTGACAAATAAAACCCATTTCTTTTTGAATTTCTCCACTTTCTAAAAAGAATTCTCCTTTATCTAATTTTTGTATTGTCAAATGGTTTTTAATGAAATTTTTCTCTTCAGAAGTTGAATGGCTAAGTTGTTCTAAATATAATGCGTAATATTTTTTGTTTTCTATGGTCATCTTAGACTAAAAACTAGAGATATATTTATTTTGATATTTTACATATAAAAACTCATTTATTAAAAATAAACTAAAACCTCTCTTTGGTTGGTTTGCGTTTAGTATGAGGAGTTACATTTTAAGACCAATAAGTGTTATATCGTCACGCTGTTCTTCTTCTCCCATGTGATTTCTCATTTCTTCTAATAGCACTTCTTTTTGGTCGTGTAAAGACATTCCTGTAAAAGAAGCTAATACTTTTTTGAAACGAAGTGTACCATATTTTACACGGTCAAAGTCGTTTTGATCAACATAACCATCAGTGGTAAGATAAAGAATATCTCCAGGGTGTAATAAAAGCTGACGTTGTTCGTAATCTGCATCTGTTTTTTGTCTTCCTCCAATAGATTTTCTACTTCCTTTGACTTCTATAAGTTTATCATTCTTTAGGATAAATAGAGGTCTCTTTGCTCCTGCAAAATTTACTACACGCATATTAAGTTCGTCTGCATCTTGTATTACACACAAACAAATATCCATTCCGTCTAAGTTTTGATAATCTTCTTGATGGAGTGCTTCCCAAATGCCTTGATTTAAGTTTTCTAAGATTTGTGCTGGTTCTGTTACATTTTGTAATGTAACAATCTCATTCAAGATTGTAT
The DNA here is from genome assembly GCF_037126285.1 of Bernardetia sp. MNP-M8. Taxonomy (NCBI): domain Bacteria; kingdom Pseudomonadati; phylum Bacteroidota; class Cytophagia; order Cytophagales; family Bernardetiaceae; genus Bernardetia; species Bernardetia sp. MNP-M8. The sequence continues at coordinate 2,524,672 of NZ_CP147012.1, forward strand.
TTCCTATCATAGACATAAATGCACCAGGAACACCATGTCCTGTACAATCCACAACAGCTACAAAGGTTTTATTTCCTGTACGAATAGACCAATAAAAATCTCCTGAAACTACTGCTTGAGGCTTAAAAATAATAAAGTGATCTTCAAAATTTCTAATAAAATCTTGAGGGTCTGGAAGAATAGCATGTTGAATAGTTTCTCCATAACGGATACTATCCATAATAGCTTGATTTTTGGTCTTGATAAGATCATTTGCTCCTTCCAATTGTGTATAAGTACGAGCATTATCTAAAGCAATTGAAATATAAGAAGCTAAAGTACGAAGAATAGTAAGGTCATTTCTAGAATAAGCATTTGTAGAATGACTTTGTACAGTCAGCACACCTACAATTTTTCCTTCTAAAAGTAAAGGTAAATAAATGATAGATTGATATGTATCTCCTACTCTATCTAAGGAAACTTCGCTGATATATTGAGTATGTTCTTTTGCAAAATCATTAATGATAATATCTTCATTACGAGTAAGACAAACTACTGATAGTTTATTTTCATTTGTAATCTTATCAAAGCTATCTGGAATACGCTGACCATTTTCTATGAAACCTCTAAAATCTATACGCTCCTTTTCAGCATTGTAAATACCAATACCAAAAGCTGTTGCATCAGTAAGTTCATTTACATATTCATAAACAGCACTAATAACAGCATCTAAGTCAAGAATAGAAGTAATTTTTTGTCCAATTTCACTAAGCACACGAATATTACTATACGAACGCTCAATTTCTGTTTTTTGATTTTCTAGTAATACATTTTGCTGACCTATTTCAGCAGTTCTTTCTCCTACTAAACGTTCTAGCTTATCATTTTGGCGTTTTACTACATTCATTCTATTAGTATAAAAACCTATCGATGCTCCAACAACAAATATACTAGCAATAGTCAGAAACCACCAAGATTTCCACCAAGGAGGTAACACTTTTATTGTTATAGTTATGGCTTCATTATTTTCGATTCCATCACTATTAGAAGCCTTTACTTTGAATGTATAATTTCCTGCTGGAAGATTACTATAGGTAGCAAAACGACGATTTCCAACTTCATTCCATTCTTTATCAAAGCCTTCTAAAATATAAGAGTAATTAGTTTTTTCAGGTCTCCTATAATTAATTGCAGCAAACTCAAAAGTAATTACTTTATCTTCGTAAGTAAGAGTTATTTCTTTAGTTTGAGAAATATCAACAGTTAAAGGAGATTCTGGATTACCCAAGTTTTTGATACCTACAGAACGGTTAAGTATTTTGAAATCTGTCATAACAACAGGTGGAACATAAATACTAGGTCTGATGTCTTGAGGATAGAAAGCATTTAAGCCCTGAATACCTCCAAAAAACATTTCTCCATCTTCTGCTTTAAAAAATGCCCCTGAATTAAATTCACTACTTTGTAAACCATCTTTTGGATTATAGTTAGTCATTCGTTTAGAATCATCTATACTATCATCTCCTAAAAGACGCATGAGTCCAAAGTTTGTACTTATCCAAAGGTTATCTTTTTCATCTACCAAAATTCCATAAATAGCATAATTAGCCAGTTCGTTTCTTTCTCCCCAATGTTCAAACTCTCCTGTTTCACGATTCATTAAGTTCAGACCATTTGTCGTTCCTACCCAAAAATTACCTTTTGAATCTTCTGCAAGAGCTCGTATAGTATTATGACTAACTGATTTTAGATTTTCAGGGTCATTTTTATAGTATTTAAAATCAATAGGGGTATTGTTTTCATCTCGGGTTACTTTTATGAGTCCTTGATTTGATCCTAACCAAAGAATTCCATTTTTATCTTCGTAGCTAGTCCAGATTGCAACTTCCTTTAGGAAGCGTTCTCCTTCATATCCAAATTCTTTTTTAAAAGAAGGGTTCATTTTATAGATACCACTAAAAGTACCTATCCAAATACTTCCTTGTTTATCTTGTAATATATTTAAAGTAGGAGATTGAAGTGTAGTAGAGTCATTACTATCACGTTTTAAACTTACAAATTTAGCTCCTTTTTCTTTTGAAAAACTTGTCATACGAGAAAGTGTATAACCACCAGCTACCCATAATTCTCCTTCTCTTGTCTGAAAAACTTCTGTAACACTTTCTATTGGAAAATCATATTTACCCTCTCCTTTTTTGATATGATAATATTCAGAAATAGCTCCCGTTCTATCTATACGAGAAAGTCCTTCATCTGTACCTACCCATACAATACCTTGTGCATCTTTTATGGCAGTCCAGACATTTCTATGAGGAAGAGAGTTTTTGTTACCAACTTCAGTATAATAATATTTGAATTGACTTGTCAGAGGATCATACTTTAAAGCTCCTAAATTACGAGAAGATATCCAAATAACCCCTTCTTTAGTTCTGACAATAGAAGGCATAGAACCCAAGTCATCTAAAGAGGTTCTGTAACGAATAACATTTTTTGAGTCAACTTCTAATTTATATATATAGTCATTTCCTGCCCCCCACAAAATGCCATTAGAACCTTCTGTAAGAGACTCAATGTACATTGGTCTCTTATTATAAATAAAACGTTCAAAGTTATCTGTTTGTGGTTTGTAGAGATTGAATCCTCCTGCTGTACCTATCCATACATCTCCACTTTGTGTTACATGTATATCTGATATATTGTCTCCAAATAATTTGGTTGAATCAGTATAATAAGTATAGTAATAACGATATAATTGCTGTGGTTTTCGTTCACTGTTCCATTTATTTAATCCTTTAGTAGTACCTATCCATAAATTATTATTATTATCTACTTTTAAAGCTTTTATGTTATTAGTTCCCAATAAAAGACTATCATTTTCAGATGCTACATAGTTAGTAAATGAATTATTATTGTAATCATATTTACTCAATCCATTTTCAGTACCTAACCAAATAAAACCTTCTTTATCTTCTGTTATGGCTGTTACCTTATTATTTACTAATGTATTTTGTTTATTTTCTTTTTTATAAAAAGACTTGAACGTTTGAGTTTTACGGTCAAACACAGAAACTCCAGCTATTGTTCCTATCCAAATATTATGATTGGTATCCTCATAGATAGACTCTATTTGATTATCTATAATAGAAAGTGAATCCTCTCTTTTGTGCCTAAAAGTTGTAATGTCGTATGCATTGTATCTGTTTAAACCATCATCTGTTCCTATCCACAAATAGCCTTCACTATCTTGTAACATAGCTTTCACACTATTTTGAGATAATCCTTCTTCTATGCTAAGTTGTTCAACTATTAACTTAGGTAATTTTAGTTCATCATTTTCTTGAGCAAATACAAAAACAGTATTACTTACTATAAAAAGTAAGAATAGAGTAGATAAAAAGAAACCTCTAAACAAGGTGTTTATTATTTTGTATTGCATTTATGCGAGGCTGATTTAATAAATTACTGTTGGTTTGCTAATTTGTGTAATTATTTATCGTGAATTTTGCTTTCTAGCTATGATAATATTTTTCACTACGATTCAAAAATACAATAAAAAAACAAATTATTCTACTATTGGAAATGTTAATTATCACTTTTAGCAACATTTTTTACAAAAAAAAGAGTGGTATTGCTTTCTAAGCTACTCTATTTTCTTGTTTTCTGATTAATTAGAATATTTATTTTTCAAAAATACCTGCAATCAAATCATCAAAATACTCATCTTTCAAAAGGTCATTAAAAGTACCTTCTTTAATAATTGTTCCATCTTTCATTAAATAAATCTTGTCCATTTTTTCTAATAAAATAGGGTCATGACTAGCTGCAAAAATAGACCAAGGATATTTATCTTTTTGTAAGATTTTATCTAAAACTCTACGTTTATAGCTACCTTCTAGGTTGTAGAAAAAATCATCAAAAACAATTAAGTTGGGATGTGTTAGCATACTTCTTGCAAAAACTACTTTCTTTTGGAAGGTAGAAGAAAAACCTTGTCCAGAAGGTAACATCTGTGTTTGTAGACCATCTTTAAGAGATTGAATGTCATCAATTAGTTCTACTATATCCAAAACGTGATTGAGATATTCCATATTAAAACCTTCTCTTCCTACTGTGATATTTTCTAAAAGTGTTCCTTCAAAAACATCTTCATGAGAAAGATTGTCTCCAATGTAATCTTGTAAATTTTTGATATTTAAATCTCGCAGTGTAAAACCATTGAAAGTAATATGTCCTTTGTATTCGTCATAAAGTCCAGTAATGATTTTCATTAGAGTAGATTTTCCAGCCCCTTCGTTTCCAATAATTCCTACATATTCTTGAGGTTTTATTTCTAAATCTACATTTTTGAGAGTTGGAGTATCATTTCCTTGATAAGTATAAGAAACTCCATGTGCTTTGATATGAAAACCTTTTCTATTAAAATTATCAAACGTATTTGTTTTTTCTAATTTCAAATCAGTTACATTCCCAATTTTTTCTACTGCTGTAAGTGTGTCATAAATTACATCTAAATTCAAAATCATTTTTTCTACTGCTGTAATAACTGAAATGATTACAATTTCAGAAGCTACAAATTGACCTAAAGTAATATCTCTTTCGATAACCAAAAGGCTACCCAAAATCAAAACACCTCCAGTAATAATTGTTTTAAAGGCTACAAAAGCTGAATATTGAATTACTAAAATACGGAAATGTGATTTTCTTTTATATAAATACCCTGTAAGTAGCTTTTGCATTTTCTTTAAAGGAAGAAGTGTATTTCCTGCTATTTTAAAAACACTCTGATTTCTACCCAATTCTTCTAACCAATATGCTACTTTATACTTATATTTTGATTCATAAAGACTTGTATCTAAACCTCTTTTTCCTGTAAAGTAAAATATCAGACCCAAAACAGCCACTAAAAACAAACCAAAAAATACAAAAAATGGATGATAAAAAGCCAAAAGCATCAACCCAAAAAGAACTTGTAAAAGAGCTGTAATAACACTAGTAAGTAATTTAGCTAAACCTTTTTGAAGTGTTAGAATATCAAAAAAACGATTGGCAAGTTCTGGAGCATATTGCGTGAGAATCGATTCTAAACGAATACGAGGAATGCGATAAGCAAACTCAAAGGCTGCACGAGTAAAAAGTCGTTGTTGAAGTGTCTCTACAATACTCATCTGCATAATTTGCATGATTCCACTAATAAGTGTACCTGCTACCACAAAGGCAATCAAAACAACAATAGAATTGATAATAAGACCACCCGAAATAAGTCCAATAATAGCTTGAACACCTAAAGGTAAGGTAAGACTAAGCAAACCTACAATCATTGCATAAATATAGGTGTAAGAAATATCACGTTTTTCAGTCAGGAGTAAATGCCACAAACGCTGTGCAGGAGTGCGCTCTTTATCTTTTATCTCTTCTGGTGTAGCAATAGGATCAATAAGCATCGGAACAAGACAATAAATTGTGTTGGGCTGGCATAATTCACTATCTCCATATAAATCTGCTTTACAAGCAAGCGTACTGATGAGTTCATTATGATTGACAATATCATTTTCTTTCCAGTTCTCACCATCTTCTTGCATAGTATGGATGGTATCCTTTTTTCCATGCCATGCCAAAACAGGGTTCGCATTTCCTTCATTAGATTGAAAAAGAACTAAAGGAAGCGCAGTAACAGAAAGAACTTCATCTAACTCTTCTCTTGAAATTTCTTTTTCAATGAAATGTAAATGTGCTTCACGTCCAACATCTTGTAAATGTCCGACCCATTGACGCATTTCTCTTCTGCTAGAAATTCCTTCTGATGTAGCAACAGGAGAAAATTTATAGTGTGCTTCGTCTGGTTTCCAACGTTTTATGATTTGAAAGACAATGTTTCTAGCTATTTCGTACTGCATAAGTGATGATAATTTCTTTTTGGCTTTTTGTAGACTTAAAAACTACAAAACGTATTGGCTATTTTTTGACAAAGTTATGAACTAATAAAGTTGAAAAAGGTTTGCTAACTTTTTTAATAGCTTTACTTTTAATATTTTTTAAAATAAAATCACTATTTGAAATAAAGGTTGGATAGTGATTTTAATTTATAGTTGATAAGAAGGTTATTTTCTTCTTTTCTTGTTTCTTCTATTTTTCTTAGCTCCTTGCGTTCTTCTTCTATTGCTTGCATTATTTGAAGCAGTAGGACGTGAAGAGTTAGAGTTGCGATTAGAGCGAGAACGATTATCACTAGAACTTTGTCTTTGAGGACGTTGTCGTGGTGCGCTTCCGAGTTCAAAAAGATTATCTTCTTTAATGATTTCTATATCAATATCTATTTTTCCACCAGAAAGGCGTTTAATGTCTTTCAAAATTACTTCATCTTCTACACTATCTCTATTCCAAGTAAGGTAAAAAGATTTCATTAATTTTCCAATATCAGCGACAGCATCAATGATTTCTTGCTCATCTTCTAATTCAGCTGCTTTTGCAATTACTAATTCTACATTTCTACCATAATGACGATACTTAACAGGAGTTTCGGTGTAACCAATATGGTCAGGTTTTTTGGTGCGTTCTTCTTCTGTTTGTGGCAAAAACTCATTATTAAACTCAATTTCTCCATCAGCCATAATATATAAGTGATCCCAAATTCGATGGATATTATCACTATTTTCTCTTACACTTGGGTTGAGCTGCTTCATCAAATTGATAAGTGTTTCGGCTGCACGAGTACGTTCCTCTATATCTTCAATGGTTTTGAGATGACGCACCATATTTTGCATATTCCTTCCATACTCTTTCAAAACAAGAGCATCTCTTTGTGTATTGTAATCTAAGTTTTTGAGTTTGGCTGAACTTTGTTTGCCATCTGGATTTTCTATTTGTTCCAAGTCTATATTTAATTTATATGTTTTTTTAGGCTATTTTCTAGTTGAGAATATTTTACAAAGAACTTGAATGCTATCCCAACTTCTTTATTCTAATGTAAAATTTGGTTGTAAATATAGCAAATCTTTACTTGAAAATGGAACTCTGATTTGCTAAACCCTTATTTTTCAGGTCTTGATTTTTCAAAAAGAAATAGTTTTTAATATATTTGAAGTCTTAAAGCGTATTTCTATTCTAAAGATTTAATCAAAAAGAGTTTCATAACCATTTAAAAAATAAATAAAAATGAGCGAGTATTTTGACGATGAGCAGGAAAAAAACAACGATTATTCCAAGCCTAACTATCACAATGAAACCGTTTTTTCAAAAAAAGTCCGTGCTGGAAAACGTACTTATTTTATAGACGTAAAGCCTACTCGTTGGGAAGAAGATTATTATATTACACTAACAGAGAGCAAAAAAGTATTCCGTAATAATGGAAGTCATTTTTTTGAAAAACATAAAGTTTTCTTATATAAAGAAGATTTTAATAAAATAATAGCAGGACTTACAGAAGTTGTTGAACATGTAAAAAGCGATTTGATGCCAAATTATGACTTTACACAGTTTGATAGAGAAGAAGACGACGAAAACCTTATCAAAAAAACTAATTCAGAAGATGACGAAGTCAGAAGTCATTTGAAATGGGATTAAAAAAAACTGTTTTTCTATAAAAAATGCTTCGTTTGTTCAGAAACGAAGCATTTTTTGTTTGCAAGGTTATATTAAAATACTTTGTACAAAGGCAATCTAGCCTTATTTTTTTGTCTATAGTATTACAAAACAAATAAAATTTATGATAAAATATTTTTACTTATAAAACAAAACCCTACATTTGCACTCGCATTTTTTTAATAAACTAAAACTCAATTAAAATGAAAGAATTAAAATTAATAGCCTTTTGGATGGCTATTTTATCCTTTTGGGGGTGTAGCTCCTGTCCAGACCAGTATGGCGATGATGATGGAGAAAAAAGGCAAAATTTTTCTCTTCGCTATGAACGCTCTCCTAATAATTGGCAGCCAATAATAGGAGCATTTGGTTATATCCATGAAGACAGTGTAAAACTTTATGACGAGAATTATAATATCGTCGAAGATTTTATGGCTGATGTAGGAGGTAGATGCTCTCTTGTTTACATAGAAAGAGACACCCCTAAAGAAGAGGATATTACAAAAACCTATTATCTTTATTTATCCTTTCAAGATACTGATACCATCCGTCATGAGTATAGAGTAAATAAAAAAACTTGTAAATATTTACTTGACTACGGACGTTTCTTTTATAATAATAAACTTATTGAATCAACAACTAATGATACAGGAATTCCAGCAGCTACAATTCGTAAAAACTAGCTTTTTCATTTTTCTATTTCTATGTAGTTTTACTACTAAAGCACAAGATTGTGCTACGCCTGATGTGGATATACAAGAGGCTGCAAACCTACCATGGTTTGGAAATCCAGATTATTTACCTTCATTTATGGATAGTGTGAGAGGTGTCGACGGTATTCCCTCACAATATTCTCGTATTGTGCCTGATATCAAATGGCGCATTCCTATTCGATTTTGGATTTTTACTACTGGTAATAATTCTGACCCTGCAAACTTGTTAAAAGATGGAGAAGATGATGATTTACCTCAAGAATTAGAACTCCAACGCTTAGTAGATGATGCCAATGATGCTTTTCGTAGTACAGAAGTTCCTTCAGGTATTCAGTTTTATATGAAGGGTTCAAGGCAGGTAGTTTTTCAGAATACTTCTCCTTCTGCTGCACGTATTTTGCTGTTTTTAAGTGGTTCGGGCAATTCAGCTTACTATGATGACAAAGCGATAAATGTATATATTACTACTGGAGGTGATACCTATTTTAGTGGTTTAGCAAAAGAGTTTATTGTTTTGGAGCGTAATAGATATGCTAGTAGGAACTCAGCTACTTCTATGGCACATGAGCTAGGTCATTATTTGGGTTTATTTCATACCCATCAGTTTACAGCAGGAAATACATGGTGTTTACGTGAGCCTGTTACTCGTGGTGCGACAGGTGACCCTGCTTGTTTGGTTTTTCCTGTAAATCTGCTTTTTTTACCTATTGTAAAACGTTGTTCTTATACAGGAGATTTTTTGTGTGATACAGAAGCAGACCCAAAACTGACAGACAATATAAATACTGCAACTTGTACTTATACAGGTAACAAAAAAGATTATTGGGGAGAGCGTTTTCATCCTCTAGGTGATAATTATATGGCATACGGAAATAGAAGTTGTCGCAAAACATTTACAGAGACGCAAGTAGGTGTAATGTGGTCAACTTTATTACATACACCAAGAGGAAGGTCTGGAAGGTGGCGAATAGATTTGAATGGAAGACAAGTAGATATTTATGAGCCTAATAATACTGTTAGTGGAGCATTAAGTACAAATAGACGTGGACTAGAACAAGAACATTTATTACATTTGAATATTCCACAACTTCATACTTTCCATAAAAATATCTACAATGAAGTAATAGATAATACCGATTGGATTCCTATCGAAACACCTCCAAATGGAGTTATAGATGATTATATAATTACAGTGGAATCTACTATTGCTAACTTTATAGAGGATATAGAGGTTTTTAATGCAGGAGAAGATAGAGGGCTTTCTGTTGAAACACAACTACTAACTCGTATCGTTTCGTCTGCTGTTCCCAATCAAACAAGATGGCAGATTTCTATTCCTTGTGATATTGTTAATAATCCAAATCGTTTGTATTTGCGAGTGCGTAGAAATCAAGCATTGAATCAGTTTGGAACTTATACCGTTTTGGCTACTTCTCCAGTTCCTCGTTTTGGCGATGATTTTCCTAGAACTATCTGTCCAAATCAATCTAATGTAGTGAGTTTGTTTAATGTTCCTGCCAATACTTCTGTTTCTTGGAGTTATAGTATTCTTTTCGATAATGGCTCTAGCTTGCCTTTGTTTCCTTTGCCTTCAAGAGGAGCACCTACAGTTAGTTTTGTTACTCCTTTTTCTAGTGGGGTTTATACACTTCAGGCTGTAGTTACTAGTAACCGAACAGGCTGTAGTGTAACTGTGGAACGAGAAATGCGAATTGGAAAAGTGCCTTTAGCAGCCATAAATGTAGAAACCGCAGGTTTAAATGCACAAAATGAAACTTGTCCTAATTCTTCTTTCAAAATCAGAGCTAGGTTAGATAAAGCTAATTTTCCTTTAGTTGCTGCTGATAGACAAGAATGGATAAGTACAAATCCAGCATTTGTAATAGGTGCTCCTGATGCCTTTGGTTTTAGACAAGTGCGTGCGCCTAATCTCCCACATCAATCTACTACCTTAATTTATAGAGTTACAAATGCTTGTGGTACGACTGAAACAAGAACTATTGTACATACAGTAGTACAAATGAATGGTAGAATTATTGATTGTGATGGATTCAATGGTAAAGTAGAATTAAACGCATATCCAAATCCAGCAGAATCTGATATTACAGCAATATTCAAAGTGGATTGTCAAGAGTGTAAAAATGAAGAGCTAGAAAGTTTGTATCCTCAACTAGATGAGAATACAATTGTCACTCTAAGTGATGGTTTTGGAAATATTCGTTTGCATTATGAAGGAAAGCAAATCCCATTAGATATAAATGGAAACATATACTTACATCTTGCTAAATTGCCAGTTGGAAATTATGTTTTGAAAGTCATTACTAAAGAAGAAGTATTTTTTACTCACGTTATTAAAGAGTAGACTCATACTGATAATTTAAGAGCAATAAACACGCACAGAACATATATTCTGTGCGTTTTTTGTTGGCTTTATATTAAATTTTAAACCCTAATGTTCTTTAAGACTCTTAAGGTTTAAATACAAGGCTTTTTCAAAAACTATTTTCTACATCTAATTATATTATGGCACAGTAGTACACTCATTTTCAAAAAATACAGAAAAACACTAACTTACCTCAAATTTAAAGCTCATTTGATTTATTAAATAGCTATACAACAACGGCTTTAGCCCTCAGCGAAGCTAAACTAACCCTTATAAAAAATGAATTTAGTCCAATTAAAATCCAAAATTTCCTATTATGGACTTTTGGCAGCCTTTTGTACAGGCGTAGTGTTTTTGCCTGCTTGTGGTGATAAAAAACCAACTGACACAACAGAAGTAAAAGCAGATTCTGTTGTAACAACTACTGAAAAAGAAGAAATTCCTCCTTATGATGGGGAGCGTTTTGCTGATATAAAAATCTTGCGTTACGAGGTAAAAGGTTTTGATGAGCTTCCTCTTTCTCAAAAGAAACTTCTTTATTATCTTTCAGAAGCTGGGCGTAGTGGACGTGATATTACGTATGACCAAAATTACAAACACAATCTTTTGGTCAGAAAAACATTAGAGAATATCTATAAAACTTACAACGGAGATAAATCTGGCGAAGATTGGCAACAATTCGAAACCTATTTAAAAAGAGTTTGGTTTTCTAACGGAATTCACCATCATTATTCAGAAAAAAAAATAATGCCTGAATTTTCTTATGAGTTTTTTGAAAATTTAGTTGCTAACTCAGAAGAAGCTGGTTTTGAAATGCAAGAAGGACAAGATGCAACTGCATTTTTAGCCATGTTAAAGCCTGTTATTTTTGATGCAAACGTCGATGGAAAGAAAGTAAACAAAACGAAAGGACAAGATTTAGTTAAAACTTCGGCAGCTAATTTTTATGAAAATCTTTCTCAAAAAGAAGTAGAAAATTTCTATAAAAGTTTTGCCAATCCGAATGATGAAACACCTATTTCGTATGGTCTGAATTCTCAACTTATAAAAGGAACTACTCCTGATAATGCACTTGTAGGACTACAAAAAGACGGCGTTTACGAATACAAATATGGAATCGGAACAGCCGAAAAACGTGGACAATACGCAGCAGCATTAGAAAAAATGGTTTATTGGTTAGAAAAAGCCTCAACAGTTGCCGAATCTGCTAACCAAAAGAAAGTAATTGATTTGCTTGTTCAGTATTACAAAACAGGTGATTTGAAAACCTTTGATGAAATGTCGATGGCTTGGGTAGAAACAACTGATACTAACGTTGATTTTATTAATGGATTTATTGAAGTCTATGGAGACCCACTTGGTTATCGTGCAAACTACGAATCTGTAATTTTTATGGATGATAAAGAAGCCTCAAAACGTATGGCTGTTTTGTCAGAAAATGCACAATATTTTGAAGATAATTCTTCCATTATGGACGAACACAAAAAGAAAGAAGTAAAAGGTGTTACATATAGAATCATTACAGTTGTCAATGAAGCTGGAGATGCTGCCCCTTCTACGCCTATCGGAATCAATCTTCCAAATGCAAACTGGATTAGAAAACAGTATGGTTCGAAGTCGGTTTCTTTAGGAAATATTGAGGATGCCTATAATCACGCATCGGGAGGAAAAACGACTGCCGAATTTTATCCAACCGAAGAACTGCAAAATCGTCAGAAAGAATATGGAGATGTAGGTGGAAAAATGCACACAGCACTTCATGAAGTAATTGGACACGCTTCTGGACAAATCAACAAAGGAGTAGGAACACCAAAAGAAACACTCAAAAACTACTCTTCTACTTTGGAAGAAGCTCGTGCTGATTTGGTGGCTTTATACTATCTTTTAGACCCAAAATTAGTAGAATTAGGTCTTTTACCTTCTATTGAAGCTGGAAAAGCTGAGTACGATTCTTATATCATGAATGGAATGATGCTACAACTTCGTCGTCTTGATGAAGGTGCAGATATTGAAGAAGACCACATGCGTAACCGTCAATTAGTTGCAAAATGGGCATACGAAAAAGGAAAAGCTGAAAACGTAATTGAGAAAAAAGTAATCGATGACAAAACGTATTTCTTAGTCAATGATTATGATAAATTACGTGTTATTTTTGGAGAGCTTTTGAGAGAAATTCAGCGACTCAAATCAGAAGGTGATTATGCATCAGCCGAAAAATTAGTAGAAGGATATGGCGTAAAAGTAGATGCAGCAATGCTTAAAGAAGTAAAAGAGCGTTATGCACAGTTTGATCTAGCACCTTATTCTGGATTTTTACAACCTGTTCTTGAGCCTGTCATGGAAGGCGAAGAAATCAAAGATGTAAAGATTCGCTATTCCACTTCTTTTGCAGAACAAATGATAAACTTTAGCGAAAATTATAGCTTTTTGAAACCATAATAAATGTAGCTTATTTTTCATAATAAGAAGCAATTTATTTTTTATAAACCCAAAAAACCTATTTAGATTAATCTGAATAGGTTTCTTCTTTTTATAAATTATTGTGATTGATTTCTTACTTTGAATTAACTATTTTTCTAATTAGATTGTTATCTATTCACACTTAACTTTCTTACTATGAAAAATTTTAAGCTACTCTTTTTTATTGCATTTCTATTTTTGGGAGCTTGTCAATCTGTAAAAATAGCTGATGGTAAAATTACTTATGATAGAGAATTTGTGTTGTATCAAAAATCTATAGAAAGTTCTATGTCGCCTTCTGTGGAAAAAGTTTATACTAATTTAGTTGCTATTACTCCTCAAAATACTAATTTGATTCGAAAAACAATTAATGATGAAGAGTATATCTTAATGGTTACTTGGAAACAAAATGTTTCATACTATGAAAAATATTTAGATTCTGCTCATTATAATACTGGAAATTATCCAATATGGGTTACAACAGCACCAGAGTTGGTAGAGAGAATGAAAAAAGAAAAGACTAAAAGTGTAAATCTAAGACTCAAACAATTATTAGGGTTGCCACCAAATGCTACTTATAGTTATTTTGTCGAAATTTGGGTAAAGCCTCAAGATTTATTTCGCCCTTGCCCTGATAGTGAAATTACAGATAATAAATGTGATTTATGCTTCCCTGAAAATACAGATACTTCGTATATGAGTTGGGTAAACGAGAATAGAGTTAGTCGTTATTATCAGTGTCGAATAGATGAAAAATATCCTTGGACACAGCTCGGTTATACGTATGATTGGAATCCTAAAAACAAATCTCATGTCGGATTGAGTGAGTTTGTAATAGGCGAAAATAAAAATATTGTAATTAATGCAATTTATACAACAGAAGACTATTTAAAAAAATAGATGAAACCTTTCTTATTAGATACAGATACACTGTCCTTTTTTTTGAGAAATGAGAAAAAGAATGAAAAAAAAGTAACTCAAAAAGTAAATGAATACTTGAAGGAAAATCAAAAAATCAACATCAGTATTATTACCTATTATGAGCTTTTGAATGGACTTTATTTTGGAGATACAAAAGAACGAACAGCCGAAATTGAAGTGTTTTTGAATAATCATACTATTCTACCAATCAGCAAAAAAGTAGCACAGAAAGCAGCACAAATTTATACACAACTAAGAAGTGAAGGAAATAGTATTGCCCACAACGATATTTTGATTGCTGCAACAGCTATCGTTGAAAATTTTGTTCTGACAACCAATAACAACAAGCATTTTGGTAGAATAGATGAATTAAAGACAGAGAACTGGACGAAGTAGGAATTGGATATTATTGGGTTGTTGGTGTTGCTTCGCTAAAACATCAACAACGACATTGGAAAAAGAAATTTGAAGTTGTTATCTTCATCAATCATTTACCAATCCTAACCTACCGTAATTCAAAAACCTAAGCCTTTTTTACAAATTCAGATTTGAGAGCCATACTTCCAAATCCTGTAATTTTACAATCAATATTATGGTCGCCATCTGTAATTCTGATATTTTTGACTTTTGTACCCGCTTTTATAGGTTTGGGTGCGCCTTTTACGGGTAAATCTTTTACAATGACAACATCATCACCATCTTGTAGAGGATTTCCATTTGCATCGATAACTATATTTTCTTCACTACTTTCTTCATTTTTTGCTGTTTCTGTGTCATTCGGATTCCATTCAAACGAACATTCAGGACAGTTATATAAATCATCACTTACAGCATATCCATACGGACAAGCACAACTTGGACATTTTTGCATCTTTTGAGGCTTTAAAAAGTTAACTAATTTTTAATAAACCCAAATGTACGCCATTTTTAAGGTTAAAGATAACAAACCTATCAAAAATTCATAGACTCAAGTTTTTATTTTCACTAAAATTTATTTCCTTTGAGTTGATTAACTCCTTGAGTATAACATTCTATTCCAAAAAATATGCTTCTAAATCATCTTTTGCATCACTATAAAATCATTTTGGGTTCGCAGTCGCCACGTCGCAAACAACTTTTATCTTCTATGGATATAGAGTTTGAACAGCGTGTAAAAGACGTAAACGAGGATATTTTACCCAGTTGGAAGACAAAAGAGGTAGCCCAAAAACTAGCTGAACGAAAAGCAGTAGCACAACAAGAAGAATTAAAAGAAAATGATGTAGATTTTCTGAATGAAGTCTTAATTACTTCTGATACAATTGTAGTAATTGAAGATAAGATTTTAAATAAACCTCAAAATGTAGTTGAAGCTAGAGAAATGCTTAATCTTCTTTCAGGAAAAAAACATTTAGTAATTACAGGGGTTTGTATTTGTACAAAATCCAAATTACATAGCTTTTCAGATGAAACAGAAGTGTTTTTTAAAGAATTAAGCCAAAATGAAATAGACTATTATATCCAAAAATACAAACCTTTTGATAAAGCAGGATCGTATGGAGCGCAAGAATGGCTTGGAATGATAGGTATAGAAAAAATAAACGGAAGTTATTTTAATGTAATGGGTCTACCTGTGCAGAAACTATACAAAGAATGGATAGATTTCTTAACTTAAGTGATAAGTAACTTTATTTTTTTTTCTATTTTTCTTAATTATTTAGTATATTCATAAATTTTAACATCAAATTAATGGTTAAGATTATTCATTATTTCGTATAAAAAAACATTATTATTACTTAACTAGATTTGAATAAAAAAATATTTTATATATTTAAAATTATTTAAATAGCATTTTTGTTAAATAATAAATTTCTTATAATCAAAATTTTATCTACATCAAATAAATAAATAAGATTTGCAAAAATTAAGAAAATAGACGAATTTGCAGTATAAAGAACTGTCCCAAATACGACATTCTTAAAAATATCCTATTCCTGTTACTTTATAATAATTCAAATATGCCTTTCCAAAACCTACTAAAAAGTGTGGTAGGAATGTGTGTGTCCCTTTTTTTAGTATTCTTTTTGCCATGTTCGTATGTTTTTCCCCAACATCATACAGGTATCGGTTCAAACCCACTAGAAAACACCTTCCAAAATGCACTTGATCTCTTTGAACAGCAACATTATGAAGCTGCACAAAAAACTTTTTCGTCTTATCTCACCTCTGAGAATTCTTCTGTTGTCCCCCAGACCGAATCTACTAAAACAGTAGAAGCTATTTATTATCTACGATTGTGTGAACTCTACCTCAAAAAATCATATTCAGAGGCAAATAGTATTGAGTTTATCAATCAATATGAACAAACTCTGTATGCTGATAATCTTAAACTCGCTTTAGCAAACTCTTTTTATGAAGAAGGAAATTATCGACGAGCAGTTTATTATTTTGCCCCTTTAGAAAAATCTCGCCCTACTGAAAAAGAAGAACTAGAAATTAATTTCCGTTTGGCATATTCTTATTTCAAAATTAGAAGAAAAAGAGAAGCCTTACAGACATTTTCATCTCTACAATCTAAAAATAATGAGTATTATGCTCAAGCTAGTTATTATATAGGGTTTATAAATTATGAGCTAGGAAGTTTTGAACAAGCTATAAAATACCTAAATCAAGCAAAATTAGATGCAAAATATACAGAAAGTGCAAATAAGCTGATTGCTAAATCTTATTATAGCTTAGAAGAATGTCAAGGTTTGAGTGATTTTCTTTCCTCTATCGCCAACGAAAAACATGATGTAGAACTTTTTTATTATGCTGCTCAATGTGCATATCTCAATAAGGAATTTGATTTGGCTTATGAATGGTTTGGACGTTATAAACGCAATAGCAAACAGCTTTCAGATTCAGTGGCTTATCAATATCTCAATACACTTTATGAGACAGAAAAATATGACGAATTTTTAGATTATCAAACTTCTTCTCTTGCTGGTGGCACTTTTTATTCGCCCATTTTACTTATGAAAGCAAGCATTTATGAGAAACAAAATAATTATAAAAAAGCAGCTTCTACTTATGATGAGTTAGCTGCCTACAATCCGTCTGATGCTGAAAAAGCATATTACTCTAAACTAAAGAATCTGTATTTATCAGAAGAGTATGATTTCCTGATTACAGAGAGTGCAAAATTTGAAAAGAAATTTTCTCAAAGTATTTATTTGCCAGAAGTAGTTCTATTTACAGCTAATGCTTTAGCAGCTATGCAGAGTTCTACAACAGCTATGGCATACTTGAAAGACAAAAAAACTACTGTAAACCAAGAGCAAATTAAAGAAATGTATGTTCATTTGGCTTTACAATCTATCAAAGAACTTTTCAATCAGTCTTCTTATAATGAGATGAATGAAATGATGAATCAGTTCAAAAATGAGGTACAACTCAATGATTCTCTTCAAAACTTTATTGATTTTTATACAGCAGAAGCTTTTTTACATACTCAAAAAGTAAGTGAAGCTGAATCTTATTACAAAAAAATTCCTTCTTTAAGTCGTTTTTATGCTGATGCAAAATACGGAATGGGAGTTATCAATTTTAATAAAGCAAGTTATAGTAGTGCAGCCAAACAACAATCACTTGTTTTGTTGGAAGAATATTTGTCTACTCCGACAGGAATTGTAAAAGAAAAAGCTGTAGATGCACTTACTCGTGTAGCAACTATTTATGCTGCCAATAAACATTATAAAGAAGCAGAAATTAATTTTATGAAAGCTCTAAATTTGGGCGATTCTGAAACAGAGTATATTAATTTTTCTTTAGGTCAGATTTATTTTGTTCAAAACGATTATTCAAAAGCAATGCATCAGTTTGATAAAGTAATGCAAACACCTAACTCTTTATATGCCCAATATTCACAGATTATGAAGGCTAAAATGTATGAAAGCCAAGGAAAGCGTGAAGAAGTGATAGCTCTTCTAAACGATTTTATTAAACGTTATCCTCAAAGTGAAAAATTAAGTGAAGCTTTATTTAGTCGTGGAAATGCACAAGCAGAACTCAAAAGGTATAAAAATGCAATTAATGATTATACCACATTGATAACAAACTATCCCACTACTAAAGATGCAAATTCTGCTTTGAGTTCTTTAGGAAATTTTCCAGAATTTTATGGAGTTGAAGTTGCAAATTTGCAAGAACTTAGAAATATCTATGCAAGCCATAATCCCAATTATAATCCTAATACTACTACAAATAGTATTTCTAATCCTACTAACTCAAATGCTACTGCTGCCCTTGAGAAAGAGTTTGATACAGGGTTTAAACTTTATGAAAATAATCAGTTATCAGCTGCCATAGCTCAATTTAGAAGTATTGTTAGTAATAACGAAATTGCAGGAACGGTTTATTATGATCGTATTTATTATTATTTAGGTAAAAGTTACCAAAAATATGGCGATAATCCTCAAGCGATAAGTAATTTGCAACGAGTAGGAGGAAAGCTTCAAACAGGTGCGCTTTCTGATATAGGAGATATTGAGTTTGAAAGAGAAAACTACAATAGTGCTATCACAAATTATAAAAGTTTGGCAAAAATAGCTCCTACTGATGCGATGCGTGTAATGGCATGGGAAAAACTAACCAAAACGTATTGTATGCAAGAAGACTACGCAACAGCAAATGATTATTTGGCTATTATTCGTAATAAAAAAGCAAATGCAAATGGTGACTTTATTCGTTTGTATGAAAACAAAATTTTGGCAGGACAACAGCAAGTAGATGAGGCTATTGAAGGTTTTTCAAAATTAGGAAACGATAGGCAAGCAAGTCCAAAATATGCTTCTGAAGCTCTCTATGAACTAGCAAAACTGATGCACACGATTGGAGATAATCAAAGCGCAAAATCAATTTTGAAAGATTTGAGAAATCAATTTGCAGAACAGAAAGAAACACAACAGAAAGCAAATAAACTAGCTTTGTTATTGAACTAAAAATACCCTACAATAATAATTAAATAATTTGTTGTTGGTATTATAACTAACAACAAATTAATTTGAAAATTCTATCCCAACCAAAAAATAGCTTAATTCCAGCATGAAAAAAACAGCTACAAAAATATTTACCGTTTACTTTTTCATTCCTTTACTGACCGTTTTTTCATTGATTTTTGGTCAGGAAGTTTTGGCTCAAGGTCAAGCTGAACTAGAGGAAGAAAATGTTGAGGTGCGTAAAACCAATGAATTCGAATTGATTGCAAAACCTCCTATCAAAACAAATGCTGAAATTACTCCTCTTCCAACTTTAGAAGTTTCGAAGGATGCAGAGATTGATTTTAGCGAGACAATGACTTTTAATAGACTTACTTTTAGAGAAATTCCGAACGAACTTGCACCAACAATTCCGAAAGAGCTTTTGGGAAACTATGTAAAGGCTGGTTTGGGAAATTATATAACCCCTTATTTTGAAGGATTTTATAGTCGTGATTTTAATGAGAGGAATAAATTAGGCGTTTTTGCTCATCATCTTTCATCTATGAATGGCGTTGTTGATGGTCAAAATTCAGGTTATGGAAATACAAACCTATTGCTTTTTGCAGAACATAAAAAAGAGAAATTTGTCTTAGCTTCTTCTATCAATTATAATTTGGAAAGAGTGCATTATTATGGTTATGACCAAAATATAGAAGCTCCAGACAAAAGAGATATTAGGCAAACTTATCACAGGTTAGAAACCAAAATTGATATGTCATCGCTTCCTAAAAAAGATGAATTTGGAGATTCTAGTGCTGATAAATTAGCTTATAAAGTTTCTGTAGGATTTAATTATTTTGCTGCAAGAGATAATGTAAGCGAATGGCAAATACCTATTTTAGGTAAAGTTTTGTATTCTATTTCTGAAAAATCAAAATTAAAGATAGAAACACAATTGCATCAAACTGGGCAGAAAAGTAATTTTCTAAATATAGACAATCAGACTATCAAACTAACAAATGATAGAACACTAGTTAGTTTTGTGCCTTCTTATAATTTTTCTGTTGAAAATTTGACATTAAATGTAGGGGCTGGAATAGCATATAGTTCAGATTCTTTACTAGAAAACTCAACTGGAAATACTCTTTTTTTCTATCCAAACATTGATTTTTCTTATCAAATTACTAAAGATAAACTTTGGGTTTTAGGAGAGATAAGTGGAGGAGTGAAACCTCAATTTTTGCGAATGCTGACTGTTCAAAATCCTTTTTTAGCTTCTGTTCAACCACTTAGTCATACTTTTTCGCAAGTTGATGCAAACTTAGCCATTCAAGCAAAAATCAATAAAAATCTAAAAGCAAATGCAGAAATTGGTTTTGCCATGTATGATAATATGCCATTTTTTGCTCCTTCTGTATCAGATTCTTCACAATTTGGTTTGTTGTATGATAAAGTAAATGTTTTACGTTTAGGAGTTTCGTCTGAATATCAAAAAAATAGTTTGAACGCTCGTTTGTCAGCTAATTATTTTGGTTACTCACTTACTGATTTGGATGTTGCTCATCACCGTCCTAGTTTTCAAACAAGTTTGAGTGTGGGTTATACGTTTATAGAAAAACTCAAAACAGAGCTTACATTACAACAGCTTTTTGGAATCAAAACTCAAAACCCTGTTTCTGAAACAACTTATGATTTGAAACCAATAAATGATTTGAGTATTTCGGTTTCTTATAAATTTACTGACCAAATTTCTGCTTTTGCAAATGGATATAATTTGATTGGACAGAATTATCAACGCTTTGTTTATTATCCAAATAACGGAATTACAGTTGTTGTAGGGGGAAAATATATCTTCTAGAAATAAATTGAACGGTTTGTTCTAAACTAACCGTTCAATATTTTATTTAGTCTTTCTTAATTTTAGAATTAGCACGAACACGAAAGAATATATAAATAGGAACTAATAAAAGAATTGTATAGACTTGCCAACCCAAATCAGCTCCTCCACTTCCTAAATTAGCAAAAATATAAGTTGCTCCACCTAACAAGACAATCAAAACAGCTACTGACATGTTGCCAAAAAGTGTTTTGCGTTTTTCTTTTGCTCTCCCAAAAGAACCTCTCAATACAGAGTTCTCTTGATTGTAGTTGCTTAATTCTTCTACTTCTTGTTGTGCTTCCTCTTTTTCTAATTCTTTTAGTCTTTCTTCTGCTTCTGTCCAGCGTTTGCGTTTCTCAAAATCTTCTTTATCTGGATTATAAAAGCGAGGCTGAAACTCAAATTTTTTATGTTTGGGAAGACGTGCTGATTTTTTGAACATACTATTTCGGATTTTAATTAATCATTCTACTACAAAACACTTTTAAACCTAAAAAGTAACAGAATATTGTAAAATTACTAGATTTTTGATAAAATTGAAAGAATATGACATCCTCTCATTTATCACTTATCATTAATTCAGTTAGTTTCTCTATTGTCTTCCAGTTTCTTGTTGTGGCTTTTGTTTTTAATTTTTTCTCAAAGAAATTATTTGTCAGTTTTGAAGTATGGTATTTTCCTTCACAAAAAATAAAGATATTATTTTCTACAATCTCAAATTTATCATCTGTTTTTGCTTCAATTTCCTTTGTCTTTTCTATATTTTGGGTTGTCGGTACTTCTTCTAAAAAAGTCAGGTGAAGATTATTTATGATTTTCTCTTTATTTCTATTTTCCTTTGATTCAATAAATGGATTTGAAGACTGAATGTTTTGTAATTCTTCTTTTGTTCTGATAATTACAGGAACTTCAAAGCCATACTTTTCAAAGACAGCTTTTTCTATTTGTATAGAAATTTCGTTTTTATCTAAACTTGAATTAAAGATTACATTTCCACTCTGAATATATGTTTGAATATCTTCAAATCCCAAACTCTGATATAACTCTTTTAAATCACTCATCAGAATTTTTCGTTTTCCTCCTACATTTATTCCTCTCAAAATAGAAATATACTTCTGCATCTTTATTTGTGTTAAAAATAGACTAAAATTATGGTTTTGTAAAAGCGTTTTTGGTTATATTGGAATTCAATTTATCAAAATATAATTCTCAAAACAACTTAAAAATGAAACAACCCTTAGTTCATCCAAAATCATCAGAAGGTGATGCACAACTTCAAGAACTCATCGAATTTTATGAAGAAACACTAGGTTTTTGTCCCAACAGTGTTAAAACTATGCACATCAGACCACGCATTGCTTATGCTTTTATAGAAATGAATAAAGCTGTAATGGAAAATCAAGGCAGAGTTACGAGTGCTTTAAAACGACTTATTGGTTATATCAGTAGCCACGCAGCAGGTTGTCGTTATTGCCAAGCTCATACTATTCGTGCAGCTGAAAGATATGGTGCAGAACAAGCTCAACTAGAAAATATTTGGAGTTATAGAACACACAAAGCCTTTTCAGAAGCTGAAAGAGCAGCCTTAGACTTTGCTTTGGCAAGTTCACAGATTCCAAATGCAGTAACTGATGAAGTAGCTGATAATCTAAGAAAATATTGGAACGAGGGCGAAATTGTAGAAATGTTAGGTGTAGTTGCTCTCTTTGGTTATCTCAATCGTTGGAATGATTCTATGGGAACAGAAATGGAAAGTCCAGCAGTAGAATCAGGAGAACAGTATCTAAAAAGTGATGGCTGGAATGTAGGAAAACACAAGTATTGAATTGTGAATTATGAGTTATGAATTGTGAATTTTATTCTTTCACAATTCATAACTCATAATTTCATTAGAAGAAGCTCGTTTTAGAAAGAATAGCTAAATATTTACTTTCCCAAAACTTCTCAGAATTAGTAATTTCTAAATATACATTTCCACCTCTTTCTTCCACTCTAAAAGAACCAGAAGGGCGTAAAGGTAATAGTTTTACATTCTTTACTTTTACATCGTTTGTACTTCCAATTACAATAGAACTTGTAGTACGGATGTCGATAGCTGTAAATTTACTTTTTGTACGTCCATCTGGCTCAAAACCTTTTTTATCATTTATGATAATATCTTGTTTTTTGAGTTCTTTTTCAGTTCCAATTACATAGTATGCTGTATTTGCAGCTGTGCGAGTATCTTCCAAAACAACATTTGTAGAGTCAAGCTCATCAATTTTTCCAGAATAACGAGATTTCCATCCTTCTACTTCTGTTTCAAGTTGAGCAATTTGCCCTCTCATTTGTGTAATTTGAGCCTCTTTATCTTCTAAAGAACTCTTCAACATAGCAATAGTATTTGCAAGCGCAGAGTTTTGTTGCCCTGATTCTTTCAATTTACGTTCTAATTCTGCTACTTTAGCACGGTTGGCTTGCATCTGACGCTCAATCTGTTGCATTCCTTGGTCGATGCTCATTCCACCTGTTGATGGGTCAATGTCACCTCCACGCATATCTGAAGTCAAGCGACGAATTTTGTCTTCTACTTGACGCATAGAATCCAAACGAACATAAATAACATTCATTTCTTGCTGTAAATCAGCTTGATACAAACTATCTTTTTCTCTAGCACGGCGTAAGTCCTCTACTTCCATAGCTAATTTTTTCTCATTTTCACTAGGTCCTTTATCACATGAGGATATAAAAAGAACACTAAAAAAGAGTGTAGCACAAAGAACTACATTATTAAGATTCGATGTAAACATAATTTAAAGGTTTTTTAGGGTTGATAATTGTTCTATTTTAAATAAACAATAAAAAAATTCCAAACAAAATTAACATAAAATTGGACTAAAAGCATTTTTCAGAATTTATTTTTTTGATGGTTTGTAAAAATAGTTATAAAAGACAAAACCAAATGAAATTAATTGAACTTCATTTGGTTTTGATTAAGCACTAGTTCTTTACTAAAAAAGTTATGTTTTATAAGGCTTCTTGTTCTGCTTCTTGTTGCTGTACATTTAAGAGAGAATCACGTTTACGCATCTTTCCAGCAGGAATACCAAACATCATTTTGAAACGACGACAGAAATAAGCTGTATCTTTATAACCTACTTCAACACCAATACTACGAACACTCTTTTTAGAAGTACGAAGAAGTTCAACAGCTTTATCCATACGCTGATATTCGATATAATCTTGTGGATTGATTCCTGTCAAGAGTTTAAAATACTGACCTACATAATCTTCTGAAACATTAGCAATACTTGCCAAAACTTTGTTTGAAAGATCTGTATCTAAATTTTCTCTAATATAAGTAAACAAATGAATGAGACGAGGGTCTTTGAAATAGGTGCTATTTGTAGCTAATTTTTCTACAAACAAACGCTCTGTCAAAACAAAACGAATCATTTCTACTACTAATTTTTCTGTATTCAAGACAAGCATTCTTGAGCTACCTATATTTTCTTTTATTTCCTCCTCTACAATTTCTTGAATCAAATCATTGATTTTTGTTGCCTTTTTAAATACAAAAGGAGGTAAATCAAGCGAAGTAAAAAAACTTACAGAACCAAAAACACGAGCATCTAAAACAACTTGAGAAAAAATAGCTTCGCCTTCTTGATTGTGATAGGTTTGAAGGTGAACAGCATTTTTTTGTAAAAGATCGTCTGGAGAAATAATATCATACTTTTCAGCTTCTCCAAAGGTAATTGTTGTATAATTACCTGCTGGTAAGAAAAGTGTTTCTCCTTCTTTTACTAACTCATTTTTAGCTCCAAAACGCATAATTCCTTTATGAAGGAAAATTAATGAATTATCAATATCATAAAAATGCTTGATACGCATCGGAATTGTAGCGACCGTTTTTTTGGCACGTACATATCGAATACTAAGCGATTCGATAATTTTGTTATAATCTTCCATTAACATAAGTAAAGAGGTTTGTAAATGTTAGTCCGTTAAATAAGAAAACCTAAACTGGACATAAATGATTAAAATGTAATTATAATTAATTCTTTGATTAAATGTATAAAAAAGCTAAGATATAGTTGTCTAATTTAAAGTAACTTTAAACTAATTAATTAACTAAAAATAGTATTTTGCTTTTTAAAAATAGGAATAAATCAGTAACTTTCAAAATTTGATACTGCAATATACTATAATATTTCTGTAAATAATCAAATTTTAAGCCTAAAAATTGGATTTTTCTGTGAGTATGTACTTTGTTTAGTTGTTTTTTTTGTTTTTTTGCAAAACCTCTTGGCTTTTCTATTTGTGTCTAAGTTTCTTAGAGACTTTTGATTTAGGTAGATTTAGTAGTATTTTTATCAAAAAATTCATTTAGGCTAGATTTATATTTTGCAAATCAAAAATTTATATCAAAAAAAAACTATTATTTAAAACAACTCAAAAATTATGGATAATCCAACAAACAAAAATAATCAAGAACAACAGATAAACATAGAATTGACAGAAGAAATGGCAGAGGGAACTTATGCCAACTTGGTTATGATAGCACATTCTCAGAGTGAGTTTTTTTTAGATTTTGTAAGACTTGTTCCAGGTGCGCCAAAAGCAAAGGTTCAGTCAAGAATTATTCTTACTCCTGACCATGCCAAACGCTTGTTACACGTTTTGAAAGATAGTGTTGAGAAATTTGAGGCTAATGTAGGCAAAATTTCGGTTCAAGAAGAAGCCAATCACTTTCCCCTAAATTTTGGTGGAACAGTAGGAGAAGCGTAAAGTTAAACTTAGAATTAAGAACTCAGAATTACACAATAAACTACTGTCTGATTTCTATTTTCCATTTCCTAATCTCTATTTTCCCTATAAGTTGTGCTTCAATTTTTTCGTACTTACGACCCTTTTCGTCTTTTGACGGTACTTCTTTTTTTATTAGCACTTCGCTTGCCTTTACTTTTGAATGTCTTTTTTACAGATGTTCCACTATTAAATCCAATTTTGGATTTTATGTTGATAGGTGAGCGTGTCGCTGATGGAAATGCTATTTATAAAGAAGTTTTTGCAGGAATTGCACCTTTTTCAGCTTGGTTTTATGCAGGTTTGGATCTGCTTTTTGGTCGTTCTACTTTTGGATATGCGCTTGTCGGAACTGGACTTTTGTTTGTACAGGCAATTATCTTTAATACTTTACTTTTAAGAAGAGATTTTTTATTAGATAGAGGCTATGTTCCTGCAATGCTGTATGTTTTTTTTGGTTCGATTAGCTTTGATTATCTGAATATTTCGCCTGTACTTTTATCGCTTACTTTTTTACTTCTCGTATTACGTGAAATATTTACACTTACTGAAAATACACATGACCAAACTCTTTTTACGATTGGTTTTTATTTGGGGATAGCCACTCTTTTTCATTTGCCTTCTAGCATTTTTCTTTTTTGGGTAAGTGTTGGTTTGGGAGTTTTTCGTTCTACTTCATTTCGTCAGCATTTGCTTGTTTTGTTTGGTTTTGCATTTCCTATTTTACTGCTTTCTTTGTATTTCTTTTGGAATGAAAGTCTGATTGATTTTGTAGTACAATATATCAATTCGATTTCTTTTGCCCCCAAATTTTATCTTTCTATTCAGGATTTTATTATCATCTTGGCTTTTCCTATTCTGTTTTTGGTATTGTCTATTCTGAATATGTTTTCTGGTCGTAGTCTTACCAATTATCAATCTTACTGTCGTCAGATGATGATTTTTTGGCTTGTAGCTTCTAGTTTTAGTTTGTTATTATGTAAATATTGGCTTCCTTTTCAGTTTGCGTTTTTCTTGCCACCCCTTGCTTTTTTTGGAACTTATTATCTATTTTCTATTCAAAGAAAATGGATATCTGAACTTCTTTTTTTGTCTGTTTTGGGTGGAGTAGCTTTACAACTTTGGGCTACTCGCACAACCGTTTTTTATCCATTAGATTACACAAAAGCCATTGTAGAAAAACCTTCTGGTTTTGATTTGAAAAATGAAAAAATTTGGGTCTTTGGAGAAAATCATAGTTATTATATCGATAACAAACCTGTTACGCCTTACTTAGATTGGAAATTGACACAAAATAGAATTGAAGAATTAGATAACTACCAAGCACTTCTATTATTCTATAATCAAATCGAAAAGGATAAACCTCATTTTATTATTGATAATGAAAAACAACTTCCACCACTTTTTGAACGTATTCCGTTGTTATCTGAAAAGTATTCTACCAAAGACTCTTTAATTTACGAATTGAAAGAGTAGTTTAATTCTACAAACATGAGTAAACAAGAATTTGAAATTGATTTTTTAGACCATGTCGCAATTCGTGTAAAAGATATTGAAGCATCCATTAAATGGTATGAAAAAGTATTAGGATTAAAAAAATATCAACTAAAAGAATGGGGAGGTTTTCCTGTTTTTATGTTGGCTAATAAATCTGGTATAGCTCTATTTCCTGCCAATACAAAAGATAGTTTACTAGATTCTGAATCAAAAAATGTGAAAATTGACCATTTTGCATTTAATGTAAACACTGAAAATTTTGAAAAGGCAAAAGTTAGGTATCAAAACTTAGGTTTGGATTTTACTATTGAAGACCATCATTATTTTCACTCTATTTATACTCAAGATATTGATGGACATACTGTTGAACTAACTACCCTAGTTGTCAATCCTAGAGAGTTTTACTAACCACTCCCTAGTATTATCAAACAGTAGCAAAGTAATTTTTTATAGTTTAGAACTTTTTGCAACACTTTCTTACTTTTTTACGAATAGAGAGTAATTCAAATAAAAGTTAAAATTACTCAAAGACTATGAAAAAAATCTACTTCTTACTACTTTTCTTTTGCATTTCTGTTTCTTCTACTTTTTCTCAAAACAATCCAACTACAAAAAATACCTATCTCCCAACTAGCTCAACAGAAAGTCAGGTTGCACTCATTTACAAACTCAAAGACAGTAAAAAAATATTCCAAAATGAGGATATTATAGAGCTTTTAGACAAAAATAAAACTGACTTGAATAGTTTTATGACTCTTGTCGATTCTGTCGAAACGAATAAATTAAATGAATTTAATTTTTCTAACTCTATGGAATATGGCTATTATTTGACTATTTGGACAGAAAAAGAAATTTTGAAAGTAAAACTTACAACTATTGCTCCTCTCAATGTGGTTTTACAAAGCAATGCAAAACGGGCTTGGCTGATTGTCTATGATTCGTTAGGAAATGAACTTCCACATCTAAAAATAAGGCTAGACAACCAAATACTTTCCTACAATAAAAAATTAAAAAGCTACACACTTCCAAACCGAAAAAAAACAGCAAATATAGAAATTGAATATGCAGAACAAACGTGGCATTTACTTGCTCAAAGACAAACAAATCATTACTATTATAAACGTTCTTTTCTTAAAAAAGTAGTCTATGGTTTTCCAGTCAAATATTTTTGGATAGTTCCATATCGTCAAGTCAAAAAAATAATAAGAACCATCGATTATGGAGAACCTGAAGATTTAGGGCTTATTCGTTTTTTTATCAAAATTTTTACAAAAGATGACGAAGATGATAATTACTCAAATTATGCTCATTTTAACGGATACCCAAGTGAAAATGGTTATATCGTAACAGATAAATTAAAATATCGTCCATTAGATACACTTCGTTTCAAAACTTATTTAGTCAATAAAAAAGGAAAACCGATTTCAGATAATGAAATTGATATTTTTATTGCTACTGATAGAAATACATATAAAAAACTGCATGCTGTAAAAGCCTATAGAAAAGGAGGTTTTGAGAGTGAATTTATTTTGGCTGATTCTCTAAAACTCAAGCTAGGAAATTTTGCAGGAATAATTTTAAAAGATAAAAAAGGAAAAATTCTTGTTTCACAGCGCATCAATTATCAAGATTATATTTTACCAGAAATAAAGAGTTTTGAAGTAGAAAGTTCAGATGAAAGTCACTTTAGAAATACACCTTTTTCGCTACGAATTACAGCAAAAGATTTTAATAATCTCAATGTTTTAGATGGAAAAATTAAGATAGAATTAGAAACAAAACACCTCAAAACTACTTATGAACCTTCTATTACTCAAAATCAAATTACTTGGAAACACGAGCAGAACTTAGAGCCTTTTGGAGAAACAATTATTCATATTCCAGATTCTATTTTTCCTGCTGCTGACTTACTCTATGATGTAAAAGCCGTTTTACATAACTCTAATAACGAAAGATTAGAAGAAACGCTTTCTATTAATTATGAGTATTTTACCAAAAAACCAAATTTAGAAGCTCGTTTTGAAGATGGTTTTGTGTATGCCGTTTATAGAGAAGGAAAAGATACGGTTTCTAAAAAAGGTTTCGTTTATAGGTATTTTACAGATAATTTTGGTCATCAAACCATAAAAAAAGATAGCATAGAATTTCCATTTAAAGAAAAAGTGAATGCAATTTATAGTCGTTTTAATTTTTTGGTAAATATATCAGAATACAAATCTGATGGATATAATTTTCTGACACAAGATGTCAGTATTCCAAATAGTCTATCAATGAGTGGTTATTATTTACAAGATTCTTTGATTATGACCATTCAAAATCCCTTCAAAACGATGGTGCGTTATAGTCTTTTTTGTAAAAATAATTTGATAAACAAAAAGGCAGATTCTTCTTCAATTATTCGAATTGCCATCAAAGACAAACATAAAAAAATCTATACACTGCAAACTACTTATACATTTGCAGGTCAGACAAAATATGACAAACAAGTTTTTTTACGCAACAGAAAACAGCTTTTTGTTTCACTTGACGCACCTTTATTGACTTCGCCTTCTTTCAAAGAAAAAATAAATGTAACCGTTACAGATTACAAAAAACGTCCTGTCAAAAATGCTGACCTTACCGTTTTGGCTACCAATGGAAAGTTTGATGATTATACAAAAGTAAATATTTCAAATACTCTAACAAGTCGTTTTAGATTTAAGAAAAAGAAAAAATTAGCAGACATATATTTGAAAAATCAAGGTGTCAGAACTAAAAATTTGGGATATTATCCAAATTGGCAAAATCGTTTTGGTTTAGATTCTATTGCCTATTATAATTTTATTTTTCCCAAAAAAAAAGGTTTTAGATTTTCTGTTTCCTACCAAAAACTACAAGATTCTTTATTAACCAAACTAAAAAACGTAAATGCAGAAAAGTATAGAATTAATCTTTTGAAGGAATCTTTTGATATAAATCATAATCCAAATACAGGTGCATTATTTCCATTTTTCTTTACCCAAAAAGGATATGAAGATATTGCTTGGATAAAAATTGATGATAGTTTGGCGTATTTGTCAAATGCAAATGTGTATCAAGACCATCTAATCACGCTTTCAGAAGGTATTCATAAACTAGAAGTTCGTTTGAGATATAGCATCATTACGATTGATACTATTTCTGTTCCGATAGGAAGTGAAACTATTTTATCTTTTGATTTGGATAATTTGCCGAGTTATCTACACAAAAAAAATGCAGGTTTGGAAGTATCTAATGAAGAAAAATTAATGCTTGGTTCACACGCTTTTTTTGGAATTACGTATGGAGATAGTCGTTTGAATGAAGGAATGACAATCCAACAAGGAGCAAACCCACCACAAAGAATTTCTTCAAAATATAAATCTATACGAAATGATTCTGTAAATACATATCATTATGAATGGCACTTTCCTCTTCTTAATAAAGGCGAATTTAGAGTTTTGAGAGACAGACGAACAAAATGGGATACACTTTATTTTGAGCCTTTTGTAGGATATAATTTTGAAGAAGGTAAGTATATTGAGGTTGATTCGATTTTATTAAAAGAATATCAAAAAGTAAGAAGTACAACAGAGAAAATTACTTTTTATTATGAGGGAGGAGAAATTACTAAAATCGATACACTTTCTAAATCTTTTTTTTCTTCTCAAAAATATGTTTCTGCAAATACTGATAAGAGTTTATTTTACAATAATTATGTTTTTCCATTTTTCGATTATTCAGCTTATAAAATACAAAAGTCTGCACCTTATTTGTATGAATGGACAACCCCACAATTTCAAGTAATTTCTAGGCATTGGAACAAACTCACTTTCAAAAATATAGATTCTTTGAGTGAGAATTTTGAGAAAGAATATTTTTTTAAAAACCTAATTCCATTTAAAGGAAAACTACCTGCTGGAACATATCAAATTTTTGTCTTTTACAATAGCTATGGAGGAAATAAATGTCAGAAAATTAATAATTTCAAAATGGATGATAAAAATCTATCTGTTAAAATCATTGACTTCGAAAAAATGGGCATCAACTGTTATGAGCGAGAAAGAAATCAAGATTCTACTCAGTTGCAAGAAATTGAAGAAATAGAAACCTCATACCAATCACAAACAATAACCGATTACTATAATGATTATGATTTTGTAAGAAATGGAAAATTGTATAGAGGAAAAGTATTTGATGGTATAGGAGAAACCCTCCCTGGGGCGACTGTTCAAATAAAAGGAACAAATCGTGGAACAGTTACAGACATGGAAGGAAATTATTCAATTATTGCTCCCGTAGGTAGTATATTGCTTTTTCAATATGTTGGTTATGAATCCGTAGAAAAAACTACTACTCCTTATGATGTTTGGCTTGATGTAGGTATGAATGAATCAGTAGAACTGCTAGAATCTGTTGTAGTTGCGTCTTATTCTCCATCAAGAACGAGAAGTTCAGCATCTTATTCTGTTTCGGTTGCAGATGCTTTGAGTGGCAGTGCAAGTGGTGTACAGCTTTCAAATAACATACTCCAACTATCAAATTCATTAAATCTTGAAACTAAAAGCCTTGATTTAGAGGATTCTGTTACCCAACAGAAAAAGAAAAATATTCGTAATTATTTTACAGATAATGCAATTTGGCAACCAACTCTAAGAACCAATAAAAAAGGAAAAGCAAGTTTTGAAGCGACCTATCCAGATGATATTACAAGTTGGAAAACACTCGCCATTGCTTATGGAAAGAAGAATAAAAATGGTCAAGCACTCGTTCAGACCAATTCTTTTCTGACACTTTCGGCACAGCTTTCACTTCCTCGTTTTTTGATAGAAGGAGATTCTGTCAGAATTATTGGAAAAATAGCTTCGTATAGTAGTGATTCTGTAAAAGTGAATACTTTTTTTGACCTAAAAGAAAATAAAATACAAAAAGGAGAGCGAAATGTCTTGTTTTCAAGTGTAGATTCTTTGCGTTTTAGTGTGGCTGATAATTCTGAAAAAACTCAAAATTTTTCTATTGATTCTCTGAATAATTTACAAGATTCTCTGACGGTTCAGTATGTCATGAATGCTGATATTTCTGAAAAACAGATTTACACAGATGGCGAAGAGCGAAAGATTCCGATTTTTAAGAAAGGATTGGTACAATCAAGAGGTCTTTTTGCTGTCTTGGAAGGCGATACTACACTAGATTTGAGAGCTTTTAAAGATTCCATTTCTACTCAAAATCCTGTCAAATTGTATGTAAAAGATAATATTTTGGAGGCAATGGTTGATGAACTAAAACATATTCAAGGTTATGCCTACGCTTGTAATGAACAAAAAGCCTCAAAAATCCGTGCTTATATGCTTGAAAAAGACATCAAAACGGCTTTGGATTTACCTTTTGAAAAGAAGAAACAAAAAGAATTAGAAAGTTTGATTAAAAAACTTGTCGAAGCGCAATATGAAGACGGCTGGTGGGGTTGGTGGGCTACTTCTGCGCCAAATGCTCACATGACAGCCTACATTTATGGTGTTCTGTTTGATGCAAAAGAAAAAGGCTATGAAATTCCTAGCGAAACTTTATCAAAGGCTGAAAAGGTTTTGAGAGATGATTTGTCTATACGAATGGACAATGAGCAGGTGGAAATTTATACAGCTCTTTCAAAAAACAAAACCTATCAAAAAATATACAAAAGTAGTGTCGAAAGACTGGCAATTGCTCTGCAAATTCAAGAAGACACAGCTAAGTATCATTCATTTTATAATCAACTTTCTATTTTGCGTTTGAGGCAATTATATGACTTGCCTATTTCGCTTCGTATCTTGGAAGTAAAGCAGAAAAAAACACTTTTCGGAGGAGTCTTTTGGCAAGAATATGATTACAAAGGATATTATTCTTTGTTTCAAAATAATGTACAAACAAATCTTTTGGCGTATCAAATTTTGAGAGATTCCAAAGGAAAAAATACGCCTTCTATTGATTTAGCAAAGGTTAGGCAGTATTTTCTTGAAAGCCGTAATCAAAATGGATATTGGAGAAGTACGCACGAATCGGCAAGTATTTTATCAACTATTTTACCAGATTTTGAATCAAAAAGTAAAAATCCGTCTAATATAGAAATAACTGCAAATGACAAAACACTAAATACAGAAATTGATTATCTTTTTTCTAAAGAAGAATTACCTAATCAATTAGTTAAAAATGGACTTGCACCTGTTTTTGTGAGTTTGTCACAAGAATATTTTGTACCTCAAGTAACTCAAAATATAAGTGATAATTTTCATATCAAAACCTATTTTAAAAATGAAAAATCTAAAAAAATAACGGAGTTAAAATCAGATTCTATTTATATTACAGCAGGAAAGCCTATCATTCTGACCATAGAAGTAACAGCTCAAAAAGAATCTGAATATGTATCGATAGAAGTTCCAATTCCTGCAAGTTGCGTATATGGAAAAAATCCATATTCATTTAGGCAAAACTATTACTACTATTACAGAGGAATCGAAACCTATAGAGAAGAGTTTAAACACAAAACAGCTATTTTCTGCACAAAAATGCCTATCGGAACACATACTTTTGAGATTATCTTAGAACCTCGTTATTCGGGAGTTTTTACGCTCAATCCTGCAAGTGTAGAACTGATGTATTTTCCGAGTATTAAGGGAAATGAAGGAACAAAGAAGGTTTTTGTGGAGTAATATAAATAATAATATTTATTCTTTATATTTGACAAAATTATCATTAATCAAATTAAAAGATGAATATAAAAGAATCTATTGAAAGACTTTTTGATGAAGTAACAGAAAATAAAAATAATGAACTAAAGATAATTGACTTAGGAAAAATAGAAAAGGAGTTTCATCAAAAAATAATACAAGATACAAAAGAGGATTTGAATAATTTTTTAATTTCAATAGATTCGTATAGTATTCGTCATAGTCTAAACCGACATGGAAAGGATAATGAGTTGAACAACTCACAATTACCCATTGAAAAATCTGATTTTACAAAAATAATAGAAGTTGTTTTTGAAGCAGATTTAATTTCGGCAGATGAGAAAAAAGGAAAAAAATCTGTTTTGTTTCACAAAAAAACAGAAACTACTCTAATAGCTATTTTTGAAATTAGGCGTATTACAAGCAAGAAAAAAAGTAAAGTAAGTCGAATAATGTTACAAACTCTCTACAAAAAAAAGCCTTCTACTAAATAAAAAATATTTAAAGAAGGCTATAATAAAAACCTCACCGACGTAATCATGCAATAAAGCCCAACTACTCACGTCTAAAAACGACTTCGGTTACTGTCTTTACTACAAATATACGAAATAGGTATAGTAAAAGTTTAGAATTGCAAAATATTTTTCTCTGAACTTATTTCAAAATATTGGTATTATTATTCAAACTCAAAACGCAGATAATTAATTTTTAACCCTTGTTTTTGCGCTCGTTTTTCGTAGCGTGTAAGTATCCCGTGATGTTCTGGATAGAGCGGCGAATTATGTAAATCTCGTGTTACTAAAAGATTTTTAATTTTATACTTTGCTATTTCTTCTAATGTATAATCATAAAGAGGGTCATCATCAGTTTTGATATGAACAGTTCCTCCTTTTTTTAATATTTTTTTATACATATCCAAAAAACGAGAGTTTGTCAATCTGCGTTTTCTATCTCTTTTTCTTGGACGTGGGTCTGGATGAATTACCCAAATTTCACTTACTTCATTTTCTTCAAAAAACTCATCTAACTTTTGAATTTCGGCACGTAAAAAGGCTACATTAAAAGAATCATTTGCTAAAGCATCTGTGCTTCCTCTCCACAACCTATCTCCTTTTACATCTACACCAACAAAATTTTTGTTTGGATAAACTTTTCCTAGTCCTACACTATATTCACCATATCCACAAGCAAGTTCTAAAACGATAGGTTGTGATGAGGGAAAATGAGTTTTGTTCCAATTTCCTTTTAATTTTGTGTAGGCTTCATCTTCCATTTGTAATACATTATAACGTTCTAAGTTTTCTTCAAAACGCATCATTTTTTTTCTAGCCATCTTTTCTTGTGTTTTAAACGTATATCTAAAGACTGATTTTTGAAGAGATTAATCTTCTAAATATTCTTATTTTTGTAAGTGATGTATAATTTGAATACAAATATATTTCATTCTATCTTATATTGCTTCATTGCAAGCTATAATTCTAACTAATTTAAAGCCTTTTTTGAAATGAATACACCAAATCCATCAGATAATTTAAATAATTCTACTATCGAACAAACGCTTTGGAGTGGCTCACCTTCGTGGCTTTTGCATCTTGGAAATGTCATTTTTTGGGCAATTTTAGGAATTGTTCTTCCTACTATTATTATTTATTTATGGACAAAAGGAATTGAAAATCCCAAATTAGATACATTCTTTTGGGTAGTTTTGCTTGCTAGTATTATTATTCCTTTTTCGATTGTTTTTCTAAGAATATTTGATACTCGTTTTATCAATTATACACTTACAAGCGAACGACTTATCATAAAAAAAGGAATGCTGACACGTACGACTGATGAAATAGAATTATATAGAGTAAAAGATATTCGTTTGGTAGAACCTTTTTTACAACGATTGGTAGGACTTTCAGTCATTGAAATAACATCATCAGATAGAAGCAATCCTAATCTTTCTTTATCTGGAATACGAAAAGGTGATGAGCTTCGAAATAACTTAAGAAATCAAGTAGAACGACTCAGAACAAATAAAAATGTTAGAGAAGTCGACTTTGAGTAACTCAAATTATCGATGTATGACTTTGAATTTATATAGAAGCAGGGTTAAAATATTGTTCAATTGATAAAAATAAAATATCATTCTTCTTTTTGTTTTGCAGTGCTAATACGTTCTATATATTCTACTATTTTTGTAGCAATATCTACTTGTGTAGCTGTTTCTATTCCTTGCAAACCTGGAGAAGAATTGACTTCCAAAACTAAAGGCCCACGAGAAGAAACTAAAATATCTACACCTGCAACACATAAACCCATTGCTTGAGCAGCTTTTATAGCTGTTTGAGATTCTATTTCTGAAAGCTCAATAATTGTACTTGCTCCTCCTCTATGAAGATTTGAGCGAAATTCACCTTCTTTCCCCTGTCTTTTCATCGAACCAACCACTTTACCATCTACTACAAATGCACGAATATCAGCACCACCTGATTCTTCAATGAACTCTTGAATCAAAATATTTTGCTTTATGCCTGAAAAGGCTTCAATAGTAGATTTAGCTGCTTGGTCAGTCTCTGCCAAAACAACTCCTAACCCTTGCGTTCCTTCCAAGACTTTTATAATAACAGGTGTACCTCCTACCTCTTTGATAAGCATATCAACTTCGTTGTTTTTTGGAAAACTAGCAAAAACAGTCTTTGGAATTCCTACACCTATTTTTGATAATAATTGAAGACTACGAAGTTTGTCTCTAGATTGTGAAATACTTTCTGAACTATTAGCACAAAGAGTACCTTGCATTTCGAATTGGCGAACTACTGCTGTTCCAATATAGGTAACTGATGCACCAATTCTAGGAATAATAGCATCAAAATAAGGAAGTAATTTTCCTTTATGAAAAATGGTTGGATGTCCTTCTTCCATTTCAAAATGACATTTTGTATGATTAATGAGCATAGCTTCATGTCCTTTGTTTTCAATGGCTTCAATCAACCTTTTGGTAGAGTACAAATTTTTATTTGTAGATAGAACGGCAATTTTCATTTCTTTTTGTTAGATAGAGACAATAAATAATTTTGTGAGTAATCTACCAAAAAATATTTGTTTACTAATTTTTGACTAAAAATTAAGATTGAGTAATACATATTTTTTCCGATTTGTAATAAAAACTATACTATATATAAATCTGCTTTTTTATTAAGATTTAGATTTATTACTTCTTTGTAAAAATTCTCAATATTATAATCTATCAGTTACTGATTTGTTTAGCTTTAAACAAACTTAATCTTAAAGGAATTACTAAAAAGTAAAACAGAATTCGCTAAATAGAATAACATAGAATTAAAAAATAATTTGAAAGTAAAAGTTTAGTCTTTCAATATTTTTTTTAAAATATTAGACAAATTCTAATGAATCTACAAATGATTCTGTTCACTTAACTGATTCAGAAATAAATAGAAATATAGTCA
Source organism: Bernardetia sp. MNP-M8 (assembly GCF_037126285.1). NCBI lineage: Bacteria > Pseudomonadati > Bacteroidota > Cytophagia > Cytophagales > Bernardetiaceae > Bernardetia > Bernardetia sp. MNP-M8. The sequence continues at coordinate 2,561,966 of NZ_CP147012.1, forward strand.
AATTTAGAAAGGACAAAAAAAATATAAAACAATCTAAATATTGATTGTATGACTTTTATTTAGTAGGTTTAATCAAGTAAAAAATATCCTTGATTATAAACCTAATTTTTGTTTTCATTCTATCTACGTCTTTTTAATATGCAAACCAAACGTTGGCTTTTTGAACCTTTACCTTCTGATGAAAAAATTTCAAACCTATCCAAAGAAGTCAATGTCAGTAGCATTCCTGCAACTTTACTTTTGCAGCGTGGCGTAAGTGATTTTGAAAGCGCAAAGTCATTTTTTCGTCCCTCTCTATCTCATTTGCATTCTCCTTTTTTGATGAAAGGAATGGATACAGCCATAAATCGCTTAAAAGAAGCGATACAAAATCAAGAAAAAATACTTGTTTATGGAGATTACGATGTAGATGGAATTACTTCAGTAGCTATTGTTTATGGTTTTTTGAAAAAATTATATGCAGATGTTACTGATGAAAAAAATGTACAGTTTTATATTCCAAACCGAAATACAGAAGGTTACGGAATTACCAAGGAAGGATTAGCTTTTGCAAAAAAAGAAAATATAAACTTAATTATTTGTTTGGATTGTGGTGTAAAAGCAAATGAACAAATCCAACAAGCTAAAGATTGGGGAATTGATTTTGTAGTTTGTGACCATCACTTACCAGATGAAGAACTACCTGTTAGTTTTGCTATGCTCAATCCAAAACAAAAAGGGTGTAATTATCCATTTAAAGACCTTTCTGCTTGTGCTATTGGTTATAAGTTTCTACAAGGTTTTTGTATAAGAACAGGTACTTCTGAGCGAAATTTGCACTATTATTTGGATTTGGTAGCCTTGAGTATTGCTGCTGATTTAGTTCCAATGGTAGGGGAAAACAGAATTTTGAGTTATTTTGGATTAGAAAAGATAAATATTGACCCACTACCAGGCGTAAAAGCACTTTTGAATTTGATAAATAGTTATGGACGAAAAATAGGTGTTCGTGATATTGTTTTTTCGGTTGCTCCTCGTCTTAATGCAGCAGGAAGAATTACAGATGCTTATAATTCCTTAAATTTACTTTTGGCTTCTTCGGACAAAGAGGCAAATGAACTAGCCAGAACATTAAATCAAAAAAATGATTTGCGCCGAGACATGGAGCGTAAAATGATGATTGAAATTGATGAAATTCTGAAAAAATCTGTGCCTACACGCAAAACAAATGTTCTGTTTAGTAAAAATTGGCATAAAGGCTTGGTCGGAATTGCAGCAGCAAAATGTGTAGAAAAAACGTATCGACCTACTGTAATTTTGACACACTCAGAATCTGAAAAGGGAGATTTGGCTGTTGGTTCGGCTCGTTCTATTTCTGATTTTGATATTTATAAAGCTGTTGAGAGTTGTTCGGATTTACTGACACAATTTGGAGGGCATAAATTTGCTTCTGGAATGTCTATGCCTATCGAAAATGTAGAAAAATTTCAAGAGCGTTTTGAAAATACTGTGACTGATACTTTAGAAAAAGAACAACTTATTCCTCCTGTTCGGGTAGATATGGAAATTGATTTATCACAGGTTACTCAAAAAATGTTTGCTATCATAAAACAAATGTCACCTTTTGGACCTCAGAATATGCGTCCTGTTTTTGTGGCTCGTAGTGTACAGCTTTTTTCGCCTAAAATTATTAAAGAAACTCATCTCAAAATACAAGTGAGACAAGGAACATCTCTTTTTTCAGCTATCTCATTTGGAAAAGCTCATTTTTTAAATCAAATTAATACTACATCTAGGTATGATATTGCGTTTTTGATAAGTGAAAATCATTTTAGAGATAAAAGCTACTTGCAGCTTGAAGTTAGAGATATTTTGAAAGTAGATTGAAAAATGAATTTTAATTCTTTAAGAAAACTAATAAACCCACAAAGAAATTTGTGGGTTTATTTTATTAGTCCAATACTTAATAGTCTAAACAGACTGTAAAAGAACTGCCCATGCTTTCATAACTTCTCCTTTTTGAGCATATTCTTCTGCCGTTTTGTGTTGTGCTTCTTCATTTGGAAAAACACTTCTGACCATTTCTTTTTCTTCTTCGGTCAAATCTGCAAATTCTTTCTCTTCTATTTCTTCAATAGTTGGAAGCACTTCTACATTTCCTAGTTTTCCTAAAGTATTTCCAGATAAAAAATTACTGTTTTTTATGGCATCAGGAAGCGCATCAACACCAATTCCTTTTGTAGATAATGGTTTGGCTACCTCAAAAACAGCGTCTCCACTCGCTCTAGCATAATAATTTCCTCCCATACGAGCAACTAAATCTATAAGGTGTGGATCAATTTTTCCCTCTTTATCCAAAACAGCTTTATTGATGTGCATTTTCTTTACTTCACAAATAATCAAATTTCCTGCGCCTCCTTCTGTTCCTGTTTCGATAATCTCTTTTACTACGCACTCAAATTGTGCAGGAGATTCCAAAACACGAGGTGGAGCGATTGTATCAGATGCAATCGGTGTAAAGCCAGATTTAGTAAATTCGTTTACTCCTTTATCGTATTCTGTGCTTGAAAGCGACATCTGTTCTACCATCGCATACGAAACCATATTAATAACGACTTCTCCGACCTCTTTTACATTTTCTAAAGTATGTTTTATAGTATTATCTCTCACTCTCCTAGCAGGGGAAAAAATAAGCGTAGGAGGATTTGCACCAAAGACATTAAAGAAACTAAAAGGAGAAAGATTGACATTTCCGTCTTTGTCTATCGTACTGGCAAAGGCAATCGGACGAGGCGAAATTGCGCCCAAAAGTAAGCCGTGAAAAGCTGGAACAGGTAAATCAGAAGGAAGATAAGAATTGAAATCAGACATGAAAGAGTGATTAAGGGTAAATGATTAATGATAAATTTTCTGCTATTTTAAATCCTCGTTGACCACTTCATTTGAGTCTCAACGATGGTTATTTCTATTTCTTAACCGTCAACGAGACTTTGTCGTCGTTGAGGATAAAAAAATAAAGAACTTAATAATCTAAGACAACAAAAAAAACCCAAAAAAAGTTATTACTTAATTTGGGTTTTTACTACGGTGGTGATGAGTGGGCTCGAACCACCGACACACGGATTTTCAGTCCGACGCTCTACCAGCTGAGCTACATCACCATATTTATAAAATTGATTCTGATAAACCAATTACACTTTTGATAAACTTTTAGTTCAAAATTTCAAAACTTATTTAAAAATTTTTACTTTTTGATGTTTTTGTTTCCCTTAGTGCGATGCAAAGGTACGTTCTTTTTCTTAATATCCAAACACTATCCTAAAATTTTTTCAAAAAAAATAAACAAAAACTATCAACACACTACTAAGCGATTGATTTTCAGAAAGATAGTTTGGGATAAATTTTTGAAATAGTTTGAAGTTTTTAGAAAATATATTGGGAGATTTGTTTTTTTGGTAACTGTTTTTTATTTTTTTTTGAGGAATGATTATAGAAACTGTAATTCCTTTCAAATCATTCAATAAAAAATGCTTAGTATGGTAGTATACTAAGCGTTTTTTGATTAGGTTAATATTTTTTCTAAAAAACTTACTTTCATTGTTGAAAATAAAAGCTATCTTAAAAAGAAATATTTTTCCTAAAAAAACTTTGTTCTTTGTTATGAGTAAAATTGCAGAAAGACTGATTGCTGAAAATTTAGAAACTAAAAACCTTTATTTGGATTTAGGTAATTGTGGTTTAGATGGAACAGAAGATATTTATGCTCCTCTATCAGAAGCAACCCATTTACGAACTCTAGTTTTTTCTAATGAGTGGGAAGAGTGGGATAAAGAGGAAAAGGTTTACGTGACAAAAAAAAGTAATAATAAAGAAAGAGGAAATAGAATATTATATATTCCAACTTCTTTGCCTTCTTGTATAGAAAAACTGATTATAAGAGGTAATTGGAATAAAAAATATAGTTTCAAAAATATATCAGTTTTATCAGAGCTAAAAAACTTAACTACTTTAAGTCTTGATAGTAGTCAAATCAGTGATATATTTGTTTTATCAGAGTTAAAAAATCTTACTTCTTTAAGTATTAATAGTGATCAAATCAGTGATATATCTGTTTTGTTAGAGTTAAAAAACCTGACTAATTTAAGTATTAATAGTGATCAAATCAGTGATATATCTGTTTTGTCAGAGTTAAAAAAACTGACTTCTTTAAATCTTAATAGTGATGAAATCAGTGATATATCCGTTTTATCAGAGTTAAAAAAACTGACTTCTTTAAATCTTAACAGTAGCCAAATTAGTAACATATCTGTTTTATCAGAGTTAAAAAAACTGACTGATTTAAGTCTTCATAGTAATCAAATCAGTGATATATCTGTTTTGTCAGAGTTAAAAAACCTTATTGATTTAAGTCTTCATAGTAATCAAATCAGTGATATATCTGTTTTATCAGAACTAAATAATCTGACTGATTTAAGTTTTTCTAGTCATCAAATAACTGATATATCCTTTTTATCCAAGCTAAATAATCTGACTAATTTAAGTATTAATAGTAGTCAAATCAGTGATATATCTGTTTTGTTAGAGTTAAAAAACCTGACATCTTTAAAACTTAATAGTCATCAAATCAGTGATATATCTGTTTTGTCAGAATTAAAAAACCTGACTGATTTAAGTCTTGACAGTCATCAAATCAATGATATATCTGTTTTGTCAGAATTAAAAAACCTGACTGATTTAAGTCTTGATAGTCATCAAATCAATGATATATCTGTTTTGTCAGAGTTAAAAAACCTGACTGATTTAAGACTTGATAGTCATCAAATCAGTGATATATCTGTTTTGTCAGAATTAAAAAACCTGACTGATTTAAGACTTGATAGTCATCAAATCAGTGATATATCTGTTTTGTCAGAGTTAAAAAACCTGACTGATTTAAGACTTGATAGTCATCAAATCAATGATATATCTGTTTTGTCAGAGTTAAAAAACCTGACTGATTTAAGTCTTTATAGCCATCAAATCAATGATATATCTGTTTTGTCAGAGTTAAAAAACCTGACTGATTTAAGTCTTTATAGCCATCAAATCAATGATATATCTGTTTTGTCAAAGTTAAAAAACCTAACTGATTTAAGTCTTTATAGCCATCAAATCAGTGATATATCTGTTTTGTCAAAGTTAAAAAACCTGACTGATTTAAGTCTTTATAGCCATCAAATCAGTGATATATCTGTTTTGTCAGAGTTAAAAAACCTGACTGATTTAAGTATTAATAGTGATGAAATCAGTGATATATCCGTTTTATCAGAGTTAAAAAACCTAACTTCTTTAAGTATTAATAGTGAAAAAATCAGTGATATATCCGTTTTATCAGAGTTAAAAAACCTAACTTCTTTAAGTATTTATAGTGATGGACTCAGTGATATATCCGTTTTATCAGAGTTAAAAAACCTAACTTCTTTAAGTATTTATAGTGATGGACTCAGTGATATATCCGTATTATCAGAGCTGAAAAATCTGAATTTCTTAAGCCTTTTTAGTTATCAAATCAATGATATATCCATATTATCACAGCTAAGAAAACTAACATATTTAAGCATTATTTATGCTAATCAAATTAGTGATATATCTGTTTTATCAGAGTTAAAAAACCTGACTGATTTAAGTCTTGATAATAGTCAAATTAGTGATATATCCGTTTTGTCAGAACTAAAAAAACTGACTGATTTAAGTCTTGATGATAGTCAAATTAGTGATATATCCGTTTTGTCAGAACTAAAAAACTTAACATCTTTAAGTTTTGATAATAGTCAAATTAGTGATATATCCGTTTTATCAGAGCTAAAAAACCTGACTTCTTTAAGTATTTACAGCAATGAAATCAGTGATGTATCCGTTTTATCAGAGCTAAAAAACCTGACTTATTTAAGGATGTATAGTGATGAAATAAGTGATATTTCAGTTTTGTCAGAGCTAAAAAATCTGACTTCTTTAAGTATTGATAGTAATGAAATAAGTGATATTTCAGTTTTGTCAGAGCTAAAAAACTTAACTACTTTACGTCTTAATAGTAATGAAATCAGTAATATTTCAGTTTTGTCAGAGCTAAAAAACTTAACTACTTTACGTCTTAATAGTAATGAAATCAGTAATATTTCAGTTTTATCAAAGCTAAAAAACTTGACTGATTTAAGTCTTAATGATAGTCAAATCAGTGATATATCTGTCTTATCAGATCTAAAAAACCTGACTGATTTAAGTTTTAATGATAGTCAAATCAGTGATATATCTGTTTTACCAGAGCTAAAAAACCTGACTAGGGTAATGTGTGCAAATGGTAATTTAAAGGATGGAGAGCAAATAGAAAATTTATTGAAAAAAATAAATTTATATGAATTAAAACTCTATGGTAATCCTATAAACTATCTGCCTAAAAATTTACTAGGAGAGTCTGAGTTCTCTAACTGCTTAGAAGACTTGCGTAACTATTATAATAATCAAGATTTTGTACCTAATAATGAAATTAAGGTAGTTTTATTAGGTAATGGAATGGTAGGCAAAAGTACGTTACTCAAGCGTTTGTTAAAGCCTAATGAAGACTGGGAGGAGGTTAAAATTAAATTGAGTAAGCGTACAGAAGGAATTGAGATAGAAGAAATACTTTTTCAATTAAACGATGATACGAACCTAAGGTTAAACATTTGGGATTTCGGAGGACAAGAGGTATATCACGGAACACATCGTCTGTTTTTAGATAAAGATGCTGTATATATTATTGTATGGGCATTAGAAACTGATGAACGAAAATATGAGATACGACAACCTTTACAGTATTGGTTAGACTATGTACAAGATTTATCCATAGATAGTCCTATTATTTTGGTCAATAGTCAATCTGATAAGAATAACGAAAATCACGAAGAACAAATTAGAGAGCAACAACAGATTAGTTGGAATGAAAAATACAAACACAATGTAGTAAATCATTACCTACCTATTTCTGCTTATAAGAATACAGGTTTTGAAGAATTAAAAGGAGCAATAAAGAAAGCTATTGATGGCAAACTTAAAGATAATGTTCAAGCAAAAATTCCTAAAAATTGGGCTTCGATTCGTCAAATACTAAGAGAACGCAGACATGAAAATGAAATAACACACAAAGACTATCTTTTAGTATGTAAAGAATATGAAGTTTCAAATTCAGAAGCTAATACTATATTGACTTTTCTGTACCGTACTGGTTTTTTATATTATCAAAAACAACTATCTCAAAATATTATTCTTAATCAAAAGTGGGCAATAGAAGGAATTTATGAAGTCTTAAAACCTAAGAGTATTGCTTATTTTGCAAAGGGTAAAGTTTCACTCTTATCATTAACAGACTTTTGGACAGATAAAGGATATTCTCAAAAAGAAATAGATACTTTCATTGGTTTTATGATTAGTTCTGAAATTTGTTTTTGTCAAGAACAAGAAAATTATAAAGAACTGAGTAATCCCACATTTATAGTTCCTCATTATCTTTCTACACCTGAATACACCTACACTGATTGGAGTGATTCTTCTAGCCTTCACTTAATTTATAAACCACAATTTTTTCACAAAGGAATTGCAGAACGTTTTTTGTCTCGTTTAGGACGTTTGAGTACCAAACAAGTCGTATGGAAAGATGGTATGCGTATGGAAAGTAGTCAGTTCTTAGGCAAAGCACTTGTAAAGTTTGACAGAGATAAAAAAGAAGTGTACATTCGCACGACAAGTCATAAATTATTGGATGCCATCATTAAGGAATTGGATAATATTTTAGATGAAAAAGTTCATACTACACCATCAGGAGATGTAACATTATTCTATTCTATTGATGGAAATGATTTTGTAAATAAAGATGATATTTTAAAATTATCCCGTTTAGGAGCATCTTTAGTAGATTCAAGAGAAGGAAATGAAATTGAAATATCATTACTAAAAAATAAATATAACTTTGATGTCAAAATTATTTTAATGAGTAATACAGGAATGGGTAAAAGCACAATAGTCGAGCATTTATTAAAATCTGATGAGAAATCAAAAAGTATTGAGAAAAAAATAGACCTCAAACTTGAAGAGATAGATAAAAAGCAAGAAGAAAGCACACTAAAGAAAGAAGCTGAAAATAAAATTAATCCTTCTCCTCCTCAAGATGATTCAGAAATAGGAAAGCAAAAGCAACTTATTGATAATCAAAACAATATTATTAGTAACATTGAAATTTGTATACTTCATGAACAAGAAGTAATGAAAAATAGAGATTCAAGTGCAATAGATATGAAAAGAGCAGAAGAAGAAATCGAACTATATGAAGAGCTATTAGATAAAGCCAAAACAAAACTTCAAACCTTAGAAGAAAAACTACCTTTTTTACAAAATACAAATTCTACCGAAATGGAAATGCAAAATACACCTTTAAAAATTTTCATCTCTTATTGTAGTAGAGACCGTGATTTGCGAGAAACATTTGTAGATTATCTAAAAATACAATTACCTAGCTGTACCAATAAATATGAAGTATGGACAGATGAAGGAATAAATGTAGGAGAAGATTGGGATAAGCAAATTCAAAATGCTCTTAAAGAATCTAAAATTGCTATTTTATTAATTAGTACAGCTTTTTTAGGCTCTAAATATTGTATAGTAGATGAGTTTGAAAAAATGCTAATAAAAAGGAGAGAAGAAGGGTACATTATTGTACCTGTGTTAATTAGAGAGTGTCGGGCTTTTAAAAATGAAGAGTTGAAAAAGATGCAATTTTTCAAAACCTATAAAAGTGAGTATGATGTTACTAATGTAAATGAAAGAAATGATTTTATGCCTCTTGAAGAATTGGTAGATATTGCTAATCCTAGTGAAAGGCTATTGAATAAATACTTTATGAAACTTACTGATAAACTTGATGAAGTTGTAAATAAGGTTTATGAATAAACTTAAAAGGCTAGTAAAATTAATTACTAGCCTTTTAGAATAAGCCTTTAATGCTATATAAACGTCGTTTGCTGTAGGAGAAGGACTCGAACCTTCACGAAGTAGTTAGTCAAATAAATAGCAAAACTAATTATCTGATTTATCCCAAACCTTCACCCTTGAGACCGAAGGGCGTGGCTGCCAAAATTTCACCATCCTACATTTTCAGTTACCAGTAATCAGTTAATGAACAATTAAAAATTACGACCTGCTAAAGCAGCGAAGCTAATTACGAATTGAATTTCCTTATTGTTCAAATAGTTACCAGTTAAATACGTGAAAGTAATCTTTTTTACCTTCTTCAAAAGAGAATTAAAAATTAAATGAATTGATAATTAGCAAAGTTAAACTCATAATTTTTAATTCGTAATCCGTAATTAATCTTAGCTGTAGGAGAAGGACTCGAACCTTCACGAAGTAGTTAGTCAAATGATTATCAGAAATAGTCATTTAATTTATCCCAAACCTTCACCCCTGAGACCGAGGGGCATGGCTGCCAAAATTTCATCACCCTACATTTTCAGTTACCAGTTATCAGTAAAACAGTTATCAGTTAATTTCAGAATGCGATTATCTTTGATAATTATTTTTTATGAAATTTGTAACGTTTTTCCCTTTCTGATGATACAAAGTAAAGGAAAAGATTTTTTTGTTGCAAATTTATCAATGAAATTAATTAAAGTTTATGTATTTCGTAATTATATATTTCAATCTTTAGAGATTTCGTAATTTGACTTATAGATTTTGCTGTTTTTTTGTAAAATTTTTAATGAGGAATAAATAGCTTCTTTTCTTGCCTTATTTTATGCTGTTTTGTGAGCTTTTCTCATTGGTTTTGGAATAGAAAGAAAGATTAGAAAATTGTTTTTTCTATTTTTGTGTAAATTGAGAAACAATTACGAACTGAAAGACGACGAAGTCAATTATGAATTATGAAATAATCAGCGTAGCTAATTAAAAATTACGATTTATCAAAGCAGTTGAGACAACCAATAGCTTTGTGAAGTCAATTATGATTTATTATCGATAGTTTGTGATTTATAAAAAAATAATTTATTGGTTTTCATTTCTCATACTATAAAATTTAAAAAATCATTCATATAAAAATACACGCAAATGTCAGAAACACCATTAGACCACTTAATAAAAACAAATTGGACTCGTGCAGAAATAGCCGAAATTTATAATACACCTGTTTTAGAACTCATTTATAAAGGCGCAAGTGTTCATAGAAAATTCCACGAAACATCAGAAGTACAAGTTTGTACACTTTTATCTGTCAAAACAGGAGGCTGTCCAGAAGATTGTGCTTACTGTCCACAGGCTGCACGTTATCATACCGACGTAGAAGCAAGTAGAATGTTGAAAAATCAAGAAATTGTAGAAAAAGCAAAAGAAGCCAAAGAATCTGGCAGTACACGCTTTTGTATGGGCGCAGCTTGGAGAGAAGTTCGTAACGGAAGAGAATTTGACCGAGTAGTTGATGCTGTAAAAGAAATCAATGGAATGGGTTTAGAAGTCTGTTGTACATTAGGAATGCTTACAGAAGAACAAGCTCAAAAACTAAAAGAAGCTGGACTTTACGCTTATAATCACAACTTAGATACAAGCGAAGAATATTACGACAAAATCATCAGCACGAGAGATTATTCGAATCGTTTGGATACCTTGGAGAATGTTCGTAAGTCGGGTATTTCGGTTTGTTCGGGTGGAATTATCGGAATGGGAGAGGCAGAAGAAGACCGTATCGGAATGCTTCACACACTTGCCACACTTCCAGAACATCCAGAATCTGTTCCTGTAAATGCGCTTGTACCTGTGGAAGGAACGCCTTTGGAAGAACAAGAAAAAGTTTCGGTTTGGGAAATGGTCAGAATGATAGCGACAGCACGTATTATTATGCCTAAAGCAATGGTTCGTCTTTCTGCTGGTCGTGTCAGAATGAGCGTTGAAGAACAGGCTCTTTGTTTCTTGGCTGGTGCAAATTCTATTTTTGCAGGAGATAAACTCTTGACTACTCCAAATCCAGATGCTAAAACAGACAAAGAATTATTCCAAATCTTGCAAATAAAACCTCGTCAGGCATTTAAAAATGAGGAAAATACAGTAAAAGTATAGTCAAATGTCAATTAAATCTATAAAAGAAATCTTCAATAGCTTAGAAGGAAATTGGTTGTTTGATAGAAAATTAAAAAATCTTACAACAAGTACCCTAGATTTTGCTAACGGAAAAGCATCGTTTACTTTTTTAGATAGAACTGACTATAACTCTTTGTATTATGAAGAAACAGGAGTTCTTTCTTTATCCAATAGTTCTAAAAAGATAAATTTCACAAGGAAATATATTTATCAACTTGAAGATGATACCATTCATATTTTACTAAATGATGGCGTAACGAAAGGAGAATTATTTCAAAGTCTTGTTCCATTAGATGATGGAAATAGCTTTGTAGGAACTGAACATGTTTGTAGATTAGATTTACACAATGGGAAATATTTTTTTAAAAATGAATCCTCATTTGATACTGAGTATACTGTAAAAGGTTCAAATTCAAATCTAGAAATAAAATCTGTTTACACTAAAATAGAAAATTAACTTTGTAATTAGTTTTTTGTTAATCCAAAATACTCTGATAATAGTTTAACATTTCAACTATTGACAGTCTTCTGAAAGGACTGTCAAAGCCTTAAATCGTTTTAAAATCCATTATTTATTATAAAAATAGATAATGGATTTTTTCATTCTCCCTAAACTCTTCTTCCTCTGTGGTTCAAAAGAAATTTTTATTCCCTATTCTCTTACTCCAGATTTAAAATCGTACCTTTGCATCTTCATTAAAAAAAGACATTACACACAATCAAATAAAGACAATACAGATAAAAATTTTACAAAATAAATTCAAAAGATGACTCAAATTTTTCAAAACTTTACTCAAAATTTTTCTAAAACCTTTACACAAAATCCCAAAGATGATATCCTTTCAGGACTTACAGTTGCTCTAGCTCTTGTTCCTGAAGCGATTGCTTTTGCTTTTGTAGCAGGAATTGACCCAATAATTGGTTTGTATGGTGCTTTTATGATGGGCATTGTTACAGCGATTTTTGGAGGACGACCAGGGATGATTTCGGGTGCAACAGGTGCGATGGCTGCCGTTGTTGTTAGTACACATTTGATTATGAAAGGAAATGAAGTAGGAGCTACTTTAGGAATGGAAGCTGATTATTTGGGTGTGCAATGGCTCTTTATTACGCTTTTGTTAGTCGGTATATTTCAAGTTTTGGCTGGTGTTTTTCGTTTGGGAAAATTTGTCCGTCTGATTCCTCATCCTGTAATGATGGGTTTTGTTAATGGTCTTGCAATTGTGATTTTTATGGCACAAATAGATTTTTTTAAAGAAACTGTAACAGTTGGAGGTACTGCTGAAAAAGTATGGTTACAAGGAAATGATATGTATATTATGATTGCTCTAGTTGCTCTTACGATGGGAATTATGTTTGGTCTGCCAAAACTAACCAAGAAAGTTCCTTCTGCTTTGGTAGCAATTGTAGTTGTGGCTGCCATTACAATTTTTGGAGGAATAGAAGTAAGTACAGTAAAATCATTTGTAATCGAAGGAAGTGGAGGAAAATCAACAGGAATTGAAGGTTCTTTGCCTACTTTCCAAAACCAGATTTTTACGCTTTTCTATACAATGAAAGAACATTGGACACTTATTTTATCAACTGCTTTTCTTTTGGCTGCTGTTGGACTGATAGAATCATTAATGACATTGAATTTATTAGATGAAATGACTGAAACTAGAGGAAGTGGAAACCGTGAATGTGTTGCTCAAGGAACTGCAAATATTTTGAATGGTCTTTTTGGTGGAATGGGTGGTTGTGCTATGATTGGACAATCAATTATCAATGTTGAGTCTGGTGGTCGTGGTCGTTTATCGGGTGTTGTTGCTGCGATTGCACTTCTTTGTTTTGTGCTTTTTGGTGCGCCACTTATCGAACAAATTCCGATTGCTGCCCTTGTTGGTGTTATGTTTATGGTTGTCATTGGTACTTTTGCTTGGAGTAGTTTCCGTATTTTACACAAGATTCCTGTTTCTGATGCTATTGTTTTGATTACTGTTTCGGCTGTTACGGTGTGGCAAGATTTGGCGATTGCTGTTTTTGTAGGTGTGATTATGTCTGCTTTAGTTTTTGCTTGGGAAAATGCAACTCGTATTCGTGCTAGAAAACACATTAAAGAAAATGGAACAAAAGTATATGAAATTTGGGGCCCTTTATTTTTCGGTTCTACACAGGCTTTTAGTGCTAAATTTGACCCAAAAAATGATCCACAAAAAGTAGAAATAGATTTTATAGAATCAAAAGTAAGCGACCATTCAGGTATTGAAGCATTGAGAGGCGTTGCAAATCGTTATTTAGATTTAGGAAAAGAAGTAAAACTGACGCATTTGAGTGAAGAGTGTATTACACTTTTACTCAAAGCAAATCCAAAATTTGAAGAAGTAATTGAGCGTTCGATTGATGACCCTCGTTATTATGTAGTGAGTGATGTAATGGATGGAGTAGTTTCTTAGAGTCAATTACGAATGTAAATCGCTAAATATCAGAAAGTTAAAAGTATTAAAATAGCAATTTATTTAATTTCTATTCCTTAGGAAAAACCAAATCAGATAATCTTTATAGGTTGTCTGATTTTTTTGTTCAAAATCTGAAATATTTTTGTCAAACTGGAATAAGGATTTTTTGTATATTTGTTAAGAATGATTGATATACTCATCCGTAATTAGATTTCAAAAATATCTAAATTTTGATTATTTTTAGCTTATGAATTTTCAACTTAGTATTTCTGAACGAGATATTTTAAAAGATTATCGTAAAAGTTCTTCAGGAAAGAAGGACTATATTCGTTGTACTGTTCTTTTAGGTCTTGACCAAGGTAAGTCAGCAAAGGAGTTGTCAGAGCTTTTAGGTGTTGATTTAAGTAGTGTTTATAATTATGTAAAAAGTTATAATTCCTGTGGTCTTTCTAGTTTTATTTCTTCTAATTATTTAGGTTTTTGGGGTAAGTTGGATAGTTTTGATTTGGCAGATTTAGATAAAGAACTTCGTTCTCACTTGCATAAAAACTGCCAGTCTATTGCTTATTGGATAAAAGAAAATTTAGGTATTGATTACGCTACTAAAAGTCTTCCTAGTTTGATGAAACGTCTAGGTTTTTCTTATAAAAAGACAAAAACAGTTCCTGCTAAAGCTGATAAAGAACTTCAAACTCACTTTATAGAAGATATAGAGGCTTTGATAGAGCGTTTAGATTCAGAAAATGCTGTTCTACTCTACGCAGATGCTGTTCATCCTCAATGGAATACCCGAAGTAATTATGCTTGGATTCCAACAGGAGAGGAAAGAGAAATTAAAAGTAGTAGTGGTAGAAAGCGCATAAATTTGACAGGTACAGTAAACATTCAAAATCCAAGCGATATACTCATTAGTGAATCAGAAACAGTTGATTCAGAGAGTGTAAGAGAATTTTTAGATAAAGTAGAAGCAGCGTATTTAGATAAAAGCAAGGTGTATATGGTCTTAGACCAAGCCTCCTATTTCAAATCTTATTTGGTGCAAGACTGGGTATATGGCTCTAAAATAGAACTCATTTACTTGCCTGCCTACTCGCCTAATTTAAACTTAATTGAAAGACTTTGGAAGTTGATGAGAAAGAAAATAATTGATTATGAATACTACAATACATTTGAAAAATTTAGGACTAACGTCCTTGCATTTTTTGAATATATCGTTGATTATAAAGATGAGCTAGAAACACTTTTAGCCCCTAATTTTCACGTCCAATTTTCGAAAACCAATTTCTATTGAGTATAAAATAATTTAATTAAAAATACAATTACTTATGATAGAATCTATTTTTATCAAAAATTATAGGAATATAGAGGAGTTAGAATTGAAAAATCTAAAACCTATCAATTTAATTACAGGAAAAAATAATACAGGTAAAACTTCTTTATTAGAGGCTTTTGGAATTATGGTTAGTCAAGATTCTTATAAATTTTTTATTAAAACTGCAATGCAACATAGTGGGGTAAAATATGATATAGATAATTTTCATAGCTTTCCATCAGAAAATAATATTAAAATTCTTAGCTCCTTATTCAAGGATAGATATATTGATGAAAATAATAGAGTTTCTATACAAACAAGAGGAAATAACAGTTATAAAAGTATTGACTTTTATCTTTTCGAAAAAGCATATAATAGTACAGAAGAGCAAAGGACTTATGAAAAAGCATGGTTTCTAGCTAGAAATGTAAAAGATAGTAACAGTAATTTTAACAATGTATTGCCACTTGGTAATCGGAAATTACTAGATATTCTTCATAACACTTCTACCACAGTAAAGAACAACTTTTTATATTTTGTTGAAAGTAACATAAATTTTAATACACAAAATAGCTTATTATTTGACAAAATATCACTTACACACAAAGAAAAGTATGTAATTGAAGCATTACATATTATTGAGCCTACATTAGAACGTATTGCCTTTGTTGATGATGGTTTCAATCGTAGAAAAGCAATGGTACGACTTTCTGATACAGAAGAAATTGTTCCTTTAGAAAGTATGGGGGATGGAATAAATCGTATTCTGACTATTATTTTATCTTTACTTAATGCTGAAAATGGCTATTTATTAATTGATGAGGTCGAAAATGGATTACATTATAGTGTACAAGAGGATTTATGGAAAATTATTTTTTATCTATCTGAAAAACTAAATATTCAAGTTTTGGCGACTACACATAGCAACGATTGTATCAGTAGTTTTGAAAATGTATTGAATGATTCAGAAATAGAATACGAAGGAAAATTAATTCGTTTGGATAATAAAAAAGGCAAAATCGTACAAGTAGATTTTGATAAAGAGGAATTAAAAATAGCTACTGACCAAAATATTGAAATAAGATAATTGAATGAAAAATACAACACAACAATTACTTGTCGAAGGAAAAGATGACCAAAATGTTATTTGGGCATTGTGTGGAAAATTTGATTTGAAACAAAATTTCAAAGTCGAAGATAGCCAAGGAATTGAAAAGTTAATCTCTCAAATTTCAGTTCGCTTGAAACAAGCATCTATTCATACATTAGGCATTGTTGTCGATGCAGATACACAGCTACAAAGTCGTTGGCAAAGTATCAAAACAGAATTTGCTAAGGAAAATATTATACTTCCCAATTCTATTTCTGAAAGTGGTTTTATTCAAGATTTTGAAGAAATAAGAATTGGTATTTGGATAATGCCAAACAATAAAACTGATGGAATGGTAGAAGATTTTATACAATTTTTGATTCCCAAAGACGATAAACTTTTACCTTTCGTGGATAAGCATTTAGAAGAAATAGAAAAACAAGGATTGAACAGATATAGCGAAACACATAAATCAAAAACTAGAATCCATGCATGGCTTGCTCTTCAAGAAAAATATACTCCAATGGGACAAGCCATTACAGTGAATTATTTGACTACTGACGAAGAAAACTGCCAACTATTTGTTGATTGGTTAAAAGAATTATTTAGAGCCTAGTTTATTTTCATCTCTAAACTTCAAAATACAAGTGGTATCATTTATCACAATTTTTTAGTATTTTTGAAGTATATTTAAACTATTGTAGTCTATTTTGAATTTTATACATAAATTCTTGATAAACCTGAGAAAACAACCAAAAAAACTGTAACGACAAAACTCCTAATACGATATGGCAAAAGAAATGAAAATACCTACTGTTGGCGAATCTATCACAGAAGTAGTCATCGCAAACTGGCTTGTAGAAGACGGCGACCACGTAGAAATGGACGACCTTATCTGTGAATTAGAATCTGATAAAGCAACTTTTGAAGTTCCTGCTGAAGCTGATGGAATCATAAGGTTCAAAGCAGAAGCTGGCGATACTTTAGAAATAGGCGCACTTCTTTGTGTAATCGAAGAGGGAGAAAATGGCAGCGAAACTAAAGAAGAAACCAAATCAGAAACAAAAGAAACTCCAAAACAAGATACAGCAAAAGCAGAGACATTTATCATGAAAATTCCGACAGTAGGCGAATCTATTTCGGAAGTAGTATTGGCAAACTGGCTTGTAGAAGATGGCGAAGAAGTAGAATTGGATGACCCAATCTGTGAATTAGAATCTGATAAAGCAAACTTTGAAGTTCCTGCTGAGAAAGCTGGAAAAGTATTTCACATGGTAGAAGCAGGCTCTACACTTGCTATTGGAGACGATTTTGCCAAAATCGAAATGGGTGGAAGTGGTTCTTCTTCTAGTTCAAGTAAAGAAACTACAAGCGCATCAAATGCTCCAAATAGTGATATGTATTCTAGTGAGGATTCAGGGTATGCAAAAGGACATGCTTCTCCTGCTGCTTCAAAAATGTTAGCTGAAAAAGGAATTGATGCAAGAGATGTAAAAGGAACAGGAAGAGATGGCAGAATAACAAAAGAAGATGCTCAAAATGCCCAAAAATCATCTTCTACATCTGCTCCTTCTCAACCAAAAGCTCCTGCATCTTCTAAGAAAGATGATAAAGCACCATCAAGTGCTGAAACACAAGGCGACCGTAGTACGAATGTAGAACGTATGTCTTCGCTTCGCAAAACAATTGCCAAACGTTTGGTAGCTGCAAAAAATCAAACAGCAATGCTTACTACTTTTAATGAAGTAGATATGTCGGCTGTTATGGAAATGCGTAAAAAATACAAAGATAAATTTAAGGAAACGCATGAAGTAGGTTTAGGATTTATGTCTTTCTTTACAAAAGCTGTAACGATGGCACTTATGGAAATTCCTGGGGTAAATGCTCAAATTACAGGTGATAATAATGATGAGATATTATATCATAATTATGCTGACGTTTCGATTGCAGTTTCTTCTCCTCGTGGTTTGGTTGTTCCTGTTATTCGTAATGCAGAACAGCTTTCTTTTGCAGGTGTAGAAAAAGAAGTGGTTCGTTTGGCTGTAAAGGCTAGAGATGGAAAACTTACTATAGACGAAATGTCTGGTGGAACATTTACTATCACAAATGGTGGTATTTTTGGCTCAATGCTTTCTACTCCAATCATTAATGCTCCTCAATCAGCTATTTTAGGACTTCATAATATTGTTGAGCGTCCTGTTGCGATTGATGGAAAAGTAGAAATTCGTCCAATTATGTATATCGCTCTTTCTTATGACCACAGAATCGTAGATGGAAAAGAATCTGTAACTTTCCTTTACAGAATCAAAGAATTGATTGAAGATCCTTCAAGATTACTTTTGGGAGTTTAGATTTTGTAATGATGTCGTTGGTGAGACACCAACAACGGCAATAGAGTTATGAAAAAGCCTTTACAATCATTTTGTAAAGGCTTTTTTGTTGAAATTTACTGAGATTTATGATGAGAATTTATTTTATAGGTAGTTCTACAAAGAAAGTCGTACCTGTATTTTCACCTATATTTTCGGTTTCGAACCAAATTTTGCCGTCATGCTTTTCAATGATTTTTCTGACAATATTAAGTCCTAATCCACTTCCTTCTCCTACTGGTTTGGTAGTAAAGAAAGCATCAAATATTTTTTGTTTGACTTCATCTGGCACTCCTTTTCCTGTATCTCTTACTGAAACAAGAATTTTATTTTCCTGCTTTTTGGTAGTCATATATATTTTGCCTTTCTTATTCTTGCTAGTATCTATGGCTTGAATAGCATTATGAAGCAAGTTTGTCCAAACTTGTGCTAGTTCGTCTTCATAGGCATTTATTAAAGGCAAATCTTCCATTTCTCTAATTACCTCAATTCCATATTTGAGTTTATTTTGATATAAAATCAATGTATTTTCTAAGCTTTCATTAATACTAGTAGGTTTCTTTTCTCCTGTATGATCTTGACGAGAAAAATTTTTGAGAGTAATAATAATTTTTGAAGCTTTTTCAGTTGCAATTCTGACAGTTGTATTACTTTTCATAATTGTAGATATTTCATAGATGGAATGAAAAAATTCTACAGCCTTAGGTAATTCTAAAAAGGGTTCATAGAGTTCTGTGTATTCGTTCAATCCTGTATCAACTAAAATATCAGCAATTCTATCAGCTTGATAAATATTTCTATCTTCAAATTCAGCAATTAATTTGTATTTTATAGCTCTTTTTTCTCTAGAAGAATAAAGTTTGTTTGTCTCCATTGATTTTTCTACCAAAATATTAAAACCTTCTAATTGTTGCTCAGTAAGTGTTTTTATTATTTTAGGTAAGTTAGATAATGAATCTTTAAGTAATTTGAAAATAGTTCCTGCTGAGGAGTGAATTGCGCCTAAAGGTGTATTTATTTCATGAGCAATACTAGCAACAAGTTGCCCTAGTGTTGTCATTTTTTCATTATGAATAAGCTGTGATTGAGTTTCTCTTAGTTCGTTTAGTGTTTCTTGAAGTTCTTGGTTCTGCTTTTGTATTTTAAGTTCGGTTTGTTTTAGTTGATCAATATTTTGCATAATTCCAGTCCATAAAATACTTCCATCATCCATACGTGTTGGTTTGGAGGTAGCATGTATCCAAACTTCTTTTTCATTTTTGATTAGGCGAAGTTCGGATTCCCATTTTTGCATGGTATCAGCCGATTTTTTTCCTGAAGATTGAAAGCCTAACAAATCTTCAGGGTGTATAGATTCAAAAATATCATTAGATGAGTTATTTTGCATTTCTTGAGGTGTAACTCCCAAAACAAATTCTGAGCCTTTACTAACTAAGGGAAAAGAAATATACCCTTCTTTATCTCTCTTAAACTGATAAATCATGGCAGGAACAGCATCAAAAATCTGTTCTAACTGTTGTTTTTGTGTTTCTAAATCTTTCTGTAAGTGATACATTTCTCTGATTCCTTTTCTGAGTTCTTGCTCAGATTTAGCTAAATCTTGATTTTGTTCTTCAATAATGTTTTCATGTTCTTTTTGTCTAGTAATATCTTGAGTAACTCCCCATACTGATATAGGATTACCTTCTTTATCTTTGACTAGGGTAGCTTTTGCTTCGTGATAACGTATTTTTCCTTCAATAGGTACTGTTCTATATATAGCATGATATTGTGGAATTTTCTGTGTTATCAAATCTATAATCATTTGATTGACTCGTTCAAGGTCTCCTTTATGAATTCTTAGGGAAGTGATTTCAGTATCTATTTTTGTATCTACGTTAATACCAAATAGTTTTCTAGTTTGTTTGTCCCAGTAGGGTTGATTAGTAACTAAATCTATTTCCCACAATCCAATATCAGTTTTTTCTAAGGTTGTAGTAAGTTTGTTTTGTGCAATTTGAGTTTCTTTTTTTGCTATTTCTAATTCTTCTACTTTTTGTTGAATTTTAACTTCTGCTTGTTTTTCTTTAGTAATATCTTGAGTAACCCCAAAAACAGAGATAGATTTGCCCTCTTCATCTTTTAGTAATACAACCTTAGAGTCATAGTATTTTATAGTTTCAGAAGAAAGGTTTACTCTATACGCCATGTGATAGGTTGGAATTTTTTCCAAAATTAAATTTTCCAACATTTTGTTCATTATTACAAGGTCATCTTTATGGATTTTGGATGATGCTATTTCATTATTGATTTCTTCAAATTCATTAACACCAAACATTTTTCTGATTTGCTTATCCCAATAAGTTCTACCAGTTAGTAAATCAACTTCCCATATTCCGATACCTGTTTTTTCTAAGGTAGTAGAAAGTTTATTTTGAATTTTTTGAGTTTCTTGTTTTGCTTTTTCTAGTTCATTTAATTTTTCTTTGAGTTGAATTTTCGCCTCTTTTTGTTTGGTTATATCTTGTACAGTACCTACTAATTTTGCTTGATTATTTTCCTTTATAAGTACACCCTTAGAGTGGTAATAACAAGTAATATTTTCTTTGTGTAGCATTCTGTACTTAATATCAAAAATAGATGAATTATTTTTTGTTAAATCATCAATACTTTTTAGCACATTTATCAAATCTTCAGGATATATTTTTTCTTGCCATTTTTCAGGTGTAAAACTATCTTTTGTTTCGTGAAATAATTTATAGGATTGTTCATCCCAAAAAGTTTCTCCAGTTGTTAGATTCAGCTCCCACAATCCAACACCTGTTTTTTCTAGGATTAGGCTCAGTTTTGATTGAATCTGTTGAATTTCTTGTTTTGCTTTTTCTAGTTCATTTACTTTTTCTTTAAGCTGAGTTTCAGCATTTTTTTGAAGCGTTATATCTTGAAGCAGTCCATATAGTTCGATTGTTTTTCCTTGCTCTATTTTAGGAATTCCGATTACTCGTACCCATTTTTTATTTCCTTTATGTGTAGTTATTCTGAGTTGTTTGTCAAATGAAATTCCACTATTTATAGCATTATTAAACGAATCAGTAATCACTTTTCTATCTTCTTCATGATAAGATTCTAATCCATGATCTATTGAAGATTCATAATTATTATCTACTTCATGTATTTGTCGAATAATTTTGTCTACTTTATTAACTCTAGTTTCTAAATCAAATTCCCAAACACCAATTACTGCATTGGCATTACAAGTTTCTAAAAGTTTACTAGTATGTAAGAGTTGGTTTTGAGAAACTTCAAGTTCTTCTAATTTTTGTTGAAGAATAATTTCATTTCTTTTTTGCTTATCTATATTTTGAGTTGTACCATAGAGTTCAACACATTTTCCATTCTCAAATGTAGGTACACCAATTACCCTTACCCAAATTTTATTTCCTTTTGCTGTAATGATTTTAAGTTCTTTATCAAAAGGAATTCCTTCTTCTACAGCTTTTTTAAACAAATTAGTTATTGTCTCACGGCTATAACCCTCTGTATAAAATTCTATTCCATTTTCAATTGTAGTAATAAAATTAGTATCTACTTCATGGATTGATTTAGTTACTTTATCCCAAAGTACAGACTGATTATTTAGGTCAAGCTCCCAAGTTCCAATTTGTGCAGCTTCATTAGAAGCATCTAATAATTTTTGAGTATGAATAAGTTGATGCTGTGTAATTTCTAATTCATCTATTTTTTGCTTTATCTCTAGCTCAGCTTCTTTTTGAGCTGTTATATCTTGAAAAGTACCATAGAGTTCGACACATTTTCCATTTTCAAGTGTAGGTATTCCTATAGTTCTTATCCAAACTTCATTTCCTTTAGCAGTAACAATTTTAAGTTGTTCATCATACGGAATTCCTTCTTCAAAGGCTTTTTTAAATACCTCAGTAATTTTTTCTCGGCTATATCCTTCTTTATAAAAAAGAATCGCATTATCAACATTCCAAAGGAAATTATCATCTACTTGATGAATCTGTCTAGTAATTTTATCAACATTTGTACTAAAATCATCTATATTAAGTTCCCAAGTACCTATTTTTGCAGCTTCATTGGAAGCATCTAATAATTTTTGAGTATGAATAAGTCGATTTTGAGTAGTTTGTAACTCTTCTACTTTTTCTTTTATTTCTAGCTCAGCTTCTTTTTGAGTTGTTATATCTTGAAATGTACCATACATTTCTATACATTTTCTGTTTTCAAATGTAGGAATTCCAATAGTTCTTACCCATTTCTCATTTCCTTTTGCAGTAATAATTATGAGTTGTTCGTCAAAAGGCATTCCTTCTTCAAAAGCTTTTTTAAATACCTCAGTAATTTTTTCTCGGCTATATCCTTCTTTATAAAATTCTATTCCATTTTGAGCATTCGAAACAAAATCATTTTCTACTTGGTGTATTTCTTTAGTGACTTTATTCCAAGTAGTTGTAAAATCATCTAGGTTAAGTTGCCAAGTACCTATTTTTGCAGCCTCATTAGAAGCATCTAATAACTTTTGAGTATGAATAAGTTTATTCTGTGTAGCTTCTAGTTGTGATATTTTTTCTTTTAGTTGAATTTCTATTTCTTTTTTCTCTGTTATATCTTGAAAAGTACCGTATAGCTCTACACAAACTCCATTTTCCATAGTAGGTACGCCTGTAGAACGAACCCACCTTTTGTTTCCCTTATTAGTTACGAATTGGAACTCGTCATCATAACTTATTCCCTTTTCAAGAGCCAAGTCAAGATTTTTTTTAATTTTTTCTTGATCTTTGTCTTTATAGAAAGAAATGCCAATTTTATCATCAACTATAAAATTTTCATCTACTTCATGTATTTCTCTGATGATTTTATCCCATTTGACAAGCCGTGTTTTTAAGTCTAACACCCAAACTCCAACTCTTGTATTTTCATTGCAAGTTTTAAGAATTTGTTGAGTATGTATTAATTCTTTTTGTATAATTTCTAGTTCTTTTAACTTTTCTTTGATTTGTAATTCAGCTTGTTTTTGAGAAGTAATATCTTGTATAGTACCATAAAACTCTATACAACTACCATTTTCCATGACTGGAATTCCTATTACTCTTATCCATCTTTTATTTCCTTTGTAAGTAATAATTTCGAATTCTTCATCAGGTTTTTTTCCTTCTGTAAGAGCTAACATACCTACTTTTTCTATGCGTGCTTTGTCTTTTTCTTGATAGAATTCAATTCCATTATTGTGTATTACAAAATCTTTATCTACTTCATGTATATTTCTAGCTATTTTGTCCCATTGCACAATTCCTGTTTTTAAATCTAGATTCCATATACCAATCTTTGCATGCGAGTTACACGTATTGAGGAGTTTTTGTGTTTGAATTAATTCTTTGGTTTGTATATCTTTTTCTTTTTCAGACATTACTTTATCAGTCACCTCTATGCCTATACATTGTATTTCTTCTGCTATTCCATCTTTATTGAGAATGAGTTTACATTCCCAATCAGAATATATGTACTGAGAAGTTGTTTTTTGAGTTTTTCTATCAAAAATAGGTTTTCTGAGATGAACAAATACAGAATCATTAGGAGAAGCAAAACATTTATGAACAGCCTCTATATATTTTTCACGGTCTTCTACTAAAATTGCAGACACAGCAATTTGTCCAATAATCTCTCTTTTATCTAAGCCCAATCGGTCGCAAAAATGATTATTGACATAGGTATATTTTCCTTCTAAATCAGTTCGGATAATAAAAACACTATTATGGTTTAGCATAGATTCATATCTGTTTACGATACGAATCAATTCAACTTCTTGTTGATGGTTTGTTGTTGTATTGGTGTGTGTTACTACTACTCTATGATTATTTTCTTCAGGACTTCCAAAAATAAGAGCTTTCATTTTTACCCACAAAGTAGTTCCATTTTTATGGAAAAATCGTATTTCATTTTCATAGATAGTAGAACTGTTTGTCGTTTTATAACTCAAAAAAATAGTATTTATTTTTTTTACGTCTTCAGGATGAACAATTTTTTGAATTTGGTTACCTTGTAATTCTTCATATTCGTATCCTAAGAGATTGCAAAACTTAGGATTTATCCATTTATCATTAGGTTTTTCTAAATTCCAAAACCAAAGTCCATCAAAAGCATTTAGTTGAACGAAATCAAAAAAATCTTCATCAGACTTTAGAATCTGATAGAATTCTTGTTTTAAATAGTTCATATAGTAAGTAGCAAATTTTTAATTATTAGTAAGTGGTAGTTAATCCAGCTTCTTGACTTAATTCTTTAAGGTCAGAAAACAACTTCATTTTAGTTTTACTAAAACAGAGTTGTTTTTCTTTGTTTTTTATTTTTTACAAAGGAATTTCGACAAAAAATGTTGTTCCTTCTCCTTCTTTACTCTCAAACCAAATATTACCATTGTGTTTGTTAATTATTTTCTTGACAATATCTAATCCAAGTCCACTTCCTTCTCCTGCTTTTTTGGTTGTAAAGAAAGCATCAAAAATATGTTCTTGAGCTTCTTTTGGAATACCTGTACCCGTATCGCCAATACTTACTAGAATGTTTGTTCCCTTTCTCCTTGTTTTCAAAATAAGTGTACCTTGATTTTTCATAGCTTGTATAGCATTGTGAATAAGATTAGTCCATACTTGCACAAGTTCATCAGGAAATCCCATTATTTCAGGAATATCATTAAATTCTTTTTGCATATCAATACCGTGTTTTATCTGATTTTGATATAAAACAAGGGTGTTTTCGATGCTTTTATTTACATCTGTTTTTTGTTTTACACCGTTTTGGTCTTGACGTGAAAAATTTTTGAGCGCAAAAATAATTTTTGAAGCTCTTTCTGTTGCCATTTGAATAGTCTGATTACTTCTAATTATTGATGATATATGATATATCGTTTGAAGTAACTCATAAGGCTTTTTGGAGGCTAGTATATTATTTACCATTTTATCATCCTTATAAATACCACTATCGACAAGCAAGTCAGCAAAACGGTTATTATATTGGACATTTTTATAAGAGTCAAGTTTATCTATCAAATCATACTTCAATGTTCTTTGTTCTCTTGAAGAAAGTGAAATGTTATTTTCTGCAGAAAACTTAACTGCTTTATTAAATATTTTGAGGTCATTTGGTGGTAAGGCACTCAAAAATTCAGGTAAAACAGGTAGAGTTTCGGTAAGCGTTTGTTCAATTCCTCCAGCCGACGAACGAATAGCGCCCAAAGGTGTATTTATTTCGTGTGCAATATTTGCCACCAATTGTCCTAATGTAGCCATTTTTTCACTATGAATAAGCTGACTTTGCGTACTTTTTAGTTCTCTCAATGCTCGTTCTACTTCTATTTTTTGTCTTTGCAGTTCTTCTTGTGTAGTTTGCAGTTCTTCAAAGTTTTGACGTAGCTCTTCTTCTGAGGTTTGGAGCATTTTATTTTTTTCTAAAATAAGCTGTTCGGCTTCTTTTCGGACTGTTATATCTGTTTCAACTCCCACAAACTGAACTACTTCTCCTGTTTTTTCATCAAAGACAGGAGTAATACTGATTTCTAACCAATATTCTTTTCCATATTTAGAATAATTTAGAATTTCTTGTGTAAATGGTTTCTTAGATTTTAAACCTTCACGAATTGCTAAAACATGTTCTCTTTTGGTTTCTTTTCCTTGTAGAAGCGCACCTGGTTTTTTGCCGATTACTTCAGTGAGAGAGTATTCTGTGATTTTCAAAAACCCGTCATTTACCCAAATAATATAACCTTGAGCATCTGTAATAACCACAGCATTACTAGTTTCGCTTGCCACAACAGAAAGACGTTTCAAATCTTCTTCATCTTTTTTGCGTTTGGTAACATCAGTTTCAATACCAATAAACTGAGTTATTTCGCCTGTAAATTCATCTATGACAGGAGTAATATTGAGTTCTAACCAATATTTTTTGCCCATTTTGTCATAATTTAGAATTTCTTGTGTAAATGGTTTCTTAGATTTTAAACCTTCACGAATCGCTAAAACATGTTCAAAGTTAGTTTCTTTTCCTTGCAACAACTTTCCAGGTTTTTTGCCTATAATCTCAGGAAGTGTGTAACCTGTTGTTCTAGTAAAACCTTCATTTACCCAAGTTGTATAACCTTCTGCATCTGTAATAACAATGGCATTACTTGTTTCTCGTGCCACAACAGAGAGCTTTCGAAGTTCTTTATCTGCTTCTTTTCTGTCTGTAATATCTTGAGCCATAGCAAGATAGCCGATTGTCTCTCCTGTTTTGTCATTTTTGATGCTACTTATATGTAATTCTACTGGAAATATTTTTCCATTTTTAGAAATATATGTCCATTCTTTTGCTGTGGGCAGATTACGTTTTGCTTTTGCTGTCAGAACATCAAAACCTACTGGAATAATTTCATCTAATTCTTCTGAAAGTTCTTTTGCATAGGCTTTTATTTCATCCATATCATGGAAAATAATAGGAGAAACTTTTCCTACTACTTTTTCAGCTTCGTATTCTAATAATTTTTCTGCAAGCGAATTAAAACTAGTAATTGTACCTTTCAAATCAATTGCTATGAGCATCATTGGAGCATTTTCTAAAATTGCTTTTCTATAAATGCCTTCTTCTTCAATTTTTATTTTTTGTTCCTGAAGTTGCTCTTGAGTTGCATTCAATTCCTCTAAGTTTTGTCTCAGTTCCTCTTCTGTTGCTTGAAGTTCTTCTTGTTGCGCTTGAATTTCATTTTCATTTTGTTTTTGGGCATTGTAATTTGTAGCAATTTTGATTACTCTAATTACTTCTCCTTTGTCATTTGTTACAGGACAATATGCACCAAAAACCCACAAATCTTTATCAGATTTGGTTTTTCGTCTGAAAACTCCACTTACTGTTTTTCCTTTTTTTAGTTTGTCCCAAAGGTCTTTAAAATATATTTCTGTTTGCTCGTCTTGAGGCAAAAGTTTTTTATGAGAAAGTCCGATAAGCTCACCTTGATCAAATTCGGTCCATTCAGCAAAAATTGGATTTACTTTAATTATTTTCCTTTCTAAATTAAATTCTACATACCCAAAACTGGTACTGATAGCATCTAATTGAGATTTATTTAATAAGAAAGTTTCTTGTAATTGCTCTTGTGTAGCATTTAACTCTTCCAAATTTTGTCTTAATTCTTCTTCTGTTGCTTGTAGTTCTTCTCGTTGTGCTTGGATTTCAATTTCAGCTTCTTTTTGAGTATTATAATTAGAAGCAATTTTGATTACTCTAATTACTTTTCCTTTTTCATTTTTGACAGGACAATATGCTCCAAAAATCCATAAGTCTTTATCAGATTTGGTTTTTCGTCTGAAAACTCCACTTACTGTTTTTCCTTCTTCTAATTGTTTCCAAAGATTTTTGAAATAACTTTCAGTTTCATCATCTTGAGGTAGTAGTTCTTTGTGTGAAAGTCCGATAAGCTCACTATCAGAAAACTCTGTCCAATTAGCAAAAATTGGATTTACTTTAATTATTTTCCTTTCTAAATTAAATTCTACATACCCAAAACTGGTACTGATGGCATCTAATTGAGATTTATTTAATAAAAAAGTGTCTTGTAATTGTTCTTGTGTAGCATTTAACTCTTCTAAGTTTTGTCTTAGTTCTTCTTCTGTTGCTTGCAGTTCTTCTTGTTGCTGTTGAATTTCATTTTCAGCTTCTTTTTGAGCATTGTAATTAGAAGCAATTTTGATTACTCTAATAACTTCACCTCTGTCATTTTTGACTGGACAATATGCCCCAAAGACCCATAAATTTTTATCAGATTTAGTTTTTCGCTTAAATACTCCATTTACAGTTTTTCCTTCTTCTAATTGTTTCCAAAGGTTTTTGAAATAGGTTTCTGTTTCTTCATCTTGTGGTAGTAGCTCTTTGTGTGAAAGTCCGATAAGCTCACTATCAGAAAACTCTGTCCAATTAGCAAAAATTGGATTTACTTTTACGATTTTTCTATCCAAATTAAATTCTACATATCCAAAACTAGTACTGATAGCTTCTAATTGAGATTGATTAAGCAAAAAAGTTTCTTGTAATTGCTCTTGTGTAGCATTTAACTCTTCTAAGTTTTGTCTTAGTTCTTCTTCTGTTGCTTGTAGTTCTTCTTGTTGTTGTTGAATTTCATTTTCAGCTTCTTTTTGAGCATTGTAATTAGAAGCAATTTTTATTACTCTAATAACTTCTCCTCTATCATTTTTGACTGGACAATATGCACCAAAAATCCATAGATTTTTATCAGATTTAGTTTTTCGTTTAAATACTCCACTTACTGTTTTTCCTTCTTCTAATTGCTTCCAAAGGTTTTTGAAATAATTTTCAGTTTCTTCATCTTGAGGTAGAAGTTCTTTGTGTGAAAGTCCGATAAGCTCACTATCAGAAAGCTCTGTCCACTTAGCAAAAATTGGATTTACTTTCGTTATTTTTCTTTCTAAATTAAATTCTACATACCCAAAACTTGTACTAATGGCTTCTAGTTGAGAATTGATAATTAGATTTGATTCCTCTAATTGTTCTTTTTGAATTGCTATATCAGCTTCAGCTTTTTTTCTATCTGTAATAAGATAACGAATAGATAAATAACTCGTAATTTTTTTATTTTCATCAAACATTGGATTAATGACTGTATCTACCCAATAAAAAGAACCATCTTTGGCTTTATTTTTTACTTCAGCTCTCCATGTTTTCCCTCTAGAAATATCTCTCCACATTTCCTTCCAAAACTCTTTTGTATGATGTCCAGAGTTTACAATTCTGTGGTCTTTTCCTAAAAGTTCCTTTTCTGTGTATTGAGAAATACGACAAAACTCATCATTGATTTTGGTAATTTTTCCTTGTTTATCAGCTATTGAAACAATAGCACTTCTATCAAGGGCATCCACTAAAGACTGAAGCTGATTTTGGCAATTTTCTAATTCTTCGTAAGTGGTCATAGTTTTATCTTCTGTTTATTTAAAATACATATTGATATCACCATTAGAAAATAGTGAGTTAAATTGATCAAAATAAGGGGAAGTATTCTTTACTCTAAACAAAATCTAAATTGGGGAAGTATTTTTCAGCAAATAAAAATAGTGTGAAAAGCACTGATTCTATTCTTGTAAAAATTTAAGTTTTAGTTTGTTTAAATTACTTAAGTTAAGATACTGTTTTTTACTATTTAATGCAAGTATTTTTAGATAAAACAGAATATAATTTTGATTTATGTAGTTAAATCAAATATAAAGGCTGATTATATTTATTATACTTTCAGTGCTTATTCCACAGAAGTTATATTGTTCTTGCTGGGTTGCTTGGGAAATAATAGAATCTGGAACACCTAAAATTTCTACTTTATCAAGGCGTTGTAAATAGTTGTTTTTATTCAAAAACTCTAAGATAGCACCTCCAAAACCTCCTATTTTACTTCCATCTTCTATTGTTATTATGTTTTTTATATTCTCAAATCCCAAAATATGATGTAAAATATCTTCATCTAAAGGTTTACAAAAACGCATATCATAATGAGCTATTTTATTTTGAAAGTCTTGATTATTTTCTAAAACTTCAATAGCTTCTTTGGCAAAATTTCCTGTAATTCCGTAAGAAAGGATTACAATTTGAGTTTGATTATTGGCTTTTTTTATACTTTTGGCTTTTCCTATTTCTATTTTGTTTTCTGATTCTTCTAATTCATTAATTGACAATAATTTTTCTTTACTCGTATCATTATTTTCTACTAAAAAGCCTTCTCCACGAGGATAACGAATTGCAAAAGAAGTTTTGTTTTTTTCTAATTGGGCAGCAAAAAGCATTTTTTGAAACTCTATTTCGTCCATTGGTGCAGCCAAAACAAGATTTGGAATAGCACGCAAAAAAGCAATATCATAAACTCCTTGATGTGTTGCTCCATCTGCTCCCACTAAGCCTGCTCTATCAATACAAAAAATTACTTTGAGTTCTTGTACACAAACATCATGAATAATTTGGTCATAACTGCGCTGCAAAAAAGTAGAGTAAATGACACAAAAAGGAGTCATTTTTTGAGTAGCCAACCCTGCCGAAAAAGTAACAGCATGTTGTTCTGCAATTCCAACATCAAAAATACGATTAGGAAATTCTTTTTGCATCTCTAAAAGTGAACTACCTGATGCCATAGCAGGAGTAACAGCAATAATTTTAGAGTTTTGTTTGGCTAATTGTGTAATTGTTTTACC
Organism: Bernardetia sp. MNP-M8; assembly: GCF_037126285.1. Taxonomy (NCBI): domain Bacteria; kingdom Pseudomonadati; phylum Bacteroidota; class Cytophagia; order Cytophagales; family Bernardetiaceae; genus Bernardetia; species Bernardetia sp. MNP-M8. Next base: position 2,592,505 of record NZ_CP147012.1, read on the forward strand.
AAAAACATCTTGAAATTTGAGAAATGACTTTTTAGTTGAGGACTCTGATTTGATAAGCTGACCTGTTTTGGTTTCAAATTTGGCTGGAGCATGCCACGAATTATATTTCGATTCTAATTCTGAATTAGCATTTTCAATAATTCCTTTTCCTTTTATGGTCTTGATATGAAGAAAATGAACTTTATTTGTATATAAATTCTGATTTGTGTTTTGCTTTAATTCATCAAAAAAATCAAGTAATGTTTCTAAATTATGTCCATCTATAGAACCATGAAAATTTCCTCCAAAAAACTCAAATATAGAAGGAATAGCAAATGTATTTTCTGAATTTTCTTTTTTCCATTTCTGTTTTGAAAGCTCTTCAAAATGGCTTTTGAGTGTACCAACATTTTCATCAATAGACATTCCATTGTCATTAAGAATTATCAAAACATTGGGTTGAATGCCATTTTCTATGTTATTTTGTATATTATTCAAAGCCTCAAAAGGCAAACCAGCCGTAAAAGCACCATCACCAATAACTGCAATATGCCAACGGTTTTTTATGCTTTCATCTTGTGAAAATTGAGAAGTCACAGCCATTCCCAAAATAGCAGAAATAGAAGTAGAAGAATGTCCTGTTCCAAAATCATCAAATTTGCTTTCTTTGATAGAAGGAAAACCTGAAAGACCATTATGTTTTCTGATAGTATGAAACTTATTTTTTCTGTTTGTCAGAATTTTATGTGCGTAGGCTTGATGCCCAACATCCCAAACAAGTTTGTCAGATTGTTCCGTACCCAAAAAAGAAAAGGCTTTATGAAGGGCAATAGTAAGCTCAATTACCCCCAAAGTTGCACCCAAATGCCCTCCATTTTGTGCTACATGTTCGATGATAAAATGACGAAGTTCTTGGCACTTTTCTTTTAGTTCTGTAAGAGTGAGATTTTTGATAGACATTTTTACTACATTGAAACCTCGTTGACGGTTTCATTTGAGTCTCAACGACGGCTGATTTTATAAAACATATCAACCATCAACGAGCTTAAAAGCGTCGTTGAGGATTTTCAAATTAAAACAGAAAAAGGCAACTTTAAAATATTAAAGTTGCCTTTTTATAATGAAATACTAAAATTTCTACTACAAATTATGCAGACAAAGTGTTTACATATTTCATCAATTTAGATTTTTTGTTAGCAGCATTTCTATCGTGAATGATATTGCGTTTTGCTAATTTATCTACCATTGCGATTACTTTAGGAAGTAATTCTTTTGCTTCTGCTGCATCAGTAGTTGCACGCAAACGCTTCATGAATGTACGAGTAGTTTTTAATTGGTAACGGTTACGAAGACGTTTAGCTTCATTTCCACGAATACGCTTGAGGGCTGATTTATGATTTGCCATTTAATGTTAAACTATTTTTGATGAGATTTTCTTAAAACAGAAAAAATCATCTGATTAAAAAGAATTCTTTGTGATTAAATAAAAAACCTAATTTCAATCCTAAATTTAATAAAAATAGAGCAATCCGTTTATTAAATTACAGAGCTTTGATTTTATGAGAGGAATAAAATAAAAGCCTGATGAAAAGTTGGAAACAATTACGAATTACGAATTAAAAATTACGATAATAATCTAATGATTAGTAACGATTTACAAATTAATGTTTAATTTTTTTACTTGTAAAGTATTCGTTTTTTGTGCTTTTCTTGATTATTCGTTTTCATCTTATTGTATCAAAATACAATTTGATTTTACGATTTTTTGAACTGATTTCTTTTGATAAAACCTTTAATCTTACTAAAATAAAGATTTTTGTCTTCTACAGTTCCTAATTAAATAAGAACCGTATAAAGAGCGCAAAAATACGACTTATCTACAACTTTCACAAACTATGAGACAATAAAAATAAAGAAAAGTCAAAAAAAAAATTGAAAGGAATAAATGGAAAGCACTGTAAATGTTAATTTAGAAAAGACTAAAAAACAAGGTTTAAACAATAGAGAGGTTTTGAGGTTTTTTTGTAACTTGCTAGACAAACAAAACGATTTGATTTTTTGAGAGATGATTAAATTTTCAAAAAATTATTTCGTATATTATTCAAAACCATTTTTTGATTCCTACTCCCTATTCATTTTTATAAAAAAATAGTATGAAATTTACACTCAACAAACAAGAACAATATACTGTATTTAAGTTGCAAGAAGAAAAACTAGACTCTTCAATTGCACCCAAATTAAAAACCGAATTTTTTACGTTGTATCAGTCTGGAATGATTAATCTTATCTTTGATATGGGCGATATTAAGTATGTAGATTCATCTGGACTTAGCTCTATTTTGGTAGCAAAACGCCTTTCTGAGCAAATCAACGGGTATTTGGCTCTTGCTGCTGTTAGCGACCACGTTATGAAACTCATGACAATTTCAAAATTAGATAGCGTTTTGAATATCATTCCAACAGTAGCAGAATCTGTTGATGCTGTTTTTATGGCAGAACTAGAGCGTGATATTAAAGAAGATGAAAAAAATAATGGTTAATTATAAGTGATTAATTATTAAAGTTTATCATGAATATTTTTGTATAGCAGTCTTCCAAACTGTTGAATAGGATAAAATACTGATTTTATGTTCATACAAGATGTCTGAACTACCTTAATGCAAACTGTGATAAGGTTTATTAATGAAATTCTCTTTTTCTAAACCCCTAAAATCAATTTAATTTATAATTTGGATTGATTTTAGGGTTTTGTTATTTTTTCAGTTATTAGTTGTAACAATTTGGTTACAAAACTTTCAAGCAAAAATAATACAGTCATTTTTTAATATAAAAAGTATTATAAATTCTTTTATAAATCTAATTTTAATATTCAAAATTTAGGTAATTGAACTATTATTTCCTCAAATTTATAAAAGGGTAATTATTTCGTAATCTATTTTTTGAGTTTTTGAATCCTGTTCCTAGTAATTTTGTAGTCAAGAAATAAAACCTAATAAGGCAATAATTACCAGCTTATAGTACGATTATAATTTGAAGGAAATGACTCAAAAATTTACGACTTCTGTTCAATCAAATAAAAAATTTAGAGGTATCAAAAACAAGCTACAACTCTATTTTAGCGTTTATTTGCTTCTAACAGCACTTATTATTGGTGCTATTTTTATGTTTTATGAAAAGCAAGAACGGATAGAAAACATTACAGACTTACTTACTCAACTTCACATTGATATTCAGACACTTAGTGGTGTAGAAAAAGATTTTTTTACGTATGAAACTATCAATACAGCTTTTTTTGAAACGGGACAAAGTGAGTATTTGGATATTCGAACCAAAAAATTATATGACATTCAGAATGGTTTGATAGTTTTAAAAAACAGGAAAGAATTACGAAATGAAGATATTGATAAAAAATTATTCAAACTAAAGAAATCAGTAGGAGAATATGAAGTGATTTTTGAGCGATTAGTTCAGATTATTCAACGAAAAGGACATAAAGACTATGGAAAAGTAGGACAGATGCGTAAGTTTATTCATAAAATAGAAAATTCTGATTTGCCTTTTAAAAGAGAAAAATTACTAATGATTAGAAGGCACGAAAAAGATTTTATGATTCGTAAAGAAGAAGAATATATAAATAAACTTTCCCTTGCTGTTCAAGATTTACGAGCTGAAATTAGAGAAACTATACAAGACAAAGAAAGGCAGAAAGAAATGTTAGACTTACTAAGAAACTATCAATATGCTTTTTTGGATATGGTAGATTATGAAAAACAAATTGGACTCAATATTCATGAAGGAATGCGCTATCAAACGCAGCAAAAAGCCTATCAAATTGCTGATATTATTGCAGAAATAAATAAAGCAGGAGAAGTACAGGCACAAGAAATCACATACAGAATAAAATATACATTAGGAGCTGTCGTTCTGTTGTGTTTTGTTTTGGGAATGTTTGTCAGTTATTTAATTAGTAAAAAACTGAGTTTGCCTGTTCGTCAGTTGTCAAATTCTATTCATAAAGTAATAAAAAATGATTTTTCAGAACAGTATTCTATCAAACCCATAATTACAAGTGATGAAATAGGTTGGCTCTCAAAAGATTTTGGCTTAATGCTAAACAAAATACAAAACAGTTTGCAGGAAACAAAAGAAAAGAGTGAAGAAATTGAGCGTTCTCAGGTTCAGATAATGGATTCGATTCGATATGCCCGTCAGATTCAAGATGCTGTTTTGCCAACTGAAAGTGAATTAAATGAATATTTTCTAGATAGTTTTGCTATTTACAAACCTCAAAAAGTAGTTTCTGGAGATTTTTATTGGGTGTATCGTAAGAAACGAAAAACATTTGTAGCTGTGGTAGATTGTACAGGACATGGAGTACCAGGAGCATTTATGTCGATGATTGGACAAACACTTTTGAATAAAATCATTGGACAAAGTAAAATCTATGACCCAGCCATGATTTTGGAAGTTTTACATTTAGAAATTCAGCATGCCTTAAAACAAAATGAAGGAAAAAATGATGATGGAATGGAAGTGGCTATTTGTGCCATTGAAAATACAGATTTAGGAAAACAAGTAACTTTTGCAGGAGCGCATCGTCCTCTTTATTATGTACAAGGAGGTGAATTTTTGAAGATAAGAGGAAATAATCGGAGTATAGGAGGAAAACAAAAACAAGAAAATCAACAATTTGTAACACACACTATTCACTTACAAGCAGGTGATATTCTCTATCTCACAACAGATGGATTTGCAGACCAAAATAATCCAGATAGAGCAAAATATGGAACTCAAAAATTAACACAGTTCTTAGAACATATAAAAGAACATCCTTTTGCTACTCAAAAAATAGAACTTCTAAAAGAGTTTGAAACCTTTAAAAATGATGAACCTCAACGAGATGATATGACAATTTTAGGATTAAGAGTGTAAAGTGGCAAATAGGATATGTGAATTGGAACTAAAAATTACACTGAAAGCAAAAACGTATTATTTTCATTATTACCCATATCCTAATTCCCACCTCCCCATTTTCTAAACAGGTTGTTTAAAAGGCAGCTTGATTGTAAAGACAGAACCTTTTTCCATTTCACTTTCTACACTAATTGTTCCGTGATGTGCTTCTACCATAGATTTTACGTAGCTAAGTCCTAATCCAAACCCTTTTACATTGTGTACGTTGCCTGTTGGCACTCGGTAGAATTTATCAAAAATTTTGCTAACTACTTTCTTCGGAATTCCTTGTCCTTCATCAATAAATTTGATTTCAATTCCATTTGAAGTATTTTGAGTTTGTACTTCTATACGTGGAGTATTGGGCGAATATTTATTTGCATTGTCTATTAGATTCGATATAATACTTGTAATATGAACTTGGTCTCCTTCAACTAGCGTTTGAGTTGCTTTCAAATCTGTAAAAATTTTTCCTCCTCTGTTTTCTACCTGCACAGCACTATTACGGATTACTTTTTCTATAATTTGATGAATATCTAAAGATTTGAAATTTAGTTTTAAATCTTTTCTATCTAGTTTTGCAGCCTGTAATACATTTTCTACCTGAGAACTAAGTCGTTTGCTCTCATCTGCAATAACTCCCAAATAACGATTCGTTTTTTCTGAATTTTGTTGAACACTAGGGTCTTGTAAAATCTCACGAGCAAGAGAAATAGTTGCAATAGGAGTTTTGAACTCATGAGTCATATTATTGATAAAGTCGTTGGTAACTTCTGATACTTTTTTCTGACGAATAATCGTATAAATTGCAGCAGCAAAACAAAGAATAATTACGCCAATAAAAATAATAGAAGAAGATAATATCATTGCCATTTTTCCCATCAAATATTTAGATTCAGTAGGAAAATAAACACATAATAAATTATCTGGGTTATGCATATCATTCGGAAAAAGTTTGGTGCAATAATTTGTTTCTACCAAACACTCACTACTTGTAGAAGGAGAAGCAAAAAACCAACTTTTCTGAGAGTGATTAAAGACAGCAAAATCATACTCTAATGCAATTCCTTTATTGTGCATTTCTTCTCTCAAAATAGAATCAATAACAGGGCGACTAGTACGTTGTTGAATTGGTTTTTCTTGATTTTGAAAAAATAACTTTTCAGCAATTACAGACAAAATCTGAGACCTATTTACTTTTCTACGTTGTGTTTCTTCCCAAATCATTTTTGGGTCTCGTATATCATATCTTTTCATCGGCTCAAGAATAATTTCTGTACTTTGTTGTGTAGATGTTATTCCGTTTTTTACTTGAAACTGAAGTTCATAAGTAAGTGCCGAATTAGTATTTTGTGCTTTTGTAATTGAATCTAGCGTAGAAATAAGCTGTCCACTCATTTGGTCTGCATTACTTTTCATTACATAAATAGCTTCATGTTTTTCCAAACGAGTAGCTACTTTTTCAAGTGCTTGATGAACGTTTTGTTTGAAACGAGATTTATTAAGTGTTATGGTTGTAGTTATCCAATAAAACTGTAGTCCTATAAGTCCGACCATTGCCAAACTCATAAGAGCAATAATATAGCGTACTTGTTTTGCGCCTACTAATCCTTCTATTTTCATAATAGTTGTATCTTTTTATAAGTATTTCCTCTTCGCTCATTACTTTGCGCTTTTTTATGCTACTTTATTATGAGAGGTAAATGTATTTTCAAATAAATTATTTTTGAGGGTCAGATTTTTTATTTATTTACAAAGGATATTGATGTCTACACCTTTGTTTCTGATATTAATTTATACAAAATAAAGCAATCCTTATTCTTTAAAAATGCACTTAACAAACTTTAACCCACTTACATTGAGGACTTTAAGAGTATTTACGAAAACAGGAGTGAAAATTAGAGGTTTTTGGGTTGAGTTTCAAAAAATTACGCTAGTTTTGTTTTTGATAATGATATAAAAATGAGTGCCACAACTTCTCTAAATTCTAACCATAAAACACTAATCCTATTACTAAAATGGAACAACTTGAAGATAATTCACAAAATATCACTTCTGAGGAAAGAAAAATTTTGAAAGAAAAGCTCTTAAAAGACGCTTTAATTTTGAAAGGCTATAATCGTTCTTATACAGATATTATTTTGCATTTAAAAGCTGAAACTCAGGATAAAGAGTTGATGCGTGAAATAGTAGCAGAACTTGAAGAGTTAGATAAAAATAAGAAAAAAGGACACTTTTTGAGTGCAAACTTAGTGATAGGATTAGTATGTATTTCGGCAGGAATAGGGCTTTCTATTTTTCTTTGGGATAAAGGTTATGTTTCAACGATTAGTATTATATTGATAGGTGTCGGGCTTTTAGTTATTGGAGGGAAATTTGTCTGAGGAAATAACAAAAACACATGGATATATTCATTGATTTTCTACCCCAATAATATTAATTTCAGGTTCTATGTGCACTCCAAATTTATCAAAAACAGACTTTTGAATTTCTTTGGCCAAATTCCAAACTTCTTCTCCTTTTGCATTGCCATAATTTACCAAAACGAGAGCTTGATTTTTGTGTGCGCCTGTATTTCCAACTACTTTTCCTTTCCAACCACATTGTTCAATTAGCCAACCAGCAGGAACTTTTGTTATTTTATCAGAAATAGAATAACCAACAATAGAAGGAAACTCTTCTTTTAATTTTTCAAATTGATTACTCGGAATTTCAGGGTTTTTGAAAAAACTTCCCCCATTTCCAATCTCTTTTGGGTTGGGTAACTTCGATTCTCTGATAGAAATGATTGCTTTGCTTATCTCTTGAATTGTTGGACTATCATTTTCTAAAGCCTCTTGAATTGCTCCATAAGATGTATTTAGAGTATGGTTTTTTGTAGTCAATCTAAACTCTACACCAATAATAATGTATTTGTCTTTTGCTTGATGTTTAAAAATACTACTACGATAGCCAAATTGACATTCGTTATTTGAAATCCAAAAAGTCTTTTTTGTTTTTCTATCAATTACTTTTACTCTTTCGACAACATCACGAATTTCTACTCCGTATGCTCCAATATTCTGCATTGGTGCAGCTCCAACAGTCCCTGGAATGAGTGATAAATTTTCTATTCCTCCATAATTATGTTCCAAACAGAAAAGCACAAACTGATGCCAATTTTCGCCTGCTGATACATAAAGAGTTGTATTTTCTTCATTCTCTTCTATTACTTCTATTCCTGTAATAGAATTTTTGATTACCAATCCTTCAAAATCTTTCAAAAACAAAATATTACTTCCTCCTCCCAATACAAGAATAGAAGGATATTTTTTTTGCTCTGCAAATTCTAAAACCTCCAGTAATTCATCAACTGTTTTTACTTCTATAAAATTTTTGGCTGTGCAGTTTATTCCAAACGTATTGTAAGACTGTAAAGAGATGTTTTGCAGAATTTGAGGTTTCATAATTAGTATATTTTTTGTTGAAAAGGTTTGTTGTCCTAGAAGTTGTTTAAGAAAAAAGAACATAGCCTTTGTTGGTGTTTTAGCGTAGCGACACCAACAAACATACACTAAAAATCTAAAACAACTTCCTATTGAAAATACAAAAGTACGAAACAAAAAAACCACTACCTCAAAAAAGTAGTGGTTTTTCTATTCACTAAAACAAAATCAAAAATGAAAAATCTAATCTTACAATTTCTTTTTTTTATTCTTCTTCTACTAGGAGCGATTCTGCTTCTTCTTTTGAAAGAACATCAGCAAATTTTTCTATATCTCCAAGTCCTTGGCGAAGCAAAATAATGTTATCTTCTATACAACGAATAACAGTAGAAGGCTGAATTTCGCCCATTCCTGCATCAATAACAATATCTACTAAATGTTCATACTCTTCTTTCATAAGCGAAGGGTCTGTCATTGGTTTTCCATCCTTATCATAAACAGAAGTAGTTACGATAGGATTTCCCAATTCTTGAACAATCATCCTTGGAATTTTATGGTCAGGAACACGAATACCTACTTGATTTTTCTTTACTCCACCTACTTTTGGAACTTTATTACTTGAATCTAAAATAAAAGTAAATGCCCCTGGTAGAGCTTTTTTCATAACTTTAAAAACGTGATTGCTTACTCTATGAGCATACAAACTAATATCACTTAAATCATAACAAATAAAAGAAAGGTGCATTTTTTTCGGGTCAATGCCCTTAATTTTACATACTTTCTCAACTGCTTTTGCATTTGTAAAGTCACAACCTATGCCATAAACTGTATCAGTAGGATATATAATTACACCACCATTTTTTAGCGTTTCGACTATTTTTTGGATTTTACTTTCTTGTGGATTATCTGGGTGTATTTTGAGGAGTTCTGCCATACTATTTTAATAACTTTTAGTAAAAAATAAACTTCTTTTGTTTTTAATGAAATGATTTAAGAAGTTTTTAAATATAAGTATAATTTTATTGCATTCAAAATAAAAATTATTTAATTATCTTTTTTAGGCTTTATTTTTTTAAATGAGCAGGGTAAGTAGATAATTTTACATAAAAATAGATGCTTTATCGCTTACTCTAACCAATAATACATAATTTCTTTGTTTGTTGCAATATTTTAGTGTAAATACTTTTGAATTTTTCTAAAAAAGCCAAATACTATTCTGATTCTATTCGTTTATCAAACCCATTTAGAGAATCACCTATTTAGTTTTAACCTACTTTATTCTATGCTTTTATGTATTGTATCAAGTTATTTTGAGTTTTTTAAAAAAAATAAATAATCTATGCAACCTTATTGCCTACTTAGTGGGTCATAGAAATAGAAGCGCAAAACTACTATGTTTTGAAATCTTCTAACTTACAACCTAACAATTCCTAACAACTTCCTAAATGATAGATTTAGGAAGTTTGTTTTAAAGAAAAATAGAGTAGGTAAGTTAAAAAAGAAATTTCAAATTATTTTAATATAAATAATTTATAGATACAAAAATCTTTTGTTGGCTATGTAGTTTTCTAAATTACAGTAGCCATAGTTAGTGAGTAGTGGAAGATGATGCAGCCTTTGGAAGTATCATCTTTTTTTTGTGCGTATATTTATTTTCGTCTTATCGAATAAAAAAAATCCTACTTATTTTTACGCAAATAGGATTTTTGTTATGTAAGAAAATATTTGCAAGAAAAGTTACTTATTTCTTTTCTGCTAATTTTCTCATTTTATCTTCATTTACTTCATCTCCTTTATACATATAGAGATTCATTAGTGTACTATAAACAGCAGATTTTTCATCTGTCAAATCTTTATAAGCCATCAAATAAGGAATAGATTTATCTGCATAGGTAATCATTTTTTTATATCTAGCATCTTCTTTGTTTATTTTCTTGTCTTTTGACTTTTTTGCTTCATCTTCTAGTTCACGATACAAATCTCCAGCAATTTGATAGTACCCAACACCCAAAGCACGAATAGCTTCTTCATCTTGTGGATCTAATTTATAAATTTTTTCATAATATTCAAATGCTTTGTCTTTTTGTTCAAGTTGATCATAAAGACGAGCTAATATAGTTAATTGTCTTACATCATCAGGAGCTATTGCTTCTGCCTTTTGTAACATTTCGATGGCTTTATCATAGTTTTCTTGTTGAATATATACATCAGCAGCATTAGTTATGAAATAAGGTTCTTGAGGAAAACGTTCAGCTCCTTTTTCTAATACTCTAAGAAAGTTTGTACTATCTTCTAATTTATAATAGGAATAAGCAGCTGATTGATAAGCGTCTACTGCACCTGTATATTCTTCTATGTTGCCAAGTTTTTCATAAAAAAAAGCTGATTTATCTAGTTTTTCAGCTTTATTAGCAAAGTAAGCAGTATAAATCAAGTTTGTGGTATCAGTAGAAAGATAAGTAGCAAGAGGAAGCATTGTTTCGTAAGCTTTCACAAAGTCTTCTGCATCTTGGTATTTCTGTACGTTATTAAGAATAGCATTTTTCAAGCGAGCTTGTAAACCTGTTTCCATTCCTAAATCACTTTGAAAAGCTGGATCTTCTATTCGTTTAGTATATTTATCATCTCCTTCGGCTTTTTCTACTTCTAATGCCTTTGTCATGGAAGCAAAAGCACTATCTATTGGATTCTCTACGAGAGCTGCTACTTCTTTATCTTCTACTCCTGCTTCAACAATAGCAGTAAAAACTTTTGCTCTTGTATACCAAGTTCTAGCTTTTCCTTCTGTTTTCTTATGATAAGTTGCTTGACGAACTTTTTCTAGTGCTTTTTCGTAATTTCCTTCTTGAGGCGTTGCAAAAAATTCAGCACTGGTTAAAGCTCCATTTTGTGCAATAGTTTCATTTGTAAGAAATGAACCTGTTACAAATGCAGTTCCTACTATTATTGATTTTAAAATTGATTTTGTCATTGTATAAAATGAGTTTGAATTATTGGATTCATCACACGTTAAAATAGGTGTGATATTATTTTGAAATTGATTTTTTATAAAAAAATAGAAGTTCTATTTCCTTTACAAAAATAGAACTTCCAAAGTTAATGCAAGTATAATGCAAAAAAAAATTATTCTACACCTTCTGAATTTTCATCAGCTTCTGTATCATCATTTTCAGAATGACTTCCATTTTCAGAATTATTGGCTTCATTAGCAAGATTTGTAGCAATTTCTCCATTTACCTCTGTATTTGGATTTTCCATTCCTTCTTCCAATAAAATATCTTCTAACTCTTCTTCTATGTGTTCAATTTTAGCAACAGAAGCTATTTGGTCTCCTTCTGCTAAATTTATCAGACGAACGCCTTGTGTAGCACGTCCCATAGTACGAAGTTCGGAAACTGCAAAACGAATCATGACACCCGATTTTCTACTAATCATTAAATGGTCGGTATCGATTACTTCTTTTATGGCAATCAAAGTACCTGTTTTTTCTGTGATTTTGAGAGTAGTTACTCCTTTTCCACCACGTTTGATAACTCTATAATCTTCTACATCGGAGCGTTTTCCATATCCTTTTTCAGAAACGACTAATAGATTTGAATCTGGACGGTTCAGACAAACCATTCCAATTACTTCATCACCTTCTTTTACAGAAATTCCACGAACTCCTGATGCTGTTCTTCCCATCGGACGGACTTGTGTTTCGTTGAAACGAATTGCACGACCCGAACCAACAGCCATAATAATTTCGTTGTTTCCATCTGTCAAACGAACATCTAAAAGTGCATCGCCTTCATTAATCGTAATGGCATTAATTCCATTTTGACGAGGACGAGAGTAGGCTTCCAAAACTGTTTTCTTGATTTGTCCTTTTTTAGTACAGAAAATTAGATTATTGTTATTTATATAATCTTCGTCTTTCAGACTTTTTACATTAATAACAGTCTGTACTTTTTCGCCTGTTTCTATCGAAATAAGGTTTTGAAGTGGGCGACCTTTTGATGTTTTTGAGCCTTCTGGAATGGCATATACTTTTAACCAATATACTTTTCCATAGTCTGTAAAAATCAATAAATAATTGTGTGTAGAAGCTACAAACAAGTGTTCTGCAAAATCATCTGCTTTTGTAGTTGCTCCTTTTGAGCCTTTTCCACCACGGGCTTGTGATTTGTATTCTGATAAAGAAGTACGTTTGATATAACCTTCATTAGAAATAGTAATTACCATTTCTTGTTCAGCAATCAAATCTTCAATATCAATATCTTCTGCACTATGAACAATTTGAGTACGACGCTCATCACCATATTTTTCTCTAAGTTCAAGTAGTTCCTCCGTAATAATTTCCATACGACGTTCTACTCTAGCTAAAATATCTTCGTAATCTTCTACTGTCAAAACAAGTGCGTCGTGTTCGTTTTGGATTTTGTTGCGTTCTAGTCCTGTAAGACGTTGAAGACGCATTCCCAAAATTTCTTTAGCTTGAATTTCTGAAAAATCAAATACAAAACCACTTGGAACAGCAATGTCCTTGAAGAAACGACTTTCAGTATTCATTTGTCCTTCACCTGTCAAAACATTTCTTGCTTCTTCGGCATCTTTTGAGCTACGAATTGTCGCAATTACTAAATCAATTACATCAAGAGCTTTCAAAAGACCTTCTAAGATATGAAGACGTTTTTTAGCTTCTCTAAGGTCATATTCTGTTCTGCGAACAACAATTTCGTGTCTGTGTTCGACATAATAACTAATTAAATCTCTAAGATTACAAATTCTTGGACGACCTTTCACAAGTGCAACATTGTTTACACTAAAAGAAGTTTGAAGTCCTGTATATTTGAAAAGCTGATTCAAAACTACATTTGCCATCGAATCACGCTTAATATCATAAACGATACGCAAACCATTTCTATCTGACTCATCACGAATAGCAGAAATTCCTTCAATACGCTTTTCGTTAACCATAGCAGCCGTTTTTTCTATCAAACTTGCTTTATTGGTTTGATATGGAACTTCTGTTACAATAATCTGTTCACGATTATTTTTGTCCGTGTGTATAGTTGCAACGGCACGCATCACAATTCTTCCACGTCCAGTTTCTAATGCTTTTTTTACTCCTGTGTAGCCGTAAATAATTCCTCCAGTTGGAAAATCAGGTGCAATTACAAATTTTGTAAGTTCCTCAACTGTAATTTCTGGATTTTTGATATACTCAATAATTCCATCAATGACTTCTGTAAGGTTGTGAGGAGCCATATTGGTAGCCATACCAACAGCAATACCAGACGAACCATTTACCAAAAGGTTAGGTAATTTTCCTGGTAAAACAGAAGGCTCTGTTAAGGAATCATCAAAGTTTGGAATAAAATCTACCACTTCTTTGTTCAAATCTGCCAACATTTCTTCAGCCAAACGCTGCATACGTGCCTCTGTATAACGCATAGCTGCTGCATTATCACCATCAATAGAGCCAAAGTTTCCTTGTCCATCGACGAGCATATAACGAAGCGACCACTCCTGCGCCATACGAACCATCGTTTCATAAACAGACGAATCGCCATGAGGGTGGTACTTACCCAAAACCTCACCTACAATACGAGCCGATTTTTTGTAAGCTTTATTGTGATAAACTCCCAAATCTGACATTCCATACAACACTCTACGGTGGACAGGTTTTAAACCATCACGTACATCAGGTAAAGCACGAGAAACAATAACGGACATCGAATAATCAATGTATGCCGTTCGCATTTCGTCCTCAATACTTACAGGAATGATATTACTGTTTCCATCATCTAACAGGTCTTCTGAACCATTTTCTATATCTGCCATATATTATCTAGTAATAAAACTATATTAAATTGAAATTCTTGATTCTAATTTCTCATTCAAGCATTTGCTTGGATGTTCTCTTTTGTAAGTATATGCTTACTAACTAAATAGAAAACACAAGATAAAATTTTGCGTTAGAATAATAATTTTTCAGTTGTTTTTGTGATAAAATTTCCTTGAAAAACAACTCTGCAAGTTACGAAAAAATAGGTAATTTGACAACGTTTTTAATGCCTTAAATTGAGTATAGAATGGTTAAGTTTATAACAGTGTTTTATATTGTTTTTTATTTGGATTTTGCTTAATTTTTACGTTATCTATCTCATTTATAGACTGTAAATTCTTTTTTCTAACCATTTTTAATGAAAATACGTTTTACAATCACAATTATTTTTTTAACTACCTTACCAACCCCTAACACTATAATTTTGATAACATTAAAAAATTCTGATGAAAAAGTATTTTATGAAGTTTATGTAGAAGCTCACACAAATTGTCTTTATGCAGATTGGACTGGATTTGTGAATGTAAATAATGTAAAAGCAGGCTGTTTGGTTGCCTTGGATTTAATTAAAGAAAATAATTGTCCTTATATCATCAATGATAATACAAATTTAGTAGGTCCTTGGCAACAAGCCAATCAGTGGATACAAGAATTTTGGATGCCACAAGCTATTGAAGCAGGTTTACGCTACATGGCTCATATTACATCTCCTGATATTTTTGGAAAACTTTCTGCACAAGATTTAGAAAAAAAAGCAGCAGGTATTTTTATTATGCGCTTATTTAAAAATAAAGAACAGGCAGAAGAGTGGATAAAAGAATGTCAGAAAAAAGATGATGATACTTTTAAAACCAATATATAATAGTCTTGACAATACATAAAAGTAATTTTTTCATATCCTGAGAAATTGTTATTGATTTTTTTTGAATTCTAAAGATAATCAAAGTAGAGAGGGCGTTTTTTCTTTCCTATCTCTCTTCATTTTTTCTTAATTTTACGGATAATACTAAAAAAACAAAGAAAATTAAACTTACAAAAAATGACACCAAACGATATACACGTAGAATCTGCACGCATCCAGAAAGGAATAGAAGACCATTTGGGAATTGATGGAAGTCTTATTTTTGATTATTCTCAAGAAGGAACAACTATAAAACTCAATTTAATTACGGTTAATCCTCGCCACAATCAATCTTTTTTGTTTCATACTGAACACGGAACAGACAAACTAGATGCCCTCAAAAAAATGTTTGAATATGTTCGTAGTTATCGTGAGCGTGATAGTTCTTATACAATTCAGTGGGTTTCAAAAGAAGATAACGGACATAGAGAATTACAAACTTCTTATTTTCGTGCAAGAAATATGTATGAAGCACTAGACAAACTTTATTTTGGGAGAGAATTGAATTCTATAACGGTGTATAGTGTGGTTATGAATCCTTCGGCTTAGATTGGTTTGTCGTTGGTGAGGACACCAACAACGGCAGGAGAAAAAACAAATACAACAAAAAAAGGAAAATTAAGCCCTTTCTGCCAAGTCAAAATCTATTATTTGGAGAAAAAATTAAAACAACTTCCTAAATAGAAACAAAAAACTCTCTTCTCAAAAAGTCAAATAAATTGAATGTTGAGAAGAGAGTTTTTAATATAATAGAAGAATTGGGTTTTAATTAATTGAACAGGATTTTAATCCTGTTTTGTCTTATTCAATCCCTAATTCTTCTTTCATTTTACGAATATATTGTTCGATTGCTCCTGTCATAGACGGTGCATTTGGAAGAGGTGCTTCAATATCTAAGCGCAAGTTATGGTCACGAACAGCTTGTGCCGTCGTAGGACCAAAGGCTGCAATACGAGTAGTTTTTTGTTTGAAATCAGGGAAATTATCAAATAAAGATTTGATTCCTGATGGACTGAAAAATGCAATTACATCATAATTTACATTCTTCAAATCGGATAAATCACTAGAAACAGTTGCATAGATAACAGCTTCTGAATGCTCAATATTATTTTCTCTCAAAAAGCCAGGAATATCATCTCTACGAATATCTGAACAAGGGAATAAGAATTTTTCCTTCTTGTGCTTGGCAATGACTTTGTTTAAGTCTTCTGCTGTACGCTCACCAACAAAAAGTTTACGTTTGCGAAGATTGATATATTTAGGAAGATAAATAGCTGTTTGTTCTGAAACACAAAAATATTTCATGTCATCAGGAATAGTAATTTTTAGCCCTTTACAAAGCGTAAAAAAATGATCCACTGCATTTCTACTTGTGAAAATTACTGCTGTATGGTCTAAAATATTGATACGCTGCTTTCTAAATTCACGTAAAGAAACAGGCTGCACTTCAATAAATTGTCTGAAATCTACCTTTACATTATACCTTTGCGAAAGGTCGTGATAAGGAGATTTGTCAGTCAAAGGAGCAGGTTGAGAAATCAGTACACTACGAATTTGCTTAGGTGCAGGTGTTGGGTGTGAGGCATTCGCTTCGTTTGCCATATCGTTGCAAAAATTGGTTTGATAAAAACTACGACTAAAACAGTTTATATAAACTAAATATGTCTCTCTTTTCAATAAATCATTAATCAAATAATGATTTATTCAGAAAATAATTTATATTTACACAAACTATGAAATACAGATTTAGAGGTTATTCTAAAACTGTAAAGATTAATCTAACCTAATTAAAAGTCTTTTATCTAAGTCAGTAGTTTGATTAATTTAATGAAAAATTGTATTTAATCTAAAAAACTGTTAAAATAGGAGAATTTAATTAAGAATAAACTAAGAAACTGAGATAATCCATTTTGAAACTATCAAAAGGGGAATTATTTCGGTGGCGCAAAGGTACGAAAAAAGATACAACTTACCAGCATTTGTTCGTGTAAACAAATAATAACTAACTAACAAACTGTGAGTTAGAATAGAAAGTGCTACTGAAAGAACAAAATAATAGAGGAAAGAACTATTTGTAGTATTAATTATTGTGCTTGAAGAAGGACTATAAAAAGAGTCAATTAAGAAAGAGAATAATATTGTTACTATAAAAATCACACTCATTGCAAATGTATTTCCTAAGATAAGAGCCTGTGTATGTTGCTCGCTAATCTGACTACTTTTGAAGAAAAGTTTTCCCATCAATTGAATCCAAGACAACCTAAAAATAGCAATACACAAACACCAAAAAGCAGCATAAAGCCAATTTAAGACAAAAGAAAATAGACTGTTTTTTATAAGAAAAAAGTTAGTTGTAGTTGTTCCATAAAGTTCTACATAGTTATAAAAAATCCATACAAAACCCATTACCAAACTAAAATAAATTACATACCCAATTTGAGGTAATAGTTCGGTTCTTTTAAAAGCTTTGGCAGGTCTGAAAAAATAACTCCAAAATTCTCCAAATGCTTCTCTACCAACTAGAGGATAGATACTGACCGAAAAAACAACAATAATTCCAACCATCAGCCAGTTTATCATTAATATCCAATCTGGAAGAGGTAATTTAGGTTTTTGTAGGGTTATTGGATTTATTTCTTCTTTTTTAGTTGTTTTTCTTTCACTAAAACTATTTTTTTGAGTGAGAATATAAGCAGAGTAGGCTTCAAGGATTTGATTTTGAGGCTTTTCTTGGTAAACTGTCAGCATTAAAAATCCATTAAAATTTTTAAATTTTTCTTTATCAGAATATAAACTTATCAGGCTATCAAACGAAACTTCTATGTATTCTTTTTCTGTAACAATAGAAGAAAAACGAGTATTCCAAAATAGTTTTGCATCTTGTGGCAACGCAATGCCTAAATAATTATTCTTATAATCAGAGAGGTTTTTATTGAAATCAAAAATCAAATGTAAAGCTCTGTACTGACTATGAACTGTTGGTAAATAAGGAACATAACTCTCTAAATCTTCATCATAAACTACCCATTTTTCACTCAAAGTTTGATAAATTGAGCTAGATTCAACAGTAGGTAACACAGACGAAGCCATCGCAGAATTTTGAACACTCAAAAACCCTGTAAAAAATAAGATAACTAATAAGATAATTCTAGAAATAGAATTTATTATAGAATTGCTAAGACTTTTCACACTAATTTCAGAATAAAAATATTTTTTATTTCGCAGACTAAAGCCCACGTTACTACACTACAAAACTAGCTAATTTCTTTCTAAAATATGACTTTTCTTTTTTGGTTACTCTTTTTTAGTATTTCTTTTTTGAGTGTTTTTGCTTCATTTTTCTTTAAAAATGGACAAACTATTCAAATTATTATGATTCCAATATTATTTTTTTTAATATATTTTGTTTCTCAAAGTATTGAAAAAGTAATTTCAACCTCTTTTTTTAAAGAAAAGAAATATATTTTGGTTCTGCTTTTGGGAAGTATTTTAATCTGGTTTTTGAATGCTGCTTTTGTGTTCGATATTTCTGCAATTTTTGACGCAAAAAATGATTTTAATTTTCATATTCCATCAAAAGATTCTTTTTTCTATGGACGTTTATCTGAAAAATTACTGACCTCTTCTCATGAAACTGTTTTTGCTTTTCATCAAGATTCAAAAGCTGTTTTGGGAACTACTCCTTATCATTATTTTGAATTGTGGATTTCAGCATTTTTTAGTAAAATTTTTTCTGTTTCGGGTTATGTAGCTTATTCACTTTTTACGATTCCATTATTACAAATCTGTACTTGGGTAGGAATTGTGGCTGTTTTTGAACAAAAAAGAGATAAAAAAATATCTCTAGCTACTTTTATATGGGCATTTGGATTACTTTTTTTAGGTGGAATTTATCTTCCTTTTTATTCTGATGTAAAAGGTTTTCAATCTACTTATTGGCTTACAAATACTCTTTTTACAGGACTTTCAGAACATTATTTTTTTTGGATTGCTGTTTTTCTATCCTTTCAAAAGAAAAATTACAGAGCTTGCGTTTGGATAATTTTTATGATTCCAATTATTTCTCCTACACTTTGGGCTGCATGTTGGACAGGACTTTTTTTCATTGCAAGTTTTTTATTCTATCAACAAAAAATACTTTTTCTACAAAAATACAAGCTAGAACTGATAGCTTTTTTTGTGATTCCTTTTTTCTATTTTTTGTTTTATTATCTGACACAATCTTCTCAAAGTGTGACGAGTTCAGATGTTTCTATTTTAGCTTTATCGGAAAGTGAAATTAACTTAGCTACTATTTTTAAAGAAATAGCAATTTATTTATTTGGTTTTTTTGTGATTTATATTCCTTTTTTGATTCTATTTTATTCTGAAATTAAAATTTTTTTTATAAAAATTATCAATCTACCGTTGTTGGTGTCTCCACCAACGACATTCTTACTTTTTTTTATTGGAGGAGTTTTGGGAGGGATATTTTTTTATTTTCTTTTTCCATTTCATCAAGAACGATTTCAATTTTTGAGAAATTTTATTTTGCCATTTGTACAAATTAGTTTGATTTATATTTTTGTTATAAAACAGAGTTATTTGAATAGCAAAGTAAGTATTGTGTTTGTAATTTTACTTTGTTATGGGTTTGGTTTTACACTGCATTGGTTTTTAAAAGAAATAGAGCCTAATCAAATTTATTCACAGAACTATTTGAATAGTATTGAAAGAGAATTGCTACAAAAAGAAGAATTGAAACGAGGAGCTATTTTTCATTCTACTACTTATTATGATGATAAAATTTTATTTAATAGAAATGAAAACTTTGAAATAGAAGGTCGTTATTTAGCTTTTAAAAAAGGTTTAGAACACTTTTATAATTTAGATATGGCTTGTATAAATTACCAAGATAGAACAACTTCTTCGTTTTCTGAAACTGATATTTTTGCAGTTTGGCTAAAAGACAGAATGCAAAATAAAATTGAGCTAGAAAATAGAAATGAAAAGTTAATGTGTAATGATTCTTTGAAGTGGCTTTTTGTTAAAGAAAAGCAATTAGATTTTGTAGTTATTGGGAAAAATGTATCTATTCCTTTAGAGTTTCAATCAAAAATTCAGTTCCAAGTACAGGATAGCCAAAGTGGAGAAGTTTTTTTGAGATTAAAATAAAGCAAAGTCTAATCAATAAAAATTTGTATTGATTAGACTTTGCTTTCAATCAAAAAATCAAATCCAATTCAGAAAATCAATATTCATAATAAATTGACTTATCAAATCCACTTTCAAATAAATATTCTGAAATGTATTTTGAAATAAATGAGAATAAGAATCTGTATAAGCTAAGTTTCCAAAGTCAGTTCCATCAAACAAATCAGCTCTTCTTTTTCCACTTGTAAAAAAGAAAAGTAATGCAATAATCGCCAAAACAGCAATAACAGCCAATGCAATTTTGATAACACTATACGGACGCTCACCCTGTACTTCACCTGTGCGAGCATTGACCAAAAAACGATAGACTTTATCTTGATAACGATAAGCACTAATCCAAAGAGGAAGCAAAATATGCTTAAAAGTAATATCATTATAATCAATTTGAATATCTTCGATGCGCTGTTCATCTCCTCCAATATCTCTAGAAACTAGATTTCTAATTTGCTCTTGCATCTTTCCTTTTGCTACTTCAAAACCACTTTTAAGGTCAATCTGATAGGTTTCTGTTTGAAAACCAGATAAGTAACGCTCATCGTAACCTGCTAGTTTCTCTAAATCCCATGGTTCAAGTTTGTCTACATAATTTCGTGGTAAGGAATGACTAGCTAACACCAATGTATCATCAAAAAAATGGTCTATTCGTCCAGATACAGGAGACCAACGAGTATGACGAACTTGCCTAGTTTGATGATTTCCATCACTATCTGTATAACTTTCAGTTGTATAATAATAATCGCCTCTCATTCCGTGATAACGAGAATCTGTTTCACTATCAAATGTCCAATAAGGAATATACATTCCTTTTAGTTTTTCTGTAAGTTCTGCTCTTTTTTTCAAATCATTTGGAGCAAACCAAAGGCTAGAAACCCAATCCTTAAAAAGTTTGCCTGCTGCTTTTTGATCAATATCAAAAGGTAATAATGATTTGGGTTGAAATACTTCTACCGTTTCAGGTGAAGAAGTGACTAGAGGTGTTCCACAGAAAGCACATTCATCAGAAACTACATTTGGTTTGAGTGTAGTACGTGCGCCACAGTTATCACATTGCACAGTTTGTAACGTTTGCATTTCTGTTTTAGAAGATGCTTGTTGAAGAGCTGCATAAAAATCATGTTCTTCAATAATAGTTTCTACTTCTGCAACAATTTCGTTTTCTGCACCACAATAATTACACTTTAGAGCAGTCGTTCCTGGAGCATAGACTAAGTTTGCACCACAATCGTGACAGGTCATGTTACGACTTTTGGTAGTAATATCGGGTGTTTCTCCATCAGGACGGCGAGGAGAATCTTCTGGTAAATTATTGGGTAAATCAGGAGGTAAATTTGGCATAATTTGGTAATGATTAGTTTTTTTTATTTTACTTTTCTTAAAAATAGAAAAATACAATCAAAACTCAAACTAATTTTAGATTAGATTTGAACAATTAGTTTACTCACAATCTTAAAATAGAATTATAAGTTATTGAAGAATATTTTCATACAGTTAGTTTTCAAGCTAATGAGCATACAAAAAAAACAAAACACAAACAAAAAAGGCGATGCCAGCAGCAACGCCTTTTTGACCTTAACCAATAAACAACACATAAAACACACGCCCTACTATATAGGGTCTGAATTAAGTTTTTATAGATAAACTAAAATTCTTAATTCGTTATGCAAACATACTATTTTTTTTTGAATTCTAAAACTTTTGCAAAATATTTTATAGATATTTAGGCAATTCGCAATATTTCTTGTATTTTTTAGGAAAATTACAATAACCACATAATAAAATGACTAAAAATTCTCAAATCGATAGCTGTGATTTACGCATTTTATCTGAACTTACAGATGATGCAAAATTGCCTTACACGGAGGTTGCTGACAGAGTATTTGTTTCAGGTGGAACAGTACATGTTAGGATGAAAAAAATGCAGGATTTGGGCATCGTAAAGGGAGCTTCCCTAACGATTGATTATGCCAAATTAGGCTATGATGTTACTGCTTTTCTAGGAATTTATTTAGAGCGAAGTTCCATGTATGATGAGTCTGTTGAACAGTTATCCAAAATTCCAGAAATTTTGAGTTTACATTATACAACAGGTGCATACAGTATTTTTGCCAAAATTATTTGCCGAGATACAAAGCATTTAAGAGAAGTTTTACACGACAAAATCCAGAAAGTACCTGGGATTGTCAGAACTGAAACCTTTATTTCTTTAGAGGAACGTGTAGAACGTGCGCCTCTTTTAAAACAACTCGCAGAAGAAAGCAAAAATGAAGATGTATAATTAAATTTATCAGTTATTTATGGAAACCAAACAACTCATAAAAACAGGACGAGTAATAGCTATCCTTTCTTTTTTGATTGGAACAGCTATTTTCATCGTTTATTACCTCACTTCTGCTGATTTCCTTTTGTCTTTAGGAGGTGTTTTTATTCTTGTGGCAGCAATTATAAATAGTATATTTTTGATTTTAATTTTGAGACGATATTCAAAAGAGAAACACTACAAAACACATTTATTTATAACAGCAGGAATTATTTTACTTAATATTCCTGCATTTCTTTTTTATTCTTGGGTTACATTTCTTTTAATGGATACAATGAGAATCAGTTTCATAAATTCTACACAGGAAACTATCACAGAGTTAAAAATTACAGGCTGCCAAAACAAAACAATCAAAAAATTAGATGTTGGACAAAGTGAAATGATTTGGATAAATATAGAAGCAGATTGTACTATAAATATTGATTATCTGTTGAATGGAGAATCAAAAAAAGAAACTGTTTTAGGATATGCCACAACAAGTATGGGACAAAAAATGAAATATAAAATTGGAGAGAAAAAAGAATGATTCTATTAAACGTTATCACAGTTGTTTACAGGTCTAATAATTAGCAAGTTATAGAAAAACAAATCTGTCTTATTTTTCCATAGCGCAGGAGTTTGCAAACCTTGTGCTATGGAAAAATGAATATTACTAATTTAACCGTGATAACGTTTATTATGAAAAATCTAACTTTATTTCTGTTTAGAAATCAAATTACGAGCTTCCCAATAAGAACGAATCGCATGAGGACTTTTTCCAAAACTGGCTTTCATAGTCTCAATAATTGGTAAGGTCTGAACTATGTATTTTGTCCAATTTGCAGCAGGAATACCCAATAAATCACAAACTCTATCGCCCAAAAGAAAACGCATATAACTATGAATATAGCCTTTAGGAACAACAGGAGGTAAAATGTCGTCAAAATGAGAAAGTAGAGTTTGTGTCAGAATATTTCCTTCATGAGAAGATTTAAAATGACGCATTTCTGTATTTTGAGAAAGAAAAACGGCTTCTTTCATTGTTTGAGGAAGGATTTTTTTATCAATTCCTAAAAGTTGTCCCACTACAAACCAAAGATGTAAATAGTTTTCAGCATCTTGATTTGTGAATTTCTTTCCCAGCTTTCGAAGTCCACGCAAAACGATAGACGAAAAAGCAATATTTGTTCCCATCAAATCCTCTTGATTGATAGGCAGCCCCCATTTTTTATTCCAGTCCTTATGGTTTTTGACGTGAAAACGAATGGTAGCATGTAATAGTCTAACTTTCAAAATAGTAATAAAAGCAAGTCCACCTTCTTTCAAACTATCTCTTTGATTGACTTCAAAAACAAAACGAGCCGTTTCTAAAAGTCGTTTTTGTGCATCATTTCGCATACGTTCTGAAAAATATAAAACTTGTGCTCCATCAGCAGCAGCATAACAATAGGGCAAAGACATTGTACCCAACAGACTTAAACAGTCTTCTGCATTTTTTTGAAAAAGCTCCTGTCCTTTTGCTATTTTTTCCATATCAGAACCAATAGGCAAAACAGCATTTTGAGTAAAATAATTTTGTATAAAATCAGGTAAATTATCAGGCAAACTTTGATTATCGCCCCATTGAATTGTAATTACTTTTCTAAGGTGTTCCCACTGATTTTGTTCTTGTGTTTTTTGTATTATTTCATCAGCTACTCTATCACCTTGTAGCCTATAATTATCCCAGTCTATTTGTGTTAGGTTTTGCATTTTCTATTCTTTTAATCATTGACCTATAAATTAATCTTATATTTTTCCTGTGTTTTTTGAGCTAACAGACTGTTGTTTAAAATGGTTTTGATTGTCAAGAAAACAAGTCAATCAATTATATCTATATTGTTATAGAAAGTATCAGTTTGATTTATAATTTTAAAAATCTAATCTTTGTGATACGAAAAGAGAAAAACACTATTTTATTTTTTTAATTATGAAAATCTTTTTATAAATTATTGATTAATAAGTAATTACACTACTATCTTAATTTATCACAACCTTAAACTCTAAAAAGAAAATGGAACACAACACAAACGGAAAAGGTAAAGTTTGGGACACCAACGAATCTAGTAAATGTCCTTTTACAGGTGGAGGAGCAGCAAAATTTACAGCAGGACAAGGAACAACAAATCTTGACTGGTGGCCAAATATGCTCAAAACAACTATTCTTCGTCAAAATTCTTCTCTTGCTAATCCAATGGACAAAGACTTTAATTATGCTGAAGAATTTAAAAGTTTGGATTTAAAAGCTATCAAAAATGATCTTTTTGAATTAATGACAAATTCTCAAGATTGGTGGCCAGCTGATTATGGTCATTATGGTCCATTTTTTATTCGTATGGCTTGGCACAGTGCAGGTACATATCGTACGGCTGATGGTCGTGGTGGTAGTGGCTCAGGAACACAGCGTTTTGCACCACTTAATAGTTGGCCCGATAATGCAAATCTTGATAAAGCTCGTTTGTTGCTTTGGTCAATTAAGAAAAAGTATGGTAAAAAAATCTCTTGGGCAGATCTTATGATTTTGGCAGGAAATTGTGCTTTAGAGTCAATGGGACTACAAACTTTTGGTTTTGCAGGTGGACGTGAAGATGTATGGGAACCAGAACAAGATATTTATTGGGGTTCGGAAGGCGAATGGTTAGGAGACAAACGTTATTCAGGTGACAGAGAATTAGAAAATCCATTAGCAGCCGTTCAGATGGGACTTATTTATGTAAATCCTGAAGGACCAAATGGAAAACCTGACCCATTAGCATCAGCAAAAGATATTCGTGAAACGTTTGCAAGAATGGCAATGAACGACTACGAAACTGTTGCTCTTATTGCAGGAGGACATACATTCGGAAAAACACATGGCGCAGCAGATCCAGGAAAATATGTAGGAATGGAACCAGCAGGAGCAGCTATTGAAGAGCAAGGAACAGGATGGAAAAATACATACGAAAGTGGACATGGAGTACATACAATTACAAGTGGATTAGAAGGAGCTTGGACAACAACGCCAACAAAATGGAGTAATGATTATTTTGATCATCTATTTGGTTTTGAGTGGGAGCTTACCAAAAGTCCAGCAGGAGCGCATCAATGGAAACCAAAAAATGGAGGAGGAGAAGGAACAATTCCTGATGCTCATGATTCATCAAAAAAACACGCTCCCTTTATGCTTACAAGCGATTTGGCATTGCGTGTAGATCCAGATTATGAAAGAATTTCAAGACATTTTCATGAAAACCCAACTGAATTTGCTGATGCTTTTGCTCGTGCTTGGTACAAACTGACTCACCGTGATATGGGACCTGTTTCTCGTTATTTGGGAGAGGAAGTTCCGACTGAAGAACTTTTATGGCAAGACCCAATTCCTGCTCGTGATTATGATTTGATTGATGAAAATGATGTTAATTCTTTAAAATCTAAAATTCTTAATTCTGGACTATCTATTTCTGAATTAGTTTCTACGGCTTGGGCTTCGGCTTCTACTTTCCGTGGTTCGGACAAGCGTGGTGGTGCAAATGGTGGTCGTCTTCGTTTAGCTCCTCAAAAAGATTGGGAAGTAAACAATCCAACACAGTTAGCTAAAGTATTGAACGTTTTTGAAGAAATCAAAAAAGGATTTGATAATGGAAACAAAAAAGTTTCTATTGCTGATTTAATTGTTTTAGGAGGTTGTGCTGCTGTTGAGAAAGCTGCTAAAAATGCAGGTCATGACATAGAAGTTCCTTTTACGGCAGGTCGTACAGATTCTTCACAAGAACAAACTGATGTAGATTCTTTCAAATTCTTAGAGCCACAAGCAGATGGTTTCCGTAACTACTCCAAAGCTGAATATACATTGTCAGAAGAAGAATTATTGATTGATAAAGCTCAATTATTGACTTTGACTGCTCCTGAAATGACTGTTTTGGTAGGTGGAATGCGTGTCTTGAATACAAATTTTGATGGCTCTTCTTATGGTATTTTTACAGAGAATAAAGAAACTCTTACAAATGATTTCTTTACAAATCTGATTGATTTTACAATGACTTGGAAAGCTACTTCTGACACTCAGAAAACATTTGAAGGCAGTGACAGAAGAACAGGACAAGTAAAATGGACAGGTTCTCGTGTAGATTTAATTTTTGGTTCAAACTCAGAACTCCGTGCTTTAGCTGAACTTTATGCTTGTGATGATGCAAAAGAAAAATTTGTACACGATTTTGTTGCAGCATGGGATAAAGTAATGAATTTAGATAGATTTGATTTGGCTTAAATCTAGGCTGTACAAACTATAAAAAAAATTCCTCGTATTTTTGAGTTACTACACAACAAAAAATACCGAGGAATATGTCTAAACGACAGTATGAATATAGGATAAAAAACTGGAAATCCAAAGCTATGGCACGCAGAAAAGAAAACGACTATTTAAAAAGTCGTATTAAAGAACTCTTAGATAGCCGAGATTCTTGGAAAAAAAAATATCAAGCAGAAAAATTACAAGGCAAATTAAACTTGTCTACTAAAAAAGCAAAAAGACACCAGTATAGCTTACAGGTAGTCAATTTTGTACTAGAACTATATAAATATGGTGGTATGAGTTTACGCAGTTGTCGTCATACGTTAGTTTGCTTACATCTTTGTTTTGGTTTACAAGGCAAATTACCAAGTCATAGCAGTATCCGTAATTGGTTATGCAAATGTGGAGCTTATCGTCTTGAACACACAGAAAACCAAAGTAGCGAGTATGTGGTCTATGTGGATGAAAGTATTAGTTTTGGTAGTGAAAAAATACTTTTGCTACTAGGTGTTTCAGTAGATGCTATTCCTAAAAACCGAAGTTTATCTCATAGTGATATGGAAGTTTTGGCAGTAGAAATTGGTAACGAATGGAGAGGCGAACAAATAGCGAAAGAATTAAGTAAAATAGCCTCTGAAACAAAAATAAAATATATTGTTAGTGATGAAGGTACTAACTTAAAAAAGGCTTATAAATCATTGAATTATACCCATATAGAGGATTGTACTCATATTTTAGCTAATCATTTAAAGCGACTTTATCATCAAGATGCTGATTTCAAATTATTTAGTAACCTTGTCGGTCAATTACGACAAAAATGGAATTTAAGTAAAGATAATAGTCAGTATATGCCTCCTTCTATGAGGGTAAAAATGCGTTTTGCAAATATCTTTCCTTGTGTTAATTGGGCAAAAAAAATAGTACAAAATTGGGACAATTTACCCTCATGTGTTCAAGAACAAGTTCTTTTTTTGAAAGAAAAAGAGGAGTTTATAAAAGGACTAATACAGGTAGAAAAAGTATTTAAAATGGTTTGTCAAGAGCTTAAAACTACAGGATTTGGAGTTTTACAAAAGAAAAATATTCTTAATAAATTGCTACTTATTGAGTCTCAAGCAGGAGACAAATTAAACCCAAAAGCAAAAGTTTTTATGGAGAACGCTAAATTATATTTGAATAATTTAGAAAACAAAAGTAAGAGTTTGAAGGAGGAATTTATTCTTTGTAGTTCTGATATTATTGAGAGTTATTTTGGAAAATTTAAAACTAAAATAAATCCCAACAGCAGAAGTGGTTTAACTGAATTTATTTTTACAATAGCTACTTTTGGAAGAGCTTTTTCAATAGAAGAAACTCAAAATGCGTTAGAAAACATAAAATGCAAAGAGTTAAAGTTGAAAAAAATAATGAAAAATGTTGCTTAAATCAAGGTCAAAAAATTAGGGAACTTTTTGACCTTGATTGAACAGCCTAGCTTAAATCTAACTCATTTTTTAAACTTATATTTTTTACAAAAAGATAGTCTAATTTTTTAGGCTATCTTTTTTTTATAAAAAATGTACCAAAAAAAAAGCAACTTTTTTTCAAAAGTTGCTTTTTTGTCGCTCTTTGTAAAGTTTACATTGAGCTAAAATATATTGATTCAATTAAGAACAGGATTAGTGCGAAACTATAACTATTGATAACTAATTCAATTGTTTTTGTTTAGTAGTCACGACGACCACCACCAAAGTTTCCACCACCTCTGTTTTCTCTAGGAATGGCTTTTTTTACTTGGATTTCACGATCTTTAAGCTCAATACCGTTCAATTCTTCGATAGCTGCTTCGCCATCTTCTTCTGATTCCATTTCAACGAAACCAAAACCTCTTGAACGACGTGTTTCACGATCTGTGATAATTTTTGTTGATGTAACAACACCAAGTTCTGAAAATACAGCCTCTAATTCTTCTTCTGTGATAGAATAAGGCAAGTTTGATACGTAAAGATTCATAAAACTAATTAACGAGATAAAAACTAATAAATTGAAGGCTCTAAGTTGTTCCTTCGAATCAAAGATACGGAAAAATATTAGAAAACTACTATTTTTTTGTAGAACTTTCCATTTTTCATCACTTAAAAGGAAAAATTACTCAAAATCTTTTATAATAAGCAGAATAAAGTAATTAATTTGATAGATTTAACTTGATTTAGATTTGATTTTTTTACCAAATTAAATCACTCATTCAAAACAAACGAAATATAGTCATTCAATTCTTTTTGATATTCAATACGCTCTACCCAATTACTTGGAAATGATGATATTCCATTTCTAGCTCCTGCTAATGCTCCTGTGATACAAGCAATAGAATCTGAATCTCCTTTTGTATTTACTGCTCTAATTAGTGCTTTTACAGAATCATTTGGATATAATAAAAAACACAATAAGCCAGTAGCCAAAGATTCTTCAGCAATCCAACCTTCTCCTGTATATTCACATGGGTCTGTTTCTTTATCGTTTAGTTTTATAGCTTCCTTAACTCGTTGTAATATTTCTATAGACTGCTCCCAACCTCTGTTTATAAAATCTACTTCATTATAAATTCCTGCTCTTTCCCATATATTTTTGAGAAAATCTTCGTGGTAGACATTTTTTTGAGAATGACTATATTCTATCAATACATCAATTAATTTTGTTGGTTCTACATCTTCTATAATTTTAATAATGGCAATAGCTGTCAATTCAGAAGCTACTAAAGCAGTAGGATGAGCATGTGTTATGGCAGATTGAAATTGCGACCATTTACCAATTTGAGTATCTGTTATATTTTTATTTTTGAATTTCAATATCCCTAATGG
Organism: Bernardetia sp. MNP-M8; assembly: GCF_037126285.1. Lineage (NCBI taxonomy): Bacteria > Pseudomonadati > Bacteroidota > Cytophagia > Cytophagales > Bernardetiaceae > Bernardetia > Bernardetia sp. MNP-M8. Next base: position 2,622,228 of record NZ_CP147012.1, read on the forward strand.
TGTAACTCTCATATTTGCGCCACAACCTTTTGAATCTTTTGCTGTGGCTTTTTCCCATTTTAGTCCTTTTTCTAGGTTTTCGCAAGATTTTAGACAAGTCATTCCAGGCGCACGATTATTTTCATCATCATTCAGCCACAAAACAAATTTATTTATTAGTTCTTTTTCAAAATTATCTCTTACCAAATTTCCTTCTTCGTAGGAATTCATAATTGCTTTAGATACAGCTATTGCCATTTGTGTATCATCAGTTACTTTTATAATATCGCCTATTGGTTCTGTGAGTCCATTATTTCCCCATTTTAGTTTTATTTCTTCCACCTTCATAAACTCAGTTGGATAACCAAATCCGTCTCCAATGGCTGAACCAATTAAACAGCCTTTTATTTTGTCTTTCATAATGGTTTCAAAAATTTAAATCTTTTATACAAATCTATTATTTTTTCTTGAAAAACAATGAATAGAAAGAAATAATGCTTTTAACCTTTTTTTAATTCCAAAAAAAACAATACCTCATTTTCTTATACCTAATTTTCTAGCTATATTAGTTTCATAAACACTAAATTTATTTCAATTATGCAATTATCAGCTAATTTTATAGTCAGTAAAGAAGAAATTAATTTACTTCAAAATCATTCTCTTTTTGGTTTTGAAAGTGCTGATGAATTATTTTCATACGCCCTTAATCTCCTACGTACTGAAATAGAAGAACGAAAAAAACAGCAAATTATAGATTCTGCTGCACTTTATGCCGAATTATATCAAGAGGATGAGAAAGCAAATGAATGGATTGATTCTTCTAATCAAGACTGGAAATAAACTATGGAACTAACAAGAGGAACAGTTTTATTGATAAATCTAAATCCTACAAAGGGTTCGGAAACAGGGAAAATACGTCCTTGTGTAATTGTTACAAATGACTTTTACAACGAAAAAACACCTATTATTCAAGTTGTTCCTTTAACAGCGTGGAGTGAGAAAAAAGCTCTGATAATAACAAATATAGTAATAGAAACAAACGAAGAAAATGGACTTAGTAAAACGTCTATTGCAGACTGTCTTCAAACTCGTCCGATAGACCACAAAGAACGAGTTGTCCGAATTTTGGGTAAATTATCTAAAGAAAAAATGAGTAAGATAGATATTGCTTTGAAAATCATTTTTGATTTATAGAACAACAAACCCTCCTTTTTAGAATCATTCTAATTAATAGTTAAACAAGCAAAGAAATTGATAATTTGCTTAGTTGTGCGTAATTTTCTAGTTTAAATGGAAAGACATGTATTTTGTCTATTCATTTATAGAAAAACACACACAATCACACACCATCCTTTGTGTATTCTAACTATTTCCAACTATTTTTTAAGATATGAGTTAGACTACTATATATCTTTTTGAAAATCTTTTACTCTTAAATAAAAAACAAAAAAATGGCTCTTTACGATTTAGATATGATGAAAAAAGTCTATGCGAACCTCAAAGGTCGTGTAGATAAAGCAAGAGAAGTAGTAGGTAGACCACTAACTTTATCAGAGAAAATTTTATACAATCACCTTTGGGATGGCGAAGCAACAACAGCATTCAAACGAGGAGAAGATTACGTAGATTTTGCACCAGACAGAATTGCGTGTCAAGATGCAACAGCTCAAATGGCTTTGTTGCAATTTATGCAAGCAGGAAAAAATAAAGTGGCTGTACCAACAACGGTTCACTGTGACCACTTGATTCAAGCAAAAGAAGGAGCTGCAAAGGATTTGGCATTCGCAAACAAAACAAGTTCAGAAGTATTCGATTTTTTATCTTCTGTTTCTAATAAATATGGCATCGGATTTTGGAAACCAGGAGCAGGTATTATTCACCAAGTAGTTTTAGAAAACTATGCTTTCCCTGGTGGAATGATGATTGGTACAGATTCGCATACAGTAAATGCTGGTGGGTTAGGAATGGTTGCTATCGGTGTTGGTGGTGCTGATGCTGTTGATGTAATGGCAGGAATGCCTTGGGAATTGAAATTTCCAAAACTAATTGGTGTAAAATTGACTGGTAAATTATCAGGTTGGTCTGCACCAAAAGATGTTATTTTGAAAGTAGCTGGTATCCTTACTGTAAAAGGTGGAACAGGCGCAATCGTTGAGTATTTTGGAGAAGGCGCAAAATCTATGTCTTGTACAGGAAAAGGAACTATCTGTAACATGGGTGCAGAAATTGGAGCAACAACTTCTACTTTTGGTTATGATGAGTCAATGGAGCGTTACCTTCGTGCAACAGGTCGTGATGCCGTAGCAGATGCAGCCAACGAAGTAGCCGATTATTTGACAGGAGATGACGAAGTATATGCAAATCCAGAAAAATACTTTGATCAAGTAATCGAAATTAATTTAGACGAATTAAAACCACACATCAATGGTCCTTTCTCTCCAGACTTAGCTTCTGAAGCAGGAACTGACGTAAAATCAAAAGCTGAAGCAAACGGTTGGCCTTTAGATGTAGAATGGGGACTAATTGGTTCTTGTACTAACTCTTCATATGAAGATTTATCAAGAGCTGCCTCTATAGCAAAACAAGCTGTAGATAAAGGAATTGAAGTAAAAGCTGAATTCGGAATCAATCCAGGTTCTGAGCAAGTACGTTTTACGGCTGCTAGAGATGGTTTATTAGGAATTTTTGAAGAATTAGGAGCTACTATTTTTACAAATGCTTGTGGTCCTTGTATTGGACAATGGGCAAGATACTCTGACCCTAAAAATGCACCTAAAAACTCTATCGTTCACTCGTTCAACAGAAACTTTGCAAAACGTGCAGATGGAAATCCAAATACACATGCTTTTGTAACTTCTCCTGAGTTAGTTGCTGCGATTGCTATTTCGGGTCGTTTGGATTTTGACCCTACAAAAGATACATTGAAAAACAAACATGGTGAAGACGTAAGATTTGACGAACCAACAGGTCAAGAATTGCCACCAAAAGGATTTGATGTAGAAGATGCAGGTTTCCAAGCTCCAATGGAAGACGGTTCAGGTGTTCAAGTTGTTGTTGATCCAAATTCTGAAAGACTACAATTATTAGATCCTTTTACACCAATTGGTTCAGAAATTAAGGATGCTAAATTATTAATTAAAGCATTCGGAAAATGTACGACTGACCATATTTCTATGGCTGGACCTTGGTTGCGTTTCCGTGGACACTTAGATAATATTTCTAACAACTGTCTTATCGGTGCTGTAAATGCGTTCAACAAAGCAACTGACAGCGTTAAGAATCAACTTACTGGCGAATATGGTGCTGTTCCTGCTACGGCAAGAGCATACAAAGCTGCTGGTGTTTCTTCTATCGTTGTGGGTGACCATAATTACGGTGAAGGTTCTTCAAGAGAACACGCTGCTATGGAACCTCGTCATTTGGGAGTAGCTGCTGTAATCGTAAAATCATTTGCACGTATTCACGAAACTAACCTTAAAAAACAAGGTATGTTAGGTCTTACATTTGCCAATGAAGCAGATTATGATTTGATTCAAGAAGATGATACTTTTACTTTTACAGATTTGAAAGATTTTGCTCCAAATAAGCAACTTACTTTAGAAGTAACTCATAAAGATGGTTCAAAAGATACTATCAAATTGAATCATACTTATAATGCAAGTCAGATTGCTTGGTACAATGAAGGTTCTGCATTGAATTTAATTAAGAAAGAAAATGCAGCTTAATTTTAATTAAGTAACACATTTTATAAATTTAGAAAAGCAAGTTCAGAAATGGACTTGCTTTTTTTGAATTAATTAGCGAGTGATTTATATGATTCTTATGACTAAATGCAGGATAATACAATGAAACTCTTATTTTTGTATACAATTGTTATTATTACTCATTATTAGCCTTTATCCTGTAATTCATCATACAAATCACTTGCTAATCAGTCTCGGTATTTGTATTATCAAATAAAAAAATGTCCCCACAAACTACCCTTATCGTTCTTATTATTTATTTCGGAGTTTTATTTTTTATTTCTTGGCGCACTTCAAGAGGCGCAACTACCGAAACTTTTTTTACTGCCAATCGAAATGCACCTTGGTATTTGGTAGCTTTTGGAATGATTGGCGCATCGCTTTCAGGCGTTACTTTTATCTCTGTGCCAGGGCAAGTAGGAGCAAGTGCTTTTAGTTATATGCAAATTGTTTTTGGTTATCTTTTGGGATATTTAGTTATTGCCATAGTTTTGCTACCTCTCTATTACAAACACAATCTTACTTCCATTTATGAGTATTTGAATGCTCGTTTTGGTTTTTGGTCATATAAAACTGGAGCTAGTTTTTTTATATTGTCTAGGATTGTAGGTTCTGCTTTTCGTTTGTTTCTGGCTGCTGGTGTATTGCAAATTTTTCTTTTTGAGCCTTTAGGAATTCCGTTTGAAATAGCTGTTTTTGTTACAATTATATTGGTTTTACTTTATACTTTTCAAGGAGGAATCAAAACGATTGTTTGGACAGATACACTGCAAACACTTTTTATGCTTTTGGCTGTCGGAATTACGATTATAATGATAGGAAAAGAATTGGGTTTGAATTCTATTTCAGAAATTTATAGTTCTGTTTCGAATAATTCTATGAGTAAAATCTTCTTTTGGGACATTAATACGCCTAAAAACTTCTACAAACAGTTTTTAGGAGGTGCTTTTATTGCTATTACAATGACAGGTTTAGACCAAGATATGATGCAAAAAAACTTGTCTTGCAAAACGCTTGGAGAATCTCAAAAAAATATATTTTGGTTTAGTATTGTCTTAGTTTTTGTCAATTTATTGTTTTTAGCAATGGGTGCGCTTTTGTATATGTATGCAAACACAAAAGGCATAGCAATTCCAGAAAGAACAGATATGCTGTATCCAATCATTGCTAAAAATCATTTACCAGCACTGGCAGGAATTTTATTTTTAATCGGAATTATTGCAGCAGCGTATTCTAGTGCAGATTCGGCTCTGACAGCTCTTACAACGTCTTTTTGTGTAGATTTTTTAGGATTCAAAGAGTATAAAAATGCAATGACAGAAAAAGATTATACTACCCAAGAACAAACAAAAAAATCAACTCGTTTGAAGGTACAAGTAGGTTTTGCAGCCGTTTTATTTTTTGTGATTTTGGCTTTTCATTATTACAATGATAGGTCAGTTATTGATGGGATTTTTACGGCAGCAGGTTATACGTATGGTCCTTTATTGGGTTTGTATGCCTTCGGAATGTTTACCAAAATAGAAATAAAAGATAAGTTTACACCATTTATTTGTGTAGTTGCACCTATTGTTACTTTCTTTTTGGTTTCATTTATCAATAATTCGCCTAAACTTTTTGGAGGATATAAAATTGGCTATGAAGCTATTTTAATAAATGGAGGACTTACTTTTTTAGGACTTTTGTTAGCTAAGAAATAAAAACTATTTTCTATGAAAAATATCATTCTTCTTGTTTTCATTCTAGCATTTTTCTCTCAAATTTCATTTTCACAAGCTCAAAGTCAAGATAGTATTTTTGTTTCTTGTAAACGTTGGGGAGGGGATATTGAAATAGCAGAAAGTTGGAAATGGAAAATAAATAATGTAGAATTTAACCTTACTCCAGATACTCTCAAAATTCCTATTCATAAATCAAATTTTGATACAATTCTGTTTAGTGATGGAAATAAAGAGCGTATTATTCTGACAAAATTTAATAAAGGACACGTTTATAATATTCATTATAACGCTTGTTGTAGTGATTTTGATATTGTAGAAAAAAATGACTATTACGATAGTTTAGAACAAATTGAAGATATAATTATGTCTTACTATATTCACACAAGAGAACCAAGAGTTAGGTTTGAGTTATTGAATGGAGAACCGAATGATAACTTAGTTGGTGTTTTAGGTAACTTTTATTACGATGATACAATTCATGGAGAAGACTTACATAATAACAAAAAAACAAGTTATTTATCTCCTGCTACTGTCTCATTTGCTGCTTATAATTACAACTTGGGTATTGTTCGAAGAGTGAAGCAATTAACAACAAAAGCTGTAGATAATGATAAAGCTTTTTATGTTTACTTTTATAATTCTGAAAAAAAGGACTACTACAAAATAGAAAAGATATTTCAAATGATAGAATACCGTTTTTTTGGGAAAGAAAAACTGCTGGTTACTTATGATTATCAGACCAATAAAATGAAAATTGAAATAGAAAATTAATACTCTATACCTTCAACCCCACCACAGCAATATCATCTCGTTGTTCTGTTCCTTGTTGGTGTTGGTCTAAAGTTTCATTGAGTTTTTGTTCTTGTATTGCTAATGGTTGTGCTTTAATTTCATCCAATAAAGCAACAAATTTTTTAGAACCATATTTTTTTCTTTTGATATTATTTTGATCAGCATAGCCATCACTACTTAGATAAAATACAGTACCTTTTTGTACTGAAAAAGTATGCGATTCAAATCCTTTGTCATAGTTGGTTTTTCCTCCTACTGATTTTCTAGAACCTTTTATTGTTTTTAATTCTTGATTGGGTTCATAATAATAAAGAGGTTGCTTGGCTGCTGAAAAAGCAATTTCTGCTCCTTCCTCTTTTCTAGTTATACGGAGAACTGAAATATCCATTCCATCAGTATTTCCTGTTTCTTCTTGTTGTAAGGCTAATCGTAATCTAGCATGAAGTTGATTTAATATTTCAGTAGGTTGAGTAGCTTTATCTGATTTTACAATTTGGTCTAATAATGAACTTCCAATAAAAGTCATGAAAGCTCCCGAAACGCCATGCCCAGTACAGTCAGCCAATACAAATATAGTTGTATTTCCTTTAGAATAAGTCCAATAAAAATCTCCAGACACTACTTGTTGAGGACGATAGATGATAAAAATATCTTTAAAATAACGGCTAATTGTAGTTAGGGTCGGTAATGTCGCATTTTGTATAAGTTGTGCAGAAGCAATGCTTTGATCAATTTTCTTTTTATAATCTAATAATTCTCCATTGGTTAATTCTAAAGAGTTTTGGTGTAAAGCTACTTGTTGTCTTTCTTGCTCTAGTTTTTCGTTGAGTCTTTGTTGTTGGAAAAAAGCAAAAAGCATAGCTACTAAAATAATAGAAATAAGTCCAATTCCAATATATGTATAGTTGGCTTGGGTTTCTTCTTCTTTTAATTGTAGGTCTTTGAGTCTTTTTTCAGCATTTGATAGTTCTAATTCTTTTTCTTTTTCTCTTTTTTCTAAGCGTTCTTGAATGAGTTCCCGATTTTGTAATTCTTTTTCATTCTGTAGTTCCCTTAATGCCTGATTTTTTTGTTCTGCTTCTAATTTTTGTTGTGTTATGGCAAGAGCCTGTTGAGTACGTTCTTTAGCCAGTCGGAAAGATTTTATCTCAGCTACTCGTAACTGTTTTTCTTGTTCTAATAACTTGAGTTCTTGTTCTTTTCTTTCTGATTCTAACTTTAATTGCTGAACAGTAAGTTGTTGCTCTTTTTTTTCAGATAATTCTTTTTGAATGGCACTTTCTTCTTTTTCTGCTTCTATCTCTTTATCAATTAAGTTTTGTTTCTTTTCTTCTTCTATTTTCTGAGTTCTTTCTAAAAAAGATTGAGATTTTTTATACGCATATTGTGCAGCTTGAAAATTATTTTCCATATTATACAATTCAGAAAGCACTTTATAAGATTCTGCTTGTAATGCATTATTCTGTAATTCTTCTCCTATTCGTATCGCTTTTTGTAAATTTTCAGAGGCTTCTATAGTATTACCATTTATCAAATAAGTAGCAGCCAAAAAATTAAGCGAACTAGCTATGCCATTTTTGTTACCTGCCTTTTTTTGTATAAAGATATTTTCCTTCAATTTATTAATAGCTGACTCTACATCTTTTAAATAAATAAGATTAGTAGCCATATTTACATAAAGTGCATTTTTATCTTCTGCATTTAAGGATTGGTTTGAATCAATCAAACGCTGATTCATATCCAATGCTTTCTGAAAATACTCATTTGCTTCCTTATTTTGACTATTTTTCTTTTTTAAATATCCTAAATTATTGAGAAGTATAGCATACTTAGGAGAATCTTCTTGATAAAAAAAAATCAACTTTGTAGTATATTCTATGGCCTTTTGAATGTTGTCTTGTTTTTTATAAATCTCTGCTAACTGATTGTAAAGAGTTAGTTTTTCTTCTTCATTGGAAAGAGACAAAAGTAGGTGATAGGTTTTTTCTGCTTGTTGATAATTACTGGTAATAGTTTGTAGGTTGCCTATTTTTTCTAAAACATTTTTTTCCTCTTGACTAGATAACTGATTGCTATTATATATTCTCTGATAATAATCTATTGCCTTATTGTATATTCTATTCTTTTCATAATAGAGAGCAATATTTTTTCTACTATTGTTTTTTTGTTCTATAGTAGTTGCATTTTCTAACTCAACAATTAAATTATCCAAACTTTGTGCTTTTACAGAAGTACAGCAAAAAACACCTCCTATAAGTAGTAAAAGGAATAGAGAATAAATGTTTTTTAACTTTAAAAGGATATTTATTTTCATTAAATTTTTATATGCGACTATTTTTTATTGATTTAATTCATGAAACTAGATGCTAATACTAAAACCTGCCCAAAAAGAACGTCCTATATGTTCTCCTTTTGCATATTCTACCGAATTATCTCCTAAAATATTTTTTATAGATATAAACGAATTGATTTTATTTGTTAGTCTGTAACGTGCTGTAAGATTCAAAAGTAATTTTGAATTTATAGGATAAATACCCCTTACTCCATCCATTTGTTCTGTATTTTGACGATGATAATAAGTTTGGCTACTCAAAAAATAACCTAATGTATTGATATTTAGTTTTGAAGAAATCAAATAGTTGAAATAAACACCTCCAAATAAGGCAGGGGTAGATTCGTGTTGTTTGTCTTCTGTTGTATTTATATTAAAAATTAAAGGGTCATATCCCAAAATAAGCTCACTCGTTTGGGAGGTATTTAGATAAGGACTATAATTTTTTAATTCTGTTGTCTGTAAAGTCAGATAAGGTTTGAATTGCCATTTTTCTGTAACAATATCAGACGAAACAGTAATGCCATGTTGTAGAGCTTCTAAAGCTACATTTTGAATAATAATAGGATCAAAACCTATTATTTCTCCTTCAGGAGTAATGGAAGAAGTCGTTTCTTGTCTAACAACTTCGGTGTAATTAGAAAATTTACTTCTGAAAATTTCTACATTTAGATCTACTTTTTCCGAAATTTGATAACGTAATCCTGCTTCCCATAAATCTCCCTGTAGTAACTTGAGTTCTGTATTTCCCTGAATGGTCGTAACCAAAGAAAAAAGTGGATCTTCTGAAATTTGAGAAACTGTACGTTCATTGAAGTAAAGTTCGACAAACAAAGGGGCACGATAAGCTCTTGAGACACCTGCTCTTACTAATAATTTTGGACTTGGTTTATAGGTAACAGCACTTTGATAAGAAAAATAGTTGTCCGACGGATTATTAAAAGCATCTACATGAATCCCTAAAACAATTCTCCATCTTTGAGTAGGGGCATAATTAGCACTTAATCCTGCTGCATAATTTTTTAATACTTCTTTGCCTTGCAAAATAATCGAAGTTTTATCATCAAAAGTAGCTTCTCTATAATTTAGAAGTGGTTTGAGGCGTAATTTATTTCCTATTCTAAAATTATATTCTGCGACTATATCATACGTTTCAAATCTACTCTCATTAGCAATACTTCCACCTATATAACCAGTTTCAATTCCTAAATCTTTATAATTGGTATTTAATCGCAAATAACTAGATTGAGATTCTAAATAACTCAAAATAGTACTTCTATTATCTGCATACGCTGTAAGCCCATTAGATTTTTCAAAACCTGCATCTACATTGAAAGATAAATTATCTGAATAATCATACGAACTAAATACATTGAAACTATATGCCTCTAATGCAATGTCTGTATTTCTGTTGTTTTTCTTAAAAGAGAGAAGAGGGTCTCCTGTTGATATTGACTTTAAAGAATCAATAGGAACATAGCTATTGTCAAAATGGTGGTACAATAAATTATCATAACGTTCTCTTCGTTGTGTGTTTCCACTTACTCGTATAGATAATTTTTCAGATTTATAGCCTGCACCTACATAATTAAGTACTGAATTGTGGCTTCCATAAGTAGTTTGAGCTGTTCCAAAATAACCTTTTCGCTTTTCTTGAGTAGTAATAATATTAATCACTCCAGACACAGCATTAGTACCATACAAAACTGAAGTTGTTCCTCTAATTACTTCTATTTGTTCTATATCACTAACTACAATAGGCAGTGCATGCCAAACTGTACTTCCTGTCAAAAAATTATGTACAATTCGGTTATTTACCATAACTAGTGTACTTGTATTCAAAGAAAGAGAAGTAATGTTATTCGGGCTAATATTGTCCATCCCACGCAAATGAATGTCATAATTTCCGTTTGACATTTCTCTGACAATTACCCCTGGAATTAAGCGCATAGCTTCAGGAATAGATAAACAACCAGCAGCCTCTATTTCTTCTCGGCTAAGTACAGAAGCCGAAAGAGGAACATCAAAAAGATTTTCATACTGCCTAGAAGCAGAATAAATTTCGGTGGCAAATTTATCTTTTTTTGGGAGTTCTAATATATCATCAATACTACTTTGATAGGATAGAAGAGAGTCGTATTGGATTTGCCCACCTTTCTGTGCATACAGAAAAAAAGGAAATAGCAAAAAATAAAAAAATATTAATAGAAAAAAACTATTTTTCATAAGTAAAAAAATGACCTTCTAAAAAAACCTTCTAAAAAAATAATAGTTAGGATTAATGATTAATTCAAAGGTAGAAAACAAATGAGTAAGAAGAAATATAAAAACAATAAATTGTTCTTTCTAAGTTAGTTAGATAGATGGTCAATGACCCTACCATTACTAAATTTTGGATAGGTTTGTTTAACAAAGATAACAATTAATTATCTTTTGGTACAAGTAATTTCAACAATTCGATACTAGTATAAACTTCTGTTGAATAAACCAACACAATTTTTAACCAACAAAAACTATCATAACTAGCCTGCTATATTGATTGTTTACCTTCCAAACCCTTATAAAATTTAATTCGGCAAAGGTACAGCATCAATTTCTTTTTCTTCAGCAGATAAATATTCGTTTAGCATCTGACGAGTCTGTTGAGGAGAGAGGTTTTTAGTAATTTCTCCGTTTTTTACAATAGAAATTTGTCCAGTTTCTTCCGATACCACCAAAATAAGTGTACTTGTTCCTTCGCTCATGCCGATAGCAGCACGATGTCGCATCCCTAAAGAAGCAGGAATTTGTTCGTTTGTCGAAAGAGGAAGTCTACAACGACCAGCCATTATACGACCTTTATAAAAAATAGCAGCACCATCATGTAACGGACTATTTTTAAAGAAAATAGAAGAAATAATTCGTTTTGATATTTTGGCATCAATAATATCTCCTGTTGCAGCATATTTTTCCATATCATCAAAACGAGAAATTACGATAAGTGCGCCTGTGCTTGTACGAGCCATTTCTTTTGTAGAATCTACAATAGCATCAATATTCCAAATAATATGTGCTGTATCTTTTCCAAAAAGAGTATTCCAAAACTCAGAATTAAAGGCAGGAGCTTTTCCGATTAAAAGTAAAAAACGACGGAGTTCATCTTGAAACAAAACCACAGCAGCCACTACACCAACACCCATAAACTGACCTAAAATAGAAGACAAAAGTTCCATTTCAGTTGCCTGTACAATAAGATACAAGAAGTACAGCGACAAAAAACCAATAAACACACGAAGTGCAACCGTTCCTCTGACGAGTTTATAAAAATTATAAATCAAAAGTCCAACCAGTAGAATATCAAAAACATCTACCCACTTTACTTCCAAAAATCCAATGTTGAAACAGAAAAACAAGCCTTTTTAGTGATTAGTGATAAATGATTAGTGATAAATGAATTTAAAAACCTCCAAATTCATCTGTCTTAAACAAAAGTAAGATAAAATAACAAATAAATCACTTGTAAAAAAGTAATCCTTTCAATTTTGGTACTAATTTTTTGTAAAATTGCAACGAATCAAGTATATTATTCTGCTGCGAAAAATGTTAAAACAAATAAATAGTGATTGAGTTAGTATTCGTCGAAAAAAAGGTTTATTTTAGCTAAACAAGCAAGATATTTGATTCAAATTCTGTTAATTAAACATTATCTGATAAATCAATTAGATAAAACCTCAAAATATAATTAGTTTTATTTCTGTTCTCAAAAGTCCAATTAAAAGCCTACACACTTTATGAAATGGTTTAATAGTTTTAAATTATCTACTAAAATAACAATTAGCTTTCTTATTATTACTGTCGTAGTAGGAGTGATGTCCGTTTATACTTTGATATCTATTGAAGACTTGCGTGAACGTTCAAAAGAAGTTTCCGAAGTTCACTTTGAAGGTCTTCGTTTGCTTACTCATATTGCAGAAGCCTATCCAATGATGCTTGTCAAGACTCGTGATGTGATTTTGTCTGAAACTCTTACACAGCGTAAACAGTATGCACAACAGATTACTAAAGACGAACGAGATATTGATGAGTGGACAAGACAGCTTGCCTCAAAGTTACCTTCTGAAAAAGAACAAGAATTGTATGAAAAATATACAACTTCGTTACAAGAATTTCACTCATTACGAGTTACTGCCTTAGGATTAGCTATTGATGAACAAGATTTGCAACAAGCGAATCAACTTATTTATGGTGAGCTGAATAAAAAGGCTGAGGAACTAAAAACGACACTTGATAATCTAATTGAAACAAAAGAAAAGATTGCAGCACAAGTACAAGAAGATAATGATAAATTAGTACAGCAAGCATATAAAACTCTAGGTGGTTTTGGTGGTTTGGTATTTCTAATTACTATTTTTATTCCTTTTTGGATAAAAGGACAAATAAGTCGTCCTATCGAAATCATGGAAGAAAAAGCTGAGCAAGTAGCTTTAGGAAATTTAGAAAACGTAGAATTCAAACTTAGAGGGCGAAATGATGAAATAGGAAAGTTAGGACAAAGCTTTAATGAAATTGTGAAAAGTCTGGGGCAGATTGTAACAAAAGCAAATGCTATTTCACAAGGAAATTATGATGTCCAACTTAATGTACGAGGAGAAAAAGATGATTTGAGTATTGCACTTAATGAAATGACACATTCTTTGCGTAATCAAGATTATTTAAAAGAGGGAGCAAACAAATTAAATGCACTGCTTTCTGGTCATTTTACGTCAAAAGAAGTAGGGCAAAAAAGTATTAGTTTCTTAGGTGAGTTTTTACAAGTTGGTTGTGCAGTTCTTTATATTTATGATGAAGAAGACAGAAAATTAAAACTGTATAGTTCGTATGCCTTTACTGATAGAGATAGACTTTCTAGTGAGTATTATTTAGGAGAAGGTGTTGTAGGACAAGTAGCTTACGAGAAAAAACCTATTATGCTCAGAAACATTCCTGACAATACTCAAAATATTACTACAGGGACAATAAGTAAAAGTCCGTCTTCTACTTATACGTTTCCACTTTTGTATGAAAATGAGCTTTGTGGCGTAATCGAATTGGCTAGTTTTGAGCCTTTTACAGAACTTAAAAAACAACTTATTACAAGTTCTGCCGAACTTATTTCTTCACATTTATATTCTGCTTTGCAAAGCGAACGAATCAAAAATCTTTTTGAAGTAGCACAAAGTGCAAAACGAGAAGCACAGTCAAAAGCCAAAGAAATAGAAAAAGCAAATGCACTTTTGAAAGAAGAGCAAATGCACGTTCAACAACAATCAGAAGAATTGCAACAGCAAAACGAAGAAATGCAACAACAAGCTGAAGAGCTTCAACAAACTAATGAAGAACTTCAACAGCAACAAGAACAACTTGAGAGACATCGTACAGAATTACAGATTCGTAATGAACAATTAACTGTTATTCAGGCAGATTTAGAAGAGCAGGCTGATGAACTTGGCAGAGCAAGTAAATACAAATCAGAGTTTTTGGCAAATATGTCACACGAACTCAGAACGCCTCTTAATTCTATTATTTTGCTTTCAGATATGCTTCGTCGAAATTCTTCTAAGAATTTATCCGAAAAAGAAGTGCAGAAATGTAGTATTGTTTATCAATCAGGAAATGATTTATTAAATCTAATTAATGATATTCTTGATATTTCGAAGATAGAAGCTGGAAAAATGAGCGTCAATATTTATCATTTCCACACAGGCGAACTACTTTCTCATCTTAAACCTTTGTTTGATGAACTTGCAAGACAAAAGAAACTAGATTTTATTGTGGATGACCAATTAGGAATTGAGTTATTTAATGATAGAGACAAAATTAGTCAGGTTCTCAAAAACTTTTTATCCAATGCCTTTAAGTTTACCAAAAAAGGTAGCGTAACAATTCGTATTACGAAAAGTAATCACGATAAACTACCTGTCAAAATTTCTGTTATTGATTCTGGAATTGGTATTCCTCACAACAAACAAAAGGTTATCTTTGAAGCCTTCCAACAAGTTGATGGTTCGGTATCAAGAGAGTTTGGAGGAACTGGTTTAGGTCTTTCTATTGCTCGTGAGCTTACAAACATGTTGGGTGGAGAAGTTCATTTGAGTTCAGAACACGGAAAAGGAAGCGAGTTTTATATGTTACTTCCAATCGAAAATCATATCGAAGAAGAAGATGCTAAAAAACGTAAATTAGATGTCGTTTATGATAAAAAAAGAAAGCCACAACTTCGTTCTAATGCTGATGATGTAGCACAAGTAAAAGAGCAGGCTGCTGAAAGAAAATATAAACGAGTAGCACAACTTGCCGTCGAAGATGACAGAGAAAATGCCAATCAAGGTGATGATATCATTCTGATTGTAGAAGATAATGTTGATTATGCAAATAGTTTGGTAGAAATTAGTCGTGGATTAGGTTTTAAGAGTGTTATTGCTGTTTCTGGAAAAGAATTTTGGCAAGATGTCGAATATTTTAATCCTTTAGGAGTTCTTTTGGATTTAGGATTGCCAGATATTACAGGAGCAGAGCTTTTAGAACAAATCAAAACCAAACCAAAATATCGTCATATTCCAATTACAATTGTTTCGGCTAGAGATAGAAATATCGAATTACTTGAAAAAGGAGCAGTTGGCTATCTTCAAAAACCAATTGAAGCAAAAGCTGTTCGTGATGAAGTGTTACGCTTGACTGGAATTTCGCATAAGTCTACAAAGCAAATGCTTATTGTAGAAGATGATGAGTTTCAACAAAATTATTTGTTAGAGCTATTTGATAAAGAAGGAGTTGTTTGTAAAGGAGTTGCAACAGAAGCAGCAGCTAAGCAAGAACTAGAAACAGGTAATTATGATATCGTAATTGCTGATTTGAAGCTAGAACAAGGAACAGGAATGGGACTTTGTAGATTTATAAAAGAACACAGTCTAAATATTCCAGTTATTATTTATACTGGAAAAGATTTGACAGCTTCTGAAAAAGAAGAAATGCGTTTGTACTCAGTAAGTGTAATTATCAAACATCCACAAGCCTATACTCAACTTTTAGAGAAAGCAAAAATGTTTTTGCATCAAGTACACGAGAAAAATCCTACAAAAGGTTCAACCAAAAAAGAAAAAGAAGAAACAACAACTAATTTAGAAACTAATGCAGAAAGTAATACAGAGAATTCAGAATCTGAAAATGTGACTACTTTTGCAGAAAGAGATAACAGTAATGATCACTTTAATAAAGAAACATCAGAAGATTTTGATTCTATTGTCAATAAAAGTTTAGAGTCTTACTTAGCTGATGAAGCTGATGAAGCTAATAGTGATGATTTACGAGGCAAACGTATTCTGATTGTTGATGATGACATTCGTAATGTGTTTGTAATGACTTCAGCCTTAGAAAATCATGATGCTGATATTATAGAAGCATTTAATGGAAAAGAAGCATTAGAAGTATTAGAAGAGGAATCTGTAGATTTGATTTTGATGGATATCATGATGCCAATCATGAATGGTTTTGAAACTATTGAAAATATCCGAAAACAAGAAAAATGGAAGGATTTGCCTATTATTGCCGTAACAGCAAAAGCACTTGAAGAAGATCGAAAAAAATGTCTTGAAGTAGGCGCAAATGATTATATGACAAAGCCAGTTGACTATACTATCTTGATGAAAAAAATCAAACAACATCTTAATAAGCAGAAAGCATAATACTTTTTGCTAAGTTTGCATAATGCAGAGATTGAATAAAATTTCTGCATTTTTTATTTATTCGTATAAGTGGATAAAAAATTGATTGAAATAGAATAAATTTACACAAATTGCACCTGAAATTAATGGCTGTTTTGTCAATAGTTTATTAATTTTTTTATATTCACATGGCTTAATAAATTTTTATTGTGAGTATAGTTTCAATATATCTTTGTCAGGAAGCCAAAAGATTCATATTTATAGATAAAAAATGTATAAAATTATTCTGTTGTTGTATTTATCTTTACTTATTACGTCTTCCTTTGGGCAAGATAATGTAATAACTATAAATCATTCGACAGATTTATTGAAAATAGGAAAACAAATTTATGTTTTAGAAGACACAAAAGGTAAATTGTCATTCGAAGAAATTCAAAAGTTAGAACAACAAGGAAAGTTTGAACTTCATCAAAAAGATATTTTTATAGAAACTTCGTCAGAAAGTGTTTTTTGGTTCAAATTTCAAACTCAAAACAAATCATCTACTGATATTTGGCTCAATATAAATACTACCTATTTGTGGGAAATTGATTTTTATAGTCCAGATTCAGCAGGAAATTATAACAAACCTTTTCAAACAGGAATTTTAAGAGTAGAACAAGAAAAAAAATATCCCTCCAATACCTTTTGGCTGCCTCTTCAAAAAGAAGAAAATACTTCTGTTCAAACTTATTATTTAAAAGTAAAAAGCGCACGTTCTTTAGAAGTACCTCTACTAGTAGGTAGTCTTCAAGCCCTAGAACAAGAAAAAGATAAAGGGGATTTCATAACAGCAGGTTTTGTAGGTGTACTTCTAATTATGTTTTTATACAATAGCTTTTTATATTTTGCTACTCGTAAAAAACTCTATTTATTATATGTATTTTATCTTTTTGGAATTGGGTTTTCTGTGACATTTGCTAATAATTATACTTATTGGTCAGAGTTTTTTGGAAAAGGAGAGTTCTACATTTGGATTCATACCCATATTGCAGTTTGGGTTACACCTGTTCAAATAACAGTCAGTCTTATTACTATTTTTTACCTTGAGTTAAAGAAAAATAATAAAATGCTCTACTATCTATTGATAGTTCTCATTTCTATAATATCTCTGATAGGGTTCTCTAACTTATTTATTCCATTACAAAAAATTCAGCCTATACATCAGTCTTTTCTTGTTATTAATGCAATAGTCAATCTTACTATTGCTTATTGGATAACATTTCAAGGAAAGAAAAATGGACTTTTTTATGCTCTTGGTTGGACTTTTTTATTTGTATCTATATTAATTTTCTTAATTACCATAAATGGAGTTATTCCTTATTTTACTTATACTCGTAATGCCGTTTATTTTGGAGTCGTTTTAGAAATTTGGCTTTTTTCACTTGCTTTAAGTGATCATATTCGTAGCCTAAGAAAAGAAAATAAAAGAGTCGTTCAGAATTTATTATTAAAGGCTGAAAAAGAAATTGAGATGAGAAATCAAATTATTGATAATCAGAAACACCTAGAAGAAGCCACAACAAATGCTACTAAGCTCAAAACTGCTAATCAAGAACGAATGATTTTGAGAGCAATTATTGATAATCTACCTATTTTTGTAGCAATGATAGATACAAAAGGACACTATATAATTGCCAATAAGATGTATGAAGATAGTTTCTTTTTACCTATTTCAACAATAGAAGGAATGCATCACACCAAAGTATTGCCAAAAAATATATCAGATATTCATATACCTTATTTAGAACAAGTAATGCAAGGAAAAGTAGTAGAGTTTGCTGACCCACTTCGGCTTCCTAACGGGCAAATGTTGCATTCGTATGGAAAATACTTTCCTGTTCTTGATGAAGACAAAAAATTGAAGTATGTAACTGTTTTTGTAACTGATGTAAGTGATTTGAAAAATAAAGAGCTAGAACTACAGAGCTTGAATGATACAAAAGATAAACTCTTTTCTATTATCTCTCACGATTTACGTAGCCCATTTGCACAGTTAAAAGGAGTTTTAGATTTATTTGAAAAAGGAGGCATTTCAGAAGCTGAATTAAAATACTTCCTTCCTGAAATTATCAAAAATGTAAATTATACTTCTGATTTACTGAATAATTTGGTCTACTGGGCAAAAAGCCAAATGACTGGTTTACATGCTGACCCAGAAGATTTTGATATTTATAAGTTAGTTGCCAACAAAGAAAATTTATTCAATAAAGAAATAAAAGGGAAAGATTTGAGTTTTACAAACCAAGTCGAACAAAGTACATTTGTCTATGCTGATAAGAATATGATAGATTTAGTTATCAGAAATTTAGTAGCTAATGCAATTAAGTTTTGTAGAAAAACAGATACCATCTTAGTCAAGTCTGAAGAAACAGCAAATGATTTTTTAATTATGCGAATAGTAGATACAGGAATAGGAATTTCTCCAAAAAATAAAAAGAAAATTTTTAACGAAGAAAATTTCACAACCTTAGGAACACATAAAGAAAAAGGAACAGGAATCGGACTCAAACTCTGTAAAGAATTTATTGAAGGAAATGGAGGCAAAATATGGATTGATAGTGAGGAAGGAAAAGGGACAATCTTCTCATTTTCACTGCCTACCAAATCAAAATAAAAAAGAATGAAAAAGTAGAATAAAAATTATTAAACTTTATAGCCTTACACTTGTTTTTATTCTGTGATTTATGTAGATTGAAACTAAAATGTAACACGAATTTAATATTAAATTCAATACTCATTAAAGTATTTTTTAAAATCAGTCTACAGCAAAGAATTTATTACGAAAAGTATAATATTTCATTTTTTTTACCTTAACCTCAATTTTTATGAAGTTAGAAATGTATTATGTCGATAATGATAGAAGCGACACACTAAGCGATTTTATACAAACGAAAGTCAATAAATTAGAGACTTTCTATGACGGAATCATCAACGGAGAAGTTTATATTCGTACCGAAAAAGGAGACCCTAAAAAAGAAAAAGTAGTCGAAATTCGCTTAAATGTACCAGGTACAAGTCTTTTTGCAAAAGAATCGGGAGAAACTTTTGAATCTGCTGCTGATGAAACAGTAGAAGCTCTGCGTCGTCAGATTAAAAAATTTAAAGAAAAAATGAGTACACACTAAGGCATTTTTTTGCTTTATGTATGACTTTAACTTTTAAAAACCTTTCAGAATAAACTTTTTAATTATTCTGAAAGGTTTTTTTATCTTTACAATATTAAAAGCTAAGTTTCTTATAATTTTATTCTACTATGAAAAATATAATAAATAACTCCATCAGGTATTCTATTCTTGGTATTTGTCTTGTTTTTGGTTTTTTATTTATAAGTTGTTCAGATTCTGAAAATGAAAGAGCAATTAGATGGAAGTTTCAAAATTTTGATAAGCTAACTTATAATTTTACTCAAAAAACAGAAGTTAGTCCACTGGGAGGAATTTTTTCAGCTTTTGGGATTACAAACACAGCAAAAGGAAAACTGACAATTGTACCTACCCAAGACGCAAAAGCAAACCTCGCCTTAGAGGATATGTATATGGGAGAAATGGGTAATATGATTTTACAAAACATGAAAATAGAAAATGAGGAGCTTAACAATTTGTCTATCAAAGGATTGAAATCTGATGGAACAATAGAAGGAGAAATAAGTGAGGCTATGAAGTTATTTTCCACAGGAATATTACCAATTCCGACAAAGGATTTGAAAGTAGGAGAATCTGTCAAAATAGAAACAAATATGTCTATTCCATTAGCAGATGAAAAAGTAACCATGACAGGTTTTCAAACACTCACACTCAAGTCTATTAAAGGTAATCTCTACACATTAAAAAATGATATTCTGATTGATAAATACCAAAATCCAAAACTAGAAAGTAAAATAAAAGAAGAAGACAAACCAGAAATAAAAGGAGAAGGAGAGTATATTTTTGATATAGAAAAAGGATATTTCACAGAGGGAGAAGTTGTACTAAAAATTCAGATGAAATTAGATAAATTACAAAATCAAGAAAATAGTGGTATGCAGTTCAACCTTGGTAATATGAGAATAAATTTTATCTCTACCATAAATCTTGATTTGATGAAGGAAAACAAATAATTTTTATGATTTAATAAAGGAAAAGGCAAGCCTTTTCCCTACGCTGAATTTCAATTCATTGCCTTTACTTCTAAAATCTAACTTCATACTTCTAAATTTTTTTATGTTTCCACTTTCATTATCTATCAACGGTCTTTATTCTTATAAAAAAAAGCATACTATTAAGTTTGATACACTTTCAGAAGCTGGTATTTTCGGTATTTTTGGAAAAGTAGGAAGTGGAAAATCCAGTATTTTGGAAGCGATTACTTTTGCTATTTTTGGCAGAACGGATAAGTTAAATATTAGTGGCGACAATAGATATTACAACATGATGAATTTGGACTCTGATGTTGTAGAAATTAGTTTTGAGTTTTTGGCAGGAAAAGAAAAAGAACATTTTATTTGTGAATTTATAGCCAAACGAAATTCCAAAAAATTTGATACTGTTACTAATTATAATCGAAGAGCAGCCAAAAAAACAAATGGAAATGATTGGCAAACCATTGAATTCGAAGAAGTAGAAACAGCGATTGGTCTTTCGTATGATAATTTTAAAAGAACAGTTATTATTCCACAAGGACAGTTTGCCGAGTTTTTACAGCTCAAACCTGCTGCTAGAATAGACATGATAAAAGATATTTTTTCGCTGCATGAATATGATTTGGCTGATAATACACGCAACTTGTTGAAAGAAACGAAAAACCAAATTGAAGTAATTGAAAATATAATTTCGCATCAATTTGAATACTTAACAGAAGATTTTATTCAAAACAAACAAACAGAAGTAGAAAACCTTATAAAATTAATTTCAGAACAAGAAAATCAAATTAATCAAAAAAATGAACAAAAAAGTCAGTTAGAAATCATTAAAGGAATTTTTGAAGAAAAAAATAGAAAGCAACTTCAACTGCAAAAACTTCAATCTCAAGAAGAAACTATAAAAAAGAGAGAAGAAAATTTGAATCAATTTATTTTAGTAAAAAATGAATTTGAACAAGATTTAAAAGACCAAAAAAGAATAATCATAAACTTAAATTCTATTCAAGAAAAGCAAAAAGAAACGCAGCAGGATTATCAAAAAACTCAAAAAAAATATGATAAAACTGTTGAGTTACAAAAAGAAATTTCTATTCAAAAAGAAGAAAACTTAAAAAAACTAGAGCAAATTGAACCTATAAATCAGCTTATCAAACTCAAAGAAGCAAAAGAAGAATATACAAAGAAAGCAGAAAGAATAGAAAATGGAACAAATCTAATTCTTCAAAAACAAGAAGAACTTCAAGCTATAAAATCTCAAATTAGTAAAGAAAAGAATGCTATTTCAGAATTTAAAAGTAAAATAATTGATACCGAAAACCTGCAAAATGCTTTTATTTGGTTTGATAAAAATGAAAATTTAGATAAAAATCAGTCTGAAATAAATAAAGAAGTAGAAAATGCAAAATCAGAAATTGAGAAAATTGAAACTGAAAAAACGACTTTTGAAACTAATAGATTACAACTATCAGAAAAAGAAATCACTCAAAATATAGAAAAAACAAATCAAGAAATTGAAAAATTGACAATGCAAAAAGGACTTCATCAAGCCGTTCATGCATTGGAAGATGGTCAGCCCTGTCCTGTTTGTGGTTCGGAATCGCACCCAACTATTTTAGATGTGGAGAATCTTGATAGTAATTTGAAATCACTCAAAAAACAGAAAAAAGAAGACGAACAAAATCTCAAGACACTTCAAAAAGAAGAAACAGAACTAGCTCATTTTGTAGAAAAAATTACAGAAAAGAAGGAAAGTTTAGACAAACAACTTCAAAAGCAATCAAGCATAAACGTAGAATTTGAAACTCATCAGAAAGTATTTTTAGAAAATAAGAGTAAATGGAAAAATCTATCTAAAACTGAAATCTTAAAAATTCAGAAAGAACAAAAAACAATTCAAATTCAAATCAAAAAAACTGAAAATCAGCTTTCAGAATTAGAACAAAAATCAGAAAAAATAAATGCTGAGATAGAAAAGTACAAACTAGGTTTGGAAGACATAAAACAAAAACATGCTTTACAAACTGGGCAAATAAAAGAATTAGAGCGAAATTCTGAAAAAGTAACTCAGTTGTACCTAAATTCTTCCATTTCAGAATTAGAAAAAATGATTGTAGAAATAAAGAATAATGCAGAAACATCAGAAAAAGAATTTTTGAAAAATCAAGAACAAGAGAAACAGTTTTTCCATCAAAAAAGTGAGTTAGAAGGAACACTAAAATCTATTCTTTCTCAACTCTCAGTTTTAAATGAAGAATTAGAAGTAAATCAAAAACAGATTTTGCAAAAAATAGATATTTTTAATAGAAATTTGAAAGACAAAGTAAATCAAGTTGATATTGAAACTATTCTAAAGCAAAAAATAGATACAGATAATGAACGAAAAGAAATTACGACTTTCTTTACAAATCTAAAAAATACTTTAGAAGATTATCAAAAATTAGAGCAACAAACTGAAGGAAAAAGCTATGAAAATGATTCATTTGAGAAACTTATCAAAGAAATAAAAGACCTCACTGCAAAACAAAAACAAGATATTTCTCAGCAAACTATCCTCAGTCAAGAAATCAAAAAGGCTGAAAAAGATAAATTAGAAAAAGCAGATTTAGAGAAAAAACTATCTAAACTTTTACAAAGACAAGATAATTTGCAAACACTCACAAAACTTTTTAAAGGTGGAAGTGGTGGTTTTGTTGATTTTGCTTCAACAGAATATTTAAGAAATTTGTGTAATCTGGCAAATGTTCGTTTTAGAGAGCTGACGCATCATTCTTTAGAACTAATTCTCAATGAAAGTAATGAATTTGAAGTAAGAGATTTTTTGAGTGAAGGCAAAACAAGAGCTATCAAAACGCTTTCAGGTGGACAGCTTTTTCAGGCTTCGCTTTGTGTTGCGCTTGCACTTTCGGAGAGTATGCGAAAACAACAAGAATTCTTTTTTATCGATGAGGGTTTTGGTTCTTTGGATAATGATTCACTTCAAATTGTCCTTAATACACTTCAAAGTCTACAAAAAGAAAATAAAGTAGTTGGTATTATTTCCCACGTAGAAAGTCTGCAACAAGAAATTAGAACGCATCTTCATATTCAAAAAAATCAAACTGAAGGAAGTGTTATTAAATTGGTTGCTGGGTAAATACATATAACTTATTGGTAAATGATTTTTTATGATAAAAGACAAGATAACTACAACAAAAAATAGTATTTGTATTCATCCTGCCTTTTATCATATAAATCATAAAGATCACTTGTCAATCAGTTATGATATTTTGCATTACTAACTCAAGAAACTAAGCCTTCACTTCAAGTTCACTAATAGCCTTTTCAATTCTAGCAGAAACTTCTTCTTTTCCTAAAAGAGTAGCTACTTCCATCAAATCAGGTCCTGAACCTGCACCAGTCAGAGCCAAGCGCAAAGGAAGCATAACAACACCCATTTTGACTCCTGCATTTGTAGCAGCATCATGAACGAGTTGTTTAGTTTGTGCTTCATCAGTCAATGAATCTGTATTTTTCAAAACTTCTACCAAAGCAGTAAGCCCTTTTACAGCATCAGCATTCCATTTTTTGGCAACTAATTGTTCATCATATTCAGAAGGAGCTTGTAAAAATACTTGTGAACCTTCCCAAAAATCACTCATAAATACGGCTCTTTCTTTTAATATTCCAGCTAATTTTTCTAAATAAGAAGTATCAGCCAAAGAGTTAGAAACCATTTTTGAAGCTAAATAATCAGCGATTTCATTATTTGGTTTGTTGCGTAGATATTGTTGATTAAACCATTTTGCTTTATCAAAATCAAATCTTGCTCCTGCTTTATTTACTCTTGAAATATCAAAGGCTTCGATTAATTCTTCCATAGAAAAAATCTCTTCATTATTCCCAGGATTCCAACCCAAAAGAGCTAAAAAGTTTACGACAGCAGCAGGTTCGAATCCCCATTCTCTAAAACCTTCAAATTTTTCATCTTCTGCTCCTTTTCCATTCCATTCCAACGGAAAAACAGGCATTCCGAATTTTGCACCATCACGTTTTGAAAGTTTTCCGTTTCCGTCTGGTTTCAAAATCAAAGGCAAGTGAGCAAATTTTGGCATTGTATCTTCCCAACCCAAATAACGATACAAAAGAACGTGCAAAGGAGCAGACGGAAGCCACTCTTCACCACGAATAACGTGTGTAATTTTCATTAAATGGTCATCGACAACATTTGCCAAATGATAGGTAGGCATTCCGTCGGATTTCAACAAAACTTTATCATCAATGGCAGACGAATGAACAACTACCCAGTTACGAATCATGTCATTCAAACGAACTTCTTCTTTGCGTGGAACTTTCAAACGAACTACATATTTTTCGCCACTTTCTAAAAGACGTTTTGTTTCATCTTCTGGCAATGTCAAAGAGTTACGCATTTGTGTACGAGTGATACTGTTGTATTGAGGAGAAGCAACACCTGCATTTTTCAAACGTTCTTTCATTGCTTCTAAATCTTCTGAAGTATCAAAAGCATAATAAGCATATCCGTTTTCGATGAGTTGCATGGCATAATCTTTATACATATCTTTTCGCTCAGACTGGCGATAAGGCGCATATTGTCCTCCATGTTTTGGACTTTCAGTAGGAACAATTCCAATCCACTCTAAGGCTTCCAAAATATATTCTTCTGCTCCTTCTACAAAACGAGTTTGGTCGGTATCTTCTACACGAATGATAAACTCGCCACCATGTTTTTTGGCAAATAAATAATTGAAAAGGGCAGTACGGACTCCTCCGATATGCAATGCTCCTGTTGGAGAAGGTGCAAAACGAACTCGTACATTTGATGCTGTGTCGTTACTCATAAAGATAATTCTATATAGTTTTTTTGATATATTTCATTTTGAAGTTTTAAAACACAAATTTACAAAAAAATAATGATGCTTCTAATTATGCTTTGTATTTGGTTTTAAATTATAAACTTGATGTTTGGCTTTGTAGTTCATTTAATCCTAATTTATAATTTTGAAAATATTAATTGCCAATGTATAATCAGAAAAAACTAGATCATTATTCTCAAAAAGTAAATGATTTTTTGAAAAAAAACTATCCTTCTATATTAGAATCTCCTTATCGAATTAGTTTCCATCAAAATGAGGATATAGAAACCGTCTTTTTAGAAATAAAAATAAAATCCTTTAGTGAAGAAAGAAACACGAATTTGATTTTAAATAGCCAAGATGAAAAAATAACTATTGGTTTTTGTAGTCATCATTGTTATTTTGGAGGTTGGTATGAAAGTAAGTTTGAAGAAGATATAAAAGATGCAATTTCTACCTTCAAAAAAATAAGAGAAGGAGAATTAATTGTAGCAGAGTATTACAGAGATGAAAAATTTGTAGGTTCTGTATTTATAAAAAAACAAGAACAATTTGATGAAAAAAAATTATTGAAGGAGTGGAAATCTGGAAAGCCTAATCGAATTAATTTTGAAAGGTTTAGATTGAATGAATAATTTTAGATATTCTCTGTAGCTTTAGTAACTCTGTTTTATCTAAAAATTCACAAGAGTTACTTTATTATTACCAAATTAGATAAAATTGATAGATAGATTTTGAAAAAAACATTCTTTATTTTGTTTCAATTTCAAAAATTTTGTTTCCATTTTCTCCTAAATAATGTTTTAATAATTTCTCATATACTTTGTAGCCATCATCTACATTAGTAAAAATAATTATTCCTTCTTTTGTTTTTGGGAAAATAAATGCTATTGTTTGGCAGCCTTTGTCAGCACCACTATGGGCTAAAGCATATTGATTGTTTGCTAATTCATAAATTTCAAATCCAAGTCCAAAATATTTTCCTTCTTTTGTTTGAATTTGATGTTTAATCATATCATCAAATACTTTTTCGCTCAAACCTTCGCCTTTCATTACACTAGTTAAAAATTTTCCATAGTCTTCAAGTGTAGTCAATAAATTATCAGCAGCATTTGCAGTTGTATTTCTTTCTATTTCGTAAGCAAGTCCCTTTTTGTTATAACCTATTGCAAATCGTAAACTGTCTGTTTTTTCAGTCCAAAAATAATTGGTATCATTCATTTGTAAAGGAGTAAAAATCAATTCGGTTGCTAACTCATTAAGCGATTTTTGAAATTTTGCTTCTAAGGCTTCTCTCAAATATTCAAAACCTTCTCCTGAATATTGATATTTCGTTCCAACTGGAAATTCAAAATGTAGTTTTCCATCTTCATTATTTCCACGCCAATTTGTAAAACCTGTTTGATGACTCAAAATATGTCTTGTCGTAATTAATTTGGAATTTGGGTCTTTTGCCACATCTGGATCAGTCCAATAGTTATAAATAGGCTCATCTAAGTTCCATTTTCCCAAACTGACGAGCTTCAAAGTTACTATTGCTGTAATTGGTTTGGTAAGAGAGGCAACATTAAAAATAGTATTATAAGGTGCTACAACATCTTTTTTGAGTTCTCCAAATACTTTTATTTGTTGTAGTTTTCCATCTTTAATAATTCCCAGTCCTAACGTTGGAACTTTGTTTTCTTTTAACCAATTTTCTATTTCAGTATCGCTACCAAACATAGAAGATTGATAGCTTAAGGAATTTGTGTCTTGATGGTCATAACTCAAACTCTTGTTTAATTTCCAAACTCCATTTTCTAAAAGCCAAACGTGGGTAAATTTTGCTGTACCTACAAAGGTTTCTTTTTGGTTTGATATTGTTTCATGAAATTTATGATTGCCTGTTTGAATTGCTCCATACAACACATTTTTTTTATAAAGTGGATAAATTTCAGTGCTTTCTGTTACTAATGCTCTTCTTGATTTATAGGTTGTAGGTGATCTGCATAAACCATTTTTTAAATTATATAAAAATTCTTTTTTGTATGAAATGCTGTCTTTGTCGTGAAAGAATTCAAATTTTTCACTCAATAAACTCTCAAACTGGTCAATATCACATGTGTTAAAGCCTACATTAAAAAGCAGACTGTCCTTTAATATAATCGTTTTGTATAAGTCAGAGCTTTTTTCGACTTGTGCCCATACTGAAAAAGTTGTCAGAAAAAGAAAACTAATAATCAGATATTTTTTCATGTTATGATTGTTAATTGCACAATTTGAAGTTTGTAAATTATAAGAGTATGATTAATACTGTTACAGATTTACTACAAAGACAGTGTTTTTTTTAATAGATTGCATCAAGAATAAATTTTTGAATATTTTTCTGAAAAATAATATAGAGTTAGCATTTTGATTTGAGTCTGCTTAATGTTTCTTGTGAAATATTAAGATAAGTAGCTACAATTTTTTTGGGTAAGCGTTGAACGATATTTGGTTGAATCTCTAGTAACTGCTTATATCTTTCTGTTGCGTCAAGCGTCAAAAATGACATAAGTCTATTTGTATTATGTATATAGGCTTTTTCTAGATAATTTCGATAAAATTTTTCCCATAATGGAATAATTTCAAGTAAATGATAAAAATCTTCATGTGAGATATAAAGTAATGTGGTTGGTTCGGATGCTTGAATAAATTCTGATGAGGGTTCATTTGAAATAAAACTAGAAATAGCTGTAGCAAAATTATTTTCAAATGCTAAATAGCGTGTTGCTTCGTGTCCTTCTTCAGTAATAAAAAATATACGTAAACAGCCATTGCCAACAAAAAAAGTGCGTTGGCTAGTTTGTCCGTAAACAAGTAAAAGTTCGTTCTTCTCTACTTCCAAAGGTTTGAAATAAGAAAGAATGATACTTAATTCAGCCTCTGTAACATTAATAGTTTTTCTGATGTATTCGGTAAGTTGTGCTTTCATTATTAAATGAGTTAGGAAATTTAAAATGGCATTGTTGCAATGAAAAATCAGTGCAAAACAATGCCATTTATACCAATAATTTATTCCTAATTAGAAGTTACTTTTTCTGCCAATTTCTTTGCTATTGGAATGATGATTAAAACACTAATATATGCTACAGGTATCATTACAATCCAAGAATCTAGGAACATAAAAAACCAATCTTCTCCAAAGCCATAATTACGGATTAGTCCTACAAATCCCATAATCAATGTCATTGGAATAACAATAAATAATGTGCTAATGTACTTGAAATACTTTTTATTCATGTTTGTAAATTTTTGCTTTATATTTAATTTATATTGCAAAATTAGCCAAACAAAAAAAAGTAAACATTGATGTAGATCAAAAAAGGAATAAAATCAAAAATAAATTCATTTACTAAATATCTCTTTAAGACTCACACAATAGTTTGTAATAGCTCAATGTATGAGAACACTCTTTTATTTTTTAATAAATTTCAAATTGAGATTTAAAAATTTAAGCCAAACTGCATTTTAATACAGTTTGGCTTATTTTTCTTTAACTTTATATAGAATTAAATCTGCTCCACAAACTCCAAAAATACTTCTTTATGTTTTTCCAAATCCATATCAGCAGAAAGCGAAACACGAGCAATATAATCTTTGTCAGATTCTTTGGTTGTTCCTTGCGTAGAGGTGGCAGGAATTGTCCAATAACAGCCTTTTAGCTGTCCATAACTCACACAATATTTACTTTCGTTTGGAATCTGAGTAATCATCATAGTA
Source organism: Bernardetia sp. MNP-M8 (assembly GCF_037126285.1). Taxonomy (NCBI): domain Bacteria; kingdom Pseudomonadati; phylum Bacteroidota; class Cytophagia; order Cytophagales; family Bernardetiaceae; genus Bernardetia; species Bernardetia sp. MNP-M8. The sequence continues at coordinate 2,651,227 of NZ_CP147012.1, forward strand.
ATTAATTTATCATTCAATTTCCTTTTGTAAAGTTCCTTTTCTTCTGCTGTATTTCCTTTTGTAGGAAGGTCTAATGAAAAAACTGAAGGTGTAAACCCTTGCTGCGCCAGTTCTTCAGAAACAAAATTGATTTTTGCTGTTGGTAAAACCTCTTTGATAAAATCGACAAATTTGCGAGTATTTTTATAAGCATCTTCAATTCTTTGATTCATTGAAGGTAACTGTTCTGCCAAAATTTCCATTTGAAGATTTGTCGCTTCGTTATCACAAAGAATGATGTTTTTTTCTATTTTATCCATCAAATAATCAGCTTTTTGATTAGCTACACAATACCCAGCTGTTACTTTTCCACCACTCGGAAATTTTGAGCCACTGACATAAGAAATGGTTTTGACAGTAGATAATATTTCATTTTTGCCTAAAAAATTTACATTCGGACAAAAAGTTTGGTCTAAGATAAAAACAGGTTCGATAGCTGTTTTGCCAGTTGGAGTTTGACGTTTTTTGCTTAAAGCCTTTTCCAAATCTTCAAGATTTGGCACTTCCACTCTTGGATTGGTCGGAATCTCGGCAATGATATAAGGAACTGCATCTAATTCGGCTACTTTTGCTAAAACTCGTTCAGTGCTTTGTACCATATCATTATCGCCATCAACTGGCAAATCCATTATTTCAACATTATCCAAACATGCAGCTACTCTTCTAGCTTGGTCATTTGTGCCACCATAGCAATTTGGAGGAACGATAATTTTGATAGCTTTTCCCTTGTGGTTTTCTGTTGCATCATGAATCAATCCCATCATAATAGCATATTGAATAGAAAGTCCACTAGAACTAACAACGGCTTTCGAATCCGAATGCGTAATTTTTTTGATGGATGCTAAAACCGATTCTTTATTTTTTTGAGTATCAAATGTTTTAGGTTCAAAAGACGTATTTTCTGTAAGGATATGCAAAGCTGTCAAACAATCGGCTGGAGTCATTGCTATTGTTTCTCTTCTACGGACGTGCTGAATTTCTGAAATATAACTTTCGTTTTCTTTGCCATTTACAAACAAAATACTTCCTAAATCATCATGAATATTAATATAAAAATCAATTTTAGAATCAAGATTAGCCGTTCCAATTTCATTTTTTTGTGAAATATAAATCGTACTTCCTTCAAAGTTTTCTATATCTTCTATTTTCTCAACTTGCTTTAATTCAAACTCATAACCATAAACATTTCTAATAATTTCGGCATCAAAAAAAGCAGGTAAATTATCTGTATAAACGATTTGAGTAGCTTTATTAGTTAATAAATTTTTTCTCAAAACTGCCAAAATAGGAGTTGTTCTAGATGAAAAACTGATTACACTTTCTGATTTTAGATTATTCATTTTAGCGATTGCCCACTCCAAAACAGAAGACAATGGATGCCCCAAACGGATATAATCGTAAGCCGTAGGCAATTCACTTAATGCCGATTTTTCAGCGTTATTTGTTTCAAATAAAATTTCAAATTTTTCTAAAAACTCTGTTTTGGCTAATTCTTCGTTATAAATATCTAGTCTGTGCGTGGTTAGTCTTAGCCAGTCGTTTGGCATATTTTCTACCACTTCTTTTATATAGTTGAGTGTTTTGTCTTCTGCAATAATCATATTTCTGTGAGTTTTGAATGATTGGTTACGTTTTTCTGAATACTAACTCAAAGATACGATATTGGTTTGTTTTCTCTATTTTGAATCTATTTTCTAAATAAATCAAATTGTGTATCACAGACTTCCTAGTCTGTGTAAAATAAAGACAGACTATTTTAAGCGAAATACAATTATTATTATTCAGACTAGGAAGTCTGAAGTACGTATCTTCTAAAGATTAAATAATGCTATCAAACGATTCAAATTTTAAGGAATCAAGACGAATCTCAAATTCACTTGTTTGATTATTTAGTTTTTTCTGATAAATTATTCTACCATCTTCTGTTAATTCTAGTATTTCAAATTGTCCTCCTTGAAAGTTAGAAAATCTTGCAGTAGCATTTTTTTGAAAGTCAATCAGAAAAAGCCGTAACACAGCATCATTATCATGCTTGATGAATTCTGCATCAAAACTCTCATTGGCATATTCTTCAAATATAATTATATCCTCTTCCTTCAATTTCCAAAACTTCCCAGTAAACCATTTTCCAAACTTCAAAGAATCATCTAATAGACTAAGTTTGTAGGTAAAATACCAATGGTCTGCTCTGATATTCAAATTTGAAGGATGGAATGCATCTGCAAAAGTTAGTTTTAAAGTGTGGTTTTTACTAGAGATTAGAATGTCTTCCATTGGTTACATAAGTGAATTATCAAAGATAAATTAGAGGTTTATTTTAATTTCAACTGGTGTTTCAAGGTTTTTATAATTTTCTATTTCTTCATTCATACTTGGAAGTTGTAAAATAATGGGTTCTTTTTCTTTACTGTGGGTTTCTAAAATATTTATGCTATGATTGCTTTTTAATGAGGGATTCCATCCATCATTTAACCCTTTATTTATCATATCAGCAATGAATTTGGGTTTTATTTGGGTGATTTGTTCAGCTCCCATAAATCCATCTATTAAGATTGAATTTATCTTTATAAATAAATTTGAAACAGAATTGGCTTTTAATTGAATCATAATATTAATTGTAATGTCCATTACTTGACCTAGTCCATAATGACTTGCATATTTTACAAATGTATCATTCAATTCATCTGCTTGTTCTCGCCATTCAGATTTTGCTTTAATTTTAGATATTTTGTACAAGTATTCAATACCATTTACGTTTATTTTTCTTGAACCTTTTTTTGAAATTGCCATTTATTTTTTGATTGATTACTAGAATATCTCAAAGATATGATATTGATTACCATAAATGAGAAACTTTTTTAACTTAATGGAATTGATGTAGGACAGTTTTTTTAGTTTTAGAAATACTATTATGTAAAATAAATAGGATATATTGAAGTAGCTTCTAAATCCTTATTTGTCCAAATTTCTACTCTTACACCTGATTTAGTTATACTTTCCCACTTTGTTTTATTTCCATTACTATCTTCAATTGGATTATATTTTTTTTCCATTGCATAGACACATTCCTTATTTAATTGTATTAAACTCCAATGATTTTGAAAAAATGTTGAAGGCATATACTTCTTTTTCTGAGGCTTAATGATATTGTTGCCTTTGCTTATGCGTTTATCTAAAAATAATAATTCGCCTTTCCAAACACCAAATTTATCAGGATATTTAGTTACTTTCACGACTTTTGCAAAGTCTAAAATAACTGCAAAAATGTGGTGTATTCCACCTACATTTCTTTTGACAATATTTCCTATTAAAGTATGTTGAATAAGAGAAACTGATAGATTTTTTCCTTTTTCACTAAGAATTAAATGCTCTAATTGTAATTTTTGTTTACCAGATAATACTTGTCCTTTTTCCTTATTAGATAATTTGATGTATAATGGACTTTTTTCTTTTAGAGTATCTAAATTTTCATATTTTTTAAAATATCCAATATTTTTATTTTTTTTAAAATATCCAATAGTTAGATAATTGGGGATTTCCATAATTTCTATCAATTCTTTATGTGTTTTATCTCGCTGTCTCTCTATAAACTTTCCTATTATATAATGTGTGTCAAAATTCTTTTCTTCTATAGTTTCATATAAAGATATTGGAGTTTGATATATATGAGTTTGGGACTCTACTTGTTCTATTACAACAAATAAATCTTTAGAAATATAGCCAAAAACAAAATCACACTCAATCTGAGAATTTTCAAGGTATATTTTTGTATGTGTAGGAATAACAAATCGACGAGTACATAAAGAGGTTTTTATGTATAAGAGTTCTAAATTTGATAAATCATAAGTTGTAAAAGGTATTTTTTTATCTATAACTTTATTATTTTCATCACAAATAATAAGTTGGGTTGGTGTTTTTTGTCTTACTTTCATATGAATTTTTATATATGATTTCATTTTTAACAAACGTTATTATCATATAAAAAGTTCTTTTTTCTACTCTACTGTTATTGGCTTTCATTATAATTAAGAGATGTTACAAAAATTCCACTACTCCCCCTCCACTACTCCCCCAAAAACCCCAATTCAAACTCCAAAAATCTCTCTTCCAAATCCTTTTTTCTTTTTTCTTTTTCTGATTGAGTTAGAAACGAATACTCAATACTATTAAAAACCATTTTTTTGATGTCTTGATAGTTTATGGAAGGATAATCTCTTGTGAGTATCAAAAATTGCTGCGTTAAATCGGTTCGGAGTACGCCTGCATCGTCTGTCGAAATTACTATCGGTACATTATACGCCTTGTATAAAAGTATAGGATGTTTATTTCCACGCACACCCAAAATAAAATCATTACTAGAAAAATTAATTTCTACTGCGATTTCATATTGCGCCATATAAGAAAGCAACTCTTCTGATTTTTTCTCATAAGCAATATCGACACCGTGTCCGATTCGCTTTGCACCTGCAATAAATACAGCGTCATTGATATGATACGTCAAATCTTCTGGTTTTACTAATCCTAGGGTAAGTTCGCCTGCGTGCATGGCAGTTTTTACGTTGGGATAGACTGATTTAAAATACTTGAAAATCTGCATGTGTAACCAATAATCTCTCATCGATACAGCGTTATTTTCTGGTGCGACAATATTTACACCCACTATCAAATCCGATATACTGGCAGAATGAAAAGAAATCAAGAAAGATTTGAAGGTAGTAGCAGGGTCTAATACACGAATAAAATAGTTTTGATAACGCATCGTAAATTTTTCGTCATCTATTTTATTTTCTGTGTGAAGTTTTTGTATAAGCTGATTATGTGACTTTACTTTTGAGAGAAAAACAGCATTATCTATCTTTGTGTAGTAGTTGTAAAGCTCTGCTAGTTTTGTTTGTATAGCGTTGTCTTTTGTTTCTTGTAATGCTAATAATTGAGTAGTATATTCGTTATCCTTTTCAAATTTATCATAAAAACCTGTGCTTTTAAACATCGTTTCGATATAACTCACATTTTCAGAAATTGCTCTAGTTTTTATTTCTGCAAGTCCTTCATTATAGGTTTTTCTTTTGGGAATACTGAACTTGTCGAAGGTAGAAAAGAAGTGTTCATCAGTTGGATTTGATACATAATTGAAGTAGAGTTTAGACCAAGATTCTATGATTTTGATTCTAATATCAGACCAATAGCCATCTTCCTTCAAAGAATTAACTTTCGACCATTCACTTATCTCATTTTTAGGTGCTGGTCTATCAGCAATAGCATACGAATTTCTATTAACCCATAAATTATTCTTTTCAATATACTCCAAATACGTTTCAGCATACACCGAACCACTATAATGATGATGCAAATCTGCTCCCTTTGGAAGTTTAGCAAAAAATTGTCTCAAACGAGCTTCATCATTTCTAATGCTATCCAAATAGGTATCAATTCTTTGTACTGTTTCTTGATTGGTGTTTTGTGCAAAACTAAATTGAGCAACAAAAAATAGTAGAAATAGGATTAGCGAATGTTTCATTTTAGAGTAGTTTGTCGTGTTTTTTTTATAAAAACTCTAATATACGACATTCGTTTATTTAACAATATAGCAAAATTATTTTTAGTGCAAAATTGCCTTTTTGAGTAAAATTCTTTAATTACTTATTCTAATGCAGCAAGAACTTTGCTCATAATTATATAGGATCTTCTATGTTGATATCTTTGACCATAAGCACTAGAGGTTAGAGCAATAACAATTTTTTCTTTAGGTATTACAATTAGATGATTTCCTCCGTTTCCAGAGCCAAATAAATAATCTATCTTATTATTCCCAAAAGTTCTGGATGATTTATACCAAAACATGCCATAAGAATCTGCTAAGAAGAACCAATCTGAAATTGCAGGATTTTTACTGTTTATCAATAAATCAATGTAATCTGTATTAATGATCTGTTGATTGTCCCATTTACCTTCATTAGTAATAAGCATTCCTAGTTTTGCAAAGTCTAATGTAGTTAAATATAGATTACCTGCAGCTCCAGTTTGATTTGCAGCATTGGTAAACCAATAAACTTGTCTGATTCCTAAAGGCTCAAATAGTTTTTCTTTAGCATAATCTTTTAGACTCATACCTGATGCTTCTTCAATTGCTAGACCAATAAGCAAAGCATTAATATCTGCATATACAAAGCTTTCGCCAGGTTGATTTTTTAGAGGAACATTAAGAATATATTCTTTCCAGTCATCTTTTGCCAACCAATTGATGGCATTTCCCATTGTTTTTGTATCATCAGAATCAGCATCTAATCCAGAAGACATATCAAGAACTTGTCGAAGTTTAATTTTTTTATAGTCTTTATTGACAGAGTAATTTTTGTTGCTTGAAAACAGAGAATAAATACTTTGATCTACGTCTTTAATTAGACCTTCCTTTATTGCTATTCCCAAAAGTAAAGCAGTAACACTTTTTCCTGCTGATCGAATATCATGAATAGAGTTTCTCCAAAATGTATTATAGTATTCTTCTATGACAATATTGTTATCTTTAATTACGACAAGTCCCCTAAAGTCTTTATATTCTGTGTTATTTATGTCATTTAATAGACTTTCAATAGAGTCTCTATTAAAACCAGCTTCTTCTAAAGATATAGAAGGCAGTTTTATATCTTGTTGTATTTGTTTATTTATTGTCGTTTTTTGTCCAAGCGAACAAGAGTATAATAATAAACTTAATAGTAGAATAGCTCTCATATTTAATTAATCTTTTTACGATAAGAAAATAATTTTTGTAGTTCATAAAATAAAAGTAGACTCTAAATATAGAATATTTTTTTAGAATATCACTTTCATAGAAATTATCCCCCCTCTCAATTTTTTGCATAAATCCCACTATTTTTAGACTTTTGTAATAAGAATTAGAAATAAAGAACTTCTAATTCAGCCGAATCAAATTAGGAGTACTCTATGGAAATCATAAATTCAGTTAAATTATAAGTCGGTTGTTGATTAATGAAGTTGTTTAATGGACTTTGTTTATATGACTAAGTTAAAAACTAACAAATGGATTGAAGTTTCCTGTATTAGTAAATAGGATATAGTTTTTGTTTCTTAAACAACTTCAATTGAATAATATATCAATTCATCATCATTGGTACAATAAATTCGTTTACTATTTCATCAGTGTAGTTGTGAGCATTTCTTTTATTATAGTTTGTAGTTGTTATGACAATGCTAACGCCAAGTTCTGGTAATGCTAATATTTTTTGTCCTCCATTACCAGACATATAAAAACCTTTATTAGCTTTTTTTTGCCCAAAGTTTTTGAGCCAAAACAAATATCCATATTCAGTATCTTCCTCAACTTGTACTTTTGGAGTTGTAGCTTTTTCTATCCAAGACTTGTCTATTATTTGCTTATCATTCCACTTCCCATAATTCAAGCACAGTTGAATTAATTTTAGAAAATCTCTACTTCTATATTCGCTTCCTCCTGCTGTATTTAGAATATCCATAGGATTATAGTGTAACTTATAATTTTGAATATCAAGTGGTTGAAAGAGATTTACCTGAGCAAAAGAATCTAATTTTGTATCAATACTAGATTCTATAATTTCTGCCATAAGTGCAGCTCCAGCAGAACAATAACTAAATGCCCTTCCATAAGGCTGCTCATTAGGTTTTGGTTCAAATGGATAAGAGCGAATAGGTAAGTCTAAAAAGAAGCTTGCCCAATCTTCTATAATATACATTTTTTCTTCATTTCCTCTTGAATGACTATTAAAGTCGTTACATTCTAATACCGAACTCATCGTAAGCAAATCTTCGATAGTTATTGCTTCCTTTCTCTCATCTAAATTCTGAACTGGCAACTTGTGTTTTAAATACTTAAATATTTTGTCTTTTTCTGACTGAATATAATTATTCTTAATGGCAATGCCTGTCAGTAAACTCGCCATTGTTTTTGTTGCCGAACGAGTATTGTGCATTGAGTTTGAGTCTGTATCATTATAATATTTTTCAAAAATCAAATTGCCATTGTGAGCGACCAAAACACTCGTAATTTGTTCGTATTTTCCTGCTAGAATCGTACTGTCTAACTTTACAAAAAGAGGGTGTGTACTTATGTTTCCTTTAGAAAAATCTAATTGAGCAAATGCAATTTGATTTGCTAAAAAATAGCAGAAGAAAGTGAAGATAATTTTATACATTGAAATAATAATAGTTTGATGAAAATTTATTTAAAGACATAAAATTAAAGGTTCTTTTATGGATAAAATAGAACCAAATTAACATCAAGCTTTTTCTGACTTAAAACACCTGTTTAGAAAACTGACTAGGAGTTTTGTTGAGATATAGTTTGAAAGTGCGTGTAAAATGGCTTTGGTCTGAAAAACCACACAAATGAGCAATTTCTGTTAGAGAATAATTTTTTGAAAAAATATAACTCAATGCTTTTTTGATTTTTTGTTGGCGAATATAATCACCTAATGAACTTCCAAAATACTTAGGTACTGCTCTTGAAATATGTACAGGATGAACACCTAACTGATTAGAAAGCAACTTTAAATTCAAGTTTTCTGAATCTTCATTAAGTATTTGTCGAAGTGAATTAATCCAAAGAGGTTGTTTTTCCTTTTCATAAAATTCATTTTTTTCTATCGTTTCACATAGTTGAAGCATCAATAATTCAATAGAAATATTTGAGTACACATCTTGACACCGAAATTCAAAGTAAAGTTTTGCCAGTAGATAGTGTGATGTAGGATTGTTGATAAGTTGGCTGCCTTCCCAAAGGTTGCTATCTAATTTTTTTTGTTCAAACCAACTTCTAGGAAATTCTAAATGAAAACCTCTTGCTTGTGTAGTTGCTTTTTCATTGTAATGAGTTTCTTGCCAGTTATGGAAAATCAAACTACCAGAAGTACAATGTGTCATTACTTTCTTATTTGTATCATATACGTTACCTTGAAGCAAGTACATAAAGTATGGGTTTTCGTGATAATGCCAATCTGTACGAGCTGAACGATAATCATATTCAGACAAAATCAGTTGATTGACATTGATTTCAGATTCTTTTCTACCATAATATTTACCTGATGTTAGAATTTTCATAACTAAGATTTAATTTGTACTCTGTTTTATAAATATATTGAATTTGTTTGGTTAGAAGAAATAAAATTAAAAGCCTTTACATTTTGCACAAACCCTATTATTTTCAGACTTTTGTACTACTTTAAACTAGAAACAAAACTGGTTTAAGCGTCTTCGCTTGAATCTCATTTACTTTTCCAATAAAACTATGACTTCTCGTTATGCACAACGTGGTGTTTCTTCTCAAAAAGAAGACGTACACGCAGCCATCAAATCTGTTGATAAAGGAATTTTTCCGAAAGCATTTTGTAAGATAATCCCTGATATTTTGGGAGGAGATGAAGACTATTGCAATATCATGCACGCAGACGGTGCAGGTACAAAATCATCTTTAGCATATCTTTACTGGAAAGAAACAGGCGATTTGTCGGTTTGGAAAGGAATTGCACAAGATGCCGTCATTATGAATATTGATGATTTGATTTGTGTGGGAGCAACAGATAATATTTTGCTTTCTTCTACTATTGGACGAAATAAAAACCTAATTACAGGCGAAGTAATAGCCAAAATTATCAACGGAACAGAAGAATTATTAGAAAATCTTAGAGAACAAGGAATTACAATTTTCAGTACAGGAGGAGAAACTGCCGACGTAGGCGACCTTGTTCGTACAATTATCGTCGATAGCACCGTAACAGCACGAATGAAAAGAAGTGATATAATCAGCACAGATAAAATAAGTGAAGGCGATGTAATTGTAGGCTTAGAATCTTTTGGACAAGCAACTTACGAATCTGAATACAACGGAGGAATGGGAAGCAATGGTTTAACTTCTGCAAGACATGACGTTTTGACTAAAAAATATGCTGAGAAATATCCAGAAAGTTTTGATAATTCTGTTCCTAGTGAGCTTGTTTATAGTGGCTCTAGGAGTTTGACAGATATTTATGAAAAACTTCCAAAGGATACAAAAACAGATATTGGAAAGTTGATTTTATCCCCAACACGTACTTATGCGCCTGTTGTGAAAGAAATTTTGAATAAAATTAGAGAGCATGTACATGGAATGATTCATTGTTCAGGAGGAGCGCAAACCAAAATTTTGCATTTTGTTGATAATTCTCAAAATTTGCATATCATAAAAGATAATTTGTTTGACACACCACCACTTTTTGAGCTTATTCAGTCAGAAAGCAAAACGGATTGGAAAGAAATGTATCAAGTCTTTAATATGGGACATCGTTTGGAGATTTATCTTCCAAAAGAACATGCTCAAACAGTCATTGATATTTCAAAATCTTATGGAATTGATGCAAAAATAATTGGTAGAGTAGAAAAAAATGGAGATACTACTAATGAGAAAAGTAAAAAATTGACTATTTCTTCAGCGCATGGAGAATTTGTTTATTAAAACCCTTCTTCTCTAAAAACTTCCTCCTTAAAATAAGTAATTATATTCATTTTAAGGAGTTTTTCTTGCTCTTCAATCTTCAAGATAGGCAAGGGTTTGATGAGTTTCCAATGCACCCAGCCGTCTTCATCTGTTCCTTCAAGTTCATAATAGTCAGAATAACTCAATGCCTTACACGTTGCCATGTGCATCAAATCCTGTTTTTCATCTTTGCTAAATGTTCGAATTCCTTGCCCTAATTCTTGTATTCCCATTAAAAACAAAATTCCATTCAAGTCAGGTTTTTTATCAAAATGACTTTGTAATTTTCGGCATAGTCTAAACCATTCGGTTTCTATGTCTTTGTCTTCGTTCCATTTCATAATTATTCTACATCATAAACCCTAAGGGTCTTCAAAGACCCTTAGGGTTTGGTAATTACTTTTTAGACTTTAATTAATCTTATACTTTCTTGCCTTTAGTATCAACTTTACCGACAATATTCTTATTACCCTTTTCAGCAAACTCAATAGCTTCTTTCTTTGCATTTTCAGAGAATGAACGAACAAAGAAGTATGTTCCTACCACAACAAAAGGAATACTCAAAAGCTGACCCATATTGATTCCATAAGAAGCTACCATATCAATTTCCCACGCTTCTTGTACATTTTTCACAAACTCAATGAAAAAACGTGCGCCAAAAAGTAATATTAAAAACTGCCCAAAAATTCGTCCTCTTGGAGTATAACGTTTAGTTTGTAAGTAAGAAACCATCAGATAAATAAAGAGTAAAATATACGAACCTGCTTCATAAAGCTGTGTAGGATGTTTGGGTAATGTTTCACCATTTTGAAGGAAAATAAATCCCCAAGGCAAATCAGTAACACCTCCATAAATTTCCGAATTCATTAAGTTGCCTAGACGAATAAAAGCACCAGCAAGTGCAATCGGAATTACAATTCTATCCAAAAGCCATAAATAAGGCTGGTCTGGATGTTTTCTTGAATATAAAAACAGAGCTACCAAAAGTCCGATAGTTCCTCCATGAGAAGCCAATCCACCTTTCCAAATTTTCAAAATTTCTAATGGATTAGACAAATAATAAACAGGGTCATAGAATAAACAATGTCCCAAACGAGAACCCACAACAGTTGCAATAACCATATAAGTAAGGAGCGTTTCTAAGTCTTCTTGTGGCTTACCTTCTATTTTATAGATTTTGGAAAAAATAAAGTAACCAATAATAAAACCTGTGGCAAATAAAAGTCCGTACCAACGAAGATTAATAAATTTCCATTGCCAAATTTCAGGACTTACGTCCCAAGAAACGGCTGAAATTAAGTTAAGAAAGTCTAGCATATTTTTGAATAAATTTTAGTAAATACAGTTTCTTTAGATTTTTGAAGACAAATAATTTATTGTCTATTAATTCTGTAAAGATAACGTAAATCTTTTTTAGGCTACAAGTTATAGTAGTTCTTTATGTTTTTTTCAGAACATTTTACTAGAACAAAATCTAATAAATTAATCAAAAAAAAATGTTTTGATTGTATTTTTAATGTATAAACTTTGATTTTTCAAATAAAGACAACTTTTTGGATAAAAATTTGGTTTAAATATAAAAAATATCCATGTGATTCTGTAAAAATGATAATAATAAGAATAATCTATCAAAAACAACCACTAAATAAAACCAACTATGAAACAAGATAATAAAATACTAGACCGACTCTTTACTCAACTGCAAACAGCACGTTCGACAGCACGTATAGAAGCCATCCTAACACAAATTTGGAATATTTGGCTCAATACAGGAAATGTAGAAATGAATACCTTAATTCGCTTAGGAACTGAAAGCCTTTCAAAAGGAGATTATACGGATGCAATTAATGTTTTTACACAAGTGGTGGATAGAAATCCAAATTTTGCAGAGGGTTGGAACAAGCGAGCAACAGCCTTTTATTTGAGAGGAAATTATAAAGCAGCTATTGATGATATTCATCAGACCTTAAATATAGAAAATCGTCATTTTGGAGCTTTAGCAGGACTAGCAACCATTTATTCTGAGATTGGAGATGAACATGGTGTACTTGGTACTCTTGAAAAACTCTATCAAATTCATCCTTTTCAGCCCAAACTAAAAGACCAAATTGAAGAACTTCGTTCAAGATTGAACTAAAATAATTAGAAAGTCTTTTAAATCAAAAAATATGTTTACTTATTACTAACTATGCAGTTATAATTTTTATAACTGCTTTTTTTTATCGTATTTTTCAGAAAATTTGTTTCAATTTAATCGTTATAGCAAAAAATGGAAATTCTCATTATTCAAGGAAGTGCAAGAAAAAATGGTAATACAAATAAGATTGTAAATTATATTCAAGAACAGTTAGATTGTGATTTTATTGATTTAAAAAACTATACTATTTCACATTATGATTACGATTCACGTAATAGAAATGATGATTTTTTGCCTTTAATGAGAGAAATCGTAGAATATGATTTGATTATTTTTGCTACTCCTGTATATTGGTATGCTATGTCTGGAATTATGAAAACCTTTTTTGATAGAATTACAGATTGCTTGAAAATAGAAAAAGAAACGGGTAGAAAATTAAGAGGCAAAACAATGGCAATGGTTTGTTGTGGATCTGAGAAAGATGTTGTTTTGGAAATAAGCGCAGCATTTGAAATGCCATTTAGAGAAAGTGCTTCTTATTTAGGAATGAATTATGTAGGCAGCGTTTATACGTGGATGGATACAGATGATATTTCAGGAGAAGTAATTCAAAATTTAGATAAATTCATAGGCAAAATAACCAAATAGAACAAATAAAGCAGGTTTTATGCTAATTTCAGATACAATATTTGGATTTAACGCACTTGCTTCTTACATTTAGTTTCTCAAATCTAACTTAAAGTTGATTTACTCATTCAGTTACACTCAAGTTTGTGTTATCCTGTTTTTATAAAAGTTTTATATTAATTTTTATAACAAATTCAAATGGATAACATTTTATTTTTATGATAATAGTTCGATAGAGTTATTTAAGAGTTATTCCAATGCTATATTTGAGTTTTGTAAATGAATGTTTTTATAAAAAAATAAACTGTAAAATACCTTATAAAATAGTCAAACTATGCTAAATTTAGTTTTATTCGGCCCTCCTGGTGCAGGAAAAGGAACACAGAGCCAACATCTTGTAGAGCATTATAATTTGATACATATTTCTACTGGAGATTTGCTTCGTGCAGAGCGAAAAGCAGGAACACCACTCGGAAAAAAAGCCGAAGAATATATGACAAAAGGAAATTTAGTTCCTGATGAAGTAGTTATCGGAATGATAGAAAACAAACTTAAAGAAAATACAGGAGCAAAAGGAATTATTTTTGATGGTTTTCCTCGTACAACAAAACAAGCAGAAGCATTAGATAATCTTCTTAAAGCTCACCAAGTGGGTATTAACGCTGTTCTTTCTCTACACGTAGATGAAGAAGAACTTGTAAAACGTCTTTTAGAAAGAGGCAAAACTTCTGGTAGAGTAGATGACCAAAAAGAAGAACTTATCCGAAACCGTGTACAGGTATATCGTAACGAAACTGAAGTAGTAGCAGACTATTATAAAAAACAAGACAAACTCCATGTTATCGAAGGAGTAGGAGAAATTAGCGAAATAACAGCTGCCATTCGTGGTGCTGTTGAGCAAGTAAAAGCTAGTTAATGAGAATTGTGAATTATAAATGGTAAATGTAAATTCATTTAGCAAAACTCTCTTCTTACAAAATAAAAACTGTTTCAAACCTTCAAATTTGAAACAGTTTTTTGTTTTCTCATTTCAGTATCTAACTGATGTTACATAGTCAAAAAAAAATATGCTGTTTTCTACCCTTCTCTACTTGTTTACCACGATTAAAATCGTGGGTTTCGTTTATGCAAGTAATTTGCAGAAAATCTATTTTTGTGTAATATTAATATCTGATGTTACGCAGTTTGTTTTTTTTAACCCTGCTCTGTGGTACACAGAGCAGACTTTTGCGTAACATCAGTTAATATAACTCCCATTTTCCAAATCTCTATTTTGCTGAAACTTCATTTTTATATTCTTTAAAAGCACGATAAATTCCTGATGCAATATAAGTTTGTCCGTTATCAGTTTTCAAATAACCCTCTTCTTTTGTGTTGGTCAAAAAACCAATTTCTATCAGTGCTGCTGGCATAGCTGTTTTCCACAATACTAAAAAGCCACTTTGTTTTACACCTCTATTCTCTCTGTTTACACGCTCTTCGAACTGTTTTTGTACTTTGTTCGCAAAATCAATACTCTTAGTCTGATTAGCACTCTGAAAATTTGACATTTTGATATATGAAATAATGCTATACGGGTCAAATTGATATTTTTCTTTGTGATTTTCTTCTTTCAAAATAACAGCATTTTCACGCATGGCTACATCAAGATTTCCATCTGTTTTGTGCATTCCGATAGTATAAGTTTCTGCACCCAAAACTTCTTTGTTTTTAGCGGCATTACAATGGATAGAAATAAATAAATCAGCTTTGTTGCGATTTGCAATAGCAGTTCTTTCATCTAATTCTACAAAAACATCTGTACTTCTTGTATAAACCACCTTTACATCTTTGAGGTTTTCTTTGATATAATTTCCTACTTTCAAGGCAACGGCAAGAGCAACATCTTTTTCTTTTGTTTTACTGCCCGAACAACCAGGGTCTTTTCCTCCGTGTCCAGCATCAATGACAACTGTAAAGTTAGTAGCATCTTTATTAGTAAAACTAAAAAGAGTTAAGCCAAAAAGGGCTACAAAAAACAAATAAGGAAGAGATTTTAAATATTGATTCATAACAGATTGATATTTTTACTAGGTAATTTTCAGTATTCTAATTTTTTAATAGAAACTTATGTTCTATACTCAAAATTAACAAAAAACTTTCCAATTTGAATACAGCATGGTTTTATAGTTTTGATAATCAGATAATAGACTCCTCTAATTGTCGTTTATAAAGTGTCAATATAACTAATTTGAGTTTTATCAAAATTCTATGAAAAACATATTTATCCTTATTTGCATTCTATTTTTAGCTTTTTTCTATGATTCAAAAATTTTTGCACAAGATTCTACTTCTATCAAAATTACTTTGTCTAATTCTGAAAAATGGAGTACAGATAGTGTTAAGATTTATAATTTTCTATACGACAAATGGACCTTTTTTGATAAAATAGATACAGCAACTAATTCTTGCTTTCTTAAATTTCCTTGTGAAAGAGCGATAGAACAGAATGTTTATTTAGGTAATAATAAAGGTTTTTACTTGCTTACTCTGTCAAAGGATACTATTGAAATAGGTATTGATGAAGAAGGTAAACCTATTTTTTTGAAAGGGAAAACATATAGAGAAAATCAGATTACTTATAATAAGTTAGAGGGTTATGATTATTCCAGTATGAAGGTTTGGTTGTTAGTAGATGGAAGTGAGTTAAATATAGATGAAAGTTTTTACAAAACAGATAGTCTAAATAAAAAAATACTTACTGATTATGAAATAGCTATTAAAGATTTTAAAGTTGATTCAGGTTTTGATACTTATTTCCGAAATGAAATTGATGCTCAACAAGACTCTGATTATGGTGCTATTCTATATAATATAGAAAATAAAATGGGCGAGATTCCTTCATATTACGATAAATACAAACCTAATATTAAAAATCAAATAGATGATAATTATCCATATTCTGAAAATCATATAAACTTATTATACGAACAAATACTAGATGCAAATTGTGTAGAAACAAAGCGAGAAATAAGAACTGATAAATACACTAATAAATACTATGCTTGTGCCTATCAATAAGTAAAAGAGATAAAAGACGAGCCAATAAAAAATTATCTAACTTTGAAAATCCTTGGTGGAATGTTATACAAAACTAAATGGTGGAGTAAAGAGGAAAAGTTATTCAATGAACTAATGAATCAAGTCAAAAAATTATTTCCTAATAATAAACAAGTAACAATCATAGAAGAAAAAGCTGCTCTTTTCAAACGTTTGGCAGAACACTTACCCTCTCCTAATTTCACATTAAAAGATAAAAATAACAAGAAGGTGTCTTTATCTGACTTTAAAGGAAAATATGTTTTTTTTACCTTCATAGATTCTGCTGCTCAAAATCTTGAAGTTAATTCATGGTATTCAAATCTACTCTACAAAGAATACACGGATGAAAAAATAGCTTTTCTTTATATTTTTGTAAATGGAACAGAAGAAAGTTGGAAAAATTTAATTTCTACACAAGAAGTTGAGGGAATACACCTTTTTGCTAATAAAGAACAAAGCAAAGAATTGTATGAAAATTATGGTAAGCAGATTTATAAAATTAAATCAAGTAATTATCAAATGAGTAGATATGGTATAGATACTACAAATTATCAAGTAGTTTTCATAAATAAAGAAGGATACTCCATAAGTAATAGTTTATATCTAGGTCATAATATGGATTGGATAGCCAAGAAGATTTTGAATGGAGAGTAATTCAGTATTTAATCAAAATCAAAACATGGTTTCATTTTTGATTATTTCACTTTTGAATGCTTTATTTCTACTCAAAAATACAATAAATTATAGCTTTTTCTACTTTTGTTAGTATATTAGCCTATCTTTTAGAGGCTTGGTTGAATAAAGATTCCAAAATTCCTATCTACTTCTGTTTTATAGTTTATAAATTCTTTTTTTCTATTTCCCTTTTATTGTGGCAATACGTCCTAATTCTTACAAAATCTTAGTGGCTGATGATTATGATAGCAATTTAGCTGTCATTGAGAGTATTTTCGAAGAATCTGGTCAAGTATTCGAAATTATTTATGCAAGTGATGGGCTTTCAGCTTACGAACAAGGAATTTCAGAATCTCCTGATTTAATAATTATGGACTGGGAAATGCCTCAAATGACAGGCATTGAAGCTGTTAGAAAACTGAAATCAAGACCAGATACACAACACATTCCAATAATCATGACGACAGCATTTACTTCGTCTGAACATTTGGAAACTGCTCTTCAAGCAGGTGCAATAGATTATGTTCGCAAGCCGATTGATGAAGTAGAGCTTTTGGCTCGTGTTAATTCTGCGCTACAACTGGTTACTTCTTACAAACAAATATTAGCTCAAAAAGACGAGATTCAAGAGAAAACAAAGAAATTAGAAGCTGCTTTTGATGAAATAGAAAAGAAAAACGATAAAATTATGAGTAGTATCAAATATGCAAAACGCATACAAGATGCTCTTCTCCAACCTGCTGCCTCATTACAAAACTTAATCAAAGACTCATTTATTCTCTACAAACCTCGTGATGTAGTGAGTGGCGATTTTTATTGGTTTTGTGAAAAAGATGGAAAAATTGTTATTGCTGCCGTCGATTGTACAGGTCATGGTGTTCCAGGGGCATTTATGTCTATGCTTGGAGATACTTATCTCAATCAAGTTGTTGGTGTAATGGGAATTATTGAACCGAATGAAATTCTTAGTCAGCTTCATGAATCTATCCGAATGGCTCTCAAGCAAGATTCTACACAGAATCGTGATGGAATGGATATTACTATTTGTGTAGTAGATAAGAAAGAAAGAACGCTCAAGTTTGCAGGAGCAAAAAACCCATTGGTTTATATTCGTGATGGTGAAGTTATTAGAGTAAAGGGAGATACAGCTTCTATTGGTGGAAAAAATGCAGAACTTACCTTTACAACACATACCATCGAACTGACTGATGAACCAACTCCATTTTATATTTATTCAGATGGCTATCAAGACCAGTTTAGTAGTGGAATGCACAGTAAATTTATGGCAAAACGCTTCCGAAAACTACTTCATAAAGTTCATAAATATCCATTTGCAGAACAAAAAGACATCTTAAATCATATTCTAAAAGATTGGATGCGCCAAACTCGCCAAGTAGATGATATTTTGGTCATTGGTTTTGCTATTTGATATTCAAATAATTAAGGTCAAAATTATTTTCTAAACAAGGTTGATTCAATCTTTAATTATTGCTTCTCTTAGCGAAAAGGTAAAAGTTGTTCCTTCTTTTTCTATACTTTCTACCCAAATTTTGCCATTTTGTTTTTCTACAAATTCTTTACACACCATTAGTCCTAAGCCTGTTCCTTTTTCATTGGCTGTTCCTCGTGTAGTTACGTGTTGGTCTGTAATAAAAATTTTCTTTGCAATGTCTTCATTCATTCCTACTCCTGTATCTCTGACAAAAATATGAATCATTTTTTGAGCATTTTTTTCTAAAGTATTTGTATCAGCAATTGCTCCTACTGTAACTGTTCCTTCTGTATCTGTAAATTTTATAGCATTACTGATAAGGTTACGCAAAATGAAATTGAGTAAATTGTAGTCTGCTTCTACTAAAATACCCTCTTTAATTTGAGAAACCTGAAGGTTAATTTTTTTATTTTTGGCTGTTGGAAGTAATAATTCAATATTTTTTTGAATATGGTCTGTAATCAATAAAGGCTCTAATTTAGTTTCTAAATGCCCCATTTGCGCTCTAGACCATTGTAAAAGATTTTCTAAAAGCCCACCAACATTTCCTAGTGATTTATCAATATCTCTAGTTATTTTATTGATTTCTTCATCAGTAAACGCATTTCTGTATGAAATAAACATTTTCAAAAAGTTTTGAAGAGTTGCTAAAGGCGCACGCAAATCGTGAGAAATAATAGAAAACATGCGATCTTTAATGCTATTGGATTGAGAAAGCTCATTTTCAGATTCTTTCAGAAGTGAGTTTGTTACAGCTAATTCTTTGTTTTGTTGTTTTAGTTTTTCAGTTTGTTTTTCAACTTCTATTTCTAAGTCTTTACGTTTTTTCTCTAAAGAATGTGTTCTCATACGTACATAACCAACCAAAAGTATAAATCCTATCAGTATGCAAGCAACTAAAAACCATGTTTTTTTCCAAATCGGAGTAGCAATAGTAAACGAGTAACTTGCAGGAATATTTGCCCAAACACCATCATCATTGGTTGCCAAGACTTCAAATTCATAACTACCATCTTCTAAGTGAGAATAATAAGCAAAGTTTTGAGTCATTATTTCAGACCAATTTTCATCAAATCCCTTCAAACGATATTTGAATTTTACTTTTTCTGGATAACGAAACGTAATTGTCTTGAAATCTAAACGCAAACTATAATCATCATAAGGCAAAACTAAATCTTCTTCGAAACTTCTCTCTTCTCCAAAAATACGAAAACCACTCAAGACTACCTTTGGACGAACAAGATTGATGTGGTCATTTTGTCCGATATAATGAATGAGTCCTCTAGTAGTTCCAAACCACAAATCTCCATTATAATCTTTTTCGACGGCACTTCTATTTGCTTCTGTTCCTATAAGTCCATCAGATTGATGATAAATTTTGGCTAAATCATCTTTTGGACGCAGTCTTGTAATTCCTTTTCTTGAACCAATCCAAATATTATAATTTCTGTCAGCAGCAATAAAGTAAGAATAGTTTGAAGCTAATCCGTCTGCTGTTGTATATTTTTTGATTTCATTTTCAGAATATGCAAAAACACCTGAACCTTCCGAACCTATCCAAAGTGTGTTTTCAGCATCTTCTGTAAAACAAGTTGCTTTTACTTGACTAAACTCCGAAACAGCATCTAAAACCGTAAGTTTGTCGTCTTTCCAGTAGGATAATGTATAATCAGAAGAAGCAATCCAAATACGATTTTGCCTGTCTTTATAAATATTCTGAATTCGATTCAATTGTATGGTTTTGGTTGGCAAAATTTGGGTAAACCTATTTTCAGATTTTATATATTTAAAAAGTCCCCATGAGTTTGTTGCTATCCAAATATTTCCATCGTCATCAGATGTTATTTTGTTGATAGTTTTGTCAGGAACATCTCTAATTAATTTTAAAGAATTAGTAATTGGGTCAAATATAAAAAGTCCTTTTTTCTCAGTTCCTATCCATACTTTACCTAATGAGTCTTTAAAAAGAGCACGAACAACGGTCTGAGAAAGTGCAGGGAGGTAAGGTTTAAAGATAGTTGAATCTCCTTGTAAAGTAAGTGAAGTTATAGTTTGGTCTGTACCTAAAAGTAAGTTGTTTTCATCCATTCGTAGTACAGACAAAATATTTTCACTAGGCAAACCATGGGAATAAGTATAGATTTCAAACATTTCATTTAGCATCTGAACCAGTCCATTATTTTCTGTTCCTATCCAGATACTTCCTTCATAGTCTTGTAAAATACAGGAAATAGATGAGCTTGGCAGTCCATTTTTTGAAGTATAATGTTCTATATCGACTACTTTTTCTTCTTTTTTTATTGATTCTATTCTAAATAGACCATTATTTTTTGTGCCTACCCAAAGTTTTCCTCGTTTATCTTCCAAAATTGAGGTAATGTATTCTTTAGCTATTTCTGTTCGACTTGGAAATGCCTTTTTTACAGTGCTATTAGAGAAAAAATTATATATGCCATTGTCTTTTGTTCCTATCCAAAAACCTATTTGACCTTGTCTTTTTCTTGTGATAGAGTGTACTTCTATTCCCTGTAATTCTTTTATTTGATCTGTAAAAATAAATTTTTCGTCTTTTACAGAAGCTACAAAAAGACCACTATCTGTTCCCACTAAGAACTCATTACTAGATAATCGTTCAAAAACATTACACCTTTCTGTATGTGTGCTGACAAGTGGAAAGTAAGAGGTTTGATAATCAAAATCTTCTGTGGGCTGATTAATCTGATTTTTAGAGTTTATTTTATTAAAACTAACTTTGAAGACACCTTCTCTTTCTGTCAAAGCCCATATCTGTTCCTCTTCTACATAGATTTGTTGAATTCGACTAAGTAAATTTTGACTAAGTGAAGTAACTGTCCAAATAGAATCTGTTTGTCTATTTTGGTAAGAGAGCAAACCTTGTGGGTGTCCTAACCAAGTTCCATTACGAAGAGAGTCAGTAGCTAAAGCAGTAACAAAATTATCAGTCAAGCCATCATTTTGTGTAAAAGGCTGCATATCATGCCCATCAAAGCGAGCTAATCCATTTCCAGTTGCTATCCATAAGAACCCATTTTTATCTTGTGTTATTCCATAAATATCCCCTTGAGGTAAGCCTTCATCTACATCATAATGACGCAAACCAATAGACTGTGCAAAAGAATATTGTCCAGAAAATAAGAATAGCAATAAAAAGAAATATAATATGGAGTTCTTCATGTAGTGATATTTGGCATAGCTATCAAAAATATTCATTTTTTGTCAAAATGCAAATATTATTTTTATCTAAAAGGCACATAAACATATTTTTGATATAATAACCTCATAATCAATTGACTCTGATATAGCCTCTGAGTTTTTTAAGGTTTTCTAGTGAAGCAGCATATTTAAAAATCCCATGTCGCTCTTCCAAAGGAGCTTCCAAAATTTTAGAATACTCTAAATAATCTACTGAAGTAATGATTTGATTATCAGTAGTATGTTCTGGGTCAAAGCCTGTTTTCAGCTTTCCACCAACAGCACGAACAGCAAAAAATAATTCTATTGCATGAATAGGCAAATTGACATATTCATAAACACACATAAAATAATCAATTTCTATTTTTAATCCTGTTTCTTCCAAAAACTCTCGCTTTAGTGCGTCAGTTGCTGTTTCTCCAAGTTCTATTCCACCACCAATAGGAGCTAAAAAAGATTTATTTTGTTCTAAATTAGATGAAATCCCATTCATATTTACGACAAGTAAACTTCCATTTTCATTGATACAAATTCCACAAACTCGTGTTCGGATTTTATTGCCGTATATTTTTTCTAAAGATTTATCCATATCTAACTAAATTACGAATTATTTTTTGTTATAAAACAATTATTTCAGAAAGTAATTTCTCACTAATCACTAATCACTAATCACTAATCACTAATCACTAATTTACTTTTCTACTACAAAAATCATTCTTTCAGAAATTCCTTCTTCAAATTCAGATAAGTCATAATCTCCAAATATGCGTGCTACTGTTAATCCTGCATCTCTGAAATAACGCAAAAAATCAGTTGTTGGAATTGCTCTAACTCGTTCTTGAAAATGAAATTCTTTCCCTTTATCTTCAAAATGAATATCTTTTATAATAAAATTATCTTGTACAGATTTTGAAATTTTAAATGTAATTCCTTCAATAATTTTTTCTTCATAACAGACAAGAGATTGTATTACTTTTGTAGTATTAAAAAAATCTAATACAATTCGTCCTTCTACTTGAAGAGCTTTTGCCATTGCTGAAATAGCTTGTTGATTTTCTTGATCAGTTTGAAAATAACCAAAACTAGTAAAAAGATTCAAAATAAAATCAAAATAATCAGTTTTATAGACTTTTCTCATATCATGCTGACTAAAATGCAAACGTTCATTTTCAAACTGTTTGGCATATTGAATACTTTCTTCTGATAAATCTATCCCTTCTACATAGAGACCTTTTTGATTGAGATAAATAGAATGACGACCTTTTCCACATGCTAAATCTAGTATTTTATCATTAGGTAAAAAGTTGAGATATAAACTTATATTATCTATAAATAAACGAGCTTCTGTATCGTCTCTATCTTTATATAGAATGTGATAATAATGAGAATCAAACCATGTGGCAAACCATTCACTATCTTTATTAGAAGTGTTGGAATTATTTTTTTTGTTTTTATCGTCTGAATTGGAGTTTGACACGGCTAGTATAAAAGGTAAGATAAGGGCTTAATAAGTTTTAATATAAAAAAACAAATTTGAGATAAAATGGAAAATGAAATGAGAAAGTCTTTAGAATTAATTGATTTTATCTACAAATTAGTTAATAATTGATTGTGAATTGTGTATTTGTGTTTGTTTTTAGACAAAAAACAGTTAGTTTAGATTATCTTTTTCTATGGGTTTTTTAATGTAACAAGAATTACAAAAAAAAGATAGAGAGAATAAAAAAACAAAATCCTGTTCCTTCATTCTGCATCACTTTCTAATAAGTGCGTGCAAGTTGTGCAAATTTATATGAAACAAACCTATTCACCAATAATTTTTTTAACATCTGCTACAGAAACGTCTGCTTTTTTGGCTGTAGATGTTGCTCTTTCTACACCTCAACGTACAGGAATGTGCGAATTGATAATGACTTCAGAGAATATCTTTTCAGAAGTATTTCAACGTTTAGATGAAAAAGAATTTAGTGATAGGCTTTTTATTTTTCATTGGGTAGGAGATTCGAACGATTCCACCTTTATCGAACAGCTTATTCGTCGTCTTTCTATGATGCCAAATTTAGCTTGTCTGATTTTGGAAGATATACAAGTTCCTCCTTCTGCTACAATTGCACACCTTTTACCAATTACAATTGCTGTTTCCAAAAATCAAGATAGAGAAGATGACAATATCTTTAGTAGTCATTTTTATGAACAATTAGCTCAAAACAATTCTATCAAAGAAGCCTATAATTATGCTTCAAGAAAACTTCCAAATACACCTTCTACATTATTTGTAAAGCCAAGTGCCGAACACACACTTGATTTTACGTTACTAGCAACCAAAAAAGTAGAGGCAGCTCCCAAAACACCAGAGCAACAAAAAATAGAACGTTTTAAGAAAATTATAGCTCAAAAAGCTCGTTTTTCAGCATATTCCAAACCAGAACTTTTACTTTCTAAAGAAGAAACTAAACTTTTTGAAGAGTATAAATTTGAACTTGCACCACTTTCAGATATAGAAAATCAGCTTTATATTCGGAGTCTTAAAAAAATAAATCAGAAAAAAAGACAACAAAGATATTTATATAGAGCTATATTTTTCTTGACATTCTTTTTGGTTTTGGCAGGTCTGGGTTTTTGGGCGCAATATCAAGAATATGAAAGACAAGACGAGGCACATAAAACACAAACTCGTCAGCAACAAGCTAATTTTTTGACTTATTTGGGTGATAATATGCAAAAGGAAAATGCCACAAAGGCAATTCGTTTGATAGAAAAAGCGGTCAGAGAATATCCAACACATTTAGCACAGGGTTCTTTGTATTCTCACTTTTATAGTCCAAATTTATATTATTCGGCTCAAATTCCAATTAAAAATGAGAATCAAGATTTAAAAAGTAACGAAAATATAAATTATGCTGTTTCTTCTGATGCTCAATGGTTAGCTTATTTTGAAAATGATAATAAAAAAGGCAATCACAAAAGGAAAAATGCAATATTTATTAGTTCATTACAAGGCGATGTTATCAAAAAAATAGAAAAAGAAGTAGAAATAGAAAAAATTATTTTTTCAAATAATGTTCCCTATCGTTTGGCTGTTGGTTTTGCAAATGGAAAAGTAGAAATTTTAGATGTGTATGGAAAGAGCTTATTAGAAATGCAGGTACATAATGACACTATTTCAGGACTCTCATTTTCGAAAGATGATACAAAAATTATTTCGGCTGCTGATACAACAGCTCTTATTTGGACAACAGCAGGAGAAGTGTTAGATACAATTAGTGGAAATCGGAGTAAGATTTTGAGAATGCAGTTTTCTCCCAATCAAAGAACTCTTTTTACAGAAGCGAAAGATAGTGTCATAGCTGTTTGGGAAGGTTCAAATTTACTTTCTACTTTCGAAGGAACAAAAGCTAAATGGCTTTCAGATAAATATCTAGTTTTGAAACAATACTCTAAAGAGGAGAATCAAAAAAAGAAAAATAGAAGACAAACAGAATCTTTAGGTAATTCTGATTCTTTAAAATGGGTAGTTTGGGATGTTTCTACAAATGAAATTAAAAAAGAACTTCAAAATCCAAAGCAAGTGTTGTCTCAAGACTCTGCTTCTTTTTGGGTGATAGATGAAAAAAATATACTAAAAAGGTATTACTTTGAAAGTGATTCTATTACACTTTGGCAAAGAAGTGTAGCTTATTTTGCTATGTATAAAGGAAGTAATCTAATTAAAACAAACAAAAAATGGGTAATTATTTCAGAAGATGGTTTGTGTACAATACGTTTTGCTGATGGCAGCCAGTCTACTACAAAGCTAGAAAGTTTGCCTATTAAGACCCCTTATTTTACACAAGATGGAAGTTATTTAGTTATACAAACTTTAGAAGATATTACTTTTTGGCGAGCTGCTAGTCCTCAAATGCGTTTTAATGACAAATTACAAGGTGAAAAATGGCTTGCTCAGAATGCAGCAATAAATCAAAATAAAATACAAAGTAGAGATGTACAGCTCATTTATTATTCTGGAAATATTTATCGTCTGACCGACCAAAAAGAAAATGCAAAAGCAGAGTTTGCAGCCGATAAAGTGTTTTTACATCCTTCTCAAGATTATGTTCTGACAATCAAAAATGCTGTTATTTCTTTAGATAAATTTGATAAAACAAACCTAGCCGAAAAAGATAAGCCTTTCAGAATTACAAACGCATTTACTAAAAAACCAAACTATACGAATGCTGGTTTTTCTAAAAAAGGAAGTTTTGTTTGGGCAGTTACACAAAATAATGAGCTTCAATTAATAGATCTAAAAGGTAATGTTTTTCACACGCAAAAAGTAAAACCAAATACAGAAACAACTAGCTCTTTTGATGATAGATATTTAGCTTTGGCTCAAAAGGTAACAGGAGGATTAAAGCCATACAAGATTTTGCATTTAGATACAAAGCAAAGTTATGAATTAGATACACGTTTAGAACGTTCGAATATTTCTTCATTTTTCTTTTCTCCTTCTCAACAAGGGCAACCCTATTTAGTTTCTGCTTCGGGTTCTTGGACAGATTTTTGGGATTTGAAAGGACGCAGAATGAAAGCTCTAAAAGGTGGAAATCCAATTTATGGAAAAGAAATGATTCTGACTTCCTCTTATGGCAATTTTTATATTGCAACGTTAGATGTAAATAAAGTGTACCATCAAAAAATGGAGAATCTTCAGAAAGCTACTTTAAGTCCTGATAAAAATTATATTGTTTTACATTTTTCAGATTCTTTACAGATTTGGAAAACATCACCTTTTGGAATCATTCAATGGCTAGAGGAAAATAAAATTTATCAACTTTCTACCCAAGAACAAAAACAATTATTGCTTCGATAACGTATAGTATATTAAGAAGTCAAAATTTGATTCTATTATTTTATCAAATTATTTTTTAGACTTCAAAATTTTATTAATTCCTTTCATTTTTTAAACTTTGAAATTTATGTTTACGATTCTTGTAGCAAATGCCTTTGGTGTTTTGGGTAGTGGTATTGGTGGTATATTATCAATCCTTCATCTTATTCTTATTGTCTATTGTTTTTATAGTGTATGGACTTCTGCTAGTACAATGGGTACAAAAGTTCTTTGGTCTTTAGCTATTTTCTTTTTACCTATCATAGGACCAATTCTTTATCTTTTATTAGGTAGATAATAGTTCAAGAAATATTCAGTTAGGAAAACTAACTTATCAATAACAAAGCCCTAAATCTTCTTATGAGATTTAGGGTTTTGATGTGTATACAAAAAGTTCTGTGTTTAGTAAAACTTAAAAAAGCTATAGAGTTGAGTTTTTTTAAGTAAATAAAGTATAATATTGAAAAGCCTTTTTATAATTTTTCTTATAAAAAGCCTTTTTTGATACTCTAAACAAACATTTTTATTGTAATTGACAATTTATTTGTAGTTTTGTAGTTATAATTTACACAAACATTATTACCAAACACTTTTTTTACAGACAAAAATCGACTCCCCTAAATTGACTACTCCTCTTCAAAAAACATCTCGTTTATTTATTGCCATTCCTCTTCCTGAATTTTTAAAAGATGCTTTACAAGAATGTCAAGAGTGGCTTTCTTCTTATCCAGAAATGAAGGAAATTAAAGATTGGATAGAAATCTCTAAAATGCACATTACACTGCATTTTTTAGGAGATGTTTCACACCAAAAAATTTCACAAATACAGGAAATTGTAAGTCAAATTGCAAAACAAGCCCCTCTTACTTTAACAATGAAAGACATAGGAACATTTGAAAAAAATGAACTTCCTTATGTTCTTTGGGTAGGAATTTTGAAAAATGAAGCTTTATCAGATTTATATGAAAAATTGGCTCAAAAACTAGAAGAAATAGATATAGAGATTGAAAATACCAACGTTGAAAATTATAATCCTCATGTTACCTTAGCATACATTCGTACTGATGATGAAACTAAAAAAGCAATGAAAGAACGTCTTCAAAAAATAATTGTTGGTGAAATTGGTGTTTGGGAGAGCAACAAAATTGAACTGCTTAGTAGCACACCAACTAGAGAAGGTTCTGTTTATAAAGTTATTAGTTAATATATAATTTGAGAAAAATTAAATATGCCTAAAAAAATAGAAAGTAGAAATCTAAACTGTCAGGATACCTTTTGAGGTGTCAGACAGTTTAGAACATGTTATTTTGGTCTATTTTTGTTCAGCCACTTTTTATATTGTTCATTAATGGCTTCATAAAATAAATCTCCCTGCAAATTATACCCTGTTTGGGAAAGATGAATTTTATCATACTGTCCTAACCCTGCTTTGTGCCAATCAATAATCGATTTGAAACCTCCCATTATCTGATAAAAATTCCAAAGAGCTACATTTTTTTCTCTTGTTAGTTCTTGTAAACGCTCTTCTGCTTTTTGGGTGTTATAATTTGCATATTTTTTATAACGATAAGTATCATTTGGCGAAGTAAGTAAAATGGAAGTATTCGGATTGATATTTCTAATTTGAGTAATTATTTTTATTAAATTTCCTTTGAAAGCCACATCATCAAATCTAGTTGGATAGGCATCGTTTGTACCCAAAGAAATTACTACTAAATCTGGCTGAATGCTTCTGAGTTGTGTTTCAAAATCTTCACAACGCAAATAATGTCTTGTTTCTGCTCCATTTATTCCCACAGCGTGATATAGAACCCCTTTTTCATTACTTTCTAAAGAAATGCCTTGCAGAATAAAATGTGTTTGAATATCATCAGTTTTATCTAATCCAATGCTGATAGAAGTTTGAGGAACAGAAAAAATAACTTCCAAATAACCATCTGGGTGCATTTTTTGAGATTTTATTTCATTTGTTGGAGCAATAATGACAGCTTCAAAAAGTTCTTCATTCAGGATTGGATAATAGATTCTTACTTTTTCTATTTTTGAAGGGTTGCGCTCATTGTATTCTATGGGTTCAAGTGTAATTGTTGATTTGGGATTTATTGTCTCTACATTTATTCCCGAGATTCCCCATTGAGATTGGTCTTTATTACTGACCATTTTTTGGCTTGTCCAAGTTCCTGTATAACGAGTTTTGTAATCAAATGGATTGTTTGTTTTGGCAGCCGAATAAGGGAAAATAAATCCACGTCCTGCGTCTCCAAAACGTTTGTCTTCTTGGAACAATCGTCTTACTTTTCCTGTAAAAAAGTCAGCTTGAATATGAGAATCTCCCATGTGCAGAATTTTTACCTGATTTGGTTCTCCTTTTTTTTGAGTTTGAAGTTTATAAAGAGCTTCAAAAAAATAATCTAACGAAGTGCTATCTTTCATCTGAATTCGGTTTGCTCCATAATTGACGACTTCAAAATAAGGTCGCTCTCTATAAAGCATTAAGCGAATAGAATCTTCTAGGCTT
Organism: Bernardetia sp. MNP-M8; assembly: GCF_037126285.1. Lineage (NCBI taxonomy): Bacteria > Pseudomonadati > Bacteroidota > Cytophagia > Cytophagales > Bernardetiaceae > Bernardetia > Bernardetia sp. MNP-M8. The sequence goes on from NZ_CP147012.1 coordinate 2,680,377, forward strand.
TTTGTTTTTTCTTGTAAATCATCTTGGCAAAATGCTAGTGTAGGAATTGAAAGTAAAATTATCAAAAACCAAATTACTCGTTTTTTTATTTTCATCATAAAATTGACCAACTTCTTTTTTTAGGGGTATATTTTTTGTCTTATAAATCTTTCAAATACATTTCCAAAAAGGCATAACAAAAGACAAATTTAAAGAAATATTGAATAAAAGAAGCTATTTTATTAAAATGAAAAAACTCTTCAAAAATCTAAAGATAGAAATGTGAAGAGTTTTTTAGACTAATTGTCAATTGTTTATTCAACAATTGCAAACTATATTTATCCTTTGCGTACTTTTCCTGAGCCACTTACTTTAACGATTTGTCTTTCTAATTCATTCCCACCAGTAGTGTAACGAATATCTCCAGAACCTGAAATTTTTGCTTCCAAATTCTTTGTAACATATACTTCAGCATCTCCAGAACCTGAAATTTTGATTTCTGTATCTTGTGTTTTTAAATCTTCTGCTTCATAATCTCCAGAGCCTGCAATTCTTACTTCTTGTTGTGTAGCTGCTCCTTTAAGACAAATTTTTCCAGAACCTGCAATACTTGCTTCTAAGTCTGAAACAGCAACTCTTCCACATACTTTTCCTGAACCTGCAACACTAATTTCTAATGTAGAGCTATATAATTCGCCATCCCATTCCATAGAACCCGAACCTGCAAGAGATAATTTTTCTAGTTTTTCAGTATGATAAACTGTAATAGTTACTTTACTATATCCTCTAGAGCTCCAACTATTGCCTTTTTTGATTCCTATTCTAAGACGATTGCCATCTACTTGAGTTTCTAGTTTTTCTAAAAGGTCTGCATCTGCACCTTCAATTTTGACTTCATTTTTAGAAGATTTTACAATTTTAATATCAAAACTTCCTCCTGATGAAATTTCTTCAAAATTAGATACACTTCTAACTTCTTGAGCAAAAGCTGTAGAAATTGAAAATGCAAAAAGAAACAAAAGAGCAAATGAGAAAGTAGTTAGTTTGTGATTGAGCGTTTTCATAGAATTAAATGATTATTGATGTAAATAATGAAATGTAGTTAAATTAGTGAGTAGCTTTTTTTATGAGCTTATTTACTACAAAGACAGTATATTTTTAGATAGGTTGCATCAGGAAAAAAAAAACTGTTAAAAATATTTTCTTACTCTGTCAAAAATGCCTTTTCTTCCTTAATTGCATTTTCATACAACTCATAATAGTCCTTACTTAGATTTTCTAACAGCCAAACTTTATTCCCATTCTGACGGCTATATGTATCTTTAATTTCTCCAATAAGAGTTTGTTTGCCTACTGTTTTGCTAATATCTTGATGGATTCTATCATTAATAAAAATTACTTTTTTTGCAGTAAATTTTTGAGGAAGCCAAAGTAAATAGCTACTTGAAAAACTATATACTTGTGGTAAATTAAATTCTTTTGCATAGAAATCAATTGCTCCTGCTTGTCCATAATTTTCAGCCAAAATTATAGTATTCTTTCTCTCTTCAACAGGAATTTCATAATATGCCTTTGCTGCTAATTTAGCTATTTGTTTCCATCCCAACATATCAGCAAAATCTTGAGGAAGAGCATGTATTTTTCCGTCTTCCCAACGATTAAACGATTCTTCTCCTGTTTTTTCAGTAAAAGTAGCGGCATATTCTGTAAGTTTTTCAGGACTCAAAATAGGAATGCTAAAAGGAAGCAAAGGCAAGATAAGCATTATTGGAATTACAACAGCAGGAACACGTAAAAACGTACGGTTTTGTGTCAGACGTTCGATAGCGATTGAACCAGCAGCAAGCATTACAGGAAAAGCTCCCAATGTATAATAACTTTTGCCGTGCAAAAAGAAAAGCATCAAAATAACAACTACAAAAAATACAGCTATCGTTCTGAAAGGTTGAAGTGTTTTACTTTTTAATAAGCCTGTAAAACCCAACATCCAAATCCAAGTAATAGGAAGATGCATTAAAAATTGATCAATTATAAAATCTACAGGATTTATATTTTTAAGCTGTGTAACACTAAGCTCTTCCATGTGATGAAAGACGGGAAAATTATGAAAGGCTTGCCAAATAAGATTAGGTAGAACAATCAGAAGACCAATGCCTACACCAAGCCACAACTTTTTGTTCAAAAGCCATTGTCTTTCTTTTGAAAACAAAGTAGCTATTAGAATAGCAATCACACAAAAAACAATACTGTATTTATTTAAAAAGAAAATTCCTGCAATAGCTCCCATTCCGACCAAATAACGTCCTTGTTGAGTTTTTATATGACGAATCCAAAGATAGATAAGCCATGTCCAGCCCAAAACATCCCAACCTACAGGTTGAAAAAGTGTATGTATACGCAAAAAAGCAGGTGAAAAAATAACAATAAAACCAGCAAATAGGATTGCAAATGTTTTTCCCCCCATCTGACTAGCTATCATTCCTGTCAGAATAACCAAAGTCATTCCAGCCAAGCCAGAAACTAAATGAATAGCCCAAAGAGATTCTCCTATTGTATTTTGAATAAAGGAAGCAAAAAGAGCAATCATTGGAGGAACTTCCAAAAAACCAAAATCTAAATGTTTGCCCAACGCAAGATAAAGTAATTCATCTCTATGAAAACTATATGCTTTATTGAGTAGAAAAGGTGTCTGTAATTTAAGAAGAGCAAAAAAAGAAAGTAAAAACCAGTTTTTGATTGACATTAGAAAGACTATTTTTGTAGAATGGTGTGTTAGAATATGCTAGTTGCTTGAGTTATCATCTTTTTGGTTTCTCAATAATTTAACTCAATACTTATTTGTAAGCTGAAAATAATGAATTTGAACATCTAATTTATGAAAAAACAAGAAGTTATAGAAGCCAAAATAGCGAAAAGAAATCCTGCTCAAAATGTTACTCTAAAAGAGACCAGTTTGTTTGCTCACGAGTTAGAAAAAAATATTCCTAGTGTTCATGTATTAGAGCTTTCAACTGTCTATTTACTGAATGGATATTTATTAGATTTATCTGATTTTAAGACTTTCAATTCTTATACTCATACATATCCAATAAGTAAAAGTAGAACGCTTCTAAATTTTGCTAAGGTAGTTTTATCTAATTTTTTATCAAAAACAAAAACGATAGAAAATGCTATTTTTGCGACAGATAATTGGTCAGATGGTTATTTTCATTGGCTTACAGATGTTATTCCTCGTGTTTTGGTTGCTCAAAAGATAGAAAAACGAGAAAATACAGAGTTATTAGTTCCAAAAGAACTAGAAAAATATGATTTTACTCAAATTACAGGAGAAAAACTAAATCGGAAAATATATTTTTATGAGAGTAATCAGGTCTATAAAATAAATAAATTAATCTTGCCTTCTCATATTGGAAATAGTGGAAATTATGATAAAGAATTGATGCAGGAAGCTAGAAAACTATTTACTCAAAGTTCGAAAATAGAGTCTAATGAAGGTACAGAAAATGTAATTAAGCAAAAAATAAATAGGAAAATATATATCAGTCGTCAAAAATCTAGGTTCAGAAAAATAAATAATGAAGAGCAAGTTCAGAAATTACTCAAAAAATATAATTATGAAATTCATTATTTTGAAGAGTATAGTTTTGAAAAACAAATTGAACTTATGAAACAAACAGTTTCTTTGGTTGGATTACATGGAGCAGGACTTACCAACATGCTTTTCATCAATCCGAATACTAAAGTTTTGGAAATTAGAAATCAAGCAGACAAACATAATAATTGCTATTTTTCATTAGCTTCTGATTTAGAAGTTGATTATTATTATTTACTTTCAGAAGGTGATTCTGCTGAAACACATACTGTAAATGTAGACGTAGATATAGAAAAGTTAGAGCAAATTATTTTAGAGATGGAGAAGTAGTATTCATCTCATTTTAGATGAGATTTTGTTTGCTTTTATATCTATCATACTTTTTCATAATTAATTTAGAAATCAATGAATTTCCATATTGTCCATCTTTCTACTCCCAAAACTTGGCGAGGAGGCGAACAGCAGATTGCTTATTTAGCTACCGAAATAGAGAAAAATCAAGAAGATAAAATCTCAATTCAACAAACAATTCTGACACCTCAAAACTCTTCTTTGTCTGATTTTATAAGAAATTATAATAAAGAAAACGTAACTACCAATTTGGAGGTAGAAGAGTTAAAGGGAAATTCAAAGTTTGGACAAGCAAAATTTTTGGCTACTTTTTGTAAAAAAAATAAAGTAAGTATTGTTCATCTTCATGATGCACACGCACATACAATAGGCATTTTGTCAGCCGTTTTTTTTCAGAATAAAACTAAATTTATCTTGAGTAGAAAGGTGATTTTTCCTGTTAAAAATAATTTTTTTTCCAACTACAAATACAATCATTCAGCTATAAAAAAAATAATTTGTGTTTCAGAAAAAGTAAAAGAAGTGGTGGGTCTGAGTATTAAAGACAAGTCAAAATTAATTACAATATATGATGGAATTGATTTGGATAAGTTTAATAATGAAAATGACACATCTATTTTAAGGCAAGAATATAATTTGTCAAAAGATACAATTTTGATAGGAAATGTAGCAGCTCTTACACCTGAAAAAGATTATATTACCTTTTTAGAAACAGCAAAATTACTCATTCCTAAACTAGAGAAAAAAAATAAGCAGGTGTGTTTTTTCTTAATTGGAAAAGAAGGAGAATCAAAAAACGAAATTCATAAGTGGTTCAATCAAAATCCACAACTAAAAGAGCATTTTATTTTGACAGGTTTTAGAAATGACATTGCTTTTATTCTAAAAGAATTGGATGTTTTTCTTTTTACAAGCCAAACAGAAGGATTAGGAACAAGTGTATTAGATGCTTTTGCAAGTAAAGTTCCAGTTGTGGCAACAGCAGCAGGAGGAGTTCCAGAGTCTGTAATTAATAACAAAACAGGTTTGCTTTCAAATATAAAAGATTCTTTTTCTTTAGCTGAAAATGTAGAGAAGGTTCTGTTTAATGAAGAGTTAAGAAATAAATTAATACAAAATGCTACTATTCACCTCCAAAATTTTACAAAAGAAAATACAGCCAAGAAGACTTTAGAAATTTATAAAAATGTAGCTTACTCTTCATAGTGACAAACAAGCATAAAAAAATCCCTTTCATATATAAAAAATGGAAAGGGATTTCTCAGTTATATTTTAAAAAAGTGTAACTGAATAGCTAAAAAATAAGGAGTTGTAAAAAATAAGTTCTTTTTTAGAAGAAACTTCAACACGCTTACTATTCAATCTTGACTTTCTATTTGATAGAATTTCTGAAAAATAAAGCTCTGATAAAAATAATGAGTTAAAAATTTTGAGAAATTAATCTCAATCTCATTGCAAATGCTTTTAGAAATTACTATCAATTTGTTGCTTACTTGACTTATATAATTCAAAGTGTTTGCCAATACCAAAATAAATTAAATTATTTGTCAATTATTTGTAAAATGTGCGTATGAAGCTCGTATAAGGCTATTTTTGTTTTTTGACATAATTGTTCAATATATAATTATACCCATTTTGAAAGAGTGTATTTTTCATTATGAAAATTTATTTCTGCTTTTCTATCTCTATCTTTAATTCTTTGAAATTCTTATTTATAAATTTATCGAAAAATTCAAATCCTTTGTATTCTTGCTTACTGATTCCTATTTTTTTTGCTTTTTGAAGCTTTTTGTCTTTAACAAAACTAAGCTCTAAAATTTTATAAACGTCATTAAAAGTTTTGATTTCTACTGCGTTCCATTCTTTCAAATCTTCAAAAAGCCATTTCTTTTTTGGTAGAAATAAATAAGAAACAACTAATTCTTTTTTTGAAAAATGAAATGAAGTAGGCATTGTAGAAATTTTGAGAAGAAGTAGTAAAACGATAATTGCAGCAATACCGATAATCAAAAATTTCCAGTTTGATTCTAAAGAAAGTGACCAAGCAGCAATTCCGATAACTCCTAAACAGAAAATAGTAAGTGAAAAAAGTGTTTGAAATTTGAAAGAAAGTTTATTGTTCATGGCTAAATGAGATTTTTAATGATTTACTCTTCTTCGTCTGTTTCTTTTTCCTCTAATTCTTCTAAATTTTCAGTCAGATTAGAAACTGATTCTATTGATTTTACAGGTATATTGTGATGTTCGGCAGGTAAAAGTTTATCTACATACAAAAGTAAAATATCTAAATGTACAAACATTTCTTCTGCATGAGGAAGTAGCCTTTCGCCATGAGGAAGCAAAATTTTACAATGAGGGAGTAGCTTTTCGACTTCTGGCAAAAGTACGTCTTTGTACTTTAAAAGCAAATCTGTATAAGGTAACAACTCATCTAAATACGGCTCAAATAAATGAAAATAAGGCAATAATTCTTCTGCATGAGGTAAAAGCTGGTCAGAATAGGGAAGAAGTTTTTCTGCATGAGGAGCTATCTGATTGGCATAGGGCAAAAGTTCTTCTTTATAAGGTAACAATTTTTCTATATGAGGCGCAAGTAAAGACGATTGAGGTAACAAACTCTTGGCGTGGGGCATAAACTCGTCTGCATGAAGAAGCAAGCGAAGACTATGAGGAAATAAAGAAGGCGCATTCCAAAGAAGTTGAGGCGCATTTTTAGCAAATCCTTTTAATAAATTTCTATATTTTTTGTTTGCCAAACCTTTTAAATGATGAATTATAAATGGTAAGTTGTAAATTATCTGAAATTAGATGATTCTACAATCATATTAACTTAATTTGGAAAGGATTAGTTTTAATAAGATACTAATAAAATCCTAAGAGGTTTTAGAGTCTCTTAGGATTTTTAAATTAATGTAAAATTACAAAAATTATTCTTTTGCAGCCACACAAGAAATTTCTACACGTACATCTTTTGGCAAACGAGATACTTCAACAGTTTCTCTAGCAGGAGGGTTTTCTGTGAAATATTCACCATAAGCCTTATTAATAGCCTGAAAATCATTCATATCTTTTACAAAAATACTGCACTTTACAATGTTGTAATAAGAAAGCTCAGCAGCTTCCAAAATTTGTCCCATATTGTGCATTACTTTGTGTGTTTCGTCTTCTATGCTTTCTCCATCTTGACCTGTAATTTTGCCACTTTTTGCATCCATTGCAATTTGTCCAGACACAAAAAGTGTGTTTCCATTCCAAACAGCTTGACTATAAGGACCAATAGGAGCAGGAGCATTTTCTGTAAATACTATTCTTGACATTTTTTTTTAAATTAGGATTTGAGAATCAGAAATAGGTAAATAAATAAAACCGTATTCTGTAAAGTACAAAATACGGTAATTTGTTTATTTTGAAATAGTATCAATTATTTCTTCAAATTTTCAATAATGATTGCTGAAGCACCACCACCACCATTACAAATGGCAGCTAATCCATATTTACCATTGTTCTGACTAAGAACATTAGTAAGTGTTGTTACAATTCTTGAACCTGAACAGCCAAGTGGGTGTCCTAAAGAAACTGCTCCACCGTTTACGTTTACAATTTTAGGATCAATATCTAATTCTTTATTGAATGCCATCGTTACAGCTGAAAATGCTTCATTTACTTCGAAAAAGTCAATGTCATTTTTTGTAAGACCTGCACGTTTTAGAGCTTTTGGTGCTGCAATTGTTGGTGCAGTCGTAAACCATTGTGGTTCTTGTTCTGCATCTGCAAAGTCTACAATTCTAGCAATTGGAGTAAGTCCTAATTCTTTTACTTTCTCTCCACTCATCAAGATTGCAGCCGAAGCACCATCATTGATTGTAGAAGCATTTGCTGCTGTAACTGTTCCATTTGCAGAAAAAACAGCTCTAAGAGTAGGTATTTTATCAAATTTCACTTTTTTGTATTCCTCATCTTCACTTACTACTACTGGGTCACCTTTTCTTTGTGGAATTTCTACAGCTACAATTTCGTCTTTAAATCTGCCTGATTCTGTTGCATTTTTTGAACGAGTATAGGATTCTATAGCAAAAGCATCTTGTGCTTCACGAGTAAACTGATATTTTTCGGCTGTTTTATCAGCACTTACACCCATGGCAGAGTTGTCATACGCATCAGCCAAGCCATCACGCATAAGTCCATCGATAAGTGTTCCGTGTCCGTAGCCGTAACCACCAAAACGAGCTTTATCTAAGTAAAAAGGGATATTTGTCATACTCTCCATTCCTCCAGCAACTACTACATCCGAATGACCTAACATAATACTTTGAGCAGCAAACATAATCGCTTTCATACCCGAAGCACATACTTTATTAACTGTTGTACATTGAACAGAATAAGGAAGACCAGCCAAAACAGCAGCCTGACGAGCAGGAGCTTGTCCAAGATTTGCTGAAATTACATTACCCATATAAACTTCTTCTACTTCTTTTGGGTCAAGATTGATTTTTTGTAATGCTCCTTTTATTGCTGTTGCACCAAGTTGTGTAGCTGCAACGGCTGCCAAAGAACCATTAAAACTACCAATAGGAGTACGAACTGTTGAAACTAAATAAACTTCTTTGAGTGTCATATAAGTTATACTTTTTATGTAAATGTTGTATTGTAAAGATTACTGAAAAATTACTGCTATGCAGTAGTTGAGAGGTCTGCAAGTTACAAAAAAATGATATAAAAAACTCTTAACGAAGCTAAAGGGAAATGTAAATTTAATTTTTAGAATTCTCATAAATAGAGATAAAGTCTGTTAATTTAATAGCTCACTCTCTGCATAATTATCTCCTTTATCTAGTTCTCTAAAATAAAAAACAATTGAGCCATTAGAAGAAATTTTGAGTTCACAATAGCTTTCTATTTGCATAGTTTCTAATACTTTTTTAGATTCTTTAAGGCTCAGGTCAGTTTTCATGGCTAGTTCTGTGGGCGTTAGATGTCCTCCATTTTGAGAAGCAGTTTCTAATATTTGACGCTCATATTTGTTCATCAAAAATTTGTGTTGTCCTGTGCGTGAGAACTTCCATAAAAAAAAGCCTGCTAATGCTGGTATTCCTCCCAAGGCAATTCCTCCTAGCAACCCATCTACAAGCTCATTTCTGCCATTATTTATGTTAGCTAACATAATTATAAAAAAAATACTTCCTAGCACAACGAAAGTCATTCCGATTATCTTTCCAAGTTGATATTTGAGTGTTTGCATAAGAAATAATATATAATTTGGTGTTTTTTAATTTGTAATTACTTCAATATACATTTTTTCTAAAATTTGAACAAATCGTTATCCAACAATTTTATCTTAAACTACTTACATCTTAGTCAAATCTAAAAAGCTTTTCTACCTAATAAAAAAACATTTTTACCGAAAGTAGTTATATAAAAAATTGTTTTGCTTCAATTTTTGCGTATTTTTCCATATAATAACTGAATTTAGTTATTAGTCATAATAATTCTATCAAAATTTTAGCCCTAATAAAATACATGAGGTACGCTTGTACACTTTTCTGTATTCTAATTGTATATAGTTTTTCTATCTTCTCCAATTCTTCTTTTGCTCAATTTACTGATTTTGGAGATACACCCTTAGAAGCCGAACATCTGAGCATCGATCAAGGATTGTCTCAATCGACAGTGCTTTCTATTCTGCAAGATCAAAAAGGATTTATGTGGTTTGGAACACAAGACGGACTAAACAGGTATGATGCCTATAAATTCAAACTATTCAAATCCCAACGAGGAGACTCTACTTCCCTTCCTGACAACAATATACAAACGCTTTTTCAATCTAAAGACGGCACAATTTGGGTAGGGACAGAAGCAGGACTTTCAATATACAATCTTGACTTTGACAATTTTACTAGCTATAGATATCAAGGTGCACATAAAAAAAGTATTTCTAATGATGATGTGAGTGCAATTACAGAAGATACAACAGGAGTTATTTGGATAGGAACAAAAAAAGGATTAAATAAATTTGATAGAAAAACAAAGACTTTTGAAAGATATTTTGCTGATGGAAAGACTAATTCTATTCCTGATAATGAAATTACGGCACTTTACACAGATAAAAAAGGAAATGTTTGGATAGGAACACAAAATGGAGTTGCTCGTTATCAACCCAAAACAAATAATTTTAAAGTATTTTTAGCAGACTCTACTTTTTCATCTTTACCAAATGGACATATTACCTGTTTTTTTGAAGACCGTTTTAAGGCACTCTGGATAGGAACAAAAAATGGAATAGGAAGATATAATCGTTTGAGTGATAATATGTCGTCTTACAAAGCCTCTCCTTTAGCTATTGAAGGGATAGAACAAGATGAAGATGGTAATTTATGGATTATCTCTGCTCTAGAACTTGGTAAGTTCAATCAAAATAATCACACCTATAAGCGTCAAAATATCGGCAATACCTTTGAGAATTATGGCTCTTTTAACGTTATTACAAGAAGTAAATCAGGACTTTTATGGATAGGAACAAATAAAAATGGAATTTTTAAGATAAATACTCGTACCAAACAATTCAAAACATTCCGTCATAACCCTGAAAATCAAAATAGTCTTCCTCCAGCATGGGTGTGGAGTATAACAAACTCTGATAAAAATAACCTTTGGATAGGAACAGCAGATGGCTGGAGTTATCTGAACGTAACTAAAGACTCTGCTTTTAACTATAGTACATTTTTTTCTTCCTTCCAAAATCCAAATACTAGAGATGTAACAGCTTTATTAAATGAAGGAGACTCTGTTTTGTGGGGTTCTGTACTCAAAAATGGTCTTTTTAGAGCTACACTTGACAAACAAACTCATATTCCTTTAGATTTTCAAACTTTTGTAGCAAATGAAAATGATTTTTTACAACAATCGCCGAGTGGAAACAGAATTACAACTATATATAAAGACAGCTTTGGTAAAATATGGGTAGGAACTTTTCAAAAAGGATTGAATGAAATTTATGAAGACACAACAGGAAATCATTTGAATTTTGAAAAAATTAATCCAAAAAAATACCGTTTTAGATACTTTATTCATGATAAAAATAATGCAGCATCTTTAGCAGGAAGTAGTGTCCGTATTATTTTTGAGGATAGAAATAAAAATCTATGGATAGGAACAGAAGAAGGAGGACTTAGTCTTGCCAAACGAGATAGTAAAGGAAATATCCTTTCTTTTGAAAATTTTTCTTATAAAGATGATGATCCTACAAGTATTAGTAGCAATGCAATCAGAACAATTTGGGAAGATGCATCAGGGTATCTTTGGTTAGGAACTCCAAATGGACTAAATCGTTTTGACCCAAAAACCAAAAAAGCCCTTCATTTTGGCGAACTAGATATAAAACTTAGCAGAGTTATTCATGGAGTTTTGGGAGATAAAAAAGAAAATCTATGGCTAAGTACAAATAATGGTATTCTTAAGTTTGATGTTGGGGATAGTATCGTATGGGAATTTAATCTTGAGGATGGAATACAAAGCAATGAGTTTAACTCAGGTGCTTCTTACTTGAGAAAAAATGATGGAATGATGTTTTTTGGTGGAATTGGAGGACTAACTATGTTTCATCCAGATACTGTAAAATCAAATAATTATCTTCCTCCTGTTGTTTTGACTGATTTCAAAATTTTTAATAAATCTGTGGCTGTAAGAGATGCCAATAATGAAGATTCTCCTCTCACACATCATATTTCAGTGGTTGATGAAATTATTTTGGATTATGAAGACCAAGTAATTACATTCGAATTTACGGCTCTTAATTTTTTACATCCTGAAAATAATAGATACTCATATCGTTTGGAAGGATTTGAGGAAAATTGGAATGAAGTAAACGACCGTCGTTTTGCTTCTTATACAAATTTGCCTAAAGGAGAATATAAATTTGTGGTTCGTGCTGCAAATAATGATGGTCTATGGAATAACGAAGGTGCATCTGTCAAAATTAGAATGCGTCCTCCTTTTTGGGCTACATTAGGATTTAGAGTTGCTGTTATTTTGGTTATTGCAAGTGGACTTTGGACAATCTATTATTTCCGAACAAAATCTATTAGAGAACAAAATACAAAACTAGAAAACTCTGTAAAAGAAAGAACAGGTGAATTGCTAGAAACTACTGAAGAGTTGCGTGTTCAGCGTGACCAGCTTGAAAATGCGTATGCAAATATTCGTTTGCTTAGTGATATTGGAAGACAAATAACAGCTCGTTTGCACCACAAAGAAATTATTCAATCTGTTTATGATAATATTCAAAAAGTAATGCCTGCTGATGCGTTTGGAGTGGCTCTCTTTGATGAGGATGCAAACTGTCTTACTGTTTCTGGTTTTATTGAAAATGGAAATGTACTACCTTTTCATATTTTAGATTTGAATGATAAGAGTGAATTGGCTGTCAAATCGTTTAGTGAGCAGCGTGAGATTATAATTCATAACGTTCAACAAGAATATCTGAAATACATGGAAGAAAAGCCCCATCCAGATTTTGGGAAAACTACTTCTTCAGTTGTTTATTTGCCTTTAGTTTTGGCAGAGCGAAAAATTGGTGTCATAACAGCTCAGAGTTATAAAGAAAATGCCTTTGATTCAGAACACTTATCTATTCTTAGAAATCTAGCTACCTATATCGTAATTGCTTTAGATAACTCACAAGCCTATACAAAAATAGAAGCTCAAAAACATGAAATAGATGAAAATAGGATTTCTCTTGAATCAAAGAATAAAGATATTACAGATAGTATCAATTATGCAAAACGAATTCAGCACGCACTTTTGCCACCTTTATCTATACTAAAAGATGCTTTTGAAGCCTTTGTTTTATTTTTGCCTCGTGATATTGTAAGTGGCGATTTTTATTGGTTTACAGAAAAAGAAGGTAAAACTATCGTTGCTGCCATTGACTGTACAGGACATGGCGTTCCAGGGGCATTTATGTCTATTATTGCTGAAACACATTTAGACAGAATTATTAACGTGATGGGTATTATGAGTCCTGCTCTTATCTTGGAAGAGTTAGATAAAGCTGTCCGAAACACATTACGTCAGAATGAAACGCAAAGCCGTGATGGAATGGATATGTCAATCTGTGTAATTGATAAAAATAATAATGAAGTAGTTTTTGGAGGAGCAAAAAATCCATTGATTTATATTCAAAATGGAAATGTAGAACAAGTAAAAGGAGATATTAGAGGAATTGGAGGCTATTCAAGAAAATATCTAAAGAAAACCCCAACTTTTAAGGAACATGTTATTAAAGTAAATGAGCCAACTTCTTTTTATATATTTTCTGATGGTTATCAAGACCAGTTTGGAGGAAAACACGATGAGAAGTTTATGAAAAAACGTTTCCGTCAAGTCTTGAGAGATATTCATGCAGAAGATATGGACGCTCAAAGACAACTTCTAGAGCGTGGTTTTATACGATGGAAAGGACAAAGACAACAAATCGACGATGTTCTTGTGATTGGTTTTAAGATGGGATAAATGGAAAGTTAGAAGTCAGATTTTAGAAGTCAGAAGTGTCACACGTGTGTTTTACGGAATACAAAGCGTGGTGCTCAAATACCTTTGTAGGTTCGTAGTGTGAAACTATGAACAGGTAGAGACTAATGTATTTGTATGATTAAGAACTAATTATCAAATCCACTAGAATTTTCGTAAAGTCTAAGTAGAACTAAGCAATTAATTATACAAAGTGTTAGTAGCAGTTGTTATTTCCGATTTCTCAATTTGACTTAAAGTTTGTCCTTTAGAATCTTTCCAAATTCTTCTTCCATTAATCGAATATCCAACAATTACAGCAGCAGCAGAAGAAGGACTTGTAAATAAATGTTTCTTAGTGAAAACAAAAGATCCAGTTTGAGTTTCTTGGATAGTTCCATCTTGAATTAATTCATTTCTTAAAGTCTTATATCCAAAATTTTCCGAAGGATTTTCAGAAACTTGTGAACCTGCTAAAACAACAATTCCTTCATCTGTTTGAATTGCCTTTGCTGTAATGTTTTTTACTTTCAAATTCAGTTCAGTTTCATCCTCTGCACTAATTGAAGCTAATTCTTCAATATTGTCTTTTGGAGTTATCTGTTTCTCAGTTTTATAACTTATTTGATTTTCAAGAAATTTATGACCTAAAACTCCATTTAATAATTTGATATTATTTATAAACTCTTCCATTGCATCTCTATCAGGTAATGGTAGAGAATTTAAACTTGGAGAATTGCTATTCTCTAATAAATAACGTTCAGTCTCTTTCGTAATCTCAATTAATCTACTTTCAAGGTATTTTATATGTGATTTAGTTATATTATCATCTTTACTTGTAAATAATACTACTTCACTCCAAAAGTCCTTTTTTACTGCGTGACTTTTCAATCTGTCCCAAACATTTTCTCCTTCTCCAATATAAACCTTTGATTTTCCTGTTTCATCATCAGTTCCAATCAAAAAGTAAACACCTTGTGTATTTATTTGATTCTGGAAAAATTCATTTAATTCTGATAATTTTTTTCGAGGATTCGATAAAGCTTGAATTGTTAAGTTTACAACTTCAGCAAGTTTAATTCCAGTAACTGAATCCTCTTTTAAATATATTCTAATACTTTTTCCTAACATTAGTTCGTTTTAATTTACTAGCAACGGTGTGGCTTGGCGAAAGTGGGATTTCTTAACTCGTCTCTCGCTAAACCTTTAAATTTATTTTTATGTTCAAATGTCTGTGTCAAAACGTTAAGCCCATTTTCGCTAAGCCAATGTTATGCGATTGGCTTTCTTTGTTGTTGTTCGACGAGTCTATCAACTATTATCTTCTCCAAATCGTTAAAGTTATATTTTATAGTGTTAGAAGTAATAGATAGTGGTGTTCCGTACATCTTATTATTTCCCTCCATTAACTTTCTTTTAAAACCTTTAACCTTGTTAAGATAGAAGTCTGGATTTGCAGTATAAATTAATAGAAATTTTGTTGAAGCAACTTGTTCTGTTCTTATATCGGTAATGTCTGTCCACTTAATAAGTCCGACGCTTGAAGCATTTGTATTGTCAAATATTCCATCATCGTCGATTGTTAAGCCTACTTTATTATCAAATGTCTTTTTTATGCTGTATATTCCAGTTGCACCAAAAAACATCACACTAGCAATTCCAATACCTTTCACTACTAATGGGCTAAATCTTGTTTGTTGGTCTGCTATTACCGTGATAAAGTAAAGTCCCAATACTACAAACACAAGTGACCCACCTATTCCAAGAAATAGTTTAGTTTTGCTTAATTCAATTTCAATTTTATTCATATCAACTATACTAGTTTAACTTTTACGTGATAGTTTCTTAGGCTATCGCATAACTCATTTATAAACGAACTGTGTTCAATTATTAAAAAAAACTAATGTTATCTATTTCAAAGCAAAAATATAGAAAGTAGAATTGAGTTAATTAGTTACGCTGACTTTCAGTTCTAATTTCTAAAATCTGACTTCTAACTTTATTTATTCTACCACATAGACATCTTCACCTTCTTTTGTCATAAGATATTTTTCTCTTGCAATTTCTTCTAGGCTTTTAGAATCGTTTATCTGAGCTTTTTTTGTTTCTAAAAGGTCAATTTGTTTGCTGTAATATTCTTTTTCGGCTTGTAGCTCTTCTAATGTTTGGCGCATACGGATTTGATTTAAGACATCATTTCCATCTAAGAAAAACATCCATAATACAAAGGCTACAAAAAACCAAAAGTAAAAATTATTGATACGTTGAAAAAAAGTCATAATCTAAATAGTAATTTATATTTTTTAATTGAAATAATTTCTTACTCTCCTCTCATCATAGCTGCAATTTCTTCATCTGTTAGTTCTAAATCTTGTGAAGACATAGAACCTAAGCTACCCATTCCTCCCATACTTTCCATTCCACCCCCAAAACTTTCTCTTCCCATACTACCTAATGTTTCTCGTCTTTTCATGTTATTTAGGGAAGCACCAATGTTTACTAAAAAATCCATTTCTTTGAATATTTCATAAGGCTTTTCTGGATTGGTAATGTTTGCAAGATACGTATTAAACTCAAACATTGGTTTGTCGTAACGAATGGCAACGTACATTTTTCTACCTTTAAATGAAAAATAAATAGGTTCTTCGATAGTTTGAGCAATTTCGACAGCTTTATCCATAAAATCTTCACTAATCATTTTTTTAGCTTTTTTTCCATCTTTTGCATAGGCTGTAAAATAATCATTAAATTCTGGATGTTCTACATCTACAAATTCTCCGTGTTGTTCGTTTGCTTTTTTCGTTTCATATCCTAATCTTCCAAAACTTCCCTGTGAAGCATCAGGAATAATAATCATCTCTGGAAAGCTTTTACTGAGTGTCGAAACCATAAAAATACCATCAAAAATTATGTGCCATTGACTAGAATCATTACCTTTTATATCTTCACTTTGCTCTTCCCAAGCAGCTTTTACTTCTGAAAATTGTACTTGTACACCATCTTGACTTGTTGTTACCAAATCATCTCCACCATAAAAATCAGGTTCACGCTTAAATAGCTCACTATCTACAAAATCGCTATAGGAAACAAAGCCATCAGAGTTATAATCTCCTCTAGGAGCTACAAATTCTATTAACTTAGAATTGACTGTTTTTTTGTAACGTAACTGAATATCTCTTCTATCTGCTAGTTTTCGTACTTGCCAAATTGCTCCTGCAATCAGAAAAACAGATAAAAGAATGACAACCCAAATAGCTAACAACTCCATAACAATCAAAACAAAGAGAACTATCAAAATAGCTGCAAGAGCTATCACAATCCCGAATTGAAGAATATTACGCCAAGAAAGTTCTTTTTTGAGGTCTTCTAAATGAGGAAGTAAATCTTCATCAAAAAGAGCTTTAAATTCTGCAAAACTACGCATGAAGTTAATTACGAATTAAAAATTACGAATTACGATTTTTCTACCAAAAAAAAATAATTCAGATAATAAAGGTTATCACGGGTATTTTTGTATAATAGGCTTTCAGATTGTTGAATTTGATAAAATACTGTTTTTGATGCTTGGTACGCTGTTTCAAAAGTTTCACAATGTTTTTTGTATGTTCAACTATCTAGAGTTGAACGAAATGCTTCCTCAGAAGTGTGATTCAAGCAAATAAATCACGCTTCTGAGGAAGCGAAACATTCAGTTATGAGCAACTGAATGCACAACAAAATATAACAAAAATTTTAAAACAGTATACTTAAACTGAAAGTCTGAACTACATTAATACAAACCGTGATAAGGTTTAATAAAAATCAAGTAAATAAAGAGATGCGACTTTAAATTTTAAATTGTTTTTTACAAATAGATAATCATATTATCTGTACTGTTTTTCAGTTCGTAATTTTTAATTCGTAATTCGTAATCGTTCTCTTGTTTCTAAATTTACTAAATAATAATTGAATTTAAGTGATTATTGTTCCCTTTTGCTCTATTTTATTTTTGGTTTTATGAAGTTTACCGAGCAATTTAATTGCTTTATCGAGAGTTTTGTTTTGTTTGTGTCCTAAGTTTTGAGTATGTTTAGGGTAAACTAATTTTTTGCATTAAATTTGCCTAAGTCTTACTATACTATTCATTAAAAAGATAAGATAAAAGACCATTTTTATAAATCTGTCTGAAGAAAATATACATCCTTATAAAATAAACTACCCTATGCCGACAATATTAATGGTTGTAGATGACGAACCAGATGTGCAGCTTTTGATGAAACAAAAATTCAGAAAGCAACTTCGCAATCATGAATATGAGTTTATTTTTGCTGCCAATGGTACTGAAGCCCTTGACAAACTAAAAGATAATCCGAATATTGATGTTATTTTATGCGATGTAAATATGCCTGAAATGGACGGAATTACGCTGCTTTCAAAAACAAAAGTAGTGAATCCAACTGTTCAGACAGTTATCGTTTCGGCGTATGGAGATATGAGAAATATCAGAAGAGCAATGAATAATGGTGCATTTGATTTTGTAACAAAGCCAATTAATTTTAATGATTTGGGTGCAACAATTGCAAAGACAATAAAACATGTACAACGCCTAAAAGAATCTATCACAGAAAAAGAACAATTACACCAAAAATTAGAACGATATAGTAGAGATTTGGAGCAGACAATAGAGGAAAGAACAAATGAAATTACAGTTCAGAAAGAAATTATTGAAGCCAAAAATCAAAGTATCACAGAGAGTATCAATTATGCCAAGCGAATTCAAGATGCTGCTTTGCCTCGTGTAGAAGAAATTAAAGAATCAATTCCAGACTCATTTATTTATTTCAAACCTCGTGATATTGTAAGTGGAGATTTTTATTGGTTTTTAAAGGAAGGAAACAAAATTGTCGTAACGGCTGCCGATTGTACAGGACATGGAGTGCCAGGTGCATTTATGTCATTAATTGGAAATGATTTATTGAATGAGATTGTAAGTGCTAGAGGAGTCATAGAATCAGATAAAATATTAAACGAACTGCACGATAGCGTTAGAAAAGCATTACGACAAGAAGAAAATAAAAGTCGTGATGGAATGGATTTGGCTCTTTGTGTGATTGATTTAGAAAACAAAAAACTACAATTTTCAGGAGCAAAAAATCCTTTAGTCTATTTCAAAAATGGAGAAATGACCTTAATAAAAGGAGATAAATATCCAATTGGAGGCGTTCAATTTCAATTAGATAGAAATTATACTCGTCATGAAGTAGATTTGAGTGAACCTATCATGTTGTATCTTTTTTCTGATGGTTATCAAGACCAGTTTGGAGGAGAAAAGTCAGAAAAATTTATGAGCAAAAACTTTAGAGCTCTCTTGAAAGAAATTCATGAAAAACCAGTCGAAGAGCAAAAACAAATCTTAGATGAGGAGTTTAAGACATGGAAAGGTGATCGTTCTCAAATTGACGATATTTTGGTAATGGGAATGCGTTTTTAGAAAAAATAATACAAACAAAAAAGCTATCAAAATAGAATTGATAGCTTTTTTCATGAAGTAAATTTATCAAATTTAACACCCACATTCTCCTATAAAACTTTCTTTTACACTTTTACCTTCTTGATTGGTTACTTTTAAAGTTCCTGTGTAAAGAAAAGTTTCATCTCCATTTTGGCTTTCTCTTTCTGTCTCTGTTTCTAGCGTATAGTTGTGTGTTGCATTTTCACTTTTATAGGTATTTTTATAATGTGTTTCTGTAACCATTTCAGAATTTGTTTGTACAAATTTTACCAACACGCCATCAATTTTCACAAAAGCTATTTTTTCATAGTTGTCCATATAGCTATATTTTTTTCCTCCTTTAAAATCAGCTTCATTTTTTGAAAAATAACAAGAACAACCATCTATTTCTGGTGGGAAATCGGAAAAAGTATCAATACTGAAAGCAGGTTCTTCTACTATTTCTTCTTCAATAATTTCCTCTCTTAATATAGAGGTTTCGGTAGTGGAGTCTACATCAGAGGTGGTTGTCTCTTTTTTTGAGTTACAAGCTGTAAATAATAGTATAGAAAAACAGAATAAGATTTTTTTTAATAAAGTATTCATAGGTATAAATAGTAAAAGCAAAAATAATTTTCAATGATATAATAACAAGATAAGAATTTATCAAAACTAAAAGCAAAATAATTTGTTTTTATGTTTTCACAAAGGAATCAAATTATCAACTATGAACTCAATTAGTATTTTAGGCTGTGGATGGCTTGGATTAGAAACAGCTAAATTTTGTATAGAAAAAAAACAAAAAGTAAATGGATCCACTACCTCTACAGAAAAAATAGAAATTTTAGAAAAAGAAGGAATAAAGCCATTTCATTTGGAATTGAATGAAGAAAAAATAAAATCAGCTAATTCTAATGACTTTTTTCAAGATTTTTTCGAAACAGATATTTGTTTAATAAACATACCACCACCAAGAGAAAATAAAGAATTCTATAAAACTCAAATGGAATTTATCAAAAATCATTTGTTAGAAAATAAAAAAGCAACTAAAAAAGTGATTTTTATTAGTTCTACGTCTATTTATAAAGACTCAACTTTTCCATTGTCTGCATCGACGATAAAAGAATCTTTTGAAAATGATGTGCAAAATGTAGAGGAGGCAAATCGGAAAGATATTTTTGAAGCTGAAAATGTGTTTATAGAAGCCAGTAAAAAAACAGATTTAGAAGTCGTTATTTTACGAGCAGGTGGACTTATGGGAGGTAAAAGAGTGGCAGGAAAGTATTTTGCAGGTAAAAAGGACTTAAATACAGGTCATATTCCTGTAAATTTCATACATAGAAAGGATTTGATAAACATTATTTCTCTAGTTGCTGAAAAAATAAGTGAAGATAGGCTTTTTAACGACACAAACACTAACAGTTTTGAGGTATTCAATGCAGTCTGTCCGATTCATCCAATTCGTAAAAAAGTCTATGAAAAGAATGCAATAGAGTATAATTTTGAATCTCCTACATTTTCAAATGATGAACAAATGATTGATTATAAGATAATTAACTCAAAAAAAATACAAGAAAAGTTAGGATATGAATTTATCTATCCCAATCCGTTATATTTTCCAGTAGAAAGTTAAATTAAAGTTTTTTTGATAAATAAACTATTTAAAAGGTACTTCAAAATGATAAAATCTATTGTTATATAAAAGTCCTGTTTTTCGATAAAAGTCATTTAAAAACTTAACTTTGTGTTAATCTATATTTATTCATTCCCTTAAAGTGAATAAATAAAAACTCATAAAATTGTGAAATGATTTATATTCATTATAAAGCCATCTTCCAAAACTACTCACTAGACTAATTTTTTTATGAAACTCAAAAAACTAATTCTTTTACAGCTAACTCTTTTCTTAGGTCTGGCAATCATGGTTGCTTGTGAACGTAACGAAGAATGTGCTTTAAGTGCTGCACCGAAAGTTAAAAAAGATTCAAAAAAAATAGAAGTTTCTCATTATTCAGTTACTTCCACTACTCCAACTATTAAATAACATTCAAACGCTACTAATCAGTTATTTAATTCTATATCCCCTTTTTAGTTATTAAAGAAATTTGATTTTGTAGCGTTTTGATTTTACTACAGCCTTATTCCGATTCTGTATTTTTAGATACAAGTCAGAATAAGGTTTTTTTATGCAACTTCATGTGTAGTATTTATTTTATTGTAATATTTTTTTGCCTAATTTGAGGGTCAATTATAAATAAACCTAGAATAAAATGATAGCTAAAACTTTTGGAGCATCCGTAGTTGGTGTAGAAGCAAATATTATAACAATAGAAGTAAATGTAATCAAAGGAACAAAAATAGTAATTGTTGGTCTTGCTGATAGTGCTGTCAAGGAAAGCGAACAGCGTGTAGAATCTGCTGTTAAGCAATTAGGTTTTCGTATTCCTCGTCAGAAAGTAGTTGTTAATCTTGCGCCTGCTGATGTTAGAAAAGAAGGTTCGGCTTATGATTTGCCAATTGCGTTAGGTCTTTTAGTTGCTTCTGACCAAATTACTGCTCCTAACTTTGATAAATATATTGTGTTGGGAGAACTTGCTCTTGATGGAAAATTGCGTCCTATTCGTGGCGTTCTCTCTATTGCAATTGAAGCTAGAAAGCAGGGTTTCAAAGGATTTGTTTTGCCTAAAGAAAATGCAAAAGAGGCAGCTATCGTAAATAACCTAGATATTATTCCTGTCGAAACATTAGAAGAAGCCGTCGGTTTTTTTGAAGACGAACTAAATATAGAACCATTAAAAATAGATACAAGAGAAATTTTTGCTCAACAAAAAAATGAGTACGAAGCTGATTTTGCAGACGTACAAGGGCAAGAGAATATAAAACGTGCTTTAGAAATTGCAGCAGCAGGAGGACATAACGTAATTATGATTGGACCACCAGGTGCAGGAAAAACAATGCTTGCCAAACGCTTATCTTCTATTTTACCTCCTCTTACTTTATATGAAGCCTTAGAAACAACCAAAATTCATTCTGTTTCTGGACATTTAGGAGAAAATGCTGCCTTAGTAGCTACTCGTCCCTACCGTTCGCCTCATCATACAATTAGTGATGTTGCTTTGGTGGGTGGTGGAGGAAATCCTCAACCAGGAGAAATTTCACTTGCTCATAATGGCGTTTTGTTTTTAGATGAATTGCCTGAATACAAACGTTCTGTTTTGGAAGTATTGCGTCAGCCTTTAGAAGATAGAAAAGTTATTATCTCAAGAGCCAAAGTCTCTGTAGAATTTCCTTGTAATTTCATGCTTATTGCCAGTATGAATCCGTGTCCATGTGGATATTATAACCATCCAGAAAAAGAATGTGTCTGTGGAACAGGCATTGTGCATCGATATTTGAACAAAATTAGTGGTCCTTTATTAGATAGAATTGATTTACATGTAGAGGTAACACCTGTTTCTTTTGATGAAATGACAGCGAATAGAAAGGCTGAAAGTAGTGAAGAAATACGAAATCGTGTTATCAAGGCAAGAAAAGTACAAGAAGAACGCTTTAAAGTGATAGATTCTGTACATTCAAATGCTATGATGCCTTCTCAAATGGTGAAAAAGATTTGTAAGATAGATGAAACTAGCAAAATTCTTTTAAAAAATGCAATGGAAAGATTAGGACTTTCAGCAAGAGCTTATGATAGGATTTTGAAAGTAGCTAGAACAATTGCAGACCTTCAAGATAGTCAAAATATACAGACTGCACACATTGCAGAGGCAATTCAGTTCAGAAGTTTAGATAGAAGTGACTGGGTTTCCTAATTTATAAAGTAAGTTTATAGGTGTTTTATGATTGTATTAAGTAAAGATTAAATCTAAAAAAACAACTGACCGTTGGTCATTGTTTAAACAGTACGTGTAAAATTCAAAAAAGTTTGCATAAAAAGGACTTTTTTTTGAGTAATTTTTTAGTGTGTATGTAAGAATAAAGTGAAGATTGCAGTTTCAGAATAAAGTATAAATTACATTGGTTATATAGAGACCAGATTCTGCAAAAAGGTTTAAATACAGAATTTATTTTGGTAAAAAGGCTATTTTACTTTAGTGTCAAAAAGACAATACCCTGAAAAACAATTAGTTAGAATTTGGATAAGTGAATGATAAGGTCTTACCTTTGCACTCTTTCACCATCAAATCTAAATATGAGATATGTCAAAATAGTTACTTTATCAATTTTTGTTTTATTCATTACATCGTTTAATTCGTCTTATAACTCACCAGTCCTTCAACCGACTACTAGTTTTGAAGAAGATGAAAATGAAGAAATCACAGAGGATGAGATAAGCACCCATTACACATGGGATAGTCTTGTTACTCGCATCAAAAGTAGAGAAGGACTAATGTTAGAGCCTTATAATTGTGCAGCAGGTTATCTTACCATCGGCTATGGTCATTTGATCACCGAAAAAGATAGCGTACTTTTAGGAGGCATTACCGAGCAGCAAGCAGATTCTTTATTACGTAAAGATTTGAATTACTCTAAAAAATGGGTAAAGAGAAATCTAAAACTTAAAGGAACAAAATTAATAGCAATTACTAATTTTTGCTTTGCTTTCGGAACTTCCAAACTTTATCGTAGTACGTTGTATAAAAAAATACAAAATAAGGAAAAGATAAACGAGGAAATTTTGCGTTGGGTCAATATTAATGGTTCGCCAAACTCCAACTTGCAAGAAGAGCGTGAATTTGAATTATGGCTATATACAGCTAATGATAAGAAAACAAATTCAAATCAAAGTTTGAGTCAGAATAATATTTTGAAATCTGAAAGTCAGATGAATTAAATAATTCAAACTCAAAAATGCTCCACTAAAAACACACATTACTTCCAAAACCTATTCACTTTTTCACTATCCCATTTGATAGTTTAAAATAGGTTCTAATAATTTTAAAAGCCATTTATCACAAAGTTAGATACTTTAGTATAGATGGCTTTTTTGTGCTTTTCAGTAACTCAAATAATAATTTACAACCCACCAAAAATTATTATTGAGTAATTTGTTGCCCAATGAACTAATGCGATAATCTATTCCTATTTCTAATTTGTTTTTGGTTTTAAGCACATATCCAAGAAAAGGAATTAATCTGATTTCATTACTCCACTTTTTATTTTGTAGAGAAATGAGATACTCATTATTTAGCTTAAAATAAAACTCTTTTGAGTTAAGTTTATTTCCTTTTAAAGGCTTATCAAAGCCAAATCTGTAACGCCACCTAAACTCTACTTTTTGATTGGGTCTAAAAGTTTGATCAGTAGAAAAACGGTGTGCTAGGCTTAATGAATTATATTTTTTTGATATAATAAATTGTTGAAATAAACGATTGTGCTGTTCATTATTTCTAAATCTACTCAAATAACCTAGCGAAAAAGAAGTATTCAAGCCAAGTTTTCTATTGACTAGAATAGAAATATCAGTTAAAGTATATTTAAATTCTTTTTGAAAAGAGTTTGAATCAGAAAAGTATCCATTATAAGCAGAAAAACGAGATTGTGTATTTAAACTAACTTTGTATTTTGGATTTATTTTTTTTGTTAGAGTAAAAGAAGGAAGAATTCCGATTTTATAAGTAGATTGAGCTAAGGTGAAATTAACAAAACTAAAAAACAGCATTAAGATTAAAAACTTATTTATTATTGTCATTTTTTTAGTATTCTAAATG
Source organism: Bernardetia sp. MNP-M8 (assembly GCF_037126285.1). NCBI lineage: Bacteria > Pseudomonadati > Bacteroidota > Cytophagia > Cytophagales > Bernardetiaceae > Bernardetia > Bernardetia sp. MNP-M8. Next base: position 2,704,981 of record NZ_CP147012.1, read on the forward strand.
ATCAGTATTTCTAAAATCAAATTGTTGTTCTTTTTCAATCTCTCCCTTTTCTGAAAATAGGTATTCATAGAATAAACTTTGAGCATTTTTTTTGCCTTTTAATACAATCTCATATTTGATAATTAGATTTTCTGTATTTTTTTTTAGCTTAAGTAACTCGGTTGAGTTTCCACTATATTGAATCTGAATTTTTTTGATTTTAAATTTTTCAAAATCAGTAGTCATTTTTTTGCAAATAGCATTTTGGATAGATAAAGGTATTTGTTGCCATTTTATTACTACTTCTATATCTTCTATATTTCCCAAAGTATCAAACTCTATACTGTACTTTTTTCCTTTTGATTTTGTCTTAGCTTCATATGTTTTTTTGTTAAAATCTTGTTCGACAAACCAGTTTATTTTTGAAGAAAAATATAAAGAATCTACAAATTTTTGAGCAGGCAAAGGAGCATTCTCTTTTTTTATTCGTTTCTCTATTTCTATTTTAGATTGTGAATAGGAACAGAAAGGGAATAGAAGTAAAATAATCAGAACTGCTTTTTGTATCATATTAATATTTTTAAATTACACTTACTGGCTTTTCTATTTTTTCAATAATAGGTTTCTGATTTTGAATACCTTGATGCTGATTAATAATTCTTTGCATACGTTTCTGACGATACCATGTATCAAATTGCTTATAAACATAAGCTGTTAATGACATTGCACCAAAGAAAATAGCGACTGTAGTATTAAAAAATAATAAACTAGTGATGATAATAAAAAGGAAGAACAAAACGCCCATATTTCTAAGAAAACTCATATACGAAATCACAGGTTTTACTTCTTTTATAAGGTCAGCAGCTTGTAAGACGAGTTGAGAAATTTTACGATTCAAGACTAATAAACGCTTATCTAACAGTGTATTATGAGGTGATTGTAGTTTGAGTATATAAACTTCTTCTTCTTTATCATTGTAAGAACGAGCAAGACGTACAGTGTTATCAATCTGTTCGGCCGTTTTACTGAACTTTAATCGTGCTGCAATTACCATCAAGAAAAACAAAGCACATAAAACAGTTTGAAACATTATCAGAACTAGTAAATGTTCTGGGTCAGTGCTAAAGATATGATATTCTTCAAGTCTTTTAAATTCAAAGACAATCAAATCAAGCATAAATTCAACAATATTATACCCAAAACGACGCATACTAACATAGTTAAGTCTATCAGTATCAGAGGCAATAATCGTTAGAAAACCTGAAAAAGTAAGCGCACCAAACATAACACTTTCCAAAATATAGGCTTCTACTCGGTTCATGAGATTTCTAACTTCCCCTTCTATTTCCAAAATTTCTGTATCATTTGTATCTATGGGATTGTTGTCTACTTCATTTATTCTACTAGCATGTAAATCAGCTTCTAAAAGTTCTGACAAATTTTCCTTTCTACGACTAGCAGCACTAATGAGAGCCTGTACAGGACGAAATTCTGAATCAGGTACACTAAAATGAGAAATAAAGTATATCCAAATACCATATATAAATAATGAAATTGCACCTACAAAACCAATTAAATTAGCTCTATATCCATCAAAAACTATTTCATCGAAGGAAGCTGAAATAACCATATAGGTAAACGTAACTACAAAAAAGAAACGCAAGAGCATAGAGAAAGAAGAGCCTACAATCTCATAATTCCGTCTTTTATAAAGCAGTTCCCAAAATTGTTTCCAAATAAGTTCAATAGAGTCTGGAATAGAATATTGTGAATCATTATTAACACGAAATACGTATTCCCTCCAAAAAACAAAGCCTAATGTAAAAGCAACAATTACTAATTGTAAAGAGAAAAAGAAAATAAGATGTGAGCCTTTTACACTTTCTCCAAAAAGTAAACGATAGCTACCCAAAGAAATCCAACGAAGCAGATAGTCAAAAGTCAAGACTTTAAGTGATAAATCAACAATATGAATTTTGTCTTCTTGTGTTTGATTATTTATCAAATTATGGGGAGTAGAGATGGGCATTTTTTATAAGAATAATATAGGACTAAAATTATAATCTATTTTTTATTATAGTCTAGCTACAAAGTAAATACCGAGAGTTAATAATCAAACCTATAACAGTATTTTTTTCGTCAAATGAATTAATTTACTAGATTAAATAAATTCATATTTAGATTAAGGTTAATCAATTCTACATAAACACACAAAAAAAGCCTTCTACTTTTAAAGTAAAAGGCTTTCAATTTTTTTGAAATTCTATATTTTAGTTATCGCTATCAGCACGAATCATTGCACAACGGAAACCGATGTGAGAAGTAGAAGAATCTTCTTCAATATAACGACGAGTACCTGGAGATAACCAGTAAGCTACATCTTTCCAAGAACCACCTTTATAAACACGTACGTGATTATTAATCAATGTTTCGAAGTTGGCAAAATCATAATCCTCAGATTTGTCTAAGAAGTCATTACGACGAATAGGGTTTAAGTCTGCGTTTGGCTCTCCACCAAAATCTTCAAATGAACCTGGACGGTAAATATCCCAAACCCATTCGTTTACGTTTCCTGCCATGTTATAAAGACCAAAGTCGTTTGGTGGATACGAATAAATCCAAGTAGTAATCATTGCACCATCATTCAATGCACCTGCAATACCTGCATAATCACCACGACCACGTTTGAAGTTAGCCAAAAATTGTCCCATTTGCTTTCCATAAGGATTACGAAGTGAGTGACCATCCCAAGGATAAAGACGAGCATAATCTTGTGCTTCATCTAAATATTGTGTTCCAATTAAGCCTTTAGCTGCATATTCCCATTCTGCCTCAGTAGGAAGACGGTAACCTGGTAAAACTACACCAGACTCTAATGGAATACGTTCACCATTTTTAGCTAATTCTTTTACATCTTTTTTGCCACTCTTCATAGCTAAGCCATTATTTACCATACTTGTACGCCAAAGTGAATAATCACTTGCTTGTTTCCAAGAAACACCCACAACTGGGAAGTAACGGAAACCTGGGTAACGTAAATAATGATCAACATAAGGATCGTTATAAGCTAATTCAGCAGACCAAACAGTTGTGTCAGGTAATGACTCTTCATAAGCTTGTTGAGAAGAATCTTGTAATAGATAGTGCATATACTCTAACCAGTGAATATTTGCAATTTCTGTTTCGTCCATATAAAAGGACTTAATAGTAACTGTATTCTCAATGTTATCAGAAGCAGTCATTTCTACATTCTCTTCGAAAGAACCCAAAATATGACGACCACCTTCAATAAATACGAGGTTAGGACCAGCAGGTTGTCCCTTAAATTTTTCTACTTTAAAGCCACCCTCTTCACCATTTGGTTTTTTCTTACCAAAGGCTACTCCTGTAGCTGTACTTTTTTTACCTGGGTCGGTACTTGTTGGTGGTTTTTTGTTACAACCTCCTAGCATTAATCCTAAAGCTAGGATAAATAATGCGCTGAACTGAAAACTCAATTTTGCCATAATGCGTGATATTATAATCTTTTTTTAATTGTATTGAATTTCTATAAAACCTTTTTCTGAAGCAGATTCAATAAAAAACAATAAATTGCTTAGTATTAGTATTTTCTAAATTGTTTTGGGAAAAGGATTATTAAAAAATAGCTACTTTCTTATAAACTAATTTTTGTAACCTAATTTTAACTTTCGTCATAATCTTGCAAATTTCAAGCAAGATTTTACTAAAACCTACTAAAACACTATGATAAAAGTTTAAAATAGTTTTTGAAAAGCTTTATTAGTAGAAGCTACAAATATACACAAAAACCATTTATATAATTTCCCTTACATCAATAATGCTTAAAATGCCATTTTATTGTGCTTATCAGACAAATTTATTCACAAATTTTAGAAAAAAAAGTTGAAATAAGAAATTCAAATCGTGATTTGAGAAACTAATTCTATTTTTAAGAAATTACAAATCATAAAATTCATATAAAAAAAGCTAATAGTAAAACTATCTTTGTAAATTTGTGTTACTACTTTTGCTTTTTGCTTATAATTCTATCAATTATTTACAAAAATATTTTACCTCATTTTCCTAAAATGAACCACTCAAACTACTTTTTTATAAAGTTACTTTTCATAACTTGTTTTTTAGGTTGCAGCCTATTTCCGTTTTCAGTTTTAAAGGCACAAGTACAAGATTCTATTCAGGTTGGAAATGTTATTCAAGACCCTTTACTTGAAATTGAAAATGTTGCCACTATTTCTGAGTTAGATATTGAAGATACACTTTCTTTGGCAGAAGTCTATGAAGTGATTTTTCAATATCATCCACTTATTCAGAAAGCAAAACTAATTCCTGCACTTGCTATGCAAGATATTAGAAAAGCAAGAGGTATGTTTGACCCAACTCTAATGGGTGAATGGACAGAAAAACAATACAAAGAAACTCAGTATTACCAAAAAATACATGCTGAAATAAAAGTACCTACTATTTTGGGTTTTGATTTAAAGGCTGGATATGAAAATAATTCGGGTAAATATTTGAGCAATGAATCAACTGTTCCCTCAGAAGGACTTTTTTATGCAGGAATCGAACTTCCTTTGCTTCGAAACCTAATTTTTGATGAGCGAAGAGCAACACTACGAAAAGCACAAGTTTTTGCAGAAATGGCTCAAGCCGATCAGCAAAAAGAAATCAATAAATTATTTTTTAGTGTAGCAAAAGCCTATTGGGAATGGTATGCAGCGTATGAGAGTTTGAAGGTAGCAGAAGAGGGAATTGAAGTAGCTGAGTTTCGATTTGAAGGTGTCAAGGATGCTTTTGAGTATGGAAAATATCGTGCTATTGATACTACAGAAGCGTTAATGGAACTTCAAAAACGAAAAGTAGAACGACTGCAAGCTCTTGTAGATTTTGAAAAAACTCGCCTTGCTCTTTCGGGTAATATTTGGTCAGAAGATGGAGAAGCACTATTTATAAAACCTACAATTGCACCTTCAAATATGGGAAGTCAGATAGAAAAGTTTGACCTTCAAAATATGTTGGCTATGGCTGCCGAATTTCATCCTGAATTATTGAAGCAAACTTTCAAACTCAATACACTTAAAATAGACAGAAAGTTATATCAATTTTCTTTGATGCCCCAATTAGATTTATCGTATAAACCTATTCTTTATCCACGGAAAGCCGATAATTTGGCTCTTACAGAGGATTATAAATTTGGTCTGAAACTCTATGCCCCTTTATTTTTAAGGAAAGAAAGAGCTAGTTTTGCTATGGCAAAAATAAAGATTCGTCAGCAAGAGTTAGATTTGAATTTTACACAAAGGGATATTCAGATTGGTGTCGAACAGGCTTATATTCAAGTTAATCGTTTGGCGCAAATGGTCGAATTACAAAAACAAAATGTTCAAAATTCCCTAATCATGCGTGATGGAGAACAAACACTTTTTCAGTTAGGAAGTAGCACTGTTTTTTTGATAAATTATAGAGAGCGTTATTATCTTGATGCCAAATTAAAGCTCATTCAATTAGAAATGAAATATGCAAAAGCAAAAGCAGAACTACTTTGGAATAGTGGGCAGAATGAATTTGTAGATTTGAGAAATCAAGATTAAAATCCACCTTTCTTCCTTTTGAATTTGCGTTTTTCTTTACGTTCTAGCTTTTTGAGTTCTCGTTTGCTCATGGCTGCTAAATCATCTAACCTTTTCTTGTGTTGGATGGCTTCTTCTAATGAAATATCTTCTTCTAAAGTATGAATTGTTCCTTTGGTTTGGATAGCAATATCCCAATATTCTGGGCGAATAGCATCAATTTCTTCTGTTCTGGCAATCAAAATATGAACAGGTATTTCAGATTCTGTAAGTTCTTCTAAAAGTTGTATATCACGCACACTCGCCATATTATCAGCAATCAAAACTAATGATTTTGCTTTTGGATAGTTTTTTTGTGCATAAATCAAGGCTTCAATGTCATTTTCAGGAAAATCGCCTCCTGTTCCTGCTGCTTTTGATTCTTCCATCATTTGCAAGGCTTCGTCAGTATTTCCTGTTTTGGTAGCATAAATTCCTCCTGTACTTCCTATTTTTTTTTCTTTATTAGGTGTATCATCGCCATCATTAAAAAAGACAAAATTTTGGATAGAAGAAGTATCACTTTGGGAATTTTTTTGATTGTGCCATAATAAAACAGGTGTCGCAAAGTGATACATACTTGCTGTCCAATCACAGACTACAACAACATCTTTCCAATCTTGACGATCAAAAACTTGATAGGTAGAATTAGGTTTTGGTTTGCCTTCTTTTATAAAAGTAGCTTCTTCAGATTCATTATTATAAGCAAAGGTTGGAACTGGAATTTCAGGATTTGGAGTATTAGGAATATTGGGAGTTTCAGGAACATTTTCTTTTTTGTTTTTTTGTTCCTCTTTCATTTTGTAGTAAACAACAAAACCGTGATATAATTCTTTTGCCTGTGAAGCTGTATTGACAACATGAGCCACAAACTCCCACTCAACATTAGTTTTAAACAATTGAGGAGCTGTTTTTTCAAGTTCTTCCAAACGAGCTAAGTTAAGTTTTCGCTGTTGAATTTCTTGAAAATTATTTGTTTTTGGATACTTTGAATACACAAGCTCTACACGATAAACCTCCACCTCATTAAGTAATTTTGAATGTGATGTATTGGTTACTGCAATTTTTCCAAAAGAAGTTGGGAATAAAAAAGTTCCTTCTACAGAAGTTGCTGGGTCATATTCTTGTGTTTCTCGTGTTTCTGCTTTCCCCATAATAAGACTTGCAGATTGGGCAAAAAGAGAAAATGAGGTAAAAGCGAAAAGGAAAAAGAAAATTATTTTTTTCATAGATGGATATATAAACAGAACCTATCTTGCGTTTTTTTAGAAACCCTTAAGGTCTTAATAATAAGAGGAGTTTTATTTTAAAACGTCTTTATTTGCTATTCCTTATTAATAGAATAGAAATTTTTAAAGTAATTATTTACAAAAATAAGCTATTCGAATGGTAAAAGACATAGTTAAAATAGAAAATCCTGCACATTTAATAGATTATAGAAAAAAAAGTACGTAATTCGTTAATTAGAAATCTAATCTTTAAACTCTATTTATGATTACTCGCTCTACTCTTCTTCATCTTCGCATTCCATTTTCTATTTTTTTGATGCCTGTTTTTTGTTTTGCAGCTAGTCAAGCTGTTCATTTAACGTGGCAAATGTATCTTATTGTGTTTGTGATTCTTCATATTTTTGTTTACCCTGCCAGTAATGGATTTAATAGTTTTTATGATAAAGATGAAGGAAGTATTGGAGGCTTGAAAAACCCACCCAAAGTAAATCAAGACTTGCTCACTACCTCACTTATTTTTGATATAATCGGACTTTTTTTTAGCTTCGTTTTTGTGAATTGGCAGTTTGCTTTACTTGTTTTTATTTATGGATTGATGTCTAAGGCATATAGCCATCCAAGTATTAGACTGAAAAAATATGCAATTGGTGGGTGGCTGACAGTCGGAATTTTTCAAGGTGCATGTACGTATTTGATGTGTGTACTTGCTTTTGAGAAGGATTTTTCAATGTCTTCTGATACTGCTTTTAATGGCTTTGAAGTGTTTTTTCAAGAAAGACATCTTTTTGCTGCTGCTCTGATTTCTGTTTTGCTTTTGGGTTCTTATCCCATGACACAGATTTATCAGCATGAAGAAGATGCAAAACGAGGCGACAAAACAATTAGTTTGCTTTTAGGCATTCGTGGAACATTTATTTTTACCATTTTATTTTTTGGAATAGCAACCATAGGGTTTTATTTTTATTTTTCTACGTATCAATATGAATTTTACTTTTGGCTTTTTCAGGCTTTTTTAGCTCCTGTGTTGCTTTATTTTGTTTATTGGACTTTTCTTTCGTGGAAAGATGCTGAACAAGCCAATTTTCAAAGAACAATGCTTTTGAATGTTTTGTCTTCGTTAAGTATGATTGCTTATTTTACGGTGATTATGTTAATTTAAGTAGCCAACACTTTCCAAAGTGTTGTAAAATATTTTTATATTGCAAAAACTCCTTTTATTTTATAATTTATTTTTATATTTTAGAAAGATAATTAAAAACAGTTAGCTTTTATAAGTTTTATCTTGTCTAAACTTATGCAAAAATATAAAAATCTTAAAGCAGGTTATATTTGTGATACCATTGCAAAAACGATTTCAGAATATAAAAAAGAATTATTAGAAAGCGACGAAAACGAACAAACTAAAAAGAGTAAACTAGGGCAAATAGATGGTTTATTAGATTATGTAAGTTGTTTTGATGTTTATTTTCCAAATGTACAGAAGGTAAATTTTGAACGATTAAATCCTGTTTTAGCAGTTTTGAATAACATTATTACTAGAGGACTTCCCACTAAAGTACCTTTATTAGTAGAAAAAATATTTGTAGAAATAGGTCTTTTGAAGGATAATGAGAAAGAATATGTATTTGATTATTCTACTTCAATAAATGAGATAGGATACGAAACCGTTTTTGATTTGCTACATATTATAGAACCTAATCTTGCTATTTCTAAAACAGAATATGGAGGTAAGGGAAGTGATTTTGAATGGAATTTTTTAAATAAAACTCTATCAGATTATCCATTTTTAAAGCAAATTTTTCAATCACAAAGAGATTTTTCTACTATAAATAAAGAAGTAAATGGAGGTAGAAGTGTAGATTTTTCTTACTCTTCACCTTATCATACTTTTGATGCAGAATTAGGAAAAAACACAAACAGAACAAGAGGTTTTATTGTAGAAGTGGATGGCTCACATCATCAAAATTACGATTATAAATTATACGATACTTACAGAGATGCAAAGGCAGAAGATGCCAATTTTGAAACCTTTAGAATTACAGAGCTACAAGGAGAAAAAACAGATTTAACACTAGAAGCCATTTTTAGCAGAGCAAGTTATCAAATTTATCAAAGTAATTATCAGATAACTATTTCTGATTTTTTAGAGGAGTATAGTCTAATTTTTATTCCTTTAGCTGTTGCAAGAATACAAAAAACGCTCATTGAATATTTTTTAGCAAATTCAGAACAACTCAATAAAAAGGAATTGAATATTGCTATTATTGAACGAGATTTTCCATGTGGTGCTTTGGCTATTGAATCTTTGAAAGAATTAATTTTAAATATAAATGGTCTTTTAGAAGAGAATGAAAAGCAACATTTTCCAAAAATTAACCTAACTACTTTTCAGAATGAGAAATATGTTTTAGATAAAAAATTACATCTTGATGCTACTCTTCAAAATGAAGCCCATTTTCAAAAAAATGATTTTGATATTATCTTAGACCATTCTATTTTAAGGCGTTCGAATGTTTATAAAGAAACTACTTTTCAGAGTAATTCAAAAGAAATCATCAAAATTCGTTCTGCCCATTTTGTAGATAACAGTTTTGGAAATGCTCGTCGAACATATTGTACTGAATTACTAAATTATAAAAAATTAGTAGAAAAACAAGATGATAGTTCATATAAATCAATAGAAGAGAGTGAAAAATATATCAATTTTTTCATTCAGACTATCTTTCGCAAAAAAGAGTTTAGAGAAGGACAGCTTCCCATTATTTCAAGAGCCTTACAGCTCAAACCTGTCATTGGATTATTACCAACAGGAGGGGGAAAATCACTTACTTTCCAACTTTCAGCATTTTTGCAACCTGCCCTTTGTGTAGTAGTCGATCCTATAAAATCATTAATGGAAGACCAAGTACGAGTTTTGAAAACCAATTGGATTGACTGTTGTGATTTTATTAATTCAAATTTATCAAGAGAAGAAAGAAAAGAGAAAGAAATAAACTTTAGATTTGGCGAAACATTATTTATGTTTATTTCTCCAGAGCGTTTTGTAATTAAAGAGTTTAGAGAGATTTTAATGACTATTCCTGCTACTCCTTTTGGGTTGTCGTTTGGCTATTGTGTAATTGATGAAGTGCATTGTGTTTCGGAATGGGGACACGACTTCAGAACTACTTATTTGATGTTAGGAAAAAATGCACAAAACTATTTACCTACCAAAAGCAAAAAACCTGTTTGTTTGATAGGACTTACTGCGACAGCTTCTTTTGATGTTTTGGCAGATATTGAAAGAGAATTAGATATTCGTCATGATGATGTTTCTAATGCAATTATTATGATAGAAAATACTATTCGTCCAGAATTATTTTTTAGAGTAATTGATGCAACAGGAAAAGATAGAATGCAAGTGCTTAACAATGATTTTGTAAATATGAAACAAAATCTTTTAGCATTAAATACAAAGGAAGTTTTAGAAAAATCTCAATTCCATCATTTTGATGAGTTTGATAAAAAGGATTTTGCAAAAGATAAAGAAAGTAATGAACTAGAATTTGAACCAAAATATAAGTATTTATTAGATAGCGAAAACCCTGAAGTAGTAAATCATAATGATTTGTGTTCTATAATATTTTGCCCTGTCAAAGCAAATAGAGATACAAGTGTAGAAGAAGTTTTTGGAGCAATACAATCTAATTCTGTAGGTTTTTTTCATGGAGTAGATTTTGAAGCAAAAGAAATACAAAAAATTGTACAAAAGCATTTTGAAGATTTTACTAATGATAGATTAAACCACATGGTTTGTACAAAAGCCTTCGGAATGGGAATTGATAAGCTGGATATTCGTTCTACTTATCATATTCTTTATTCGAGTTCTCTGGAAAGTTTTGTGCAAGAAGCAGGGAGAGCAGGGAGAGATAAAAAAATAGCACAAGCCAACGTAATTTTATCTAAAAATGTAACTTATACTCTTTCTCATTTATGTTTAAGACAAGACAGTTTTGAAGATGAAACTTTCAAACCTATTATTAATACTTTTCATAGAAAAGCAATACGAAAAAATATTATAGGCGAAAATTTTATTACAGAAGAAAGTTTGAAAGAAACTATTAATGACACTATTCAAACGCTTAAATATACTAGTGATACGCTAAAGAAAGAACTAATAGAGCGTTTGAATAAATTTATTACAAATCATTATTCTGATAGAGAAACGCATGATTATTTTTATAATAATTCATTTAAAGGGATAGATACAGAAATAAGTCAAATTTATAATTTATTCAAGTACAAAGAATTTTCTGAAAAGAAAGTAAGTAAAGTTTTGGAAGAGGAATATAATGCAATTCATCAAACAAGTTTCACTTTCAATTTTTGGAAAAGAAACGGTAATTATAGATTATACATAGCATCTGAACAGGGAGAAAGTTTAGGTTATCTAAATTTAGTAACTGTAGGAGGATCTATACATTACAGTCAAGATGATATTCTTTTAAACGATATTCTTAATTTTATCAAAAGTAAAAATGTAGAAGCATTGCCTTTGTTTTCATTTATAGACAGAAAAGAACAGCATCATATAGAAAAACAAGATCCCTTGATAGAAGAGTTTAATAAAGCAGAGGATAGTACGTTCAAATTTTTTATTGGGAAAGAAAAAAAGTATTCAGATGTAGAAATAGAAATTTGTAAACTCATAGAGGTAAACCCAGAAAAAGAAATTAAACCTCCTAATTTTATGATGAAGTATAGCGAAGGAGTGAAAAAAGCTATGAATAATTCAGCCGACTTTGAAGACTTTATACTTCTTTTAAGGGAAGTGGGAGATGATGTAAGAGATACTGCTTTACAAGAGAAAAAACGAAGATTAAGATTTCTTTATAATAGAGATAGAACAGAACTAAGCAACGATACAGGAAGACTTATCTACAGAATGTATTGTGCAGGTTTTTTGAGTGATTACACAATAGACTATCAAAAAAATAGTTTGTCTGAATGCACTTTTAATAAATACAATTCTATAAATAATTATATTGATAAGATAGAGATTTACTTAAAAAAATATTTTTCTGAAAGCGAAGTTTCGAAGCAAATTAAAGCATTAAATGAGAGATGCAGTAAAGAAACAATAGTTGAGAATATAATGGAATGTTTGTACTTTTTATCTGAATTTTCATATAAAGAAATAGCTAGTAAAAAAGAAAGAGCAATTTCAGAAGTAGAAAGCATTTTAAACGAAACTATTACAGTTGAGAAATATAAACTTGATTGGTTTGAACAAAACAAACACATCAAAGAACAAATCTATTTTTATTTTAATGCAAAATATGCTCGTCGTGATTTCAAAATTGAAGGAAAACCGTTTTCTTTATTATACGATTATAAAAATAGGGAAAAAGAACAGACCTTGAATGAAGACGAAATTCTAACAAAATATTTAGATGTTTTAGCACTGCAAGGAACTCCACAAAATAACTACAAACATTTAATAGGTTCGTGTAAGAAAATTTTGAGGTCGCTTACTCAAACAGATTTAGAAAAAGAGTGGGTTTTACGTCTATTAAAAGCCTTTTCTATGTATTGTGTCAATAATACGTCTTATATTTCAGAAGCTAATGGAGATTTAGAACAAGGTTTCAGAAAGTTCTACAAAGATGAAAATTTTCATCAAAACGATTTTATAAAAGTAGAAAAAATATTTAATGAATATTTTAATAGACTTGAAGAAAACATTTTACTAGATAATCCTTCTTTTAAAGATATTAAACTTATTCGTCTTAATTTATTATTAGAACTTCAATCTTTAGAAATAGAAAAAATGCTTTCTATTGATTTATCCTAACTCACAAACTCATTAAACTACTATTCTTATGCCTAAAAATTATGACCAAATTATTGAGCAATCGCATCTGAACATAACAGCTTTAAGTAAAAAAATAAAAGAGCTAGATAAATTCCAAGAAAAACTAGACAAATCACAGAAACAGATAACAGATTTAGCCAATCAAAATATAGAAATTCCTTTGTATTTTAATAATTTGTTTGAGGAAATAATGGAGATTTCTATTCAATATACAGAATCATTAGGTAAGGCAAGTGAAAAATATTTAGATGGAAATAACAAGATTTTTGTAAATAAAATAACAGATTTTGAAACAAGATTAGCAGAATTTAAAGAGCAAATTATACGATTATCGAAAGCTGATTTTAATGTTTTATTTGAAGAGTTACAAAAAGAGTTTATCTCACAATCTAAAAAAGATTTAGAGCTTGAATATAAAAAAATAGATGTTAAAACTGATGCTATTGCAAAAACAGCAAATTCTTATTTAGAAAAAATTAATACTTCTCTTACTGAAAAAACAACAGCATTTGAGGGAAAAATACAAGAATTCAAAATCCAAATTTCAAGATTATCAGATACGGATTTTAATATTTTGTTTGAAGGATTGCAAAAAGAATTTATTCTGCAAACGCAAAAAGATTTACAAGTTGAGTATATAAAATTAGCAACTAGAACAGAGGATTTACAAAGAGTCATTTCAAATCTTTCTAATCAGGCTAACCGTTTTGAGGAAATTGATTTTACAAAACAATTCAAAGAAGTTCATGAAAAACTAGCTAATATTCATACTTCTACAAATGAAATTAGTTCAAGTTTAGAAATATTAAGTCAAAAGTCAAATAATATTTATCAATCTGTTAGAGAAATAAAAAATAGTGTACAGGAAAATCATGAATTAGTTTTAGATAGAATAAAAGAACAAAGAGAATCTTTAAGACAACAAAATGAAAAATTACAAGAACATTTTGAGCCTCTAAATAAGAAAATAGAAGGACTAGAAAAACAAAATAAAATGTTAGAATCTAATTTAGCTATAAATACAATTCTCACAGGTGTAGGGATTGTAATAGTTATTGGATTACTGATTTTTTCAGTAGTAAAATAAAACTTAAACAATACCAATTTCCCTAGAATGTAACATTGCTTTTTCACTTTTGATAAAATAACATGTCTTTACATTGAGATTTTCCATATTCTGAAGGATTTTTTGTGTACTACTTTTTTGCTTCTTTTCAGTCTGACGAATATAAATTGCTTTTATACTTTGAGGAAAAGTCTTACAAATTTCCTCATAAATAGTAGGGTCTGCTTGAGAATCATCTCCTAAAAGAACAAAGCGAAGATGTGGATAAAACTCTATAATATCTTTTATTTTATCAAATTTATGATGATGTCCTCCTCTTCCTGTAAAAAGAAAATCTGAAAGATTAGTTTTGATGCTTTTTAGTTTAATGACAGCTTTAGGTAAATTTTGAATTTGGGTAAAACGTTCAATAAAATTATATAAATTCCACTCACTACTAGAAACATAAAAAAAAGTATTTGTTTCTCCTTTTTCTTGGTTGGCTTTACTAAGCAACTCATAATGTGATGTTACATCTTCAAATACTTTTCGGTCATTTACATTTCTCCATAACAAAACATATAATTTTTTTAATAAATTATTGGTATGAGAAATCAAAAAAGTATCATCAATGTCTGAAATAAAAGCTAACTTTCCATCATAAGGATGCAAAATTTCAGTAGTTCTTTTTATGCTTTTGCCTTCATGATTTAATTCTACTTCTATTTTATTCCAACCATTTTTAAAATGGTCATCAGAAAAATGGTTTAAAGGAATAGAAAAACGAAAATATCCATCTTTGAGCGTTTTGCTATGTATTTTTTTGTTATTATAATGAAGATACACATCTGCATTCGAAATGGTTTTTCTTCTGAAAGTACGAAGAACAGAATAAGCATGTTTGAATTTTGTTTTTTCACTCAACGGAACAGGCGATTTTTTGAAAACATGTCCAAAAACAACCAATAACTTGTCACTGGCATAGCCTCTATATAATTTTATATCAGCTTTTAGATTATCTTTTCTTATAATATTTGAACTCATAGAAGTTTTTTTAATTAATTTCTTTTCTGACATAACAAGCAAATCAAAATCTAGTTTGATATAAACAACTAAAACTCACATAAACCCATGAAAAATAAAAACGATAATTTCATTTTTTTAGTCATAAACCCTCTAGCAGGAGGAACAGATAAGAAAAATGAAAAGTATATAATAAAAGAATATATAGAAAACAAAGGATATAATTTTGTCTATTATGAAACAACAGGAAATAAAGAAGAACCTTCTGATGAGACAGAAATAAAAAAACTATATACTAAGTACAAACCTAAAAAAGTAGTAATTGGAGGAGGAGATGGAACAATCAAATTCGTTTTTGAAACACTTTTTAAAGAAGACATTATTTTTGGGATTTTACCAATGGGTTCTGCCAATGGATTAGCCAAGGATTTGGATTTGCCCAACGACTTAGAAACCTGTTTAGAAATTGCTCTACAAGATAATTTTAAAGAGGTGGATAGCATTTCAATCAACAAGATGAAGAGTTTTCATTTGAGCGATTTGGGACTCAATGCTGAACTTATTAAAAACTATCACGATAGCAAAATACATGGAAAACTAGGTTATTTTTTACAAATGTTTCCTACCATTTTAGAAAACAAAGAACCTTTTAATGCTACTATTTCTACTCCAGATACACAAATTGAAACGCAAGCAAAAGTAATTTTGATAGCCAATTCAAGTAAATATGGAACAGGTGTAGTTGTAAATCCACTAGGGAAAGTAGATGATGATGTCTTTGAAATTGTTATTTTTAGAAGTTTAGAACTATCTCTTATATTGAAAATATTATTTGGTAATCTGCCTTTAGAAGATGATGCTATCGAAATTATAAGAACAAAAAAAGCACTTATTCAAACAGATTATCCAATTAGCTTTCAAATTGATGGGGAATTTTGTGGAGAAGTAAAACAATTAGATATAGAGATGGAAAAACAGAAAATTAAAATTGCTACACCTAAATTAACTTCTAATACACGTAAGTAGTCAGAAAAAATAAAAGACTAATTAGCAAGTGATTTGTAGTATGAAATACAAGGTGAGTATACTAAAAAATACTTCTTTTTATTATTATGAATAATTAAAATACAGTAATATATTATCCTGTAATTATCAGAGTAATCCTAAAACCAACAGCTCAGCGAAGCCAAATCACTCGCTAATTATTCTAATTATTCATTTTTTTTAAGTCACCACTATTCACTAAACTCATTTTTAACTGACTTTTTGACATATTTTTTGAATAACAATTCAATTCTTTACGTATCTTTGAAGCATATTTGCAATTGTGTTATTATTATTTTACATAATTGATATTTTTTCAATAAGAAATAGTTTTTTCCTGCTAAAAACACGTAAACCTTGACTATGATAGATGTTCAGCCCATAAAATTACGTTTCGGAATTATTGGTCATTCTCCTTTGCTCAATCATGCCATAAAAGTCGCTGCACAAGTTGCCAATACAGATATGAGCGTTTTGATTACAGGCGAAAGTGGAACAGGAAAGGAGTCGTTTTCTAAAATCATTCATCAACTCAGTACACGCAAACATTCTACTTTTATTGCCATTAACTGTGGAGCAATTCCTGAAGGAACAATCAATTCTGAACTTTTTGGACACGAAAAAGGCTCTTTTACAGGGGCAGCAGGAACACGAAAAGGATATTTTGAAGAAGCTGACGGAGGAACAATTTTTTTAGATGAAATTGGAGAAATGCCTCTTGATACACAAGCAATGCTTTTAAGAGTTTTAGAAAATGGAGAGTTTATAAAAGTGGGTTCTTCAAAACCTCAAAAGACAGATGTTAGGGTGGTGGCAGCTACAAATGTACGCTTGGTTCAGGCTGTTGAAGAAGGAAAATTTAGAGAAGATTTATATTATCGTCTCAATACTGTTCCAATTTTTGTTCCTCCTCTAAGAGATAGAGAAGATGATGTGGAGCTTCTTTTTCGCAAGTTTGCAGGTGATTTTTCAGAGCGTTATCGTAGCAAACCAATTATTTTGGATGAAGATGCCAAACAAATTTTGCTTTCTTATCCCTTTCCTGGAAATGTTCGTCAGCTCAAAAATTTGGTAGAACAAATGTCTGTTTTAGAAGGTGATAATAGGAATATTGATGCAGAAATATTGAAAAATTATTTGCCAAAAAATGCTCCAAGAGCAAATACACTTCCAGCACTTTCGGGAAGTGAGCAAGCAAAAGATAACTTTTCAGAGCGAGATTTATTGTATAAAATATTGTTTGATATGCGTAGAGATGTGACCGAACTCAAACAACTCGTTTTGAATATTTTGGAAGGACAAGGAAGTGCAGGAATGTTGCAAAAATACGAACATCTTTTCGATGATGTAGCTAAGAATAGTGAATCTTATGCCGATAAAAATTCTAATTTGCCTTTGTATCTCAATCCCTCCAATCCAAATTCTGCTAATTACAATCAGGTTGAAGATGAACAAGATGATGCTGCCATAGAATATGCTAAAGAAGTAGAAGATTACAACGAACCAGAGGAAGAGCCAGAAGAGGAAACACTTTCTTTAGAGAAAAAAGAAAAAGAAATGATTATTAAGGCATTAGATAAAAATAATAATCGTAGAAAATATGCAGCACAAGATTTAGGAATTTCGGAGCGTACTTTATATAGAAAAATAAAACAATACGAACTGGATAAATAAACAATAGTTAATTGTGAGTTATTAATGGTTAATTGAATTTCTAGACTGAAATAAAATAGATAATTTTGTGTTTTAACAAGAGCAAAACTCATTAACAACAAAGTATCAACACTGGTTACAAAATCAGAAAATAACGCTGAAATAAATAATAATGATAAATAAATATATAAATAAAATTTTCCTTTTTAACTTGATTCTTCTTCTATCAAGCTGTACAGGTGCATCTCTTTTTAAACTAAATGGTGGAACAATTGATTATACCAAAATCAAAACGCTTTCTATCCAGCCAATTTTGAATGATGCAGGACAAGGACCTCCAACAATTACAATTAATGCAACTGAAAAATTGCGTGAATTTTATCTTCGAAATACCCGTCTAGGATTAGTTCAAGCTGGGGGAGATATGCAGATTGAAGGAAGAATTGTAGGTTATGAAGTTATTCCTGTTGCACCACAAGGAGGATCGCAAGTTGCAACTATTCAGCGTTTGCAAATCAAAATGGAAGTGACTTATTATAATGTTGTCGAAGAAGACCAATCTTTTGATGATAAAGTATATACACAATTTGAAGATTTTGAGCAAAATCAAACACTTTCACAAGTGGAAGAACAGCTAGTAGAAATTATTTTGGATAGAATTGTGTTTGATATTTTTAACGACACAGCAGGAAATTGGTAACAATTAATTACGAATTGAACTAAAAAAGGCTCTGTAGTACAATGGATAGTGCGTGAGCTTCCGACGCTCAAAATTTAGGTTCGATTCCTAACAGAGCTACTAAAAAAAACCGAATAACTTGTTTAAAACAATTTATTCGGTTTTTTTATAATTCTTAAATCTTTCGTTTTTATATACTAAGTAAGCTGTAATTGTGTAAAGCCTCCATCAGCAATAATTTCTGTACCTAATATATAGGAAGCTTCATCAGATGCTAAAAATAAGGCTGCTTTAGCAATTTCTTCAGGTTGACCAATGCGTTTCATTGGATTTTGAGAAGCTAAAGATTGAATCATCTTTTGTACTTCATCTACTGAAAGTCCAGGCATATCCAAGATAGGAGTTTTTGTAATACCAGGACTAACCATATTAACACGAATTTTGCGTGGTAGCAATTCAGTGCTAAGTGTTCGGGCAAGCGAACGCAATCCAGCTTTACTAGCAGCATACGCACTCAATGAATGTTGTCCGATTTGATTAGATATAGAGCCTGTAAATACAATTGAACCTCCATCATTCATGTCTGGTAAAGCTGCCTGAATCAGGAAATAAGGTCCTTTAAGATTGATAGCCAAAACATCATCATATATTTCTTCGGTCATCTGATCGATAGGAGCTGCTTTAGCAATGCCCGAATTAATATACAATACATCTATTTTGCCAAAAGCTTTTACCGTTTCTTTTACAAGAGCTTGACGGTCAGCTGCTACTGAAATATCAGCTTTTATACTGCGTATCTTGTCGCCACCAAGTTCTTTACAAGCCTTTTCAAGCTTTTCTTGTGTACGACCACTAATCATAACTTTTGCTCCTTCAGCTAAAAGTAAACGAGCAGCAGCTAATCCAATACCACTACCTCCACCTGTAACAATACAAACTTTATCTTGAAATCTTGACATAAATAGAATAGATTTTTTTTTAGAATAAAAATTTACAGAGTGCAATATATAAAATATTCAATGCTTTACGAATAATAGGGCATTTTTTATTTTCTTGACTCTATATAAATATCTCTAAGTAAATACAAGTAATTACTTCTAATTTTGAAAGATTTATTTTTTTCAAATAATCTATCTTTACCGACTTGAATAAATACAAAATATTATTCTGAGCTAAAGTTATATATACTCAAGTATCTAGGTGGTATTAGTAAATACTAATTTAGTAGAAAAACTGTAAAAAATAATATGTATAATTTTAAGATAATCCCTACATAGGTGCTAAATACAAGCACTATAATTAGTTTATCGCAGGACAAATAACTAAATTTATTTCTTAAACGTAAGCTATGAATAAGAATATTATCCTATTCTATTTCATTCTTCTGTAAGAGCAAATACTATTTCAATAATTCCTTAATTAAAAAATAATCTCATCCTATTTATCATGGAAATTTACAAAAGCGAATATCAAACTATTAATTTTGATGAATCTAAATCTATACTATCAAAATCTTGGACTCCAAAATCTGAAGAACTTGAGGAAGATGACTTTACTGCTGAAATAAATAAAATAGCAGAGTGTGCTGAAAAATACAATGCCAAATATTTCTTAGACGACACACGAGATTTTTCTTTCACTATTACGATAGAACTACAAAGCTGGGTAGATAATGAGGTTTTTCCTCGTTTTATAGCAGCAGGACTTAAAAAATATGCTATTATCGTATCAAAAGAGTTTATTTCACAACTTTCTATTGAACAAACTATGGAAGGTGAAAAAGGAGCGCAGAGCTTTGAGGTACAGTATTTTGACAATACAGAGGAGGCGAAAAACTGGATTGAAAGTTCATTGTCTTCTGCTGCCACTGTTGCTTAATTTGCATCAGTAAGTTATATATAGCCTGAATAGTTTGGTCTGACCAACTAACTCAAAAACTATTCAGGCTTATATAATTATTCAATTATCCTTAAACGTTTCTTTCTTTTTTTGTGCCTTTGCCACCAAATCATAAAACCTGTAACTGGCAAGGATGCACAAATAAGTGATACTAAAAAAGCTAAGATTTTTCCTCCTAGTCCTAAAATTGCACCTACATGAATATCATAGTTGGCTGCAATTACTTTTTCTCCAAAATTCTTTTCTTTGTGAGGACGATTATAAAGCATTTCACCTGAATTTTCATCAAAGAAAACTTCATTATTGATATAATAAACGCCTTTTTTCTGTTGAATATAAATTGAAAAAGCAGGGTGCGAATGTTCGTCTAAATGCTCATGCCCTAAGTCAATACTATATCCATAGGCTTCAGGATACAATTTTTCGACTTGTGTTGCTATTTTATCTAGAGTGGTTGCTGTTCGTTCTGTTTTTGGAGAGGTCGTTTTGTATTCTGAAAAATCAGGATATTGTGTAAGTCCACCCGAAAAGACAAGATATATCAAAGCTCTAACAAAGAAGAAGGCATAAAAAGAGCCTGTAATCGCAATTATGATTCCGACAAAAGAAGCATAAAATCCTAAAATATTATGCAAATCATAATTAAACTTTTTCCAATTCTTTAGATTTTTTTTAGGAAACCAAAAACGCTGTTTTCTAGCTTTTTTGTTTTTTGGCCACCAAATTATAATTCCTGAAATGAGCATTCCAATAAATAGCAAAGTAGTAATTCCGACTACCCAACTTCCAATAGGACGTGACAGTAATAAAGAAAAATGTATGCCTAAAACAACTCCGAAAAAACCATTTTTCTCATCAAAAGTACCCAAAACTTCTCCTGTATAAGGATTAATATAGACAGACTTATAGATAATAAATTCATCAAAATAATTCCAAGTCGTTTCAGGATTTTTTTCGTAATAGTAAAATCTATAACTTTCATTTCTGTCAATTGGAATATTTACCCAGTGTACAGGATATTTTTCTTGTGTATATTCATTTACTTTTTTTTCTAGTATATGAATAGGTAATACTTGTTTTTTATCTATGTCAAGCTCATTATGAAACATAGCATCTTTTCGCAAAATGTCTTGAATTTCATCTTTAAATACATACAAACAACCTGTAACAGAGATAATAAAAATAATACTGCCAATACCCAAGCCAGCCCATAAATGAAATTTTCTTACCCACTGTTTGAATATTTTTTTTCTATTTGGTAATGTCATAATTATAGTCAAATTAGATAAACAACTAAACTATCCAAAGCATAAACTCTGGATAGTTTAGAAATAGTAGGATAGAAAAGATTAAAATTTGTAGGCAAGAGCTAAACGCCAATTTCTTGGAGCTTCAGCTTGATAATAGTAGAAAGTTCCATAAGGTGCACCACTATATAAATATTCGTCCAGTACATTGTAGACATTGAGTGTAACTTGTACATCATCATTTCCCCAAAATATACCTGCATCTACTTTTTTATAATCTCCAAGAGATTTTTGATTTGGGTTGGAAGCCCATCCCCATGTAGTTCTGTCAGCAAGTATAGTTGCACCTAAAGACAATCCTGCGCCTTTCAAAAATCCTGTTTGCTGTGTGTAAGCAATCCATGTATTTGCTGTATGTTTTGCATATCCTGGAACAAGGTCGCCTTCTTGTAGAGATTCTACATTTGATTTTGTAATTAGGTTTTCAGTTAAGGCATAATTTAAAGTAAGATTCAAACCTTTAATGATTTCTCCTCTCAAGTCAAATTCAATTCCTTTTGATTCTGATTCTCCTTTTATGATAGAATATTGTTCGGTTGGAGCATTGTTAGGATCACTTATCAACTCATTTTTCTTAGTAATTTGGTAAATAGATAAGGTAGTTGTCCATTTTTTATCAAACCAATCTCTTTTTACTCCTATCTCCAAATTATTTCCTGTAATAGGTTTAATTTTGTCTCCATTTCTCAAAATGCCAGATTGAGGCACAAAACTTTGGTCATATAAAGCATAAACTGAAGTATGCTCATCAACTGAACCACTAAGTCCAATTCTTGGAGTCCATTGACTAGCTTTTTGCTCTGCACCACCATAACTTGATTGAGAAATATCTGTAAAACGAGTAGCCAAAGTAAGACGGATTTTATCGTCTAAAAATCCTAATTCATCTTGAAGATATATTCCTGAATATTGTAAATTAATTCTTCCATAAGGACTTGAACGGATTTCTAATGGTTGTGACAAATCAAAATCAGGATAGCCATTTGTTACAGGTTGGTAGCTATCTGCTGTCATTGAAAAATAATTATCACCTGTTTCTAATTGATGCGATTGATTCCAGTCTGCCATATATTCTTTTGTTCCTACATCCAAAGCACCAACTAATTTATGACTAACACCACCTGTCATAACTTTACCGTTAACATAAACTTGTGCAAATTTCATGATATTACTAGATTCAAATAAGCTCACATTACGCTGAATCAAATCTTTTTGTACATCACCAGCCCACATACTTTGTCCGATTTGATAGCTATTTATATAGGTAGTTTGTGCTGTGATTTTCCAATCTTTTTTAAATTCATGTTGGAAATTTACATTGAAAGTTTGGTCATCAACAAGGCTTGGTTCAAGTCCTGGGTCGCCTAAAGTGGTCTCAGCAGGATAGGTTGCATAGCCTTCTGTACTGAAAATATAAGATGCTCCAATGTTAGACATTTTTGCTTTCTGATAAATATATTCGGCAGTAAGTTTTGTTTTTGAATTGAAATCATAACGCAATGAAGGAGCAACAATATATCTGTCATTGTATTCATAATCTCTAAATGAGTTTTTATTTTGTCCCATTACATTGAGCCTTGCAGATAATTTGTTAGTAATTTTTGTATCTACATCAGCTTCAGCACGAAATAAATTATAACTACCTGTTGTAAAACGTACAGACCCATTAAAATCATCGCCTGTTGGTTTTTTGGTAACGATATTATAAATACCACTTGGTTCGCCACTTGACATCATAAAACCAGCAGGACCTTTTACAAACTCTACTCGTTCTACATAGCTCATATCTTCCGTTAAAGGACCCCAACTTGAAGTAATATTTACGCCATTGAAGAAAGCAGAAGCACGGCTTCCTCTCATATTTACACGAGCATAAACATCGCCCCAATGCTCCAAACGCATTGTTCCACTCACATTACGCAACAAACCATCGCTCAGACTTAATACAATTTGATTGTCTAAATCTTTTCTTTGAATGACTTGAATGTTTTGAGGAAGTTTTTCAATTTCTGTTTGTAATCGCAATGAAGTAGAAACTTTTGACTTTGATTTTTCAGAAGATGCTCGTACTGATACTTCATTGAGATTGCCTGTAGATTCTTCAACAGTAAAATTTAAAGTTATTGTTTGATTAGCTTCTACTGAGATTATTTTTGAAATAGGTTTTATTGTAATCCCTACAATTTTTAAAGTGTGATTGCCTGCTTCAACATTTTTAATTTCATAGAATCCGACAGCATTGGTAGTTGTTCCAATATTTGTGCCTTCTAAATAGATATTGACTGCTACGGCAGGTGTTCCATCATTAAGTTGGATAGTGCCGTTTATAGAGCTTTGTGCTAACAATACTGTATGTAGCAAAGCTGTGAATAGAAAGGTAAAAATAATTTTCATGACTTTGTTTTTATTTAGACTGGTTAAAAATAACAACGCAAAAGTAGCAAATAATTCTATTCACACAAAAAAAACTATATTAATTTTACAATTTTTGTAGAATTGAAATGCCTAATGATTATTTTTTTTGTAAATGATTTTATAAAAGAAAAAAAGCAATTCAAATTATATTTGATTGCTTTTTTGATGGTAAGTAATGATTTTAAATAACTTAAGTTTTGGATTATAATTTTTCAGACTCTTTTTTAGTCTAAAAAAATGGTTTTTAATAAAAAAACTCTTTTTGGCTTTTGCATAGATTAGAATCTATTTGATACTTTCAAAAGTGTCTTGAGAGTTTGAATTCTTTTTAGTAACCCAGTAATTTTGTCTGAATGACATCTTGTAATTCTTGAATAGTAGTAATTTTTTCGGCTTCTTCATCATTGATAAAAATGGAAAAATAAGATTCTACTAAAAGAATAAGGTTGATGTGCATCAGAATATCAAAATCAAAATCTTCATAAAAATTTCTATGAGGCTGAATTCTTTCCTCTTCTATATTGAGGCTCAGTAATATCATTTTGACATAATGAGCAATTTTTGAAGAAGTCATGGTGAGTTTTTGCTCTTTTTGAGTAGATGAATTGCTAAAAAAATGATTTATAGCATTTTGATTAGACGGATTGAAATGAGGTTGAATATTCATAACTGCTTTAATTTTAGTATTAGAAATTGTATAAAAAGTATTCTCAAATTGAAAAATGCTTATCGTTTAAGAGGAAACTAGAATAAGGATTTGAGAATATTAAGAACTTATTTTGCCAGTTCTACATCTTGTACATCTTTATTTTTTGAGAAAAAACTGCTTGTTGCTTTCCATTTCTCAAAACGTTCTGCCATACTATCAGCTACTCGGTAGGCAATAGGGACAATTAAAAGTGTAAGAATCATAGAGCTAGTCAAACCTCCAATAAGTACCCAAGCAAGTCCGTTTTTCCATTCTGAACCTGCTCCACTTGCTATGGCAATAGGAATCATGGCAATTACCATCGCAATTGTTGTCATCAAAATTGGTCTGAAACGTTCCATTGTTCCTTCTATGACAGCCTGTGTACTTTCCATTCCTTCTTTTTTAAGTTGGTTTACAAAATCGACAATCAGAATGGCATTTTTCACAACCAAACCTACCAACATAATTATTCCCAAAATAGAGAATATACTGAGGTTTTGCATTGTTAAAGCCAAAGCGAGTAGTGCGCCAATGAGAGCCACAGGAATAGAAAACATAACTACAAATGGCTGAAC